>JBGAIC010000084.1:0-10668 GCA_044225845.1 Casimicrobiaceae bacterium
ACCGGCGACGCCCAGCGCGTCGAGGTAGCGCGCGACGACACCCCGCACCTGCGTGGCGTCGCTCACCCGGGCGGGAGCAGGTAGCTCCACGTCTCCGTCAGCGCGCCGGTCGCGTTGCGCAGGAACGCACGCAACTCGAGCGGCTTCTCGTCGTCCGGCCGGCGCACGCGCAGCACGAGCCGCGCGCCGCGCGTCTCGTCGTTGCGCACGACGCTGGACTCGACGACGTCGGCGTTCGCCACCGCGGTGACCACCGCGTCGATCTTCGCGGTCGGCGCGAGCGCGGCCAGCGACGGCCCCGCGAAGTCGACGACGAAGTCGAGCGTGTCGTCGCTGCCGCGCCGGTACGCATGACCGCGCCGCGTCTGCACCACCGATGCCTGCGGGCTGCGCATCTCGTTGTCCATCTGCCACAGCAGCCGGTACTCGTGGTCGATCGGCTCGCGCACGCCGGGCAGCGTGGCGGGCACCCAGTACGCGACGACGTTGTCGTTGGTCTCGTCGGGCGTCGGGATCTGCACGAGCTCGATGCGGCCCGCGTCGAACTTCATCCGCGGCTGCACCCACAGGCTGGGCCGCTTTTCGTAATGCGCATCCAGGTCCTCGTAGCGGTTGAACGCGCGCTCGCGCTGCTGCAGGCCGAAGCCCGCGGGATTGGTCATCGCGAACGAGCTCACCGACAGGCGCTTCGGGTTGGTCAGCGGCCGCGCGATCCACTCGCCGCTCGCCATCTGGATCGACAGCGTGTCGGAGTCGTGCACCTGCGGGCGGTAGTCGGTGGCCGCGGCCGGTTGCGTGCTGCCCGACAGGTACATGCTCGTCAGCGGCGCGATGCCGAGCTTGGCCACCGGCGCGCGCAGGAACACGCGCTCGCGGACGTCGACGATCGTATCGGTCCCCGGGCGCAGGGTGAAGCGGTAGGCGCCGGTGACGCGGCGCGAATCGAGCAGCGCGTAGATCGTGAGCTCGCTGGCGCCGGCCGCCGGCCGCACGAGCCAGAACTCGGTGAACGCGGGGAACTCCTCGCCCGACTGCAGCGCGGTGTCCACGGCGAGGCCGCGGGCGGACAGCCCGTAGCGCTGGCCGCGGCCCAGTGCGCGGAAGTAGGACGCGCCGAGGAACACCAGCACCTCATCCTTGTACTTCGGCGTGTTGATCGCATAGTGGACGCGGAAGCCGGCGAAGCCGGGAAAGCGCACGCTCGTGCTGCCCGCGGGCGCGCGGCCGTAGTCGAACTGGTCGCGCGCATAGGGGACTTCGCCCACCTTGTCGCCGACGACCTCGTTGATGTGCACCGGCCGGTCGAAGTGGAAGCCGGGATGGAAGAACTGCACCTCGAACGGCAGCTTCTCGGCGTGCCACAGCGCGCGCTCGGGCCGGAAGCGGATCTCGCGGTACTGGTCGTAGTCCCAGTCGAGCCATTCGCGCGGCAGCTTCGTCGCGTTGGGCGTGTAGGGCTGCGCGGCCAGCGCGCGCGCCTTGCGCTCGACGTCGTCGAAGCCGAAGGCCTGCGCGGCGCCCGCAGGGACGAGCACGGCCAGGAGCGTGGGCAGCGCCAGCGCGGCGATGCGCACGGCGCGGGGAAAGCGGGGCAGGCGGGAGTGCACGAAATCGACCATCCTTCGCCTCGGGGCGAGGCGCGACGGGGCGCCAGTGTAACGCGCCGCAGCATCGCGCCTTCGACCCGCGTACCAAAAACGCCGCGCGGGAACGCTTGCGCCCGCGCCGCACCGTCCCCACGCTAGGCCCATGCCTTTCGCGTACTACGCGCGGCTCACGGCCGCGCAGCAGAAGACCTACCGGCAAAGCGACCGCATCACGGCGCTGGCGCTGCCGGGCGGCGTGGCCGCGGCGCCGGCGGTGCTGGCGCTGGAAGCGGCGCTCGTCGCAGCGGACCGGCGCGGCGCGGAAATCGCCGCGCAGGCGCTGGCCGATGCACTCGTCGCCGGCTTCGCGGTGCCGCCCCTCGGAATCCACGTGCTCGCGCAGCGCCCGTCCGACGATTATGGCGAGCTGCACGGCCTCTACGATCCGCGCGAGGACGCGCCGCCCGCCGCGATCACGCTGTGGATGCGCACGGCCGCCAAGGGCAAGGTCGTCGCGTTCCGGAGCTTCCTGCGCACGCTGGTCCACGAGTTCTGCCACCACCTCGACTACGAGCACTTCCACCTCGACGAGACCTTCCACACGGAAGGCTTCTACAAGCGCGAATCGAGCCTCGCCAACGCGCTGTTCGCCGCCGCCGGCATGCCGCCGCCCGCGCGGAAGCCGGTATAATCGCGGCGTCCCCGAGGAGCGCTGCAATTCGGCGCGCGGGCCCGCTGGATGGGCGCCGCGACCCGCCGACCCAGGCTCGGGGCGGACGCCCGTCCACCGGGCTCCACTGCCCCAACCGCGCTCGTTGAACCGCGACCTGTCGCGCGGTCGGCGAGGCAAACCCCGTCGACGCGCCGGGTCGCTCGTTAAGGAGTGACGCGATGAACAACGTTGTCGACAAGGGCGTGCAGGACTTCAAGGTCGCCGACCTTGCGCTGGCCGCCTGGGGCCGCAAGGAAATCCTGATCGCCGAGACCGAGATGCCGGGGCTGATGGCGATCCGCAAGGAGTTCGCCGCGTCGCAGCCGTTGAAGGGCGCGCGGATCGCCGGCTCGCTGCACATGACGATCCAGACGGCGGTGCTGATCGAGACGCTGCAGGCGCTGGGCGCCGACGTGCGCTGGGCGTCGTGCAACATCTACTCGACGCAGGACCACGCGGCCGCCGCCATCGCCGAGCGCGGCACGCCGGTGTTCGCGTACAAGGGCGAGACGCTCAAGGACTACTGGGACTACACGCACCGGATCTTCGAATGGGGCCACGGCGTGTCGCCGGTGTCGACGCCCAACATGATCCTCGACGATGGCGGCGACGCCACGCTGCTCGTACACCTCGGCACCGTCGCCGAGAAGGATCGCTCGGTGATCGCCAAGCCGACGAACGAGGAAGAGTTCGCG
This sequence comes from Casimicrobiaceae bacterium, assembly GCA_044225845.1. Lineage (GTDB taxonomy): Bacteria > Pseudomonadota > Gammaproteobacteria > Burkholderiales > Casimicrobiaceae > VBCG01. Next base: position 2,994 of record JBGAIC010000084.1, read on the forward strand.
CTGTACGCGGCCATCGCCGAGCGGCTCAACGTCGACCCGACGTTCTACTCGCGGATCAAGGCCAACATCAAGGGCGTGACGGAAGAGACGACCACCGGCGTCAAGCGTCTGTACACGATGCACAAGGAAGGGCGCCTGGGCTTCCCCGCGATCAACGTCAACGACTCGGTGACCAAGTCCAAGTTCGACAACCTGTACGGCTGCCGCGAGTCGCTGGTCGACGGCATCAAGCGCGCCACCGACGTGATGGTCGCCGGCAAGATCGCGCTGGTGAACGGCTACGGCGACGTGGGCAAGGGCTCGGCGCAGGCGTTGCGCGCGCTGTCGGCGCAGGTATGGGTGGCGGAGATCGACCCGATCTGCGCGCTGCAGGCCGCGATGGAAGGCTATCGCGTCGTCACGATGGACTACGCGGCGGACAAGGCCGACATCTTCGTCACGGCCACCGGCAACATCGACGTCATCACGCTCGAGCACATGAAGCGGATGAAGAACAACGCGATCGTCTGCAACATCGGCCACTTCGACAACGAGATCGACGTCGCGGGCCTGAAGACGATGACGTGGGAGAACATCAAGCCGCAGGTGGACCACGTGATCTTCCCGGACGGCAAGCGGATCATCCTGCTCGCCGAGGGGCGGCTCGTGAACCTCGGTTGCGCCACGGGCCACCCGTCGTACGTGATGTCGAGCTCGTTCGCCAACCAGGTGATGGCGCAGATCGAGCTGTGGACGGACGCGCAGTCGTCGGCCAAGAAGTACCCGGTGGGCGTCTACGTGCTGCCGAAGCACCTGGACGAGAAGGTCGCGCGACTGCAGCTCTCCATGCTCGGTGCGCAGCTCACGGAACTGTCGCCGAAGCAGGCCGGCTACATCGGCGTCGACGTCGTGGGCCCGTACAAGCCCGACACGTACCGCTACTAGGTGATTTTCAATTAGGGTCCGACCCTATTTTCCGGCAACACTGGCCGCGAAAAATGGGGTCGGACCCTGGAGACCGTCATGCTGATCCGCTTCCTGCTCGCCTGGCTCGTCAACGCGATCGCGCTGTTCCTGCTGCCTTACGTGGACCCGTGGGTCACGGTGGCGAGCCCGCAGGCGGCGCTGATCGCCGCGCTGGTGCTGGGCCTCATCAACACGCTGGTGCGGCCGATCTTCGTGCTGCTGACGCTGCCGGTGACGATCCTGACGCTGGGTCTCTTCCTGTTCATCCTGAACGGCTTCCTGTTCTGGGCGGTCGCGCACTGGGTCGACGGCTTCGCGGTCACGGGCTTCTGGGCCGCGGTGCTCGGCGCGATCGTCTACAGCATCATCTCGTGGGCACTGTCCGCGCTGCTGCTCAAGGGCCGCAAGGGCTGACCGATCGCGCATGACGGCGATCAGCCTCGAGTTCTACCCGCCGCGCACGCCCGAAGGCGTCGCCAAGCTCGCGGAGACGCGCGCCGCGTTGCGCGCCGTGCGGCCCGCGTTCTGCTCGGTGACGTTCGGCGCAGGCGGGTCGACGCGCGAAGGGACGCTTGCGACGGTGCAGGATTTCCGCACGGACGGCTTCGAGGCCGCGCCGCACCTCTCCTGCATCGGCGCGACGCGCGAGAACATCCGCGCGGTTCTGGACCAGTATCGCGGGGCGGGCATCCGCCACATCGTCGCGCTGCGCGGCGACCTGCCGTCCGGCACCGGCGCGATCGGCGAGTTCCGCCACGCCAACGAGCTGGTCGCGTTCATCCGCGCCGAGACGGGTGACTGGTTCCACATCGACGTCGCCGCTTACCCGGAAGTGCATCCGCAGGCGAAGAGTCCCGCCGACGACCTGGCGCGCTTCAAGGCCAAGGTGGATGCGGGTGCCAACGGCGCGATCACGCAGTACTTCTTCAACGACGAGGCGTACTGGGCGTTCGTCGAGCAGGCCACGAAGGCGGGCGTCGACGTGCCCATCGTCCCCGGCATCATGCCGATCGCCAGCGCATCCGGCCTCGCGCGTTTCTCCGACAACTGCGGCGCCGAGATCCCGCGCTGGATCCGCCGCCGGCTCGAGGGCTATGGCGACGATGCGAAATCGATCCGCGCATTCGGGCTCGACGTGGTCGGCGCGCTGTGCGAGCGCCTGCTCGCCCGCGGCGCGCCAGGCTTGCATTTCTACACGCTGAACCAGGCGGGCCTGACGGTGGAGATCGTGCGCCGCCTCGGGCGGACCTGACGGGACGCGCCCGTCGCGAGCCCCGGCTCGGGGCCGGGCCCCGCGGTGCGTCGCCGGCCCGGCGACGATCAGGCGGAGCGCCCGCCGTAACGGAAGCTGACGAGCTCGATCGTCGTGTTCTGCGCGCGGATGGCCATCGGCTGCGGGCCGTCGCCGCGCTCGATGTACGTCGCTTCCTTGAACATCCTCACCATCGCGCCCGCTTCGCCCGCCCACCACGTGATGTAGTTGCAGTTGGTCGGGAAGCGGAACGGGTTGTTGTCGTCGACGACCATCAACGTGCGCATCGCCAGCGCGTTGAAGCTGCCGGCCGGGACCGTCACCGGCTGGAATCCGCCGGCGCTGACCGAGCGCTGGATGTTGCTGACGAGCCCCGTCTGCGCATCGGGATTGCGCAGGCTCTGCCGCCAAGACGCGTTGTCCGTCAGCGGGAACTGGTAGCGGATCATCGGCGGCGTGAACACGCGCGTCTCGTTGGGATCGTAGGCCGCGCCCGACGCCACGACGCCGGGCTCGAGCCAGTGCTCGACGCGCTGGAAATTGACCTGGCCTTCGCCCGTCACCCGCACCTCGATGTTCTGGGGCGCGATCGCCGCGACGACCCACGTCTCGGTCCACACGACCGGCAGCCGGAAGCCGTCGCGGCAGTGGTAGACCCAGCGATCGCCCACCTTGAACTCGGGTGCCGGCAGCGGCGGACCGCTCGCGCCCGCGGTCTGCTGGCTGAACCCGCCGCAACCGGTGAGCGCAAAGGCCGCCATGCCGCCGAGCCAGTGCCTGCGGGATGGAGCGAACGTCTGCATGGCGATCCTCCTTGCCGCGTACGGTGCGCGGCGCATCGACAGCGACACGTTACGTCGGCGCGGGAGCCTGTGCAATGGCGGTCACCGTGCCGCCGGTGACGCGCGCCAGTTCGCCGGGCGTGATCGCGAACATCGCGTTGGGCGTCCCGCCGGCGGCGTGCACGACCGGATAGCGGAGCAGGTCCGCGTCGATCAGCGTGCGCAACGGCCGCGCATGCGCCAGCGGCGGGATGCCGCCGATCGCATAGCCGGTGACGCCGCGCACGAAGGCCGCGTCCGCCTTGCCGATCGGCGCGCCGATCGCCGCGGCCACCTTGCGCTCGTCGACGCGATTGACGCCGCTGGCGACCACCAGCACGGCGTCGTCGTCGCCGACGCGGAAGACCAGCGACTTCGCGATCTCGGCCACCGTGCAGCCCAGCGCCGCGGCGGCCTCGGCCGACGTGCGCGCGGCCACTGCGTGCTCCACCACGATGCTCGCGACGCCGCTCGCCGCCAGCGCGTCCTGGACGCGTTGCGCGGACGCGGACAGTGCGCGCGGCGCGGCGGCGCTTGCCGCTTCGCTCATCGCTCGCCGTTCACCTCGGCCAGCATCACCGAATCGAACCATGCGGTGCCGCCGCCGACCAGCATGCCGCCCACTTCGATGCGCGTCGCGTCCTTGGGAATCTTGAGCCGCACCGAATAGCGCGCCCATTCGTGCGTGCCCACGACGCCCGGGTCGTCGAGGAAGGCGTGCGCGAGGATGGCGCCGCTGGCGCGCGCGATCAGCGTGAGCTGGGCGCCGCCACCGTTGGCATTGACCGTGCGGATGTAGCCGGAGAACTCGAGCGTCTTGCCGCGATAGGTTTGCGCCGGCAGGATCTGGTAGAACGCGCCGTACGGCTCGGGGCCGACGCTGGTGACGCGCATGCTCTGCTTGCCCGCGTTGCGGATCGTCGTGTCGAGCGCGAAATCGTAGGAGTGAACGCCCGCGTGCTGCGACGTGACCCAGCCCTCGAAGTCGCCCGCGCCCATCATCGGCGCCTCGAATCCCGCGTTGGCGATCAGCGCGCGCGAGTTGGCGATCTCCGGCGGCGTCGACGGCGCGGCACTGCCGGCGGCGGCGGCGCCCGCCGCGGGCTTCTTCGCCAGCACGGCCCCCGGGCCTTCGTTCGGATTGGCTTCCTTCGTCGCGCAACCCGTCGTCAATGCGAGCGCGGCGAGCCCCAGCGCGGCGAGCGCCGGCTTGCATCCTGGCGCGCGTTCAATCGGTCCCATCGGTGATCGCCCCTTTGCTGGCGGTGGAAACGAGGCGAGTGTACTTGGCGAGCAAGCCGCGCGTGAAGCGGGGCGCGGGCGCTTTCCAGGCGGCGCGGCGGCGGGCGATCTCCGCGTCGTCGACGTTGAGCTGGATCAGCAGCCGGTGCGCGTCGATCGTGATCGAGTCGCCGTCCTGTACCAGCGCGATGAGGCCGCCCAGCTGCGCCTCGGGCGCGACGTGGCCCACCACCATGCCCCAGGTGCCGCCCGAGAAGCGGCCGTCGGTGATGAGGCCCACCGATTCGCCGAGTCCCTGGCCGATCAGCGCCGACGTCGGCGCCAGCATCTCCTGCATGCCGGGGCCGCCCTTCGGGCCTTCGTAGCGGATCACGACGACGTCGCCCGGCTGGATCTTGCGCGCGAGGATCGCCTCCATGCACGCGGGCTCGCTGTCGAACACGCGCGCCGGCCCCGTGATCGCCGGGTTCTTCAACCCCGTGATCTTCGCGACGCAGCCTTCGGGCGCGAGGTTGCCGCGCAGGATGGCGAGGTGGCCCTGCGCATACAGCGGCTGGTCGAACGGGCGGATCACGTCCTGGCCGGCGCGCGGCACCGGCGAATACGCTTCCAGTTCCTCGCCCAGCGTGCGGCCGGTGATCGTCATGCAGTTGCCGTCGACGAGATCCTTCTCCAGCAGCATCCGCAGCACCTGCGGCACGCCGCCGGCCCGGTGGAAATCCACCGCCACGTACTTGCCCGAGGGCTTGAGGTCGCACAGCACCGGCGTGCGCCGGCGTACGCGTTCGAAGTCGTCGATCGTCCACTCGACCTGCGCCGCGGACGCGATCGCGAGGTAGTGCAGCACCGCGTTGGTCGAGCCGCCGGTGGCCATGACCAGCGCGATCGCGTTCTCGATGGACGCGCGCGTGATGATGTCGCGCGTCTTGAGGTCGCGGTCGACGGCGCGCACGAGCACGCGCGCGGACTCGGCGGCCGAGTCCGCCTTCTCGGCGTCGGGCGACGCCATCTGCGAGCTGCCGAGCAGGCTCATGCCCAGCGCCTCGATCGACGAGCTCATCGTGTTGGCCGTGTACATGCCCCCGCAGGCGCCCACGGATGGGCAAGCGTTGTGCTCGATGCCTTCGTAGTCTTCCTTGGCCATCTTGCCGGCGGTATAGGCGCCGACAGCCTCGAACGCCGACACGATCGTCAGCGCCTGGCCTTTCCAGAAGCCCGGCTTGATGGTGCCCGCGTACACGTAGATGCCGGGTACGTTCATCCGCGCGAGCGCCATGATGCCGGCGGGCATGTTCTTGTCGCAGCCGCCCACGACCAGCGCGCCGTCCATGCACTGGCCGTTGACCGACGTCTCGATCGCGTCGGCGATCACCTCGCGCGACACGAGCGAGTACTTCATCGCGTCGGTGCCCATGCCGATGCCGTCGGTGACCGTCGGCACGCCGAATACCTGCGGCATCGCGCCTGCGTCGTGCAGCGCGGCGATCGCGCGGTCCACGAGCGGCTGGATGCCGGCGTTGCACGGGTTCATCGTGCTGTGGCCGTTGGCGACGCCGACGATCGGCTTGTCGAAGTCGCCGTCGCCGAAGCCGACGGCGCGCAGCATCGCGCGGTTGGGCGAGCGCGCGATCCCGGCGGTGATGAGGCGCGAGCGACGGTTGGCGGACATGGGGGTCTCCGGAAAGATCGTGATGACGATGCGTGGGCGGCCGCGCGGTGGCCGGGTAGCGGGTGCGCTTCGTGGCGGGGCGGCGCCCCGGCGGCGTCAGGCCGAGCGCGTGGTCGGCACGGGGGCCGGGGCCGGCCGCAGGCAGCACAGGATCGCACCGCCCGCGACGAGCGCGAAGCCGACCGCATGATACGCGTGCAGATGCTCGCCGATCAGCACGACCGCGAGCAGGCTGCCGAACACGGGCACCAGGTGCGTGAACACGCCGGCCTGCGCGGGGCCGATGCGCGCAACGCCGTAGCCGTACATCAGCGTGGCGGCGAGCGAGGGCAGCGCGCCGATGTAGGCGACGCCGGCGAGTGTCGCGAACGACGGCCGCGGCAGGCCCCTCACGATCGTGTCGTAAAGCGCCGCGGGCGCGAGCAGTGCAAAGCCCACCAGTCCCGCCGCGAAGCAGAACGCGGGGAACGACAGCGGGATCTTCCGCGACGCGAGCTTGATGGTGTAGACGGACCAGACGCCCATCCCCACGAGGATGGCGATGTCGGCGCCGTTGAACTGCAGCCGCGCGAGCGCCGCGAGGTCGCCGTGGCCGATGATCAGCAGCACGCCGACGATCGACAGCGCGAGGCCCGTGCCTTCGAGCCGCGTGGGCATCCGGCGCGTGCGCCACGCGAGCAGCGCGAAGATCATCACGGGGATCGCCGAGTTCAGCACGCCGAAGTTGATGGCCGACGAGCGCGCGAGGCCGCTGTAGGTGAGGAGGTTCTGCGGCGCGAACCCGATCAGCGCGAAGACGGTGAGCGAACCCGGGTGCTCGCGCAGCGCGCGGACGATCTCGGCGCGCTCCTTCCAGACGAGCGGGGCCAGCAGGCTGAGGAACACGAGCCAGCGCAGCCAGGTGAGCGCTGCGGGCGAAAGGTCGTCGAGCAGGCCGCGCGCGACGACGGCGTTGCTGCCCCACAGTGCGGACGTGAGCACCAGCGCGCCGATGGCGGTGGTGCGTTCCGGCAGACGGGCGAGCAGGGTGCGCATGGCGGAGCGCGCGATTGTGCCTTGCGCCCGTGATACCGTCCAATACATAATAATGCCATCGACGATACCCTAGAGGTATTAATGTCGGGCAGCCCACCGCCGGGGGGGCGGCGTGCGTTGAGCCATGGACCTCCGCCATCTCCGCTACTTCGTCGCCGTGGCCGAAACGCTCAACTTCGGCCGCGCCGCCGCGCGGCTGTCCATCGCGCAACCGCCGCTGTCGCGCGCCATCGCGGGCCTCGAGGCCGAACTCGGCGCCGAGCTGTTCGCGCGCACCACCCGCGGCGTCCGCCTCACGCCTGTCGGCACGGCGCTGCTGCCCGAGGCGCGGCGCCTGCTGCGCGACGCCGACGCGCTGCGCGAAGGCGCCCGCCACCTGGCCGACGGGGACGTCGGCACGCTGACGCTGGGCTTCGTCAGCATGTCGGTGTTCGGCGTGCTGCCGCCCATCGTGCGCAGCTTCCATCGCGCGCGGCCCGGCGTGACGCTGACGTTGCGCGAATCGATGTCGGACGCGATGCCCGCTGCGCTGCGCAGTGGCGAACTGGACGTCGGGCTCGTGCTGCCGGGTCCCGCCGACGCCGCCATCACGTACTCGCCGCTGACGTGGGAGCCGCTGGTCGCCGCGCTGCCGGCGACGCGGCGGTGGCCCGCGCGCGTGGCGCTGGCCACGCTGGCCGACGAGCCTTTCCTGCTGTTCCCGCGCACCGC
>JBGAIC010000006.1:0-101217 GCA_044225845.1 Casimicrobiaceae bacterium
GCTCCCGCCGATGGCGGCCACCTGGCGCTTGCGCCACGCCTCGAGCGGCGCAGGCGCCGTCGTGTAATGGCCGTGGATGTCGATGATCACCCGCTGTCTCCTCCGTGTTCTTTGGGCGGAAAGTATGACGCCGCGCGCAGGCCGGCGCATTGCGGAACGCTAGACGAGCCTTCGCAAAATGTTATTGCATCGCCCGATGGCGCGCCCGGCAAGCCGCTAGAATGGTGGCACGCCACGTCACGGAGCACTCGCCGCCATGCCCACCCGCGAAGAACTCGAAGCGCGCTACCACGAGCTGGTGGTCCGCGAACGCAAGGCGTTCTGGGCCGCGACCGCCGCCTCCTTCGACGCGATGACGCGCGACGCCGGGGCCGCGCTGGGCCTCGAAGGCGCCGCCTCGCGCGAGCTGCACGACGTCGCCGACGCGTTGTGGCAGGAACACGCGGACCTCGACGCCGAATGCAAGCGGCTGCTCGCCGAGGCGTTCCCGGACGGGAGCGCCGGCGGGCCGCGGTGAGCGCGGCGCCTGCCTCGCCGCCGACGCCCTCGTCGCATCCGCATCCGCGCCGGCCGCGCTACAACGCGCCGTCGAAGGAGCGCATGGCGGCGCTGGCCGACGGCATCTTCTCGGTGGCGATGACGCTGCTGGTCATCGACATCCGCCTGCCCGAAGGCATGCGCGTCACCACCAGCGCGGACCTCGCACGCTACCTCGCCAGCGCCGCCAGCACCTTCGTTGCGTACTTCGTCAGCTTCCTGGTGCTGGCGATGATCTGGGTAGGGCACAACTACCAGTTCCGCTACGTCGAGCGGCTGGATCGCCGCCTGCTGTGGGTCAACCTCGCGTTCCTGCTGCTCGTGACGCTGGTGCCGTTCACGACGAACGTGATCGCGTGGCACGCCAACCTGTCGCTCGCGGCGAGCCTCTACGCGATCAACCTGGGCCTGTTGAACATCGCGCTGTACGTGCACCTGCGCTGCATGGCCGCCAGCCCGGATACGCACACCGTCGAGCTGACGCCGACGCTCGCGCGCCACATCGAGCGCCGGCTGCTGCTGATCTGCGGCATCCCCGTGCTCGCGCTCGTGGTGGCGCAATTCTCGCCGTGGTGGAGCGTGCACGTCTTCTACCTGCTTGCCGTGCTGCACTTCGTGCCGCACCGGCACGCCGAGCCCGATTGACGCGTTTCAAGGCGGGGGCAGCGCGCCCGTCAGGTTGGCATTGACCAGCGCGAGGTCCGCCACCGACAACGTGCCGTTGGCGTTCACGTCGTAGCGGAAATTGGTCGCGTCCACCGGGCGCGCGAGCCTGGCATTCACCTGCGCCATGTCGCTGAGGGTGACCGTGCCGTTGCCCGTGACGTCCCCGGCCAGGAAGCCGACCCGCGCGTAAGCCGTGCCGGGCGCACCGTCCGGCGAGCTCCGCACGTAGAACAACGAGACCTGCACGTACTGCCGCGCAGGCACCGCGACGAGATCCACGGTGACGGTCTGGCCGTCGATCGTGAAGCCGCCGATGCCTGCGTTGTTCGACACCACGATCGGCTCGACCGTCGCGATCGACTGGTCGAACGTGAACACGAGGCGCGCCGTGGACCCGGCGCGCGGCTCGATGACCGGGTTCGTCACGTCCATCACCTTGAGGGGTACGTCGAAACTGCCCGCGCTGCCGTGGACCTTGCGCGAGACCACGCTCACGAGCGTCGGTGGCGCGGGAACCACGTCGATGGGTCCCGCGATCGCCGGATCGAGCGCGTCGCCGGAAAGGACCTCCGCGCGAAGATACAGGCGCGGATTCGCGCCGTGGAGACGAGTCGTGATCGAGCATTGGGACCACCCGGCCGGTATCGTGCAGGCGTTGGCGTCGAGCGTGGTCGTCGAGCCCACCGGTTCCAGCGCCACGACGGTGTCCTGCGTGACGTCGCTTTCGCTTCCGACATCGTCGCGCGCGGCGACGACGACCGTCGTCGAGCTCTCGTCCACGAGCGGCGAGCTTGCGTAGGCGACGAGGCGCACGGTTGGCCTCGAGAGGCGGGGATAGACCGTCTCGAGATACAGGTTCCCCGGCGCGAATATCGTGCCGTCCGGCATGGGTGCCAGTCCGGACAGCGTCTGGGTGTTGGTGAAGCTGCCGACGGTCACCGGCGTGTCGAAGCCGTCACCGTCCGGCGTTGCGCGGGACACGTCCGGCGGCGACAGCAACAGGTTGTTCGCCGCATCGTTCGCGAGGACGGACGTCCACGTGGCGAGCACCGCCTGCGCGGGTTGAGCGGTCCCGTCGACGAACGCGATGCGTGAGACGGACGTCGAAGTACACCCGACGAACAGGTCGCCGGCCGGCGATGCGCTGAGGCACGTGTCGTAGAACGCGCTGCCGACGGGCACCGGCGGCTCGAACCCGCCGGCGCCGCGTGGAAAGTGGAGGATCTGGGTCGCATTCACGGCGAACAGGCTGCCGTCATGGGCCGTGACCATGTTCGCGAGACTGACGAGGCCGCTGCCGATCGCGACCGGGTCGCCCGTATAGTCGCCGTCACCCCGCGCGTACTCGATCACATGGTCGCTGCTCCATCGCGTCAGGAAGACGTTGCCGTCCGCATCGAGGTCCATGCCGCGCATGCCGGCGACCTCCCGCCCCGGCAACAACTCGACGGGAAACGCGCGCTCGACGCCGTGCTGCTCGAGGGCCAACACTCCGGCGTTGTGCGCGAGGTACAGCGTACCCGCGCTCGACGCGCGGGCTGCCACCACGGTGTAGGCCGGACTGCCGGACGGCAGGGTCTTGTAGAGGGGCCCCGGTGGATCCGACGGCGAGCGGACGGCGATGCCGCTGTCGCCGGCGAAGTACAGGTTGCCCTCCGGCCCGAAGGTGAGCGGGCCACCTTCCGTGTCGTCGACATACTCCGGGTCGCCGTAGTGTCCGCCCGCGAACGGAATCCGGTAAATCCTGGACGTCGTGAGCGCGTACACGTTGCCGCCGCCGTCGACCGCGACGTTTGCGAGCTCGCCCGGGTACCAGGCGGGCACCGGCACCACGACCGGCGCGCCGGGCGACGTCGCGGGCGTGCCCACCATGACCACGTGGCCCGTATCGCTGTCCGCGACGTAGAGGGTGCCTGCGCCGTCGACGGCAATGCCCACGGGAAACTCGAGGCCCGCGATCGGCAGCAACTGCAGCGCAGCGAACGTATTGCCGGACTTCCTGGCGATGTAGACGCCGATACCGCCGTCGAGGACGTAGAGATTGCCGGCCGTGTCCAGCGCGAGCGCCTGGGGATACCGGAGCGACGACAGGTCGACGATCGCGACCGGTGCGCGATAACCGTCGCCGTCGCGGGCCAGCCAGCGCAGCGTATGGCTTTCGCGGTCGATCAGGTAGACGTCGCCATCACCGTTGACCGCAACCGGGCCCGGCTGTGTGCCCGCCAGCGCGATCGACAGCAGGTGCGGGCCCTCGTACAGGCCACCGCGGCGCTCGAGGATCTCGACGCGGGGCGGCGTGAAGTAGGCGGACACCACGTTGCCGGCGGCGTCCACCGCCAGTCCGAGCGGGGTGTAGACGCCGGGCGCGACTTCGATCGCATCCGCCAGTACTCCAGCGTCGCGCTCGATCAGTTGCCCACCTTCCACCGTGAACACCACGTCGGAGCCGCTCGCGGCGATCGCCGTAGCCGGCGCGGAGGTGAGGGGCGCGACGGGACCGGGCGCACCGTAGTCCGTGCCGTCGAACGGTATGCGCAGGAAGCCGTCGGCGGTCGTCACCAGGAGATCGCCGGCGGGATCGACGGCGAGCGCGACGGCATCCACCGAGGCGACGTCGCGCAGCGCGGTCCACTGGCCGCCGGCGTAGGCGAACTCACGGATGATGCCGGCGACGCCGTCGGCGACGAAGAGGTTGTCGTGCGCGTCGACGGCGATGGCGCGCGGAACCGCGACCGACGCGCTGGCCGCCAGTGGGGCTGGCGCGCCGTAGGTGCCGTCTCCGTTGCGAGCCAGCGCGACGATGGTGCGCAAGGGCCCCGCGATGACGAGCAGCGTGCCGTCGCGGGCGACGGCGATGCCCGTCGGCGCGGTGAGGGCGGCCCCGCCGGCCACCACGCGGTCGGCTGCAAGCACGCCGCCGACTGCGGGGTACTCGATGACCCGGTTGTTGCCCGTGTCGGTCACGAATACGCTGCCGTCGGCTCCTGCGGCGATCCCGCCGATCTGCGCGAAGCCGGTGACGGACGTGAGCGACGACGGTGCGCGCACGAGGCCGTGGTCGCGCCGCACGATCCTGATCCCGTGGTCGGACGCCACGTACAATGTGCCGTCCTGCGCGCTGGCCGCCGAGTGGAGGTTGGGCACCGTGGGGACAAAGCCCGGTTCCAGCAATTGCGCCGGGGCCTGCGTGCTCCACGCGAGCGCGAACAGGATCAACGAACGACCACGCATGCATTCCTCCCCGACCGACAGACGCGCACTGTATTGGATCGCCGGCCTCACGCTTGCCTGCATCGCGCTGGCCGCGCTGCTGCCTGCCATGGCGCAGCCGCTCGACTACCACGCGTTTGCGGACACGCGCGCCTGGCTCGGCATACCCAACTTCGGCGACGTCGCATCCAATGCCGCGTTTTTCGTGGCCGGCGCCTCGGGCATCGTCGTCACGCTCAGGGCGCGAACGGTATTCGCGGAACCGTTCGAACGCGTGCCCTACCTCGTGTTCTTCGCAGGGGTGCTGCTGACCGCGTTCGGGTCCGCATACTATCACTGGGCTCCGGACAACGAACGGCTCGTCTGGGACCGGCTGCCGATGACGATCGCGTTCGCGGGCCTGATCGCCGCGCAGCTCGACGAACGCGTGAGCGTGGGCGTCGGCCGGGCGTTCCTGGTGCCGGGCGTGATCGTCGGGTTCGTGTCCGTGATCTACTGGCAGCTGACCGAGCGGCTCGGCCGGGGCAACGTGATCCCCTATGCGGTGGTCCAGGGCTATGCGATGGTGATGATCGTCGCGCTCGCCGCGTTCTGCCGCTCGCGCTACACGCGCGCCGCGGATCTCTTCTGGGTGTTCTTCTGGTATGGGCTCGCCAAGCTGATGGAAACGTTCGATGGACAGGTTCTGCGCGCGCTGGGCGGCACGGTGAGCGGGCATACGCTGAAACACCTTGCCGCCTCCGGCTCGGGTTTCGTCGTCGCGCGCATGCTCGTGGCGCGCACGCTCGTCGCCCACCCGCGTTCCACGCCATGATGTCGCCGACGATCCGGATTCCTGCGCCCGGCACTCGCGCCGGGTTGCCGCGAGCGCGGCGCGCATGCGCGTGCACGGCTGCGGCGGCGCTGCTCGCGCTGGCGGCGGGCTGTGGCACGCTGCCGCGCAACGGCACGCCCGTCGATCTGATGCCGAGGGCGCAGATCGCCGGCATGCCCGACGTGCGCGCCACGGGCGGGGTGCGCAGCGACGTGATGACGGCCGACCTCGCGCGTTCGTTCGCGGAAGAGTCGGCCACCGACTTCCCGGTGGCGGCGGACGGCCTCGTGCACTATGCGCACCTGGCGTTGTCGGGCGGCGGCGCCAACGGCGCGTTCGGCGCAGGCGTGCTGTCCGGCTGGACCAATACGGGCACGCGCCCGGTGTTCAAGATCGTCACCGGCGTGTCCACCGGCGCATTGATGGCGCCGTTCGCCTTCCTGGGCTCCGACTACGACTACGCGCTGCGCGACTTCTACACGACGAACGCGTCGAACAACATCTTCCGGCGCCTCTCCATCCTGCCGAGCCTGCTGGGGGGCGAATCGTTGGCGGACACGGGGCCGCTGCGCGACCTGATCGACGCCAACGTCGACGAACGCATCCTGGCGGCGGTGGCGGCGGGGCATCGCGCAGGCCGCCGTCTGTACATCGGCACCGTGGACCTCGATTCGCAACGCTTCATCGTCTGGAACATGGGCCTGATCGCCACCAGCGGCTCGCCGCGCGCGCTGGAGCTCTTCCGCAAGGTGATGCTCGCGTCGGCCGCCATCCCGCTCGCGTTCCCGCCGGTGTTCTTCGACGTCGAGGTCGACGGCGCGCGCTACGACGAGATGCACGTCGACGGTGCCGTCGTGTCCAACGTGTTCTACACCGCGGGCGTGTTCAGCTTCGCCGAGGTGCGCAACCGTTACGGCCGCGCGCCGGGACGCGAGGACATCTACCTGATCCACAACGGGCGCCTGGTGCCGCAGCGCGAGGTCACGCGCCGCTCGCTGCCGAGCATCGCCGTGCGCTCGTTCGAGTCGGCGACGACGGCGGCGATGTTCGGCACGCTGTTCCGCATCCATACGGTGGCGGTCAACGAGCACGCGGGCTTCGGGTGGATCACCGTGCCCGCGGGCGTGGACTTGACCGGCACCGAGACGTTCGACCCGGTGCTGATGAAGTCGCTCTACGAGCTGGGGCAGGAGTTGGGCGGGGCGGGGCCGCAATGGGCCACCGACGTGCCGGTGGGCAAGCGGCGCAGCCGCCAGCTGCCGGAGGCGGTGCCGGAGCCGGTGGCGCCGGCGGTCGAACTGGAGATGGAGCCCTGAACCACGGGCGCCGCGCGCGAGGCGCGGCGCCGCGCGCGTTCTAGAAGTCGACGGGGTCGCGGATGATCGGGCAGGTCATGCAATGCCCGCCGCCACGGCCGCGTCCGAGCTCGGCGCCGACGATCGTGATGACCTCGATGCCGGCCTTGCGCAGCAGCGTGTTCGTGTACGTGTTGCGGTCGTACGCGTAGACCACGCCCGGCGACGCGCAGACGAGGTTGGCGCCGCTGTCCCACTGCGTGCGCTCGCGCTGGTACTCGGTGCCGCCCGCTTCGACGACGCGCAGCTTCTTCAAGCGCAGCGATTCGGCGACGACGTCGACGAAGGGCTTCTTCTCCGCGCGGAACTCGACGCCGCTCGAATGATTGCTCGGATAGTACGAGAACGTCGTCGTCTTCGCGAGGAAGTCCGGCGCCAGCAGCACGCAGTCGCGGTCGGCGAACGTGAATACGGTGTCGAGGTGCATCGCCGCGCGGATCTTGGGGATCGCCGCGACGATCACGCGCTCGGCCGCCTTCTTCTTGAACAGCGTCGCGGCGAGCTGGCTGATCGCCTGGCGCGACGTCCGCTCGGACATCCCGATCAGCACGTTGCCCTTGCCGATGGGCATCACGTCGCCGCCTTCCAGCGTCGCGAGGCCGTGGTCCACCGTCGGGTCGCCCCACCACACGTTCACCTTGCCGGCGAAATCCGGGTGGAACTTGTAGATCGCCGTCGTGAGGATGGTCTCCTCGTGGCGCGCGGGCCAGAACAGCGGATTCAGCGTGACGCCGCCGTAGATCCAGCACGTGGTGTCGCGCGTGTACAGCGTGTTGGGCAGCGGCGGCAGCAGGTACTCGATGCCGCCGGCTGCCTCCTTCGCCACCTGCAGCGCCTTGCCGCCGACGCTCTCCGGGAACTCGTGCGTCGACAGGCCGCCGATCAGCGTCTCGGCCAGGTCGCGGTTGGACAGGCCCTCGAGGTAGCTGCGCAACTCGTCGATGAAGCCCAGGCCCACCTGGTTGGGGACGATGTGCTGGTCGAGGATCCATTTCTTGCCCTCGGGCACGGCCACCGTCTCGGCCAGCAGGTTGTGCATCTCGACCACCTCGATGCCGCGGTCGCGCATCTTCTGCACGAAGTCGAAGTGGTCGCGCTTGGCGTTCTCGACCCACAGCACGTCGTCGAACAGCAGGTGGTCGCAGTTGGACGGCGTCAGCCGCTGGTGCGCGCGGCCGGGGGCGCAGACCATCACCTTGCGCAGTTGACCGACTTCGGAATGGACGCCGAACTTGGTTTCGGTAGGAGTGCTCATCGTTTCAGGCTCCGTGATTCGTGCTTCGTCAGTGGCGAGATTGCCGGCGGCTTCCGGGCATGGCGCCCGCCGCGCTAGATTTGCATGTAACCGGTGGCCAGCCACCAGATCCCGACGGCCGCGCCGACCATCGCGAGGCCGAAGATCACCCAGTCGGTCGTCTTGGTGAATACCGGCAGGCCACGTTCGCGCCGGCTCCAGAAATACAGGATGGTGCCGGGCCCGTACAGCACGGCCGACAGCACGACGAACTTGAGGCCGCCCGCGTAGACGAGGAAGGCCGTGTAGAACGTCGCGACGATCGCGATGTAGAGGTCACGGTTGCGCTCGTTCGGGCGCACGTCGTAGGTCTCGCGCCGCGCGACCAGCTTCCAGCCGTAGGCGGCGCACAGCACGAACGGGATCAGCGACATCGATGCCGTCAGGTCGAGCATCAGGTTGAACGCGTCGCGCGACCAGTACGTCGTGATGACGATGACCTGCACGACGATGTTCGTGAGCCACAGCGCGGCCACCGGCACCTTGTTGGCGTTCTCCTTCGCGAACACCGACGGCATGTCCTTGTTGCGCGCGGCCGCCGACAGCACCTCGGCGCAGATCAGCGTCCACGCGAGGTAGGCACCCAGCACCGACACGATGACGCCGACGCTGATGAACACGCGTCCCCAGGGACCGACGACCGCCTGCAGCACGCCGGCCATCGACGGCGCCGTCTGGCCCGCGATGTCCGCGCGCTGCAGCGCGCCGTAGGGGAGCAGCGTGACCAGCACCATCAGCGATGTGACGATGATGAAGCCGGTGATCGTGGCGAAGCCGATGTCCTTGCGCTCCTTGGCGAAGCGCGAGTACACGCTGGCGCCCTCGATGCCCAGGAACACGAACACCGTGACGAGCATCGTGGCCTTGACCTGCTCGAACACGCCGTTCGTGAGGTCGCCGCCGTACAGGTTGAAGCGGAAGAGGTCCGCCTTGAACGCGAAGACCAGGATGGCGATGAAGCAGAGGATCGGGATCACCTTGGCGATCGTCACCACCTTGTTGATGACGGCCGCCTGCTGCGTGCCGCGCAGGATCAGGAAGTGGAACAGCCAGATGCCGGCCGACGCCACGACGATGGCGATGACCGTGTTGCCGTCGCCGAAGACCGGGAAAAACGCACCGAGCGTGGCCTTGATCAGCACCCAATAGGACACGTTGCCGATGCAGCTGCCGATCCAGTAGCCGAACGCGGACAGGAAGCCGGGATAGTCGCCGAAGCCTTCCTTGGCATACGCGAAGACGCCGGCGTCGAGGTCCGGCTTGCGCTCGCCCAGGAACTGGAATACACGCGCCAGCAGGTACATGCCGGTGCCGGCGATGATCCAGGCGATGACGGCGCCCACGGGCCCGGTAACGCCGGCGAAGCGCGACGGCAGCGCGAAGATGCCGGCACCCACCATGCCGCCGACCACCATGCCCAGCAATGCGGTACGCGGGATTTTCTGATCGGCGCTTGCCATGCTCTCCTCCGTGGGCCCCTCGGGCCTTGTGGTCGTGAGTCGCCAGTGCGACGGCCCGCGCAGCGTAGGAGCCGGGCCTGCACGCGTCCAGTAAACTTACGGCGTACGCGGTGGCTGAATGTTGCCGCTGCGCGCGGCGTTGTGGCAGCCTCTCGCAAAGTGGATGCAGGCGTCGCGCCGGACCTTCGCACGGGGGATCGTGCGGGGCCGCCGGAACCCGATCGTCAACCAGGGAGACTCGATCCATGTCATGTATGTCGCGATGCGCCGTCGCGCTCGGCGCCGCGCTGGTCGCAGGCGCGTCGCTTGCCGCGCATGCCGCCGATGCGCCCAACGATTGCCACGCGCTCGCGGATGCCGCGCAGCGCCTTGCGTGCTACGACCGCGTGACGCACCGTCCGGATGCGGCCGCGCCGCCGGCTGCTGCACCGTCCGCCGTACCCGCGGCGAGCGAAACCGCCGGCGCGCAACGCGAGATGCGCGAGGCCACCGCCACCGAGCCGCCGCCCACGACGTCGATGATCGACCGCTCGTGGGGCTTCGACCCGGCGTCCGCGCGCTACCAGATGGGCTTCTACAACGAGAACTACCTGATGGCCGCGCGGTACACGGACCGTGTCAACACGGCGCCGTTCCAGCCGATCTTCGAGGAGACCGGTCGCACGGAAGATCTCAACAACACCGAGGCTGCCTTCCAGCTGTCGTTCAAGGCGCGCGTGTTCACCACCGATGACCGGCGCTTCGGCGTGTGGGCCGCGTACACGCAGCAGTCGCAATGGCAGATCTACAACGGCGACATCTCGCGGCCGTTCCGCGAGACGAACTACATGCCGGAGCTGTTCGTCAGCTACCGCCCCGGCATCGACCTGCCCGGCGGCTTCAAGTGGAACCTCGTCAACGCGGGCTACAACCACCAGTCCAACGGCCGCAGCGACGCGGTGCCGTATTCGCGCAGCTGGGACCGGCTGTTCGCCGAGTTCGGGATCGAGCGCGAGAACCTCGCGCTGTTCGCCAAGGTGTGGTGGCGCATCCCGGAAAGCGACTCCGACGACGACAACCCCGACATCACCGACTACTACGGTCATGGCGAGATCCGCGGCATCTGGCGCTGGCGCGACAACTCGTTCACCGCCGGCGTGCGCGGCAACCTGAGCACGGGCAAGGGCGCGTTCACCGCGTCGTGGCTGTCGCCGCCGCTGCTGGGACCGTTCCGCGGCTACGTGAAGTTCTTCACCGGCTACGGCGAGACGCTGATCGACTACAACTGGCGGCAGACGACGTTCGGCGCCGGCATCGCGATCAGCGACGGGCTCTGACGCGGCGCGGCCAGGACGCCGGAGGCCACGCCGTGCACCGCGATGTCGATGTTGCCGTGCTGGACGCGCGCCCCGGGCCGCGCGAAGCGCTCGCGGCCCTGTTGCGCGCGGCGGAATGCCGCGTGGCCACCTTTGCCGACGACTCGTCCTTCCTCTCGCGCTTGATCGTCGAGCCGCCGGCCAGCCTCGTGCTGGCGCTGCCCGCGCCGGGGCATGCCGAACTCGAGTTGCAGCGCCGCCTGTCCGCGCGCAGCGCCTACGTCCCCATCGTCTGCGTGGCGGCGGGCGCCGATCTGCGGACGGTCGTGGCCGCGATGAAGGGCGGCGCGGTCGACGTGCTCGACGAATGCCATGCGGACGGCGACCTGCTGGCCGCAGTCGCGGAAGCAAGGCGCCGGTACCGGGCCTGGCGCGAGCAATGGATGTCGCAGCACTGGGCGCACGAGCGCTACGCGCGGCTCACGGCCACGGAACGCGTGGTGTTCGACCTGCTGGTCGAAGGCAAGCGCAACAAGCAGATCGCCGTGGCGCTCGCGAGCCACGAGTCGACGGTCAAGGTGCACCGGAGCCACCTGATGCGCAAGCTGGAAACCCGCTCGCTGTTCGAGTTGCTGGAGCTCGGGCGCGTGCTGGAGATGCCCCCGGCTCGCGACGAGCGTAGGTTATAACCGTTTGGTTATAACCCGATAGAACATGTGTCCGCGCGTACAAGTTGGCGGGCGGCGCGGCTGTGCAGCGCGTGACCGGGCGCCTAGCATCGGGTGCAACTTAACTTGCGTATTGCCCGATGCAGCAGCCCACCCGTATCCACCTCGTCGTCCAGGACGCGGACGCCTGTGCCGCGGCGGCAAGGCTCGTTGCCGCCGCCGGTTACGAAGTGCGTACGCAGGACTCGATCGAGGCCTTCCTCGACGCGCGGGATACGGCCGCGCCCACGGTATTGGTGTGCGCGACGGACGCCTTGGTCGCCGCGGGGCTGGATGTCGCGGCGTTCGTCGCCGCGCATGCGCGCAGGGTGCCCGTCGTCCTGCTGGGCCGCGATGGCGACCTGCGGCTCGCCGTGCGGTCGATGAAGGCGGGCGCCGTCGACTATCTCGCCTGGCCGGCCCGCGATGCCGAGTTGCTGGCGGCCGTGCGCCAGGGCGCGGCCGTGGCCACCGCATGGTTCCAGCAGTGCGCACGCCACGCGGAAGTGGAAGGCCGCGTCGCGCGCCTGACGACGCGCGAACGCGAGGTGTTCGAACTGCTGCTGGCCGGCAAGCTCAACAAGCAGATCGCCGCGCTGCTCGACAGCCAGGAAGCCACCGTCAAGGTGCATCGCTCGCGGCTGATGCGCAAGCTCGAGGTGCGCTCGCTGGCCGACGTGCTGAAGCTCGGGCACGTGCTCGAGGCGCAGCGCATCCCGCCGGCCGTGGGCGCCCATGCGGCGCTGCCTGCGGTCCCGGCGTTCACGCTCGCGCGGGCCCGCATCGTGGCGGGCCGCACCGCCGCGCAACCGCCCGGCGCGATGAACTGACGGCCGGACGCCGGTCCCGGATCGACTCGCGTAAGACGCGGCGCGGCGCCTGCCACGGCGTCGGCTAGGCTATGCCCCACGCCTTTACCTCGACCGTCCGCCGGACGGCCCGCCGTCCGCGCATGGTCACCGCACGTTCCCGCCCGCAGCCCACGCAGTCGCTGGGCGAGCGCCTTCCGCGGCACCTGCGCCTGCGCGAGCTCCGCGTGTTCGTCGCCGTCATCGAGCACCGCAGCTTCCGCAAGGCCGCCGCCGCGCTGCACATCACGCAGCCCGCCGTTACCAAGGCGATCGCGGGCCTCGAGGCGCTGCTGGGCGTCCGGCTGTTCGATCGCACGGCGACAGGCGCCGAGCCGACGGTGCACGGCGAGAGCTTCGCGCGCCACGCGATCGGCATCTTCGACGAATTGAGCTCGGCCGCGCGCCAGCTGGAGACCGTGTCGCGCGGTGACCATGGCCTGCTGCGCGTCGGCGTCGTGCCGATGCCCGCGCTGATCGAGCTGCCGGTGGCCGTGTCCGCGCTGGCGATCGAGCACCCGCACGTCGCGGTGACGCTCGTCGAGGAGCCGGAGCAGGCGCTGATCGACCTGTTGCGCCGGCGCGAGGTCGACGTCGTGTTCACGCGAGGTGTGCGCACGCCCGCCGCCGACGACCTCAACGTCGAGCGGCTGTTCGACGTGTGGCTCTGCGTCTACGCCGGGCGCCACCATCCGCTGGCATCGCGGCCCGTGCTGGCCTGGAACGACCTTCTGCAGTGGCCGTGGGTGATGCCGCCGGCCGATGCGCCGTTCCGCCGCTCGGTGCAGCGCGCGCTGGAGACGGCCCACCTGCCCATGCCCGACCGCATCGTCGAATCCGTGTCCGTGCACATGCAATACAAGATGGCGCTGCAGGGGTTGGCGTTGTCGTTCGGCCTGCGCCCGTCGCGTCCCGCCAACGGCACCAGCGGCGACCTGCTCGTGAAGCTGCCGGTGAAGCTGCCCGAGATCGTCGGCGCCGTATGCGCGATCACGCTCCGGCGGCACGAGCCGACGCCGCTGGCGCAGCAACTGGTGGCGCGCGTCCGTGCGCAGGTGCCCGCGGCATGACGGACGCGACCACCGGCGTACGCGCCGCGCCGCGCCGCGGCTTCCTCGTTTCCGTGCTGCGCGCCCTCAAGGCGGTGCTGTGGTTCCTCGTGCGCTTCCTGCTGGTGGCGTGGGGCGCGCTTGCGCTGTTCTACCGCGCGCCGCACGCGGGCTACGCCAACGTCGCGCTGGCGCTCGCGTACGCGATCGTCGGCATCTGGGCGCTGTGGATCGCGCCCCGGCGGCGCGGCTGGTGGGTCTTCGCGCTGGCCTGGGTGCTGGTGCTGGGCTGGTATTCGACGATCGAGCCGCAGCAGGATCGCGACTGGCGTCCCGACGTCGCGCGCACGCCGCGGGCCGTGGTCGACGGCGACCTGCTGACGATCCACGATTACCGCCATTTCGACTGGCGCTCGCGCGACGACTTCACGCCGCATTACGAGACGCGCACGTTCGACCTCAACCACCTCACCGGCGTCGACTTCTACGTGTCGTACTGGACCGAAGGGCCGGTGGGCCACACGTTCCTGTCGTTCGTGTTCGACAACACCGACCCGCTGTCGATCTCGATCGAGACGCGGCCGGAGGCGCACGAGGGCTTCGACCCCCTGGCCTCGCTGTTCCGCCAGTTCGAGCTGATCTACGTGGCCGGCGACGAGCGCGACCTGGTCGGCTCGCGCACGGCCATCCGCGGCGAGGACGTGTATCTCTACCACGTGAACATGTCGCCGGCCGCGGCGCGTGCGCTGCTGATGGTGTACGTCGAGCGGATGAACCAGCTCGCGGACAAGCCCGAGTTCTACAACCTGCTGTCCAACAGCTGCACGATCAACATCATCCGTTATGCCAATCGCGTCGGCCGCACCGGGCGCCTCACGTACGACCAGGTCCTGAACGGCTGGATCGACCGCTACCTCTATCGCGTGGGCCTCATCGACACCTCGCTGCCGTTCCTGACGCTGCGCCAGCGCTCGCACATCAACGCGGTAGCCAACGCGGCCGGCGAGCGGCCGGACTTCTGGCAACGGATCCGCGACGGCCTGCCCGGCGCACGTGCGCAACGCTGAAGCCGAGTTGCGCACGTGAGCAGCGGCGCCCTGCGCGCGGGCGCTAGCATCGTGCCCATGCCCGATGCCGACGCCTTGCGCTACCGCGTGCTGATGCGCCTCGCGCCTGCGCTGCGGCACGGCTTCGCGGGCCAGATGCAGGCGGTTTACTTCACCGGCGAGACGCTGGTGCGCCGCGTGGGCCGCGCCACCGCCCTCGACGACGCGCGCGACGCGGTGGCGCTGCTGCCGCAGCAGGCGAAGACGCTGTCCCAGCGTGCGCAGCCGCTGCTGCGCTGGCTGCGGCCCGACGCGCAGGACCGGCTGTCGCTCGATGGTGTCGTCGACGACGTGTGCGAGTTGCTGAACGTGGACCTGAGCCTGCGCGAGATCGTGCTCGAGCGCGCGGGCGGCAGCCGCACGGAGGTCGTCGCGATGCCCTGGCTGCAGTCGCTGGCGGCGGCGATGCTGGCGCTGGGCGATCGCTGCGGGCCCGGCGCCACGCTTGCGGTCGCGGCGTACGGTGCCGGCCGCGACAGCGGCATCCTCGTCGAGCGGCGCGGGCCCGGGCCCGCGGCCGAGCCGGCGCCCGTCTACGCGGTCACGCTCGACGACGCGGCGACGCTCGCCGCGGCCTGTGGCCTTGCGGCGGCCGTGACGCCGGACTCGCTGGCGCTGGCGGCCCGCCCGGAGCGCTAGCGTCGCGCGGCCGCCACCGGCGGCACCGCGCGCTCGATCGCCGCTTCCAGGTCGGCGAACGCGAAGGGCTTCGTCAGGCGCTCCACCGTCTCGCCCGAGCCTTCGGGCAACTCGGCATAACCGGTGGCGAGGATCACCGGAAGATCGGCGCGCGCGGCGCGCAGCGCCTGCGCGAGTTGCAGGCCCGTCGCGCGCGGCATCGCGTAGTCGGTGATCACGAGGTCGAAGCCGGGTGCGGCATTCCACGCGGCCTGCGCTTCGGCGGCCGAAGCGGCCGCGGTGACCCGATGGCCCAGGTCCTCGAGCATCGCCACGAGGTTGGTCAGCACGAGCGCATCGTCGTCGACGGCGAGCACGGCAAGCGCGCGTGGCGCACCCGGCGCCGGCGCGGGCGCCGCGGGCGCCGTCGCCGCCTGCACGCGGCCCGCCGCGAGCGGCATGCGCGCCTCGACGAGCGTGCCGGCACCCGGCGTGCTGCTGATGACCAGCTGGCCCCCGAGCTGCTCGACGATGCCGTGCACCATCGACAGGCCGAGCCCGGTGCCCTTGCCGACGCCCTTCGTCGTGAAGAACGGCTCGATCGCGCGCGCGAGCGTCTGGCGATCCATGCCCACGCCGTCGTCGCGGACGCGCAGCGAGACCCACGGCGCCGGCGTGCCGTCGTCCTGCCGGCCGCACGACGCCTCGATCGACAGCAGGCCGCCGTCGGGCATCGCGTCGCGCGCGTTCGTCGCGAGGTTCAGCAGCACGAGCTCCAGCTGGTTCGGGTCCGCGTTCACCGGCGGCAGGCCGGGCTCGATGGCCGTGCGGATGTCGATGGCCGGGCCGAGCGTGCGCAGCAGCATGTCCGTCATCGCCGCGACGAGTCCAGCGACGTCCACCGGCTGCAGCGCGAGTTCCTGCTTGCGCGCGAACGCCAGCATCCGTTGCGTCAACGCCACGCCGCGCTCCGCGGCGCGCGTCGCATTGTCGAGCATCTCCGGGCGCGCGTCGCCGGCGGCCGCGTGGCGCCGGTAGAGCTCCAGGCTCGACAGGATGGCCATCAGCAGGTTGTTGAAGTCGTGCGCGACGCCGCCGGTCAACTGGCCGATCGCGTCCATCTTCTGCACCTGGAGCAATTCGAGCCGCGTGCGGTCGAGCGCGTCCTGCGCCGCACGGCGCTCGGTCATGTCGCGCGTGATCTTCGCGAAGCCGACGAGCGCGCCATGCTCGTCGCGGACCGGGTCGACGACGACGTGCGCCCAGAAGCGCGTGCCGTCGCGCCGCATGCGCCAGCCTTCGCCTTCGAAGCGCCCCTCGGCCGCCGCGGCGGCGAGCACGCGCGCCGGCAAGCCCGCCGCGCGGTCCTCGTCCGTGTGGAAGCGCGAGAAGTGCGTGCCGATCACCTCGCTGGCGCGATAGCCCTTGATGCGCTCGGCGCCCGAGTTCCAGCTGACGACGTTGCCCTGCGGATCGAGCCGGAAGATCGCATAGTCGGTGACCGCGTCGACCAGCGCGCGGTAGGAGATGTCGTCGCCGTCGCCTTCGGGTTTCACTCGGGGCCTGCAGCGGTCGCCGTGGTCGCCGCCGTTGCCGCGGCCTCGGTCGCGAGCGTCGCCGCATCGCGCGGCAACGCGACGTCGAAGCGCGTGCGCTCGCCCGGCAGGTGCTCGACGACGATCGTGCCGCCGTGGGCGAGCACGATTTCGCGCGCGATGAAGAGGCCGAGCCCCAGGCCGCCATGGGCGCCGCCGGCGCTGCGCGACGTGCGGAACGGGTCGAACAGCGACGCACGCAGCTCGAGCGGGATGGCGCCGCAGTTCTCGACGCGCAGGCGCACCGAGCGCCCGTCGCTGCCGTCGAGCTCGATGTCCACCGTGCCGTGCGCCGCGCCGTGCTGGATGGCGTTGCCGAGCAGGTTGCCGATCACCTGCGCGATGCGGTCGCTGTCCCACTCGCCGAGCAGCAGCCCGCGCTGCGTCGCGGTGACGCTGGCCTGCGGATAGCGCGTGCGGACCTCGGCGAGCGCCGGTGCCAGGATCTCGTCCAGGCCCATCGTGCGCCGGTTGAGCACGATGCCGCCGCCGAGCCGCGAGCGCGCGAGGTCCAGCATGTCGCCGATCAGCCGCGTCATGCTGCGCGCGCTCTGCACGATGCCGTCGGCGCGCCGCTTGGCGTCCGCGTCGCCCGAGCGGCGCTGGATCGTTTCCGCCGCCATCATGATCGCGGACAGCGGGCCGCGCAGGTCGTGGCCCAGCACCGCGGTGAACATCTCGTGCAGCCGCAGCGTCTCGGTGCGCTCGGAGAGCTCGCGTGCGATCTGCGTGCGGTGCCGGTGCAGCTCGAAGAACACGGCGGCCTTGTTGCGCAGCACGGCGGGCTCGACGGGCTTGTAGAGGAAGTCGACGGCACCCGCGTCATAGCCCTTGAACATCCGCGTGCGGTCCTGGTTGCCGGCCGTCACGAAGATGATCGGCACGTTGCGCGTGCGGCTGTTGCTGCGCATCAGCTCGGCGAGCTGGAAGCCGTCCATGCCGGGCATCTGCACGTCGATCAGCGCCAGCGCGATGTCGTGCGTCAGCAGGCGCTCCAGCGCTTCGTCGCCGGAGCGCGCGGTAACGATTTCCACGCCGTCCTGGCGCAGCACTTCCGACAGCGCGAGCACGTTCTCGGCGAGATCGTCGACGATCAGGCAGGCGACGCTCGCGCGCTCCGTCGCCGGCAGCGTGGCGGCGGCGTTCATGCGGCCACCCGGTCGGTCAACGCCATGATCGCAGGCGCCAGCGCGTCCGGCGGCATGACGGCGGGCGCGCGCGTCGCCGCCACCGCAGCCTCGACCATTTCCCGCGCCTGCGCGGTGGCCGGCGACTGCACGAATACGTGGCCGCCATTGCGCTCGATCGCGGCGAGTCCCGCGGCGCCGTCGGCGTTGGCACCGGACAGCACGATGCCGGCGAGCGCCGGGCCGTAGTGCTCGGCGGCCGTCTCGAACAGCGCGTCGATCGACGGGCGCGAATAGTGGATGGCCTCGTCGACGGACAGCGCGATCGACGGTCCTTCGGCGATCATCAGGTGGTAGTCGGGCGGCGCGACGTAGACGACGCCGGGCCGCACGGGCTCCTTGTCCTCCGCCTCGTGCACTTCCATCCCGCAATGCGACGCGACGATGTCGGCGAGGATGCTCGGCCGCTGGCGGCGCACGTGCAGCACGATGAACACGGCAAGCGGCGCGTCCGCCGGCAGGCCCGGCAGGATCTGCGTCAGCGCGTCGAGGCCGCCGGCGGAACCGCCGATCGCGAGCGCGCGCAGGGGCGTCGTCGCGTTCATCGTCAGGCCGCCTTGCGGAAGATGCGGTCTTCGCGCGCGAAGTCCGCAAAGCGCTCGCCGCCCGGCGTGAAGCGGATCGATTCCTTCGCGCCGAGCCCCAGGAAGCCGCGCCGGCACAGCGCGTCGGCGAAGAGGCCCAGCGTGCGCGCCTGCAACGCGGCGTCGAAATAGATGAGCACGTTGCGGCAGGAGACCAGGTGCACCTCGGCGAACACGCTGTCGGTGGCCAGGCTGTGGTCGGCGAACGTGATCCGCTCGCGCAGCCAGCGCGCCATCACCGCGTTGTCGTAGGCGGCCGTGTAGTAGTCGGACAGCGAGGCCTTGCCGCCGGCCTGCTGGTAGTTGGCCGTATAGGCGCGCATTGCCTCGACCGGGTAGATGCCCGCGACGCCTTTCTCGAGCGCGGCGGGGTTGATGTCGGTGGCGTAGATCATCGTGCGCTCGAGCAGGCCTTCCTCGTGCAGCAGGATGGCGAACGAGTAGGCTTCCTCGCCGCCGCTGCAGCCCGCCACCCACAGGCGCAGCGACGGGTAGGTGGACAGCAGCGGGACGACGCTTTCGCGCATCGCGAGGAAGTAGTGCGGGTCGCGGAACATCTCGCTGACCTGCACGGTGAGGAACGCGAGCAGCCGGGTGAACACGCTGCCGTCGCGCGCGACGTGCGCGTGCAGCGCGGCCAGGTCCGCATAGCCGAGACGGTCGACGGCCGCCGCGAGGCGCCGCTTGAGCGACACGCGCGAGTACGCGCGAAAGTCGTAGTGGTGGATGCGGAACAGCGTGTCGAGCAGCGCGTCGACGTCCGCGTCGTGGGTCGTGGCCGCGACCATGTCAGGCCTCCCGGCGCGGCATCCATACGCGCAGCAGCGACAAGAGCTTGTCGGCGTCGAGCGGCTTGGCGATGTAGTCGCTGGCGCCGGCGGCGAGGCAGCGCTGCTGGTCGTCCGGCATCGCCTTGGCGGTGAGCGCGATGATCGGCAGGCGGCGGAACGCGGGGCGCTCGCGGATCGCGCGCATCGCGGCCAGGCCGTCCATCTCCGGCATCATGATGTCCATCAGCACCAGGTCCACCGGCGGCGCGCTGCCACGCTCGGCGGCGGCCAGCGCGTCGACCGCCTCGCGGCCGTTGCGCGCGATCTGCACGACGAGGCCCTGGGGCTCCAGCACGCTCGCCAGCGCGAACACGTTGCGCACGTCGTCCTCGGCCACGAGCACGCGCCGACCTTCGAGCCGCGCGTCGCGCCCGCGCACCTGCTCCAGCATCTTCTGGCGCTCGGGCGGCAGCTTGGCGTCCACCTGGTGCAGGAACAGCGTGACCTCGTCGAGCAACCGTTCCGGCGAGCGCGCGCCCTTGACGATGATCGAGTTCGCGAAGCGGCGCAGCGACTGCTCCTCGGTGCCGGTCAGCGTGCGGCCCGTGTAGACGATCACCGGCGGCAGCGGCGCGATGCCGCTCGCGGCGAGTTCGGCGAGCAGGTCCTCGCCGCCGACGTCGGGCAGGTTGAGGTCCATGACGACGCAGTCGAAGCGGCCCGCGCGCAGCGCCGCCATCGCGTCGGCGGCGGTGGCCACCGGCACGATCTCGACGCCGTCCATCGCCAGCAGCGCCACCATGCTGTCGCGCTGGCGCGCGTCGTCCTCGACCACCAGCAGCCGCTGCACCGACTGCTCCGCGCGCGCGGCGAGCCGGTCGAGCGCGGCGACGAGCTGCTCGCGCGTCACGGGCTTGACGTCGTAGCCGATGGCGCCGCGCTCCAGCGCGTCGCGCGAGTAGTCGAGCACCGACGTGATGTGGATGGGGATGGCGCGCAGCTGCGGGTCGCGCTTGAAGCGGTCGAGCAGCGCCAGGCCCGACTGGTCCGGCAGGTTGATGTCGAGCAGCGCCGCCGTCGGCGCGTGGCGACGCGCGGCGTCGAGGCCGTCGCCGGCCGTCTGCGCGGCGATCACCTGGTAGCCCAGCTCGCGGCCCAGGTCGCGCAGCACTTCGGCATAACGGCGGTCGTCCTCGACGACGAGCAGCCGCCGCGAGGCGGGCGCCAACGCGTGACGGTCGTCGGCGATCCAGCCGTTGTCCTCGCGCGGCGCGCGTTCATGCGTGGCAGTCGCGGCCGCGGCCTGTGGCGCCGCGGTGCGCTGCGTCGCGGGCACGCCGGCCCTGGGCGCCGCGAGCGGATCGAGCGCGACCGGCAGCGTCAGCGTGAACGTGCTGCCGACGCCCGGCGCGCTGGTTACCGCGACGTCGCCGCCCAGCAGCGTCGCGAGGTCGCGCGAGATCGAAAGCCCGAGCCCCGTGCCGCCGTACTTGCGGTGCGTCGAGCCGTCCGCCTGGCGGAACGCCTCGAAGATCACCTGCTGCTGGTCGGCCGGGATGCCGATGCCCGTGTCGCGCACCGCGAAGCGCAGCGAGGACGCGCCGGCGCGCGCGACGTCCAGCGCCACGTGGCCGTGGTCAGTGAACTTGATCGCGTTGGAGAGGAGGTTGCGCAGCACCTGCGCCACGCGCTGCGCGTCGCTGGCGATCGTCACGGGCACCGTGGGCGCGACGGCGATGCGCAATTCCAGGCCCTTCTGCGCGGCGAGCGGTTCCAGCGTCGCACGCAGGCTCTCGACGAGCTGGCGCACGTTGACGGGCTGCACGTCGAGCTCGACCTTGCGCGCCTCGATCTTGGAGAGGTCGAGCACGTCGTTGATCAGCGTCAGCAGATCGTTGCCCGCGGAGTAGATGGTCTGCGCGAACTTGGTCTGCTCGGGCGTGAGGTTGCCGCCGCGGTTTTCCGCGAGCAGCTTGGAGAGGATCAGCGTCGAGTTGAGCGGCGTGCGCAGCTCGTGGCTCATGTTGGCCAGGAACTCGCTCTTGTAGCGGTTGGCCTCTTCGAGCGCCGTCGCGCGCTGGCGCAGCGTCACCTGGTTGTCGGCCAGCGCCTGCTTCTGCGTCGCGAGCGCGTCGGCCTGTTCCTCCAGGTGCGCGTTCGTCTGCTCGAGTTCCGCGCGCTGCTCCTCGAGCCGCGCCGCCGATTCCTTCAGCGCGTTGCCCTGTTCCTCGAGTTCCTCGTTGGTGACGCGCAGCTCCTCCTGCTGCGTCTGCAGTTCCTCCGCCTGGCGCTGCGTCTCCTCGAGCAGCGTCTCGAGCCGCGTGCGGTCGCCGGCGGTGCGCACGGCCACGGCGAGCGGCTCCGTCACGCGGGCCACGTAGTCGCGCGCCCAGTCCGGCGCGGCGCCGAAGAAGCCGAACTCCGCCACCCCTTCGGCGCGGCCGTTGGCGACCAGCGGCGCCACCAGCAGCGCGCCCGGGCGCGCGTTGCCGAGGCTCGAATGGACCGCGAAGTAACCGGCGGGCACGTCGTCCACCGCGATGACGCGGCGATCGGCGAGCGCCTGGCGGCCGAGCGCGTCGTCGGGCGTCGCGTCGCCCGCATGGCCGTACGCGGCGACGCGCTCCAGCGCGCCGCCGGGTGCCGGCTTCGACAGCGTGGCGAGCGGCGCGCCGATCCGCGACGCGATGTAGCCGACCGCGTCGGCCCCGGCTTCCTCCAGGCGCCGGTCGCCCTGCAGCGCTTCCGCGAGCCCGATCTGCCCGCTGCGCAGCCAGTTCTCGCGCTGGCGGGCCCGATAATCGCGCGACGCGACGACGGCGCCGCCGCAGACGATCAGCGCCACCAGCGTGCACGCGCCGATCATCCACAGCAGCGCGGCGCGCGTCGTGCGCGCGAGCTCGTCCTCGCGGTCGGCGAGCGAGTTGCGCTCGACGCGCATCAGGTCGGCCGTCACCGCGCGGATCTGGTCCATCGTCGCGCGCCCGCGATCGGTCATCACCTCCGCGAGCGCGGCCGCGCCGTCGCCTTTCTGCTTCAACGCGATCGTGGCGTTGAGCTCGTCCATCTTGGCGCCGACGAGCTTCGAGAGCAGCGCGAGCCGCTGCTGCTGCGCCGGATCGGCGCCGATCAGTTCCTTCAGCGACGCGAGGCCCGCCTGTGCGCGCGGCGCGGCGGTCTGGAAGGGGGCCAGGTAAGTGGTCTGCCCGGTGAGCAGGTAGCCGCGCTGGCCCGTCTCCGCGTCCTTGACGTTGGACAGCAGCGACTCCAGCGATTCGAGCACCGACAATGTATGCGAGACGCCGGCCGAGGACTCGACGCTCGCCATCAGCGAGCGGTAGAAGAGGGCCGCGATCAGCGCGAGCGCGAGCAGCGCGACGGCGAGCGCCACGAAGCCCGCGGGCGGCAGCGGTGCGCGGCCATAGGGCGTCGGCGAAGTGTCGATGGAAGGTGCGGCGGCCATGGCGGTACGGGGGAGCCGCCGAATCTTAAGCAATCGTCATGCACTCACGGCGTCAGCGGACGCCTACAAACGGCGTCGGCCGCAGGACTACGCGGGCGACGTCAGCCGACGAAGCGCTGCAGGAACCCGGCCGTGCGCTCCGCCGCGAGCGCCGCCGCGGCGGGATCGTAGGCGCTGCCCACGTCGCGGTTGAAGCCGTGGTCGGCGGGGTACGTGTAGACCTCCACGCCGGGATGCGCAGCGGCGAACGCGCGCACGCCGTCGATCGGGATGTGCGCGTCACGCTCGCCGAAGTGCATCTGCACCGGGCACTGGGGCGCGAGATCCGGCGTCGCCAGCACGCCGCCGCCATAGTAGGCCACCGCGCAGGCGAAGCCGGCGAGCCTGCCCGCAGCAAGCCACGCCAGCGTGCCGCCCCAGCAGAAGCCGACGACCGCCACTTTCGCGACGTCGGCTGCCAGCGCGTCGCGCGCGGCGGCGACGTCCAGCAGCGACGCGTCGACGGCGACCGCGCCGCGCAATGCCTGCCCGCGCGTGCGCTCGTCGGGACCGTAGCCGAGCTCGACGTCGCGCGCGGCGCGGTCGAACAGCGCCGGCGCCAGCGCGACGTAGCCGGCGGCCGCGTAGCGGTCGCAGACCGACTGCATGTGCGCGTTGACGCCGAAGATCTCCTGCAGCACGACGATGCCGCCGTGCGGGGATCCCGCGGGGTCCGCGCGATAGCCGCCAAGGCGGAAGCCATCGGCTGCGGTGAGTTCGAGCTTGCGTCCCATGTCGCGCGGTCCTGTCGTCGATTGCGAAGCTGCGCTATCGTAACGGAACACGAACCGCATGCCCGCCCGAGGAGTAACGACCCATGACCGCGAACCCGCCGCTCGACGCCGCCTACATCGACAAGAAGCGCAAGGAGCTGCTGCGGATGCGCGGGCAACTGCTGCGGGCCCGCGAAACGCGCGCCGGCGAGGAGGGCGGCGTCGAAGGCGATGCGCTGGCGTCGGCGCGCGAGTACGAGGACGACGCGCAGAAGCTCGCGACGCTGGAGCTCGACAGCAACCTCGACGTGCACGACGACACGCGGCTGGCGCAGATCGACCGCGCGCTCGCCAAGATCGACGACGGCACGTACGGCTTCAGCGACGCGAGCGGCGATCCCATCCCGCGCGCGCGACTCGACGTGCTGCCGGACGCGCTGTACACGATCGCCGAGCAGGAGAGGCTGGAGAAGCGCTGACCGGCGTTCGCCATGTCGCGACCCACGCTCAAGTTGAAGCCCGCGCAACCGGCGGCGGAACCGGCTGCGCCCAAGCCGCTGTCGTCGCGCGCGCGGCGGGCGCGTGCCGCGAACAAGGTGCGGCCGCCGACGCCGGCGCCGTACGCGCCGGTCGTGCCGGTCGTGACGCCATCCACGCGACGCGATGCCGCGGCGTCGCCCGGATCCTCATCGCCACCATCCGCGGATGCCAGCGGCACGCGACGACGCACGCGCAAGCAATCCGGCGCCGCGCAACGGGCGGCCCGTGACGCGCGCAAGGAAGCGGCCGGTGAGGCGCCCGTGCGGCGCGCCGGCAGTCCGCGGCCCGCGGCGCCGACGTCGACCCGGCCGCATGAGCGGCGTCATGGCGGCGGGCCGCCCGCGGCCGCGCCGACGTCCGCCCCCAGGCCCGCACCCGCGCCCCGCCGCCCCGACGAGCCGCGCCTGTCCAAGCGGATGAGCGAAGAGGGGCTTTGCTCGCGGCGCGAAGCGGACGAGTGGATCGAGAACGGATGGGTGCGCGTCGACGGCCAGGTGGTGACGACGCTCGGCACGCGCGTGTCGCCGCACGCCAGGATCACCGTCGATCGCGCGGCGCTGAACCACCAGAGCGAGCGCGTCACCATCCTGCTGCACAAGCCCATCGGCTACGTATCGGGCCAGGCGGAGCACGGCTACGAGCCGGCTTCGGTGCTGATCCGCCCGGAGAATCACTGGCCGGACGACCCGTCGCGGACGACGTTCAAGCCGCAGCATCTGCGCGGGCTCGCGCCGGCGGGGCGCCTGGACATCGACTCGACGGGCCTGCTCGTGTTCACGCAGGACGGGCGCGTGGCGCGCCACCTGATCGGCCGCGATTCCGGCGTCGAGAAGGAATACCTGGTGCGCGTGCAGGGCGCGCTGTCCGCAGCCGGGCTCGCGCAACTGCAGCATGGCCTGGAGCTCGACGGCGTGAAGCTGAAACCCGCCAAGGTCTCGTGGCAGAACGCGGATCAGCTCCGCTTCGTGCTGCGCGAAGGACGCAAGCGCCAGATCCGGCGCATGTGCGAGCTCGTCGGGCTCGTGGTGACGGGATTGAAGCGCGTGCGCAGCGGCAGCGTGGCGCTGGGCAAGCTGCCGCTCGGCCAGTGGCGTTACCTGCGCCCCGACGAAACGTTCTAGCGGATGACCACGAACGACCTCGAAGCGCTGCGCGACGCCTTGCGGACGTTCGCGCGCGAACGCGACTGGGACCAGTTCCATTCGCCGAAGAACCTCGCGATGGCGTTGGCCGGCGAGGCCGGCGAGCTGCTCGAGGTTTTCCAGTGGCTCACGGAAGGCGAGAGCCGCGCATTGCCGCCCGCGGCGCTCGCCGCGGCGCGCGAGGAACTTGCCGACGTGCTGCTTTATCTCGTGCGCCTCGCCGACACGCTCGGCCTCGACCTCGCCGATGCGGCGCGCGCGAAGCTCGCGGCCAACGCGCTCAAGTACCCGGTCGCCAAGGCGCGCGGCACGAGCCGCAAGTACACCGAGCTGTAGCGTGCCGGACGTCCCGGTCGTCGAGTGGACCGAGCGCGGCGGCGTGCGCTCCGCGCAGTGGCGCTCCGAGCGCGGCGTGCCGCCGCCGCGGCGCGTCGTGGTCGCCGACGACACGTTGAAGGCGGACGCCGCGTACCGCCTCGCGTGCGAAGGCACCGCGCTGCTGTGGCGCAGCGACTTCCAGAACGCGCGCCAGATGCTGGTCGCGATGGCGGCGCGCATCGACCGCGCGCCGCGGCGTCGCACGGCGGGGCCGGCGTTGCCGCTGGCCGAGCAGTTCCATCGCGAGCGCCTCGCCCGTGCGCAGCGCGCCCGCACGCTCGGCGCGCTGCTCGTCGAGCTGGATGCGTCGTACGCGATCGCGCTGCGTCGCGCGCCGGCCGTCGCCGCGGCGTGCACCGAAGCATGGGGGCCGGGTACGCGCAACGTCGTGACGTCGGTGCGCGAGGTGCTGGGGCTGATCGGCGCGCACGAGTGGCGCGTCAAGGGCATCGCCGTGCCGGCGGCGGGCGGCCGCATCCATCCGCACTACGGCGTGTTCGGGCCGGTGCGCGGCGAGTACGTCGACCTCGTCGCGAGCGCGACCTTGCCGGCGGCGTTGCAGGCGGACAGCCTCGCGTTCGATATCGGGACCGGCACCGGCGTGCTCGCGGCCGTGCTCGCGCGGCGCGGCGTGCGGCGCGTCGTGGCGACGGACCTGGATCCGCGTGCGCTCGCCTGTGCGCGCGACAACCTTGCGCAACTGGGGCTCGCCGCGCGCATCGACGTGGTCGCGGCCGACCTCTTTCCCGAGGGTCGCGCGGCGCTCGTCGTCTGCAACCCGCCGTGGGTGCCGGCGCGGCCTGCCTCGCCGCTCGAGGCCGCCGTCTACGACGCGGACAGCCGGATGCTGCGCGGTTTCCTCGCCGGCCTCGCCGCGCATCTCGCGCCGGGCGGCGAGGGCTGGCTGATCCTTTCGGACCTTGCCGAGCACCTGGGGCTGCGCTCGCGCGCCACGCTGCTGGAATGGATCGCTGCCGCGGGCTTGGCGGTGGCGGGGCGGCTCGACGCGAAGCCGGGCCACCCGAAGGCCGCCGATGCGGGCGACCCTTTGCACGCCGCCCGCGCGGCGGAAATCACGTCGCTGTGGCGGCTGGTCGTCGCCTGACGGCGCGCGACGACGCCTGACGCCGCGCGTTACGTCTCGCGCGGCGCGCTGGCCATCAGTTCGCGCAGCAACGGCTGCCGCGCCGCGAGTTCCGCGGCCGGTCCGCTGTCGACGACGCGGCCGTCCTGCATCAGCACGACGCGATCGAAGTGCGCGAGCGCGCTCATCCGGTGGACGGAGGCGACGATCGTCGTGTCCGGTGCCGCCGCAGCCATGCGTTCCAGCACGCGCGCTTCGGTGGCGGCGTCGAGCGCGCTCGTCGGCTCGTCGAGCAGCAGCAGCGACGTGGCGCCGCGCGTCTCCGCCGCGAGCCAGCCACGCGCCAGCGCGAGCCGCTGTCGCTGGCCACCGGAGAGGTTGAATCCGCGCTCGGCGATCGGCGTCGCGAGACCTTGCGGCCAACCGCCGACGACGCTGGCGAGATCGCTGACGTGCAGCGCACGCTCGACGGCGGCCGCGTCGAGCTCCGCGACCAAGCCGAGGTTCTCCCCGAGCGTCGCGGCGAACGTCTCCGCGTCCTGCGGCACGTAGGTCGCAACCTCGCGCAGCGCGCGGTCGGCAGGCTGCCGCTCGCCGTCGACGACCAGCGTGCCGCGCGTCGGCGCGTAGAGGCCCGCCAGTACGCGCAGCAACGTGCTCTTGCCGGAACCGCTCGGCCCGACGAGTGCCACGCGCTCGCCGCGGCGCAGGCCGAAAGTCGCGTCGACCAGCCCCGCCGCGGCGGTGGCGCCGGGTCGCGGCGCATGCGCGTAGGCCAACCCCTGCACTTCCAGCGCGCGCCAGCCCGCGCCGACGGCTGCCGTGGCGGACGCGGGCAGCGGCGCCGTGCGGATCGGCTCCGCGGCCGCGTAGTCGGCGCGCATCCGCGCGAAGCCCTGGAAGTTCGACGCGAGCGATCCCACGACGCCGCCCGCCTGTTGCGCGTACTGGTAGACCATGAAGAGGCCCCCGAGCAGCAGCGGCCCGCCGCCGCCATCGCGAGTGGCGAGTGCATAGGCCGTGACCAGCAGCCACGTGAGCGCCACCCCTGCCAGGTCGACGAAGCACCACTTCGCCTCGTTGACGACGATGCTGCGGCGAACCGGCACGAACGCCGCGTCGAGCTTGCGACCGACCAGCGCTTGCGACGCTCGCGCAAGGCCCAGGCTCTGCACGGTGGCGACGTTGCCCAGGAAGTCGACCAGGGCCGACGCGTAGTTGCGCTCGCCCGTGTTCTCGTCGCGCGCGAGGCGCAGCAACGCCGTGTCGAAGCGCAGGATCACGAAGGCGATGACGACGTAGCCCAGCACGGCGAGCGCGCCGGTGGCTGTCGACACGGCCGTCAGCGCGACGAGCGGGCCCAGGATGTTGACGGCGCTCTGCACGTAGACGAACTGGCCTTGCGTGAAGTCGTACAGCGCGCGGCTGGCACCGATGGCGCGCTGCTGCAGGTCGCTGGACGTCTGCCGCTCGTGCCACGCGAGCGGCAGCGCGGCGAGCCGCGCGTACAGCGCCGCCGCGACGTTGCGCCGCACGGCCAGGCCCACGTTGCGCTCCAGCACGCGGCCGGGTCCGTGCAGTGCCCACGCGAGCGCCTGCACGGCGAAGATGGCGGCGACGTCGAGCCCGGCTTGCGCGAGGCCGGCGCGGCCCTGCACCTGCAACGCGTCGATCGCGTGCGCGGCCAGCCACGGCACCGCGAGCTTGACCAGCACCGAGGCCACCAGCAGCGCCATCGCCAGCACGTAACGGCCGCGCGCGCCTTCGGCGTGGTGCCAGACTTCCCGATACAGCAGCGCGGCGTCGGCGGCGCGCGCGCGGGCGCGGCGCCAGCGGGCAGCGAGCGGCAATGCCGGCGGCAGCGGTTGCGGTGACGGCTGCGGCAAGGCGAGCGGCGGCGTGGCGGCGAGCGGGGTGATGGCGGTCTCCGTGGGAGCGGTCAGCGAGCGATGGATGGGCGACGAGACTGAACGCCGCGCACGGCAGGGACGTTGACAGGCTGCATGCGACAATCGCACGCAATGCCGCCGCTTTTCCTCATCTGGCTCGCGGGCGTCGCGTTGCGCCTGACGATCCTTGC
The DNA here is from genome assembly GCA_044225845.1 of Casimicrobiaceae bacterium. GTDB lineage: Bacteria > Pseudomonadota > Gammaproteobacteria > Burkholderiales > Casimicrobiaceae > VBCG01. The sequence goes on from JBGAIC010000006.1 coordinate 28,535, forward strand.
GGTCCCGCCGGTGCTGGCGATGATCCGCGACGAGCTCCACCTGTCCGCCACCGAAGTCGGCCTGCTCGGCGGCATTCCGCCGCTCTTGTTCGCCGGCGCCGCGCTCGCGGGCTCGCTGCTGGTCGCACGCGTCGGCGTCAAGGGTGCGCTGATCGGCGGCCTCGCGCTCGTTGCCGGCGGCTCCGCGCTGCGCGCGGCCACCGGCGGCTTCGTCGACCTGCTGCTCGCCACCGCGGTGATGGCGGCGGGCGTGGCGATCATGCAGCCGGTGATGCCGACGACGGTCAAGCAGTGGGCGCCGACGCGCATCGCGCTTGGCACGGCGCTGTACACCAATGGCCTGCTCGTCGGCGAGATCATCCCGGTCGTCGTCACGCTGCCGTGGCTGCTGCCGCTCGTGAACGGCAGCTGGCGCGCAACGCTGTTCGCGTGGTCGCTGCCCGTCGTCGTCATCGCGCTGCTCGTGGCGCTGACGGGCCCGCGGCCTGCACCGCGTCCCGCGCAGGCGATGGCGCCGGTCCGCTGGCTGCCCGACTGGCACAAGCCGCTCGTCTGGCGGCTGGGCGCGCTGTTCCTGTGCATCAACGCGATCTACTTCGCCACCAACACGTTCCTGCCGATCTTCCTCACGAGCCGCGGCCGCCCCGACCTCATCAGCGGTGCGCTGAGCGGCCTCAACTTCGGCCAGCTGCCGGCATCGCTGCTGCTGCTCGCCGTGGCGGCGCGCGTCGAGCGGCGCGCATGGCCTTACGTGCTGTCCGGCGTCGTGTCGCTGGCGGCCTTCGCCGGCATCGTCGTCGACGTGGGCCCGCGCACCTGGATGTGGACGGCGCTGCTGGGCTTCTCCGACGCCGCCGCGCTGATCATCGCGCTGACGTTGCCGCCGCTGCTGTGCAAGCCGGACGACGTCGCGCGCACCTCCGCCGGCGTGTTCACGCTGAGCTATGGCGGCGCGGTGCTGGTGGCGGTGATCTGCGGCGCGGCGTGGGACCTGACGGGCCGGCCGGTGGCGGCGTTCGTGCCGCTGGCGATGTGCGCCGTCGCGCTGGCGCTGATCGCGAGCCGGATGCGGCGCACGCAGGAACTGGCCTGACGCGCGGCAAGCGCCGCGTCCCGTCCCAAGGCTGTGGTGCGCGGCGAACGCGGCGCCGCGCGCGACCCTACGCGCGATCCTGGTCGGCGTCGCCCAGCAGGAATTCCGCCAGCAGCTCGCGTTGCGCGTTGAACATGTCGACGCCGGTGGCCGTGCGGCAGCCGCGCGAACGCGCCGCCGCGATCAGCGGCGTGATCTCCGGATGCGTGACGACGTCGCCGACCACCGCGTCGCGCTCGAGCGCGCCCGTCTCCACCGGCAGCGGGTCGCCGGCGCGCATGCCCATCGGCGTGGCGTTGGCGACGATCGTGTAGCCGGCGGGATCGCCCGCGCCGATCGTCACCAGCGAGTCGGTCGTGTCGCGCAGCTTGCGGATCAGCGCGTCGCGGCGCTCGGTGTTCTGGTCGTGCACCGCGAGCTCCATGACGCCGGCGTCGATCAGCGCCAGCCCGATTGCGCCGCCGGCACCGCCCGCGCCGACGAGCAGCGCGCGCGCGCCGGCCGGCACGGCGCCGGCTTGCTCGAGCGCGCGCAGGAAGCCGCTGCCGTCGGTCATGTCGCCGTGCCAGCTGCCGTCGTCGTTGCGCCGCATCGCGTTGACGGCTTCCAGCGCGCGGGCGCGGTGCGTCGCCGTGTCGCAGTGGCCGAATGCGGCGAACTTGTGCGGGACGGTGATCAGCAGCCCGTCGACGTTGCGCGCGACGCTCGCGGCCTGGACGAACGCGGCGAAATGCTCGGGCGCGACGTCGATGGGGATCATCACCGCGTCGCGTGCCTTGCTCGCGAACTCGCGCGTGACGCCGGCCGGCGACTTCACCTGCGCGATCGGGTGCCCCAGGATGAAATAGACGCGCGTGGCGCCCGACAGGTGCGCAAGCATCGTGGCGTGCCGAGCTCAGCCGCCGGCCAGGCCGCGCGTGTTCACGTACAGCGCGTAGACCGACTGGCTCGCCGCCATGAACAGGCGGTTGCGCATGCGGCCGCCGAAGCAGACGTTGGCGCAGCGCTCGGGAAGATCGATGTGGCCGATCGGCGTCGCGTCCGGCGCGAACACGCGCACGCCGTCCTTGCCGGGCCCGGTGCCCCAGCCGCACCACAGGTTGCCGTCGACATCGATGCGGAAACCGTCCGGTGCCTCGCCGGCGCCGCACGTGACGAACACGCGGCCGTTGGCCAGCGCGCGGCCGTCGTCGACCACGTCGTACACGTGGATGCGCCGCGGCACCTGCCCCGACTCGACGATGTACAGGAGCTTGCCGTCCGGCGAGAACGCGAGGCCGTTGGGCCGCGCGATCTCCGTGCAGACGGCCGCGAGCGCGCCCGTGGCGGGATCCACGCGATAGACGTGCGTGCCAAGTTCGGCGTCCGCCGCGTGGCCCTCGTAGTCGCCCAGGATGCCGAACGTGGGATCGCTGAACCACACGCCGCCGTCCGCATGGACGACGACGTCGTTCGGCGAATTCAGCGGGCGGCCCATGTAACGGTCGGCCAGCACCGTCAGCGTGCCGTCGTATTCGGTGCGCGTCACGCGGCGCGCGCCGTGCTCGCAGGTGACGAGGCGGCCCTGGCGGTCGCGCGTGTTGCCGTTGGCGTGGTTGGACGGCCTGCGGAACGCCGACACCGCGCCCGTCTCCTCGTCCCAGCGCAGCATCCGGTTGTTGGGGATGTCGCTCCACACGAGCATCCGCGCATCGCCGAACCACACCGGGCCTTCCGCCCAGCGGCAGCCGGTGGCCAGGCGCTCGACGGCGGCGTTGAACAGCACGTAGCGCGCGAAGCGCGGGTCCAGCACGTGCACGGCCGGATCGGGATAACGATCAGCAGGGGACCACATCGTCAGCAGCCGCAGCGGAGGTTGCAGTAGCCGGTGGGGTAGCCCTGGCGCTTGCAGTCGGACATGCAGAACGGCTCGGGCTGGCAGACAGGCTTGGGCGGTGCCGGTGTCGCGGCGGAACCCGGCGCTCCCGGTGCCCCCGGTGTGTTCGGCGCCGCCGGCGTGGTTGCCGCGCCGGTTGCCGCGCCGGTCGCCGCCGACGGTGCGGGGCTGCCGGTTGCGTCGGGCTTGGGCGCCGTCGTCACGCAGCCTGCCATCAGCACCGCGAGCGCGAGCGCCTGCCAGCACGTGCGGGTGCGGCTCGCAGGTCGATGCCAGCCGTGGGCGAGTCGCGTCGCGCGTTTGTCCATCGGGTCCCCTGGGGTGCCGGGCGCAGCGCCTGTCCGCGCCGTCGTGCACCGTGGACGCGAGGATAGCGCACTCGCATCCCGCGCCCGCACGCAAGCTGCCGGAGGCGCGACGCGCTAGCGACGCTCGGTGACCGGGATCTGCATCCGCGCGATCAGCGCAGCCTGCCGGACGACGTCGTCGCGCACGAACTGCGATGCATCGGCCCCGCCCAGGCCCACGAAGCGCACGCCCAGCGCGGTGAGCCGCGCGGGAAAGTCCCGGTCCAGCAGCAGCACGCCGATGGCCGCGACCAGCGACGAACGCGCCGGCGGCGGCAATCCGCGCGGCGCCGCGAGGCCGAACCAGAGCTCGAAGGACTGGCCCGGCCACAGCTCGCCGAATGCCGGCGCGTCGGCGAATGCGCGGTCGCGCTCGTGCGACGTCACGGCGAGCACGCGCGTATCGCCGCGCACGGCACGCGCGGCTGCGCCGGGCGTGCCGTCGAACAGCGCGTCGATGTCGCCGGCGGCGAGTGCCGCATACGCGTTCACGGCGGTCGGGTACTCGACGTGCACCAGCCGTGCATGCTGCTCGGCGCGCAGGAACTCGCCGGCGAGGTTGCCCGCGCTCGCGGCACCCAGGCTCGCGTAGCGCAGCGGCTTCGGCGCCGTGCGCGCACGCTCGAGCCATTGTGCGAACGTCGCGGCCGGGTCGTTCGCGCGCACCACCAGCGCGTTGCCGTAACGGCCGATGATCGCCAGCCAGTCGAAATCCTCCACCGGGTTGTACGCGGCGTCGCGTGTCAGCAGCTTGCCCGCGATGAGCGGCGAGCTGAGCACCAGTCCCAGCGTGCGCCCGTCGGGCGGCGCCGCCGCGACGGCATTCAGCGCGGCGACGCCGCCCTGGGCCGGCATCAGCGCGATGTCCACCGGCGCCTCCAGCAGCGGCGCGAGCTCGCCGGCGACCAGATGGGCCAGCCGGTCGCCGGAGCCACCCGCGCCCGTCGGCACGACCAGCCGGACGGCGGGCCGAGGGTCGGCGGCCCATGCCGTGGCCGCGGCCAGCGGCAACATCAGCGCCAGCGCCAGACGCCCTGCGCGCAGGCCGCGGGACGCCTGGCGCCGCTGCCGCAGCGCCCAGCTGAGTGCGGGTGCGCCGCGCAATCCGGGCGCGCGCGGCGGGCTGGCGTTTGTAGGCATCGTCCTACAAGCGTACGCTGTTCATGCCAGCGAGGGCTTGGACGCGCGTCCAAGCCTCCGAAGCTTTCGGGCCGCCGTGTCGGCGATGCGGCGACAATGCGTCGGGCGCGTGTCCGATCGGAGCGCTGCGTGGTGGCGCGGTATAGTCGCCTGGTCACGCGCCCGTCTCGAGCGTCCCTGCATGCGCCTGTGTCCCGTCGATTGCGAGCATTGCACCCGCGCCCTGTGCGCCACCGACGGCTGCCAGCGCGCGGAGGCGGGCGAGCCGCTGCTGATGGCCTGTGTCGAATGCGGCGAGCTGGCACCCGTCCGCGCACGCCTGCACCTGTGCATCGCCTGTGCCGCCACCTATGTCGTCGCCGTGACGGTGCACGACGACGCCACGCCCCGCTGAACCGGAGGACTCATGCCCCGTGCCCTGTGGAAAGGTGCCATCGCGTTCGGGCTCGTGCACGTGCCCGTCGAGCTCTATCCGGCCGAGGAGCGCAAGGGCTTCAGCTTCTCGATGCTCGACAAGCGCGACTTCTCCCCGGTGGGCTTCAAGCGCTACAGCAAGGCCAGCGGCAAGGAAGTGCCGTGGAACGACGTCGTCAAGGGCTATGAATACGAGAAGGGCCAGTACGTCGTGCTGTCCGACGAGGACTTCCGCCGCGCGGACGTCGCCGCGTCGAAGACGATCGACATCGAGACCTTCGTGCCCGCGGGCGCGATCCCGCCGCCGTATTACGAGACGCCGTACTACCTGGCGCCGTTGAAGGGCGGCGAGAAGGTGTACGCGCTGCTGCGCGAGACGCTCAAGGCGACCGGCCGCGTCGGCGTCGCGCAGTTCGTGCTGCGCACGACCAAGCACCTGGCGATGGTGGCGCCGGCCGGCAAGGTGCTGGTGCTGAACACGCTGCGCTACCAGGACGAGTTGCGCAACCTGTCGGGCCTGGACCTGCCCGCCGACGGCGCGAAGGCGGCGGGCCTGACGACGAAGGAGCTCGAACTCGCCAAGCGCCTGATCGACGATCTTGCCGCCGACTGGAAGCCCGCCGACTTCCACGACTCGTACCACGCGGATCTGATGAAGCGGATCCACGAGAAGATCAAGCGTGGCCAGACGCACGAGATCACGGCGCCCGAAAGCGAAGGCGCCGCGCCGCGCGGCGCCGAGGTGATCGACCTCGCGGCGCTGTTGCAGAAGAGCCTGGGCGGCGCGGGTGCGCGCACGCCGCCCAAGGCCGCCGCGGCGCCGGCGGCGAAGCCGCGCGCGACGACGACGAAGCGCGTGGCCGCCAAGGTCGTCCGCCGCCGCAAGGCCGCGTGAACGGATGACGCTCGCCCGCTATCACGCGAAGCGTGACTTCAAGGCGACGCCGGAGCCGCGCGGACGCGTCGGTCGCCGCACGGCCGGCCCGCTGCGCTACGTGATCCAGAAGCACGCCGCGAGTCACCTGCACTACGACTTCCGGCTCGAACTCGACGGCGTGCTGCTGAGCTGGGCGGTGCCGAAGGGACCGAGTGTCGATCCCGCGGACAAGCGGCTCGCGATGCACGTCGAGGACCATCCGGTCGAGTACGGCGGTTTCGAAGGCACGATCCCTTCGGGCCAGTACGGTGGCGGCACGGTAATGCTGTGGGACCGCGGCACGTGGACGCCGCAGGGCGATCCACAGAAGGGCCTCGCGGCCGGCAACTTGAAATTCGAGCTCGATGGCGAGAAGCTGCACGGGGGCTGGGCGCTGGTGCGCACGCACGGTGGCTACGGCGGCAACGGCAAGGAAGCGTGGCTGCTGATCAAGGAGCGCGATGCATGGGCGCGGCCGGGCGCGGGCAGCGCGATCGTCGACGGCGAGGATCGCAGCGTCGCATCGGGCCGCGACATGGGTGCCATCGCCGGCGACCATGACCGCGTGTGGGAATCGAAGCTGTCGGTGGCGGCCAACGTCGCGCGCGGCGCGGTGAAGCCGCTGCGTGCGAACGGCAAGGTTCCCGGGAAGGCGAGCGCGACAGCGGGCAAGGCTGCGCCGAAAGCCGGCACGCGCAAAACGGCTGCGCGGGCCGACGACGATGCGGCGATGCCCGACCTGGCGACGCTGCCGGGCGCGCGCCGCGCCAAGCTGCCCGCGACGCTGGCACCGATGCTGGCGACGCTCGTCAAGGCGCCTGTCGAAGGCGACGGCTGGCTGCACGAGATCAAGTTCGACGGCTACCGGATCCTGGCGCGCATCGAGCGCGGCCGCGTGAAACTGGTGACGCGCAACGGCAACGACTGGACCGCGGCGCTGCCTGCGCTCGCGAAGGCGCTGGCCGCGCTGCCGCTTTCCGGTGCGTGGCTCGACGGCGAGCTGACCGTCGTCGACGCGAAGGGCCGCACGAGCTTCCAGGCCTTGCAGAACGCGCTGTCGCCGGAGCGCGGCGCAGACGCGGCGCCGATGACGTACTTCGTGTTCGACGCGCCTTTCGTGGACGGCTACGACCTGCGCGCGGTGCCGCTCGCGTCGCGCAAGAAGGTCGTGCACGCACTGCTCGCGGCGCCGCCCGACGGCGTGCGCGAAAGCCTCGCCGTTGCGGCATCGGGCAAGGACCTGCTGGCGCAGGCCCGCAAGCTGGGTCTCGAAGGACTCGTCAGCAAGCGCGCCGATGCAGGCTATGCGGGCAAGCGCAGCCGCGACTGGGTCAAGGTGAAGTGCGACGCGCGCCAGGAGATGGTGATCGGCGGCTACACGGATCCGCGCGCGAGCCGCACGGGCATCGGCGCGTTGCTGCTGGGCGTCTACGACGGCAAGGCCTTGCGCTACAGCGGCCGCGTCGGCACGGGCTTCGACCACGCGACGCTGGCGGCGCTCGCCGGCAAGCTCGCCGCGCTCGAGCGGGCCACGCCGCCGTTCGCGAATCCGCCTACCGGTTACGCGGCGAAAGGCGTGCACTGGGTGAAGCCGTCGCTCGTCGCCGAGATATCGTTCACCGAATGGACGGCGGACGGCACGCTGCGCCATCCCGTCTTCCACGGCCTGCGGCTCGACAAGAAGCCCGCGGACGTCGTGCGCGAGCGGCCATGAGGCGCGCTCTCCCAGTCAAGGCTGCCAACCAAGGCGCCGCAGGGATCGCAAAAAGGGCCGCCGCCAGGTCCGCTGCGCCGGCGGCCGCGGAAATCGCCGGCGTCAAGCTGTCGAACCCGGACAAGCTCTACTTTCCGGAGGTCGGCCTTGCCAAGCGCGACGTCGCGGCGTACTACGCGGCGGTGGCCCCGCTGATGCTGCCTTACGTGTCCGCGCGGCCGCTGTCGCTCGTGCGCTGTCCCGACGGTTGGCAGGGCGAATGCTTCTACCAGAAGCACGCGCCGCCGAGCTTGCCGGCCAGCGTCGGCCGCATCGACGTCCCGGAAGGCAAGGGCACGGTGCCGTACGCGGAAGCGTCGTCGGCCACGGCGCTCGCCGCGCTCGTGCAATGGGGCGTCATCGAGATGCATCCCTGGGGTTCGCGCGCGCCGCGCATCGACCGGCCGGACCAGCTGATCTTCGATTTCGATCCCGACGATGCGGTCGCGTGGAAGACGCTCGTCGAGGCGGTGACCGCGCTGCGCACCTTGCTCACGGAGCTGGCGCTGCCCGCATTCGTCAAGACCACCGGCGGCAAGGGCCTGCACGTCGTCGTGCCGCTGCGGCCCACCGTAACGTGGGACGTGGCCAAAGGATTCGCGAAGGCGGTCGCCGAGCTGATGGCCACGACTTATCCGGAGCGCTACGTGACGACGGTGAGCAAAGCCCGGCGCAAGGGCAGGATCTTCATCGATTACCTGCGCAACGCGATGGGGTCGACGGCCGTCGCGCCGTATGGCGTGCGTGCGCGCAAGGGCGCGCCGGTGGCGATGCCGATCGAATGGACCGATCTTGCGCGCGACGTGCGCTTCGACTGCTTCAACGTGAAGACCGCGGAACGCTATCTCGATCATCGGCGCGTCGATCCCTGGGCCGGCTTCGGCGACGCGCGGAAGACATTGACGCTCGCGATGCGAAAACGCGCGGGCGCCGACTGAACGGCGCGCCGCGCGTCGAGACAACTGCGGGCTACTGGCCCTTGGGCGCGGACGGGCCGTCCTCGTCGGGGGCCTGCGACGAACCCGGCAGCGACGGCGACGAATACGACGTCGGCCGGCCGTCGTCCGCATCGTAGGTTCCGTACGTGACGTAGCCGGGCGCCGCGGGCGCCATCATCACCACCGTCGGCCGCGTCGTGCCGCGCGCGTAATACGCGGGACCGTAGTACGTGGGCGCGTTGTACGTCGGATAGGGCGCGTAGTAATACGGCTGCGGCGGCGCATAGATCGGCCCGTATTGCGCCTGGTTCCGCGTGAAGCTCTGGGCTCCGTCGCCGTCGCTTGCGGCGGCGGTCAACGTGCCGAACGCAAACAGTGAAGCGAGCGCGGTGCCGGCAACGACGGCGGACCAGCGTCGATTGCGCGTCGGCGTGTTCATTGGCGTGCTCATCATCGACCCTTTCATCGTTGGCATGCGAGGCATGTCGATGGGGCCAGTGTCGCGCGAGACGCGGCGCGCGCCTGCAAGCCGGCGCCGGCGCGTGGCGTAGGAGAGGCGCCCGGCGTCGCGTCGAAGGCGCGGCCGCGCACTCGACGCCGTTGCGGATGGCCGCTTCGGCATCCAGCTCGGCCGCGCGCGCAGCGCCGCCGATGACGTGCACGCGCGGGCCGGACAGTTCCGCGGACGCGCGCACGGATTCCTGGCCCGCGCAGACGATCACATGGTCGACGTCGAGCACGCGCTCCGCGCCGTCGACGCGGATGTGCAGGCCCAGGTCGTCGATGCGCAGGTACTCGACGCCGGCCAGCATCTGCACGCGGTGGCGCTTCAGCACGATGCGATGTGCCCAGCCGGTGGTCTTGCCAGGGCCGGAGCCCATGCGCCGCGCGTCGTCGCGTCGCTGCAGCAGCGTCACTTCGCGCGGCGTCGCCGGCGTCGGCGGGCGCACGCCGCCGGGCTCGAGCACCGCGGGATCGGTGCCCCATTCCGCCATGTAGGCGTGCGCATCGGTGTGCGGTGGCTCCAGCAAATAGGCGCAGACGTCGACGCCGATGCCGCCGGCGCCCATCACGGCGACGCGCGGGCCGGCCGTGCGGCGGCCCGACAGCAGGTCCGCGTACGAGATGACCTTCGGATGGTCGATGCCGGGCAGCGCGGGCATCCTCGGCGCGACGCCGCTCGCGACGATCACGTCGTCGTAGTCGCGCGCGAGCTCGGCATCCAGGTCTGCGCGCCGAGCCTCAGGTCGACGCCGGTCTTTGCGATGCGGTGACGGAAATAGCGCAGCGTGTGCGCGAAATCCTCCTTGCCGGGGATGCGCATCGCCAGGCGGAACTGGCCGCCGATCTCGTTGCTTGCTTCGTAGAGCACGACGCGATGGTCGCGCTCGGCCGTGGTGGTGGCCGCGGCGAGGCCCTGCGACGCCGGCGCCGACGACGGCGACGCGCCGCGGCGAGCGCGCAGGCTCGATGCGCAATTCGGTTTCGCGGCCTCGCGCGCGGATTCACGAGGCAGGTGGCGCGCTGGCCGCTGAACGTGCGGTCGAGGCAGGCCTGGTTGCAGGCGATGCACGTGTTGATCGCGTCGGCCTCGCCGCGCGCCGCCTTCGCGACGAACTCCGCGTCGGCGAGGAAGGGCCGCGCCATCGACACCATGTCCGCGTCGCCGCTCAGTGACGATGTCCTCGCCGAGCTCCGGCGTGTTGATGCGGTTGGACGCGATCACCGGGATGGAGAGCGCGCGCTTCACCGTGCCGGTGATGCTGCGGAACGCCGGGCGGCACGATCGTGCCGATCGTGGGGATGCGCGCCTCGCCAGCCGATGCCGGTGTTGATGGCGTCGACGCCGGCATCGGCCAGCGCTTGCGCCACCGCGATCGTCTCGTCCATCGTGTTGCCCGTCCTGCACCAGGTCGATCAGCGACAGCCGGTAGACCATCGCGAACGCGGGGCCCACCTTCGCGCGGATGGCACGCACCACCGCGAGCGGCAGCTGCATCCGGCCCTCGATGCCGCCGCCCCAGCGGTCCGTGCGCGTGTTGACGTGGCGGGACAGGAACTGGTTCCAGCAAATAGCCCTCACTGCCCATCACCTCGACGCCGTCGTAGCCCGCGAGCTGCGCCAGCCGCGCGCACGCGCGTAGTGGCGGATCACCGTCTCGATCCGCGCGTCGGTCATCGCGCGTGGCGGGAACGGCGAGATCGGCGACTTGATCGCGCTCGCCGACTCGACGAGCGGGTGGTAGCCGTAGCGGCCCGAGTGCAGGATCTGCATGACGATGCGGCCGCCGGCTTCGTGCACGGCGCGCGTCACCGTGCGGTGCACCGGCACGGCGCCGACGTGGTTCAGCGTGCCGCCGAACGGCGTCAGCCAGCCGCGGATGTCGGGCGCAACGCCGCCGGTCACGATCAGGCCCGCACCACCCGCCGCGCGCGCGGTAGAACGCGGCGAGCCGGCTGTAGGTCCAGAAGCGGTCCTCCAGGCCCATGTGCATCGAGCCCATCACCGTGCGGTTGCGCAGCGTCACGCCGGCCAGCGTGATCGGCGCCAGCAGGTGCGGATAGGGACTCGGCGCGGGCGCGGTTGCGGGCATGGCGGCGCGATTGTAACGGCCTGCTGCAGCGCGGCGCGGCACGCGCGCGATAATCACCACGCACGTCGCGCCGCGCAGTTCGCGCGCGATCCCCCGCACGACGCAACCTCCCGAGACCCGCCCGCCATGATGAAAGCGCATCTAGCCCCCGCCGCGACCCTCCCCGCCGACCACGACCGCGCGACGCTCGTCGCCCGCGCCTGGGTGCCGGCGTATGGAGGACCGACGCCGGTGCTCGTGCGCGCGGACGGCGTCTACGATCTCGCGGGCGTCGCGCCGACGACCAGCGAGCTGTACGCGCGCCGCGACGCGGTGGCTGCGATCCGCGCACGCGGCACCGCGACGCGCATCGGCGACACCGCGGCGTTGCTGGTCAATTCCGATCCGCGTTCGCGCGACGCCTCGCGGCCGTGGTTCCTCGCGCCCTGCGACTGGCAGCCGATCAAGGCGAGCGGCGTCACGTTCGTCAAGAGCATGCTGGAGCGCGTGATCGAGGAACAGGCGCGCGGCGACCCGTCGCGGGCGGAAGAAACGCGCGCCGCGATCATGGCGATCGTCGGCGACAACCTGCGCGCGATCGTCCCCGGCTCCGACCAGGCGGCGGAACTCAAGCGCGTGCTGGTCGAGCGCAAGTCGTGGTCGCAGTATCTGGAGGTGGGTATCGGCCCGGACGCGGAGATCTTCACGAAGACGGCGCCGCTGGCGTCCGTGGGCGTGGGCGCCGACATCGGCGTGCTGGCGACGTCGACGTGGAACAACCCGGAGCCCGAGATCGTGCTGGCCGTCGCGCCCGACGGCGCCGTCGCCGGCGCGACGCTCGGCAACGACGTCAACCTGCGCGACTACGAAGGCCGCAGCGCGCTGCTGCTGGGCAAGGCGAAGGACAACAACGCATCGTCGGCGATCGGGCCTTTCGTGCGCCTCTTCGACGAGCACTTCACGCTCGACAGCGTGCGCGCCTGCGAGATAGCGCTGAAGGTCGAGGGCGAGGACGGCTTCGTGCTCGACGGCCACTCGTCGATGAAGGAGATCAGCCGCGATCCGCTGGAACTCGTCGCCGCGGCGATCGGGCCCAACCACCAGTATCCGGACGGGTTGATGCTGTTCCTCGGCACGATGTTCGCGCCCACCGAGGACCGCTACGCGAAGGGCCAGGGCTTCACGCACGCGGTCGGCGACATCGTCACCGTGTCGACGGCGACGCTCGGTGCGCTCGTCAACCGCGTCGACCACGCGAGCGCGATCGCGCCGTGGACGTTCGGCGCTGCCGCGCTGGCGCGCAACCTCGCGCAGCGCGGGTTGCTCGGCGCCGCATGACGTCATCGGCGAGCGCCGGGTCGTCACTCTTCGACAGCGCTCGTCACGAACCGCTGTCCGGTGCTGCGTGGGATGCGCAGCGCGCGCAGGACACGATCGAAGCGATCGTCGACGACGCGCTTCGCGCTCGCTTGCAGGACGGCACCTGGCCCGTGCATCCGGACGATGGTGAGGCGGGCCCCGGCCTCACGCCGCTGTACTACGGCGCCGCGGGCGTCTGGTGGGCGCTCGCGCAGCTGCATCGGCGCGTCGGCACGCCGTGGCCGGGCCTGGATGACGCGACGCTGGACACGCTGGTCGCGGCCAACCGCGCGTGGATCGCGCGCAATCCCGCCGATTCGCCGCGCAGCTGGTTGATGGGCGAGGCGGGCCTGCAGGCGCTCGCGACGATGCTCGCACCCACGCCGGCACTCGACGACGCACTCGCTGCGTCGGTTGCCGCCAACCTCGAGAACCCGACGCGCGAGCTGATGTGGGGCGCGCCGGGCTCGATGCGCATCGCGCTCGAGCGCCACGAGGCCACCGGCGACGCGCGCTGGCAGGCGCTGTTCCGCGCGGGCGCCGCGCGCCTCGAGGCCGCCCTCGAAGCGTCCGCCGAACATCGTTGCCGCTACTGGACGCAGGACATGTACGGCTGGCACACGTCCTACCTGGGTGCCGTGCATGGCTTCGCCGGCAACGCCGCCGTGCTGTTGCGCGGCCAGGCGCTGCTCGAGCCCGCGCAGGCCGACGCGTGGCGCGACGTCATCGCGACGACGCTCGCGCGCAGCGCCTTGGTCGACGGTGCGCTTGCCAACTGGCCGGCGTGGCTGCTGCCGGTCAACGAAAAGCCGGGCGCGATGCTCGTCCAGTTCTGCCATGGGGCGCCGGGCTTCGTCATCGCGGTTGCGGACGGCGCGCCGCCGACGCTCGACGCGCTGCTGCTCGCGGCGGGCGAGACCACGTGGGTGGCCGGTCCGCTCGTCAAGGGCTCGAACCTGTGCCACGGCAGCGCGGGCAACGGCTATGCGTTCCTGAAGCTCCACGCGCGGACGGGCGACGCGCGCTGGCTCGACCGTGCCCGCGCGTTCGCGATGCACGCGATCGGCCAGTACGACGCGGCGTGTGCGCGGCACGGCGGCGGCCGATACTCGCTGTGGACGGGCGACCTGGGGCTCGCGCTCTACCTCGTCGACTGCATCGCGGGCACGGCGTCGTTCCCGCTGCTGGACCGCGCGGCTTGAGTCCGTTGCCTGTGGGCCTGTGCGCCCCCTGAGGCGGCGTCAGGGAAAGCGCGGCGTGTCGTCGCCGGGCGCACGCCCGTTCGCGTCGCCCAGCGTCGCGGCGACGTGCGCGTCCGCAGGCGCCCGCACCAGCCGATAGACGTCGCGAGCCAGCGCATACGCGGCGGCGCCGGGCCAGTCGAGCGGCAGCAGGGCGGCGGGCAACAGCGGGTCGCGCAGCAGCGCGCGGCGATAGGCGTGGATCAGCAGCGTGCGCGCGACGAAGCACTGCTCGCGGAACAGCGCGCTGTCGGGTACGTCGCGGAAATGCTCGGGCGCCGCGCCGAAGCGGTCCAGGAAGCGGCGATAGCGCGCGGCGAGGTCGGCGAGCGGCCACAGCGTGCCGACCGCCGAGGCGAGCGTGCGTCCGTCGCCGTCACCGTCGCCGTCGCCGTCGTCGTCGTCGTCGCTGTCGCTTTCGCGCGCCGCCAACACGGTCAGCGCGCGACGCTCCGCCACCGCAAGGTCAGGCAACCCCCGGCCCCCCAGCGCGGGACGCGCGAGCACGCCCGGGGCCAGCGCGCCGAAGCCCGCCCACTGCAGCGTCTCGCGCACCGCGTTGCGCCGCGCCGGCGGCAGCGCCTCCGGCGGCATGACGACGAGTTCCCACGCGTCGTCCCAGCGTTCGTTGTGCGGCGCATAGATGCGGCGATAGGCCTCGGTGAAGCGGGTCCTGCCCGCCGGCGTCAGTCGGTAGCGCGTCTCGCGGCCTTGCGACCGCCCGGCGAGCCAGCCGTCCTTTGCCAGCCGGTAGACGCTGGTGCGCGTGGCGCGCTCGTTGACGCCGAACGGCGCCATCAGCGCGATCAGCGCGCGAAGCCACAGGCCGCCGTCGCGGGCCAGCGGCATCACCGCGTCGCCCCAGACCGTGACGACCAGCGACGACGCACGCGGCGGGTCGGCCGCCAGCGTGCGCATCAGGAAGCGGCGGCGAGCGGCGGCGCCCCGGTCCGGACGTGATACGGAATTTGCAGGCGGCATGGCGAAAGTGTATCGTATCGGCTCGGTCTCCCGGGCAGCGCTCCCGGAAGGAGGAGATCCCATGTACGCCCAGATGGTGGACACCGGCCAGAAGTCGGTGCAGGACGACGCCACGATGTCGCCGGAGGACCGCGCGTTCCAGGCGCGCATCGACGCCGACGTCAAGATCGAGCCGCAGGACGCGATGCCGGAGGCTTACCGCCGCACGCTCGTCCGCCAGATCCAGCAGCACGCGCACTCCGAGATCGTGGGCATGCTGCCCGAGGGCAACTGGGTCACGCGCGCGCCGAGCCTGAAGCGCAAGGCCATCCTGATGGCCAAGATCCAGGACGAGGCGGGCCACGGGCTCTACCTCTATTCGGCGGTCGAGACGTTGGGCGTCACGCGCGACGAGACCACGGAAGCGCTGTTGGCCGGCAAGTCGAAGTACTCGTCGATCTTCAACTACCCGACGCTCAACTGGGCCGACATCGGCACCATCGGCTGGCTCGTCGACGGCGCGGCGATCATGAACCAGATCCCGCTGTGCCGCTGCTCGTACGGCCCCTACGCGCGGGCGATGGTGCGCATCTGCAAGGAAGAGTCCTTCCACCAGCGCCAGGGCTTCGACCTGCTGATGGCGATGTGCAAGGGCACGCCGGAGCAGAAGGCGATGGCGCAGGACGCGCTGAACCGCTGGTGGTGGCCGTCGCTGATGATGTTCGGGCCTTCGGATGCGGCCAGCGTGCATAGCGCGCAGTCCGCGAAATGGAAGA
Organism: Casimicrobiaceae bacterium; assembly: GCA_044225845.1. GTDB lineage: Bacteria > Pseudomonadota > Gammaproteobacteria > Burkholderiales > Casimicrobiaceae > VBCG01. The sequence goes on from JBGAIC010000006.1 coordinate 43,921, forward strand.
TCAAGCTCCTGTCCAACGACGAGCTGCGCCAGCGCTTCGTCGACCAGACGGTGCCGCAGGCGGAATACCTGGGCCTCACGATTCCCGACCCCGAGTTGCGCCTGAACGCGGAGACCGGTCACTACGACTACGGCGCGATCGACTGGGACGAGTTCTTCGCGGTGATCGCCGGCAACGGGCCCTGCAACCGCGACCGCCTCGAGACGAGGCGGAAAGCCTGGGACGACGGCGCCTGGGTGCGCGAAGCCGCGCTCGCGCACGCGGCCAAAGTGGCCGCGCGCGAACGCACCGCCAAGGAGGCCGCATGAGCGCCGCACCCCGCAACGAATGGCCGCTGTGGGAAGTGTTCATCCGCAGCCAGCATGGCCTCGCGCACAAGCACGTCGGCAGCCTGCATGCGGCGGACGCGCCGGGTGCCATCCGCAACGCGCGCGACGTCTACACGCGCCGCAACGAGGGCGTGTCGATCTGGGTCGTGCGCTCGGCGGACCTGCATGCGTCCGCGCCCGAAGAGCGAGCTGAATTGTTCGAGCCGGCGGCCGACAAGATCTACCGGCATCCGACGTTCTTCCCGATGCCGGACGAGGTCAAGCACCTGTGAGCGCCGCGACTGCGCCTGTCGCAGCGCCGTCGGCGTCCGCGCCTGTCGCGCCGGCAGCCGGAGATCCGCGCCTCGTCGATGCGCTGCTGCAACTCGCCGACAGTCCGCTGATCCTCGCGCAACGACTGTGTGAATGGGTCGGCAAGGGCCCGGTGCTCGAGGAGGAGCTCGCGTCGACGAACGTGGGGCTCGACCTGCTGGGCCAGGCGCGGCTGTGGCTCGCGTACGCGGGCGAAGTGGAGGCCCGCAACGGCGGCCCGGCGCGCGACGAGGACGCGCTCGCCTTCCACCGCGACGGTCACGCATTCCGCAACGTGCTGCTCGTCGAGCAGCCCAACGGCGACTACGCGATGACACTGGCGCGCCAGTTCTACTTCGACCACGCGTACCGCTTGCTGCTCGACGCGCTGACGCATTCCCGCGACGAGCACATCGCCGGCATCGCGGCCAAGTCACTGAAGGAAGTGGCCTATCACGTCGAGCGCGTCGACGACTGGGTCGTGCGCCTGGGCGACGGCACCGACGAATCGCATGCGCGGATGCAGCGCGCGCTCGACGCGCTGTGGCCTTACACCGGCGAATGGTTCACGGACCTGGCCGCCGATGCGGAACTCGTGGCGGCGAGCGTCCTCCCTTCGCGCGCGGCGTTGCACGCGCGCTGGCTTGCGGAGATCGACGCGGTCCTCGCCACGGCCACGCTCACGCATCCCGCGACGACGTTCATGCACGCGGGCGGTCGCGAAGGCCGCCACGGCGAATACCTCGGGCACATGCTCGCGGAGATGCAGTTCCTGCCGCGCGCCTACCCGGACGCCACATGGTGACGGTCGACGACGCCTGGCAGCGGCTCGCCGCCGTGCCGGACCCCGAGATCCCGGTCGTGTCGATCGTCGAGTTGGGCATCGTGCGCGACATCGAGCGTGACGCGGCCGGTTGGCACGTCACGATCACGCCCACATACTCGGGCTGCCCGGCGATGGACATGATCGCGCGCGACGTCGAGCAGGCGCTCGCGGACGACGGCCCGGTGCGCATCGACACGGTGCTGGCGCCCGCGTGGTCCACCGACTGGATCGCGCCCGAGGCGCGCGAACGGCTGCGCGGATTCGGCATCGCGCCGCCGCCCGCGGGCGGCACGCCTGAGGCGGTCGACGTGGCCGGCATCAGCCCGTTGCGCCGTGCGCGACCGGCCTGTCCGCGTTGCGGGTCGCAGGCCACGACGCTCGTGTCGCAGTTCGGCTCGACGGCGTGCAAGGCGCACTATCGCTGCGATGCTTGCCGCGAGCCGTTCGACTATTTCAAGCCCCACTGAGCAAACCGCACTGAGCAAACCGCACCGAGCACGCATGCGCTTCCATCCGCTCACCATTGCCCGCGTCGACCGCGAGACGCGCGACGCTGTCGTGATCACGTTCGCCGTGCCGGACGCGCTGGCCGACTCGTTCCGCTGGCAGCCCGGCCAGCACCTGACGCTGCGCGCGCAGGTCGGCGGCGAGGATCTGCGCCGCTCGTACTCGATCTGCTCGACGCCCGCCAGCGGCGCGCTGACCATCGCGATCAAGCGCGCGCCGGGCGGCGCGTTTTCGAACCACGCGAACGCGACGCTCAAGGCGGGCGACGTCGTCGACGTGATGGCGCCGATGGGCCATTTCATGGCGGCCGCGCCGGACAAGGCCGCCGAGCCGGCGCGCTACGTCGCGTTCGCCGCGGGTAGCGGCATCACGCCGATCGTCGCGATCGTCGAAGCGACGCTCGCCGCCGATCCGCGCGCGCAATTCACGCTGGTGTACGGCAATCGCGCGTCGTCGACGGTGATGTTCCGCGAGACGCTCGCGTCGCTGAAGGACCGCTATCTCGACCGCTTCAATCTCGTCCATGTGCTGTCGCGCGAGGCGCAGGACATCGAGCTCCTGCACGGGCGCATCGACCGCGCCAAGGCCGACGCGTTGCTCGACCACTGGATTTCGCTCGACGGCGTCGATGTGGTGTACCTGTGCGGGCCCGAAGGCATGATGGACGCGGTGCACGCGGCGCTGGCGGCGCGCGGCTATCCGGAAGCGCGCATCCGCGTCGAACGCTTCGCGGCCAGCATCCCGCGGCACACGCACGTGCCGCGGCCCGCGCTGGAGGCAGGCGCCACCGAGACGATGGTCGAGGCGGTGATCGACGGCAGCACGCGCGCGTTCACGCTGGCGCGCGGCGACGAGAACATCATCGACGCGGCGCTGCGCCACGGCATCGAGCTGCCGTATTCGTGCAAGGGCGGCGTGTGCTCGACGTGCCGCTGCAAGCTCGTCGAGGGCGAGGTGGACATGGACGTCAACTACGCGCTCGAGGACTACGAAGTGGCGCGCGGCTTCGTGCTCGCCTGCCAGAGTTATCCTGTCACCGACCGCGTCGTCGTTGACTTCGACCAGAATTAGACAATCAATTGGGGTCCGACTCGGTTTAAATGGGGTCAGACTCCATTTTCCCCAGCGCAATTCACCGCGACACCGATATTGGAAAATGGAGTCTGACCCCATTTAAACCGAGTCTGACCCCAATTGATTGGCGGAGAACGAAATGCCCCACCCCCTGTTCGACAAGCACCGCGCCACGCTGGATGGCGCACTCGCCGCCATCGCCGAGCGCGGCTACTGGAGCGCGTACAGCGAGTCGCCGAGCCCGCGCGTCTATGGCGAAGGCGCCGCGGAGGCCGGCAAGGCCGCGTTCGACGCGCTGCTCGGCAAGCCCTTCGCGCTGGAGCAGGCGGGTACCGTCGGCACCGCCGGCCACGAGCGCTCGCCCTACGGCTTCGACCTTGGCATCAGCTACCCGAAGGCGGACCTCGACATCCTCTTCGCCAACGTCGCGCGCGCAGCGGAAACCTGGAAGCAGGCTGGTCCGGACGCGTGGGCCGGCGTGTGCCTCGAGATCCTCGCGCGCTTGAACCAGCAGAGCTTCCTGACCGCGCACGCGGTAATGCACACGACGGGCCAGGCATTCATGATGGCCTTCCAGGCCGCCGGCGCGCATGCGCAGGACCGCGGCCTCGAAGCCGTGGCCTATGCGTACGCGGAGATGCAACGCGTGCCGCAGCGCGCGTACTGGGAAAAGCCGCAGGGCAAGAATCCGCCGCTCAAGATGGAAAAGGTGTTCCGCGTCGTGCCGCGCGGCATCGGCCTCGTCATCGGCTGCTGCACGTTCCCGACGTGGAATGGTTATCCGGGCCTCTTCGCGAGCCTCGCCACCGGCAATGCGGTGGTCGTCAAGCCGCACCCGGGCGCCATCCTGCCGCTCGCGATCGCGGTGAAGACCGCGCGGGAAGTCCTCGCCGAAGCGGGCTTCCCGCCCGACGTCGTCACGCTGGTCGCGCACGAGGCGAGCGACGACACCGCGCGCACGCTGGCGCTGCGCCCCGACGTCAAGCTGATCGACTTCACCGGCAGCCCGACACATGGCGACTGGCTCGAGCAGACCGCGCACCAGGCGACGGTATTCACCGAGAAGGCGGGCGTCAACCAGGTGGTGATCGACAGCACCGACGACCTCCCGGGCCTCGCGCGCAACCTCGCGTTCTCGCTGTCGCTGTACACGGGCCAGATGTGCACCGCGCCCCAGAACATCTACGTGCCCGCGACGGGCATCGAGACGAACGAGGGCCACAAGAGCTTTGACGAAGTGGCCGCCGCGATCACCGGCGCCGTGCAGAAGCTGCTCGGCGATCCCGCGCGCGCCGTCGAGATCCTGGGCGCCGTGCAGAACACCGGTGTGTGGAATCGCGTCGACGAGGCGCGCGCCGCGGGCACCGTGCTGCTCGACTCGGCCGCGATCCCGCATCCGCAATTCCCGGATGCGCGCATCCGCACGCCGCTGGTCCTCAAGTCGACGAGCGCTGATCGCGATCGCTGGCTCAACGAGTGGTTCGGCCCGATCTCGTTCGTCGTTGCCACGCGCGACACGCCGGAGAGCCTGGCGATCGCCGGCGACGCCGTCCACGATCGCGGCGCGTTGACGCTGTCCGTCTACTCGACCAACGACAAGGTCATCGACGACGCGATCGCCGTCGCGGAAGAAACCGGCGTCGCGTTGTCCATCAACCTGACCGGCGGCGTGTTCGTCAACCAGTCGGCCGCGTTCTCGGATTTCCACGGCACCGGCGCCAACCCGGCGGCCAACGCCGCGCTGACCGATTCGGCGTTCGTCGCCAGCCGCTTCCGCGTCGTCCAGCATCGCCGCCACGTGACGGGCTGAACGCGATGGCGACCGAGAGCCCCATCCTCTACACGTATGCGGACGGCATCGCGCGCATCACGCTCAACCGGCCGGACCGCCTCAACAGCTTCACCGATGCGATGCACGCGGAGCTGCGCGAGGCGCTCGCCAAGGTGAAGGCCGAAGCGGGCGCGCGCGTGCTGCTGCTCACCGGCGCGGGCCGCGGCTTCTGCGCGGGCCAGGACCTGGCCGATCGCGCCGTCGCGCCCGGTGCCGCACCGGTCGACATCGGCGCGTCGATCGAGCGCAACTACATGCCGCTGGTGCTGGCGCTGCGTGCGCTACCGATGCCGGTGGTCTGCGCCGTCAACGGCGTGGCCGCGGGCGCCGGCGCCAACATCGCGCTGGCGTGCGACCTCGTCATCGCGACACGCTCCGCGTCGTTCATCCAGGCGTTCTGCAAGATCGGGCTCATCCCCGATGCGGGCGGCACGTCGTTCCTCGTGCGCCGCGTCGGTGCCGCGCGCGCGATGGGCCTGGCGCTGCTCGGCGACAAGCTGTCCGCCGCCGACGCCGCCGCATGGGGCCTGATCTGGCAGTGCGTCGACGACGACGCGTTCACCGCCACCGTCGAGCGCACGCTCGCGCAACTGGCAACCGCGCCGACGCGCGGCCTCGCCGCGATCAAGCGTGCGTTGCAGGCGGCCGAGGACCAGCCGCTCGCCGCGCAGTTGCTGATGGAGCGCGACCTGCAGCGCGAGCTGGGCCACAGCGACGACTATCGCGAAGGCGTGGCCGCGTTCATGGCCAAGCGCGCGCCGTCGTTCAGCGGGCGCTGAGCGCGATGGCTGCATTGCCGAAGGACGCGATCGTCGCCGTGATCGGCGCGGGCGCGATGGGCGCCGGCATCGCCCAGGTCGCCGCGATGGCCGGCCAGCCTGTGCGCCTGTTCGACACGCGCATGGGCGCCGCCGAGGACGCGCGCAACAAGCTCGTTGCGACGTTCGCCATGTTGCGCGACAAGGGCAAGCTCGACGCCGCCGCCGCGCAGGCCGCCGGCGAGCGCATCGTCGCCGTGCACGCGCTCGGCGATTGCGTCAGCGCGATGCTGGTCGTCGAGGCGATCGTCGAGGACCTTGCGGTCAAGCGCAAGCTCATCGCCGAACTCGACGTCATCGTCGGCCCGGGCGCGATCCTCGCTACCAACACGTCGTCGCTGTCGATCACCGCGCTGGCGGCCGGCGGCAAGCATCCGGAGCGCGTCGTCGGCATGCACTTCTTCAACCCGGTGCCGCTGATGCCGCTGGTCGAGGTGGTGCGCGGGCTCGCGACGGCCGACGATGTCGCGGCCGCGATCTTCGACACCGCGCGCGCCTGGGGCAAGACGCCGGTCTATGCGCGCTCGACCCCGGGCTTCATCGTCAATCGCTGTGCGCGGCCTTACTACGCCGAGGCGCTGCGCCTGCTCGGCGAGCGCGCGTGCGACGCCGCGACACTCGACGCGGTGATGCGCGAAGCCGGCGGCTTCCGGATGGGGCCGTGCGAGCTGATGGACCTCGTCGGCCACGACGTCAACTTCGCCGTCACGTCCAGCGTCTACGCGGCCACGTTCGACGATCCGCGCTACCGGCCGTCCGTGATCCAGCGCGAGATGGTCGACGGCGGCCTGTTCGGCCGCAAGAGCGGGCAGGGGTTCTATCGCTACGGCGAAGGTGCCTCGCCGCCATCGCCCGCGACCGAGCCCACCGCGAACGTCAACGTGCCCGTTACCGCGCACGGTGAACTCGGGATCGCAGCGCCGCTCGCCGCGCGCTTGGCCGCGGCCGCCGGCAATGCGTTGCCTGGCGCCCTCGGGGCGGCCGGTGCCTTCAGCATCGGCGACGCCTGGCTCGCCGCGAGCGACGGCCGCACGGCTACATCGCGCGCGCAAGCGGCGGGCCTTGCCAACCTCGTGCTGTTCGACCTGGCGCTCGACTATGCGGCCTGCAGGCGACTTGCGATCGCGCGTGCGGACACGTGCGGCGATGCGGCGTACGCAGGCGTCGTTGCCGCGCTGCAGCGCGCGGGCATTACGGTGACGCGCCTCGACGACGTCGCGGGCCTCGCCGTGTTGCGCACGGTGGCGATGCTGGCGAACGAAGCCGCCGATGCGGCTGTCGAGGGCATCGCGACGCCGGCCGACATCGACGTCGCGATGCAGAAGGGCGTCAACTATCCGCGCGGCCCGCTGGCGTGGGCCGACACGCTGGGTGCCACGACGGTACGCACGGTCCTCGCCAACCTGGCCGCGCACTATGGCGAGGATCGCTATCGCCTGTCGCCGCTGATCGCGCGCCGCGCGCTGACCGGACAACCGCTGGTGCAACCATGACGACCGACGCATCCCCCGTTGAAAATCCACAGGCGCTCGCCGAGCGAGTGGCCGCCGCGATGTGGGCCCGCGATCCCGCGTCACAGTTCTTCGGCATGAAGATCGTCGCGGTCGGACCCGGCACGGCCGAGATGACGATGACCGTGAAGCCGACGATGCTGAACGGCCACCAGACCTGCCACGGCGGCATGATCTTCACGCTCGCCGACAGCGCGTTCGCGTTCGCGTGCAACAGCCAGAACCACGTGACCGTCGCGGCCGGCTGCAGCATCGAATTCCTGGCGCCGGCGCGCGAAGGCGACGTGCTCACCGCCCGCGCTTCGGAACAGGGTGCATCGGGCCGCACCGGCGTCTACGACATCGTCGTCACGAACCAGGAAGGCAGGAAGATCGCGCTGTTCCGCGGCAAAAGCCACCGCATCTCGGGTCACGTCGTCGAGTAATGGCGATGGCCTTGGATGCCGTGGCGTTGCGACGCCGCCGGATCCAGGGGTGCGGTTCGCCCCGTATTCACGTCCGATTCGAAGCATCGGGGGTGTCCGACGGAGTGCGTGTAGTTCGTCAAACGTAGTCGGACACCCCCGATGATCCGGCGGCGCACCAGAAGAACGCGGGTGTAACCGCGGGAGTGGCAACACGCAAGGAGGACCCAATGCCCACGAAGCACCCCAGCAAGGATTCGCTGGACCCGATCGAGCGCGCCAGCCGCGACGAACTCGAAGCCCTCCAGCTCGAGCGCCTGCAATGGTCGCTCGCGCACGCCTACGCCAACGTCCCGCACTATCGCCGCGCGTTCGACGCCGCGGGCGTCAAGCCGCAGGATTGCCGCTCGCTCGCGGACCTTGCGCGTTTCCCGTTCACGACCAAGGCGGACCTGCGCGACAACTATCCGTTCGGGATGTTCGCGGTGCCGCGCAACCAGGTGGCGCGGATCCACGCGTCGTCGGGCACGACGGGCAAGCCGACCGTCGTCGGCTACACGCGCCGCGACATCGACACCTGGGCCACGGTGATGGCGCGCTCGATCCGCGCGGCCGGCGGACAGCCGGGCGACCTCGTGCACGTGGCCTACGGCTATGGCCTCTTCACCGGCGGCCTCGGTGCGCACTACGGTGCGGAGAAGCTGGGCTGCACGGTGATCCCGATGTCGGGCGGGCAGACGGAGAAGCAGGTGCAGCTCATCGCGGATTTCAAGCCGGACATCATCATGGTGACGCCGTCGTACATGCTCGCGCTCGCCGAAGAGATGGAGCGGCAGCAGATGGATCCGCGCGCATGCTCGCTGTCGATCGGCATCTTCGGCGCGGAGCCGTGGACGCCGGCGATGCGCACGGCGATCGAGCAGAAGCTCGCGCTCGACGCCATCGACATCTACGGCCTCTCCGAAGTGATGGGGCCCGGCGTTGCGCAGGAATGCATCGAGACGAAGGACGGGCTCACGATCTGGGAGGATCATTTCTACCCCGAGGTGATCGACCCGGCCACCGGCGCCGTGCTGCCGGAAGGCGCCGAAGGCGAGCTGGTGTTCACGTCGCTGACGAAGGAAGCGCTGCCGATCATCCGCTACCGCACGCGCGACCTGACGCGCCTGCTGCCGCCGACGGCGCGGACGATGCGGCGGATGCAGAAGATCACCGGGCGCAGCGACGACATGCTGATCATCCGCGGCGTCAACGTGTTCCCGACGCAGATCGAAGAGCTGATCCTGCGCGAAGCGGAGCTGGAGCCGCATTACCAGCTGGAGATCACGCGCCCCAAGCACCTCGACGAAATCACGGTGCGCGTCGAGCGGGCGGTGGATGTGGGCGCGCGCGACGGCGAGCTCGCCGGCCAGCGGCTCGCCAACGCGATCAAGAACCTGATCGGCGTGACGGCCGCCGTCGACGTCGTGCAGCCGGGCGGCGTCGAGCGTTCGCTCGGCAAGGCGAAGCGCGTCGTCGATCGCCGGCCGCACTGATCCGTTCGCAATCACAAGCCGGAGGCTTCATGGATCCTCGCAAGGTCATCCGATCGCTGTTTGGCGCGTTGACGCTGGTGGCGATGGCGGCCGCCACGTCGAGCGCACGCGCGGAAATCAAGCTGGCCGCGCCCGACAGCTTCGTCGTCGCATTCACGCAGACGATCGCGGTGCCGCCGGCCAAGGCGTTCGCGGCCATCCCGAACGTGGCGCAATGGTGGGAGTCCGCGCACACCTACACCGGCAGTGCGGCGAACATGACGATCGAGCCCCGCGCCGGCGGCTGCTTCTGCGAGCGCAAGGGCGACGACAGCGTGCGCCACGGAACGGTGATCACCGTATGGCACGACGAACTGTTCCGCATCGAAGGGGCGTTCGGTCCGCTGCAGTCGATGGCCGTCACCGGCATCCTGTCGGTCGAGCTGAAGCCGGACGGCGCGGGTACATCGGTGACGATGACCTATCGCGTCAACGGCGCGTCGAGCAGCGCGCTCGACAAGCTGGCGCCGGCCGTCGACGGCATGCTCGGCGTGCAGTTCCGGCGGCTCACGACGCTGATGGCTACGGGCAAGGCCGCGCCCTGATGCGCATCGCGATCGTCGGCGCAGGCGCGATCGGCGGCTTCCTCGGCACGCGGCTCGCGCGAGCCGGCGCCGACGTCGTCGCGATCGCGCGCGGCGCCACCGCGCAAGCATTGCGCACGCACGGTTGGCGGATGGACAGCGGTGGGACGCGCATTCAGCACCCGGCCGAGGTTTACGACGACACGCGGACGGCCGGCACTTTCGACGCGGTGATCGTCGCGGTCAAGGGCCCGGCGCTGGCGTCAGTCGCGCCAATGATTGCGCCACTGCTGGCATCGCACACGGCGATCGTCAGCGCGATGAACGGCGTGCCCTGGTGGTTCGCAGCCAGCCTTCCGCGGCTCGCCACGCAGCCGACACTGGCCGCCATTGATCCGAACGGTGCGTTGCTCGCCGCGATGCCCTTGCGGCGCGTCATCGGCTGCGTCGTGCACCTGGCCGCGTCGACGACGGAGCCCGGCGTCGTACGCCATGCGATGGGCCAGCGCTTGATCGCCGGCGAGCCGGACGGCCGGGACAGCAAGCGGCTCGAAGCGCTCGCTGGCGCGCTGCGCGCTGCGGCACTCGACGTCGAGGTGACGCCGTCGATCCAGCGCGCCATCTGGTACAAGCTGTGGGGCAACATGACGATGAACCCGGTGTCGGCGCTGACGGGCGCGACGATGGACCGGATCCTCGACGACCCGCTCGTCAACGGCTACGTGCTGGCGGTGATGGCGGAGGCGGCTGCGATCGGCGATGCGATCGGCTGCCCGGTCGGCGAAACCGGCGAGGCACGCAATGCGGTCACGCGCAAGCTCGGCGCAGTGCGGACCTCGATGCTGCAGGACCTGGAAGCGCATCGGCCGCTGGAGATCGATGCACTGCTGTCGGCCGCCCGCGAGATCGGCATGCGGGTCGGCGTGGCGACGCCGAACCTGGACGCTCTGCTGGGCCTCGTCCGCCTGAAGGCGCGGACGCTCGGCCTCTACTGAACCCGGGCTACTTCGGGAACATCAGCTGCGCCTGGACGCGGATCTGCCAGTTGGCCGCGTAATCCGGCCGCGCGACGTTGTAGTACGCGCCGATCTGCGTGTTCACGGGCAGCGCGCCGAAGTGGAAGATGTGGCCCACGCCGCCGCCGATGGGCACCGTCCACCGCTGCGACCCCGACGCCTTCCAATCCACTGTCAGGATCGGCGACGACGTGAGGTAGGTGCCGCCGTCGAAGTTGTAGTTGAGGAAAGGCTGGATCAGCCCGTTGTTGTACGCCTGGTCGCTGCTGCCCAGCGACCACACGTTGTTGACGAGCACGCCGTACACCCAGGGATCGCCCTTCGCCGAGTGCAGCACGACGAACGTGGGCCCAAGGCCCCAGCGATCGCTGCCCAGATCCTGGCTGTGGATCGGGAACTGCGCGATCGCGCCCACGCCCCAGATCCATTCGCCCGGGTCGGCCGGCGACAGGAAGCCGGAGAGCTGCAGGTCGCCGATGCCGTTGGTCCGGCTGTCGCCCGGGTACATCGCCGGCTGCGAGATCACGGGCAGGATCGTGCGCGTGATGATGTTCCAGTCCTTGTTCAGCTCGATGGGGATCACGGGCTGGATGTTGAGGATGTTCTGCGTGCCTTTCTCGGGCCCCGTGTTCAGGTTGATGTTGTCCTGGAACGGAACGCTGATCATGTTGCCGACCGGGTTCTGCGCGATCTTCGCGAGTTCCTCGGCCGAGAGCGCGGCATGGGCCGTTCCTGCGGCGGTCAGCATGGCGGCCGCGCCGGTGGCAAGGGCAATACGGCAGGTTCTGTTCATGGTGTCGGCTCCTCCAGTCAACGGCCCGGAAAGCGCAGGCGCGCGGCGCCACGATAGTACTGCCGGCGCGCCTGCACTTTGCAATTTCGGACAGGCTCCGCGTGCGCTGCGATTAGAATGTTGCGAAAGCGCGACCGTCGCCCCACGCCACGCGCCCCCGGAGGAACCATGACGGACAGCGCGCCGCGCCATTTCGCATCCCAGGCCGACCTCGCCGAGAAGAAGGTCAGCTTCGACAAGCTTTCCGACCACGCGTACGCGTACACGGCAGAAGGCGATCCCAACACCGGCATCGTCGTCGGCGACGACTGCGTGATGGTCATCGACACGCAGGCCACGCCGGTGATGGCGCAGGACGTGATCCGCCGCATCCGCGAGGTCACCGACAAGCCCATCCGCTACGTCGTGCTGTCGCATTACCACGCGGTGCGCGTGCTGGGCGCATCGGGTTACGCGCCCGAGCACGTCATCGCCAGCCGCGACACGTACGACCTGATCGTCGAGCGCGGCGCGCAGGACATGCAGAGCGAGATCGAGCGCTTCCCGCGGCTCTTCCGCGCCGTCGAGTCCGTGCCGGGCCTCACGTGGCCCACGCTGGTGTTCGACCGCCGGATGACGCTGTGGCTCGGCAAGCTGCGCGTCGAGATCATGCAGCTCGGCCGCGGCCACACCAAGGGCGATACCGTCGTGTGGCTGCCGGAAGATCGCGTGCTGTTTTCCGGCGACCTCGTCGAGTACGAGGCCACGCCCTACACCGGCGACGCCTACCTCACCGACTGGCCGGCGACGCTCGACGCGATCGCCGCGCTGGAGCCGCGTGCGCTGGTGCCGGGCCGCGGCGCGTCGTTGCAGACGCCGGACGCCGTGCGCGCGGGCCTGGCCGGCACGCGTGCGTTCATCGCCGCGATGTTCGAGTCGGTGAAGGCGGGTGCCGCGGCGGGCAAGGACCTGCGCACCGTCTACCGCGAGACTTACGAAGTCCTCAAGCCGCAGTTCGGCCACTGGGTGATCTTCGACCACTGCCTGCCGTTCGACGTGACGCGCGCCTACGACGAGGCGACGCAGTACCGCGACCCGCGCATCTGGACCGCCGAGCGCGACAAGGCGATGTGGCAGGCGCTGGAGGGCTGATGGCTGTCGCCATCGTGGGTGCGGGGCCGGTGGGGCTCGCGCTCGCGATCGATCTCGCGCAGCGCAACGTGCCGGTGCTGCTGCTCGACGACGGCACGCCGGACAGCACCGAAGGCTCGCGCGCCATCTGCTGGTCGCGCCGCTCGCTCGCCATCCTGCACGGGCTAGGCTGCGCCAACGCGGTGGCCGCGCGCGGCGTGCAATGGAACACGGGCCGCGTGTTCTTCGGCGAGCACGAGGTCTACTCGTTCGACCTGACCGAGGACGCGAGCCAGCGCTGGCCCGCTTTCGTCAACCTGCAGCAGTTCGAGGTCGAGCGCGAGTTGCAGCGGCGCGCCGCCGAGCTGCCGCTGATCGACCTGCGCTGGCGGCATCGCGTCACCGCGGTCGGAGCCGCCACCGATCGCTGCCACCTGCAGGTGCACACGCCGGACGGCTCGCGCGCATTCGACGCGGATTACGTCGTCGCCTGCGACGGCGCGCGCAGCCCGATGCGCACGGCCATGGGCCTGGAGCGCGAGGGCCAGGTGTTCCGCGACCGCTTCCTGATCGCCGACATCCGGATGGAGCAGCCGTTTCCCGCGGAGCGCTGGTTCTGGTTCGACCCACCGTTCCACCGCCAGCAGTCGGCGCTGCTGCACAAGCAGGCCGACAACGTCTGGCGCCTCGATTTCCAGCTCGGCTACGACGCGGACCCGGAACGCGAGCGGCAACCCGACGCCATCGACCGCCGCGTGCGCGCGATGCTGGGCGACGACGTCCGCTACTCGCTCGTGTGGGCCAGCGTGTACACGTTCGCGTGCCGGCGGATGGCGCGCTTTCGCCACGGTCGCGTGTTCTTCGCCGGCGATGCGGCGCACATCGTGTCGCCGTTCGGCGCGCGCGGCGCCAACAGCGGGCTCGAGGATGCGGACAACCTGGGCTGGAAACTGGCGGCGGTGATCCAGGGCCGCGCGCCGGATGCGCTGCTCGACAGCTACGACCACGAGCGCGTGCGCGCGGCCGACGAGAACATCCGCCAGTCGACGCGCTCGACCGATTTCATCACGCCCAAGTCGGCGGTGTCGCGCGTCTACCGCGATGCGGTGCTGGCGCTGGCGCGCGACCATGCGTTTGCGCGCACGCTCGTCAACAGCGGGCGCCTGTCGGTGCCGGCGGTGCTGGACGATTCGCCGCTCAACACGTCGACGCCCGTTACCGGGTTCGCGGCCGCTGCGCCGGTACCGGGTGCCGTGGCGCCCGACGTGCGGTTGCCGGACGGTCGCGCGTTCCACGACACGTGGGGCATGCGCTTCGCGCTGCTCGTATTCGGCGCGGCCGCGGGCGCCGAGCTCGTCGCGCCACAGGATGACGGGGTGGATCCTTTGCTGCGCCGCGCGTTGTCGGGCGCCGGCGTCGGCTGCGACGTCGTCGCGGTGGACGACCCCGTCGTTGCGCGTCGCTACGGCGCGCAACCGGGAACGTGCTACCTTGTGCGCCCCGACCGGCACATCTGCGCGCGCTGGCCCGCTGTCGACCCCGACGCGATACGCCTGGCGCTGCTGCGCGCGCACGCGGCCGGCGTTCCTGCCGCAGTCGAATGAGCGCGCTGATCACGTCGCCCCACCTCGCCGCACCGGACACGTTCTATGCGGCGCTGATCGACGCCCATCGCGGCCTCGACGCCGCGGGCAGCGCCGCGCTCAACGCGAGCCTCGTGCTGCTGCTGGCCAACCACATCGGCGATTCCGCCGTGCTCGACGCGGCGCTCGCGGCCGCGCGCGCCGCGGCCGTGGCCGGCGCCACGGCGTCCTGACAATGCGCGACTACCAGAGCGGCTTCGGCAACAGCTTCGCCACGGAAGCGCTGCCCGGCGCGCTGCCGGTGGGCCGCAATTCGCCGCAACGCGCGCCTTACGGCCTTTACGCCGAGCAGATCTCCGGCACCGCGTTCACGGCGCCGCGTGCGTCCAACCGCCGCTCGTGGCTGTACCGCATACGGCCCGCGGCGGTACACCAGCCGTTCGCGCTGATCGACGCGCCGCGCTTCCACGACCGCTTCGACGAGGTGCCGACGCCGCCCAACCAGTTGCGCTGGGATCCGCTGCCGCTGCCCGCGGAGCCTTGCGATTTCGTCGACGGCCTCTGCACGATGGCGGGCAACGGCTCGCCGGCGGCGATGACCGGCGCGGCCATCCATCGCTATGCGTGCAACCGCTCGATGGCGCGCTACTTCTACGACGCGGACGGCGAATTGCTGATCGTGCCGGAGCAGGGGCGGCTCACGCTTGCCACCGAGATGGGCGTGCTGGACGTCGAGCCGCAGGAGATCGCCGTGATCCCGCGCGGCGTGCGCTTCCGTGTCGACCTGCCCGACGGCAGCGCGCGCGGCTACGTCTGCGAGAACTTTGGCGCCGCGTTCCGGCTGCCGGACCTCGGTCCCATCGGCAGCAACGGCCTCGCCAATCCGCGCGACTTCCTTGCGCCCGTGGCGGCGTACGAGGATCGCGAGGGCGACTTCGCGCTCGTCGCGCGCTTCCAGGGCCGGCTGTGGTCGGCACGCATCGGCCATTCGCCGCTCGACGTCGTCGCCTGGCACGGCAACTACGCGCCGTACAAGTACGACCTGCGCCGCTTCAACACGATCGGCTCCATCAGCTACGACCACCCGGACCCGTCGATCTTCCTGGTGCTGCAGTCGATCAGCGACACACCCGGCGTCGACGACATCGACTTCGTGATCTTCCCGCCGCGCGTGCTGGTGGCCGAAGACACGTTCCGCCCGCCGTGGTTCCACCGCAACGTCGCGTCCGAGTTCATGGGCCTGATCGTGGGCGCCTACGACGCCAAGGCGGAAGGTTTTGTACCGGGCGGCGCCAGCTTGCACAACTGCATGAGCGGCCACGGGCCGGATGCCGACACGTTTGCACGCGCGTCGGCGGCGGACACGAGCGTCGCCCACGTCATCCGCGATACGATGGCATTCATGTTCGAGACGCGCACCGTGCTGCATCCCACCGCGCAGGCGCTGTCGACGTCCACGTTGCAGGCCGACTACTACCGTTGCTGGCAGGACCTGCCCAAACACTTCGATCCCACGCGCCGCTGACGGGCGCCCTCAAGCCATGACCTACGAAACGCTGCAGACCGAAACGCGCGACCGCGTCGCCATCGTCACGCTCCACCGGCCGAAGAACCTCAACGCGCTCAACGACCAGCTCGCCGACGAGCTCGGTGCGCTGCTCCAGCAGTACGACACGGATCCCGGCATCGCGGTGATCGTCATCACCGGCAGCGAGAAGGCGTTCGCCGCGGGCGCGGACATCGGTGCGATGGCCGAGTGGGACTTCGCGAAGGTGTACGGCGACAACTACATCACGCGCAACTGGGAAACGATCCGCACGATCAGGAAGCCCGTGATTGCGGCGGTGGCCGGCTATGCGCTGGGCGGCGGCTGCGAGCTGGCGATGGCCTGCGACACGATCATCGCCGCCGACACGGCGAAGTTCGGCCAGCCCGAGATCACGATCGGCACGATGCCGGGCTTCGGCGGCACGCAGCGCTTGCCGCGCGCCGTCGGCAAGGCGAAGGCGATGGACTGGTGCCTGACGGGCCGGATGATCGACGCGGCGGAAGCCGAGCGCGCGGGCCTCGTGTCGCGCGTCGTCCCCGCCGCCGAGCTGATGAACGAGACGCTGGCGATGGCCGCGAAGATTGCGTCGTACTCGCTGCCCGTGATCATGAAGGTGAAGGAGGCCGTCAACCGCGCGTACGAGAGCTCGCTGACGGAAGGCCTCCTGTTCGAGCGCCGCGAGTTCCACTCGACGTTCGCGCTCGCCGACCAGAAGGAGGGCATGCGCGCGTTCGTCGAGAAGCGCAAGCCCGCCTTCCGCAACCGCTGACCAACGACGTCCATCCGGACGCCGAGGAGAACATGATGACTCCCTTCCTGCCACGCCGCCTGGCCGCCACGCTGATGCTGTTCGCCGCGGCATTGCTCACCGCCTGCGCGTCGACGACCCTCACGGACTCGTGGTTCGATCCCACGTTCAGCGGACCGCCGTTCCAGAAGTGGATGATCGTCGCCGTCGGCGGCGGGCCCGTTTCGGTACGCACGCTCGAGGACACGATGACGGCCAAGCTGCGTGCGCGCGGCGTGCAGGCCGTGCAGGGCTACACGCTGCTGCCGGACGGCGCGGCCACGCAGCAGCAGCTCGACGCGGCGGCCGCGCAGTCGGGCGCCGACGCGCTGATGTTCATCCACCTGCGCCGCGTCGAGACGCGCACGCAGGTGTCGACGACGATGGTGCCCGCCGGCTTCGGCGGCGGCTTCGGCTGGTGGGGACCCTATGGCGGCTGGGTGGCCGTACCCGACGTGTCCACGTACCAGATCGCGATGGTCGAGACGATGGTCTACAAGGTGGCCGGCCAGCAGCTCGTGTGGTCGGGCGTCACGCAGACGTTCGATCCGCGCTCGGCGTCGCAGGAAGCGCCCGGCTTCTCGGAGCTGATCCTCAACTCGCTGGCGACGCGCGGCCTGGTGCCGCCCGCGAAGGGCTGACGATGCGCGTGTCGCCCATGCACGTGTCGACTATGCTGCGGGCCGCGGCGCTCGCGTGCGCAACGCTTGCCGTCGTGGCGTGCACCAACCTCACCGCCGCCACGCATCTCGTCGGCAGCGAAGGCGACGCGACGCGGATGTACCGCGTGATCGCGATCGTGCCGATGGATGGGTCGCCCGAGGAGCGCAAGGTCTTCGAGGACGCGCTCGCGGCGCAGTTCGCCAAGCGCGGCGTCAAGACTCCCACGGCGTCGAATCTGTCGGCGCAGGTGCTGAACGTCGACGGCGGCTCGATCATCCGCAACCTCAAGGCGCAGGGCGCCGAGGCCGTGCTGTACATCCGGCTGATGCGCGACAAGGGCACGGGCAATCGCGACAAGAGCCTCGGCGAGTGGGGCTGGACGGGGCAGGCGGCATCCTGGTACACGGCGCCCGGCAACCAGAGCGCGGCGCTCGGCCACTTCGAGGCGCAGCTCTACGACCTCACCGGCAACAAGGAAGTGTGGTTCGGCAAGACGATGACGTTCTATCCGAAGTCGGCGACCACCGACGCGCCCGACATCGCGGCGCAGATTGTCAGCGCGATGGCGGAGAAGGGCTTCATCCCCAGATCCTGACGCCAGCGCCGCGCAGGGCGGCCGCTTCCAGGACCGGTCGCGAGGCGCGCCTTCAGCCGAAGCGCCGCCAGAGCCAGCGCACCACGAGGGCCGCGACGAGCGCCGCGACCAGGCCCCACACGGCGAGCGGAAGGTCCGACGGGCGGCGCGGCGGCGGCACGAGATCGGCCGTACGCAGCGCATCCGGGAACGGCCGCGGCGGCACCGGCACGATCTGCTGCTGCGCAGGGTCCTTCGGCACGCGGTCCTCGTACTCGAACGGACTTGCCACCGCGTACGTGCCGAACTTGCGCGACGACGGCCATTGCGGCACCTGCACGAAGTCGAGCGCGACGAGGTCGTGCGCGAGTGCCTGCGCCAGCGCGCCGTCGCCGGCCGCCGCGCCCTGCGTCAGCCGCACGAGCTCGCCGCCGATCGCCTCGAACGCACGCTGCGGCAGGAGGCGCACCGGATCTTCGCTCAGGTACTCCCAGGCATCGCGCGCCTTGGCGAGGGACCCGTAGCGAACCAGCGTGTACGGCACGGAGAGCCAGCCCAGCGCGCGGCTCGACGGCGGCTGCGCGGGGATGGCCCAGCCCAGCGCGCGCAGCGTGTCGACGCTGATGCCCGCGCAGTTCATCGTCGCGTGCGCGTAGACGAGCTGGTGGCGCCAGAACTGCGCGACGACGCGGTTCAGCGCGCCCTGGATCTCGAGCGCCGCGCGCGGGTCCGCGAGCGTGGCCACCAGCAGGTGCGACGGCCGGTACCAGGCCTGGCCGCTGTTCACGTCGGCGAGGTAGCGATCGAGCGGCACCGGTGCCGCCAGGATGCCCTTCTCGCTGACGATGTCCAGCGAGTAGAAGTTGTTGATCATCACGTCGGACAGGCGGCCGTCCGCCGGCAGCGTGCCCGTGCCGAGCGCGAAGTGGCCGCCCCAGGCCTCGTCGTCGTCGCCTTGCGCGCCGTTGACCATGACCACGAGCACGCTGCGCGATCCCGTCGTGCCGCCGTCCGTGGTTCCCGCGCGTTGCCACACGCGCCGCTGCTGCCACGGCCCGCGCGCGCCGCCGTCGGCATCGTGGCGCACGAGCGCGCGCAGCGCGGCGGCCGCGTCGCCGGCGGGCAGCGGATCGACGCGCGCCGCCGCGTCGATGCGGAACGCCTCCGGCCACAGCGTGCGCGCGACGAAGCGTCGCCGTCCTGCGCGCCGCGCACCGTCAGCGGCTGGCCGGCGAGCCACGCGGCCGACGACGCGTCGAACCACGACCGGTTGAGCGGGTTGCGCGGCGCGAGCGCGAACGTGAACGTCCGCGCGCCGACGCGCAGGTGCGTGGCGTCGGGAGCGAGCGTCGCGCCGGTGACGAGTGCGGGCGATGCGAGCCACACGAGCGCGGGCGGGCGGTCGCGCGGCGCGCGTTCGCGTCGGCGGCCCAGCGCCTGACGTCGTCGAACGTGGCGAGGCCGGCGTGTAGTCGGGCGCGGCCGGTGCGTCGGCGCGCGCGGCGACCAGCTCGTCGGCGAAATAGAACGCGGGCGCCGATGCAAGGCCGGCGGCGGAACCTTGCGCGACGTTGAACGCGCGGGCGGGGTAGAGGCCCAGCGAGCCGTCGACGCTCACCGCGCTGGCATCCGCGACGGCTTCGCTCGCCGCACCGAAGGCGACGAGCAGCGTGGCCGCCCACAGCGCGCACGCCCTGCCGGCCCCCGCGTGCGCGGACCGGGACGCACCGGCGACGTCAGGCGGCGCGGACCGCAACGCGCGCCGGCCCCGCGGTGACCTGGCCGATCACGGTGGCGCGGCTGAAGCCGTCGCGCCGGAACGCGGCGAGCACCGCATCGACGCTGTCGGGTGCGCAGGCGACCAGCAGGCCGCCGGACGTCTGCGGGTCCGTCAGCAGCGCACGCGCATGTGCCGGCAGCGCGGCGTCGAGGTCGACCTCGGCGCCATAGCCCGTCCAGTTGCGCGCCGACGCACCGGTGACGAAGCCCGCGTCGGCGAGCGCGGCGACGTCCGGGTGCAGCGGCACGCGCGGCCAATCGAGCGTGGCGCCCACGTGCGAGCCGCGGCAGATCTCGAGCAAGTGACCCGCGAGGCCAAAGCCCGTTACGTCGGTAAGCGCGTGGACGCCGTCGAGCGCGGACAGCGCCGTGCCGGGCGTGTTGAGCTGGGTGGTGCTCGCGCGCATCACGTCGTACAGCGCGGGCGTGAGCTTCTCCTTCTTCAGCGCGGCGCTGTAGACGCCGACGCCGAGCGGCTTGCCCAGCACCAGCACGTCGCCCGGTTGCGCGCCGACGTTCCGCTTGAGCTTGCGCGGGTCGACGAGGCCGATGGCGACCAAGCCATAGATCGGCTCGACAGAGTCGATCGAGTGGCCGCCCGCAATGGGGATGCCCGCGTCGCGGCACTTCGACTCGCCGCCTTCGAGGATGCGGCGGATCGTCGTCACCGGCAGTTGCGCGAGCGGCATGCCGACGAGCGCCAGCGCGAAGAGCGGCGTGCCGCCCATCGCATACACGTCGGAGATCGCGTTGGTGGCGGCGATGGCGCCGAAGTCGAACGGGTCGTCGACGATCGGCATGAAGAAGTCCGTCGTGGCGACGATGGCCTGCGTGTCGTTGATCCGGTAGACGGCGGCGTCGTCGGCGGTTTCCGTGCCGACGAGCAGCGCGGGCGGGATCGGCAGCGCCACGCCGCCTTTCGCGAGCAATTCGTGCAGCACGCCGGGCGCGATCTTGCAGCCGCAGCCGCCGCCGTGGGAGAGCGACGTGAGGCGGGGCGCGGCGACGGCATCGGGGGTGGCGGGAGCGTTCATCGGCGGTGTCATCGCGAAGGGTCGTGGCGGTGCGGCGACGCTGCGGCGCGTGGCAGCCGGCGGGTCAGAACAGCGCGGCCTGCGCCGGGCCCTCGTCGTCGTCCGCCTCGTTGGCATTCGCGGCGGCCGCCGCGGTCGGTGCCGGAGCCGGAGCGGTCGCATCCACCGTCAGCGGCTCGATCAGTGCGGCATCGTCGTTGCGCACCGTGTTCACGCGCGTCGACACCGGATACACCGTCATCGCGTCGTCGGGATAGGGCGCAAGCAGGTCCACCGGCGGCTCGCCGGAGACGTCGAGCCAGCGGCCGTAGGCAGCGGGCGGCACGATCACCGGCATCCGCTCGTGCACCGGCGCGAGCAGTGCATTGGCGTTGATCGTGACGATCGTGCAGCTGTCCAGCACCTCGCCGTCCGGCGACAGCCAGCGCTCGGCCAGGCCCGCGAGCGCGAACGTGCTCCCGTCGCGCATCGCGATCCGCAGCGGCTGCTTGCGGCCGTCGCGCAGTTTCTGCCACTCGTAGAAGCCGTCGGCCGGGATGAGGCAGCGGTGACGCCGGAACGGGATGCGGAACGCGTTGTTCGTGGGCACGGTCTCGCCGCGCGCGTTGACCATCCGCGCGCCGATCGACGGGTCCTTGGCCCAGCGCGGCACCAGGCCCCAGCGCATCATCACCATCTCGCGCGCGCCGTCGGCGGCGATGCGTACGACCGGGATGTCCGTCATCGGCGCGATGTTGTAGCGCGGGATCAGGTCCTGCGGATACGGCAGGCCCATCGCGAGCGCGATCGCGCCCGGGTGGTTGTGCAGGTCGTAGCGGCCGCACATGGCGCGCGAGGCCGTTACTCCGGCACGAGCCCGGTCGCGTCGTGCGCCGGCGGCGCGTCGAGCAGGCGCAGCGCGGTGCGCGCCACCTGGTGCGTGTCCCACCAGGCATAGGACGCGACGGCGGCGGCGCCGACGAGCGGCACCCAGCGCCCGGCCGCCTGGCCGATGACGCGGCCCGACAACTCGACGCCGATCGCGCTGGCCGCCGTCTTCAGCGCGCCGCTCGACAGCTGGCGCACGACGAAGCGCTGGCCGCTGCGCACGACGACGTCGCGCGCGACGTGGCTCGCCGCGTGGCGGAACAGGCAGTACAGCATGTGCGAACGCGTCAGCTCGACGGTGCGGCCTTCGAGCGCGAAGAGATCCGCCACCATCTGGCGCTGGATCTTCCAGATGAGGTGGAGGTCGGGCATGATCGTCAGCAGGCCCAGCGGGCCGGGCGGCAGCGCCAGCGCGCCGGACGTCATCGCGGCCTGGCGCGCGGCCGTGCGCACCACGGCGGCCGGCTTCACCGGCAGCGCCGCGCCGACGCGCGGCGCCGGGATGCGCGTCAGCACGCGCTCGATGACGCCCGTCACGGGGCGCGCATCGGGGTGCAGCGTCAGGGCAGTGCTCATCCGCGATCCTCGGGCAGTCGGCCTGCCGACAGCTTATGCGTGCGGCGCCGGCGATGCCAGCCAGATGGTGAAGCCGCCGCGCCCCGCCAATGCGCCCCGTCGTGTATACCCTTGCAAGGACGCTGGTCGCATGCGCGTGTTCGGTTTCGCGGGTTGGTCGGGCAGCGGCAAGACGACGCTGATCGAGGCGGTGATCCCGCGGCTGCGCGCGCGCGGCCTTGCCGTGTCGCTCATCAAGCACGCGCACCACGCCTTCGACGTCGACCAGCCCGGCAAGGACAGCTACCGCCACCGCGCCGCGGGCGCCGTCGAGGTGCTCGTGACGTCGACGGAGCGCTATGCGCTGATGCACGAGTTGCGTGGCGCGCCGGAATTGACGCTGGAGGCCGCCTTGGCGCGGCTGTCGCCGTGCGACCTGGTGCTGGTGGAGGGCTTCAAGCGCTCGGCCTGCCCCAAGCTCGAGGTGATCGGGCCGGCCGTCGACCGGCCGCCGCTGTTCCGCGACGATCCCGACGTGATCGCGCTGGCGCACGACGGGCCGCCGCTGTCGGCGGGACGGCTACGCGAGTTTCGGCGTGACGCCTATGACGCGGTTGCGACACTCATTGTGGAATCGGCGCGTAGCGTACAAGCCGCGGTTTGACTTTGGTGTACGGCGACGGTAGGTTGGACTGACGGCGAGGCGGCCCCACGTGGGTGCGGAGGGCGGCTTCCGGGTTTTGTCACTCAAACAGTGAAAATTCATCGACTTGCGTGGGTTGTTTCGAGCGTTCTCGCAGCTGCGTGCATCGCTGCGCCTGCTTGGGCCGATGAACCCGTCGTGCTGCCGGGGTTCTACGGCGGCGTGATGCTGCGCGACGCGACGGTGGGTTCGTCGTCGGCGAAGGGCCTCAACCTGTATTCGGTGCCGTCGGCTTGGGCCAGGTACGCGCTGCCGGGCAGCGAGGCCGCGCCGACGCAATCGCTGATGTTCGCGGGCTACCGCTTCGGCAACAAGGTGGCGGTCGAAGCCGCGGCCGGCGAGGCCACCAGCTTTGCGCTGCGCCTGGGCGACCGCATGCCGGCGGGCATGCTGGGCGCCACGCCGGGCCTCGCGTTCAACGCGCCGCGGAGCTGGAACCTCGACGTCTACACGAGCTATCCGCTGTACAACTCGTTCGCGCTGTACGGGCGCGTCGGCTACCTGCAGAACGACCCGGCGCCGGTCGCCGTGGGCGTGGCCGGCGCGGGTGGCGTCAACGTGCAGTCCGGCGTCAATTACGGGCTGGGTGTCCGCTACGACTTCTCGTCGGCGCTGGGCCTCAAGCTCGAATACGCGCGGTTTGCGCGCTACGGATTCTCGACGTCGTTCAGCGGCCCGTTCCCGGATTCGGACCAGGTCCGCCTGGGCGTCCAGTACCGCTTCTGATCGCGCCCGCCGCCGTCCGCGCGCATCCACGGACCGCCTGCGGGCGCGGTGTGGCGCAATCTGCTATCGTCGCCGCGATGGATGCCACGCTCGACACCCGCCGCATGCCCCATGCCGCGCACGACCGGTCAAGCTCGTGTACCTCGCGCTTGCGCGACGCCTTCGGCACCGGCGGGGAGACCGCGACGCGTTGCCGGCGTCCGTGCGCACGGCGGGTGACCTGGTGCGCTGGCTCGCGGCGCGCGGTGAACCCTGGTCGCGCGAGCTCGCCGCGGGGCGCGCCGTGCAGGTCGCGGTGGACCACCAGCTCGCCGCCGCCGGCACGCCGCTCGCCGGCGCGCGCGAAATTGCCCTGTTGCCGCCGGTGACCGGCGGCGAAGAAGCGTCGCCATGGCAGTGGTCGTCACGTCCGAACCGCTCGACGCTGCCGCGGTGCTGGCACGTGCGCATGCGCACGACGGGGCCGTCGGCGCGGTGGCGGCGTTCGTCGGCACGATGCGCGACGTCAACGACGGCGCCGCCGTCGCGGCCATGACGCTCGAGCACTACCCCGGCATGACGGAGAAGGCGCTGGCCGACATCGCGGAGGAGGCGGCACGCCGCTGGCCGCTGCGGCGCGTGGAGATCGCGCATCGCGTGGGCCCGCTCGCGCCGACGGACGTGATCGTCGTCGTCGCGGTGGCCGCGGCGCATCGCGGCGAGGCGTTCGCCGCGTGCGAATTCGTCATGGACTACCTGAAGACGCGCGCGCCGTTCTGGAAGAAGGAGCGCACCGCCGACGGCGAGCGCTGGGTGGAGGCGCGCGCGAGCGACGACGAGGCGGCCGCGCGATGGTGACGCCACCCGTCCTCATCGGCGTCGACTGGGGCACCACGAGCACGCGGGCCTACCAGGTGGGCGAGGACGGCGCCGTCATCGCCTCGCGCACCAGCGAGCGCGGCATCCAGCGGCTGGGCAGCGTGGCGTTCGGCGACGCGCTCGCGGAACTGCTCGGCGACTGGTCGGCGCTGCCGCTGCCGCGGATGGCCTGCGGGATGATCGGCAGCCGGCAAGGCTGGTCGAGGCTCCTTACGCGCCGATGCGCGCCGACGTCGTTGCGCGCGCTCGCCGCGGCCGCCTGCCGTCACGCCGGATGGCGCGTTGACGGTCGTGCCCGGCGTGCTGGCCCGCGACGGCGCCGGCGTCCCCGACGTGATGCGCGGCGAGGAGACGGAAATCGTGGGCGCGCTCGACGCGCCGCAGCGCAGCGGCCTCTACGTGCTGCCCGGCACGCACAGCAAATGGGTGCACGTGGAGCAGGGCGCGATCGCCGACTTCTGCACGTTCATGACCGGCGAGATGTACGCGGTGATGCTCGCGCACTCGATCCTCGGCCGGCTCGCGACCGACGGCGCGGGCGATGCCGACGCGGCATTCGCGCGCGGCGTCGCGCGCGGCATCGGTGCGGGCACGATCACGCACGACCTCTTCTCGGCCCGCACGCTGGCGCTCACCGGCGAGCTCGCCGGCGACGACGTCCGCGAATACCTGTCGGGCCTGATGATCGGGCGCGAAGTGCGCAGCGGCCGGATCTGGGCGCAGGGCGCGGGGCACGATGCGTCGCAGGTCACGATCGTGGGCGCCGACGACCTCGCGCGCCGCTACGCGCTTGCGCTTCGACGCCGCCGGCGTGCACGCGGTGCGCGCGCCGGCCGGTACCGCCGCGCGCGGCCTGTTGCGGATTGCGCAGGCGGCCGGAATGGTCGTAAGGACCATGAACACGACGTGCTCGCCGACGCGCGCACGGCCCAGCCGGTGCGCCACTACCTGACGCCGTTGCCGTACGTCGCCGTGCTCCGGCGGCATCACGCCGGAGGAGATCCCGGCGGTCGGCGATGCGCTGTTCGCCGGCTTCCGCGTGCTCGAGGTGCCGCTCAATTCGCCGCGCCCGTTCGTCAGCATCGCGGCGCTGGCCGAGCGCTACGGCGAGCGCGCGCTGGTCGGCGCAGGCACGGTACTCGACGTCGCCGGACGTCGCGCGCGTGAAGCGCCTGCAGGTGGCCACCTGGTCGTGATGCCGCATGCGGACCTCGCGATCGTGCGCGCCGCGAAGCGCCGGCAAGGGATGATCTGCCTGCCCGGCGTCGCCCACGCTCACCGAGGCGTTCGCCGCGCTCGCCGCCGGCGCGGACGGCCTCAAGATGTTTCCCGCCGAAGCGTTGCCGCCGGCGGCGCTCAAGGCCTGGCGCGCCGTGCTGCCGCGCGACACGCTCGTGTTCCCGGTGGGCGGCATGAAGCCCGACAACCTGGCGCCCTACTGGGCGGCCGGCGCATCCGGTTTTGGTACCGGCTCCAACCTCTTCAGCCCGGCGTCGCACCCGCGCAGGTCGCCGCCGTCGCGGCCGCGTACGCCACGGCATTCGGCGGCTCCCGCACGCAGCTGACGGCGTCGCAGCGATGAGCGCAACGCTCGATCTCCTCGCGCTCGGCGAGGCGATGATCGAATTCAACCAGGCGCGGCGCGACGACCGCACGCGTACACGCAGGGCTTCGGCGGCGACACGTCCAATGCGGCGATCGCCGCCGCGCGGCCGACCGGCGCGCGCGTCGGGCTGGTGGCGCGACGCGCATCGGCGGCGATGCATTCGGCCGCTGGCTCACCGCGCTGTGGCAGGCGGAAGGCGTCGATACGCGCGGCGTGGCCGTCGATGCCGATGCGCCGACCGGCGCGTACTTCGTGAGCCACGGTCCTGCCGGCCACGAGTTCAGTTACCTGCGGTCCGGCTCCGCGGCCACGCGGATGCGTCCCGACAACCTGCCGCTCGACGTGCTGCGCGCGACCCGCGTGCACCTGTCCGGCATCAGCCAGGCGATCTCGCCGTCCGCATGCGACGCCGCGTTCGCGGCGATCGACTTCGCGCGCGCGGCCGGTGCACGCATCGCCTACGACACGAACCTGCGCCTGAAGCTGTGGCCGCTCGCGCGCGCGGCGGCAGTGATCCGCGCGACACTCGCGCGTGCCGACTGGGTGCTGCCCGGCCTCGACGACGTGCGTGCGATCACGGCCTCGACTCGCCCGACGCGCTGATTGACGCGATGCTGGCCGACGGCGCGCGCGCCGTCGTGCTGAAGATGGGCGCCGACGGCGCGATCGTCGTAGAAGCGGACGGCGCACGCGTGCGCATCGAAATGCACCGCGTCGCCACCGTCGACGCGACCGGTGCCGGCGATTGCTTCGACGGCGCGTTCTGGCGCGTTGCGGCCGGCGATGCGGTCGTCGACGCCGCGCGCTACGAACGCGGCCGCGGCACTCGCCACGACCGGCTATTCGGCGGTCGCGCCACTGCCGCGCGACGCCGCCGTGCGCGCGCTGCTGCAGCGCGCCGCCTGACCTTTCATCGTCTTCACCACTGCCGCCCGCGAGGCCTCCCGATCATGACCCGAGCCATCCGCTTCGCCGCCACCGGCGGTCCCGACGTCCTCCGCTACGAAACCGTCGACGTGCCGGCGCCCGGCCCCGGCGAGGCGCGCGTGCGGCACACGGCGATCGGCGTCAACTACATCGACACGTACTTCAGGAGCGGCGCCTACCCGCTGCAGCTGCCGTGGGGCCTGGCTCCGAGGGGGCGGGCGTCAATGGCGCTGGCCACCGGCCTCGCCGTCGGCATCGCGTCGCGTACGGCCATGTCGCCGCTCGGGTCGTACGCGGAGGAACGCGGTGATGCCCGCCGACCGCCTGGTGCGGATACCGGACGGCATCTCCGACGTCACGGCTGCCGCGATCATGCTGAAGGGCCTCACGGTCCAGTACCTGTTCCGGCAGACGTTCAAGTTTTGAGGTGGCGAGACGATCCTGTTCCACGCGGCGGCCGGCGGCGTCGGGCTGATCGCGCGCCAGTGGGCGCGCGCGCTCGGCGCGACGATGATCGGGACCGTGGGGTCCGACGACAAGGCCGCGCTGGCGAGGGCCAACGGCTGCGCGCATACGATCGTCTGCTGCGCGAGAACTTCGTCGACCGCGTCAAGGAGCTCACCGGCGGTGCGGGCGTGCCGGTGGTCTACGACAGCGTAGGGAAGGACACGTTTCCCGCGTCGCTGGATTGCCTCGCGCCGCTCGGGATGTTCGTCAGCTTCGGCGCGTCGTCGGGACCGGTGCCGCCGTTCGCGATCAGCATGCTGCAGCAGCGCGGCTCGCTGTTCGCGACCCGGCCGACGCTGTTCACCTATGCGGCCAAGCGGGCGAACCTGCTCGCGATGGCCGACGAGCTGTTCTCGCTCGTGCTCGCCGGCAAGATCGTCAGCGAGGCGAAGCAGACGTTCCCGCTCGCCGACGCCGCGGCCGCGCACCGCGCGCTCGAAAGCCGCAAGACGGTCGGGGCGACCGTCCTCATCCCTTAAGGCGGGGTCGCAGGGCCCGGGGCTGCTGGCATCGGCCCGGGCTGGTCTGGTACACTAATGCGAATCATTCCCATTCGTAGCGTTGATGCGTGCCGCTCGCGCGCAAACGAACCCCGGATCCCCACCCATGCCCCTACGCCCGACCCGCCGTGCCGTCGCCACCGCCGTTGCCGTGGCGCCTCCAGTTCGCTGCCCATCGCCGGCACCGTGCGCGCGCAAACCGCCCCCTGCGGCGGCCGACGGCGAACGCCCGTCGTGCCGAGTTACGGCGAGCGCGCGCTGGTCGGCGCGGGCACGGTGCTGGACGTCGCGGACGTCGCGCGCGTGAAGGCGGCCGGTGGCCACCTGGTGGTGATGCCGCACGCGGACCTCGCCGTCGTGCGCGCCGCCAAGCGCGAAGGGATGATCTGCATGCCGGGCGTGGCAACCCTCACCGAGGCGTTCGCCGCGCTGGCCGCCGGCGCCGACGGCCTCAAGATGTTCCCCGCCGAGGCATTGCCACCCGCTGCGCTGAAGGCCTGGCGCGCGGTGCTGCCGCGCGAGACGCTGGTGTTCCCGGTGGGCGGCATGAAGCCCGACAACCTCGGCCCCTACTGGGCGGCCGGCGCATCCGGCTTCGGCACGGGCTCCAACCTGTACCAGCCGGGCGCGGCCCCGGCCCACGTGGCCGCGGTCGCCGCCGCGTACGCCGCCGCGTTCAAGGCGCTGCCCGCGCGCAACTGACGGCCGTTCGTTCATGAGCGCAACGCTCGACCTCGTCGCGCTCGGCGAGGCGATGATCGAATTCAACCAGGCGCGCCGCGACGACGCGCACGCGTACACGCAGGGCTTCGGCGGCGACACGTCCAATGCGGCGATCGCGGCCGCACGCCTCGGCGCGCGCGTGGGCTATGCCACGCGCATCGGCGGCGATCCGTTCGGCCGCTGGCTCACCGAGCTGTGGCAGCGCGAAGGCGTGGACACGCGCGGCGTGGCCGTCGATGCCGATGCACCCACCGGCGCGTACTTCGTGAGCCACGGTCCCGCGGGCCACGAGTTCAGCTATGCGCGCGCCAATTCCGCGGCCACGCGGATGTGTCCCGCCAACCTGCCCGTCGACGTGCTGCGCTCGACGAAGTTGCTGCACCTGTCCGGCATCAGCCAGGCGATCTCGCCGTCCGCGTGCGACGCGGCGTTCGCGGCGATCGACGTCGCGCGGGCCGCCGGCGCGCAAATCGCGTACGACACCAACCTGCGACACAAGCTGTGGCCGCTCGCGCGCGCGGCGGCCGTCATCCGCGCGACGATCGCGCGCGCCGACTGGGTGTTGCCCGGCCTCGACGACGTGCGCGCGATCTACGGGCTGGACGCGCCCGACGCGCTGATCGACGCGATGCTCGCCGACGGCGCGCGCACCGTCGTGCTGAAGATGGGCGCGGACGGGGCGCTCGTCGCGGCGGGCGGCACGCGCGTGCACGTCGCGCCGCATCGCGTGGCCACCGTCGACGCCACCGGCGCCGGCGACTGTTTCGACGGCGCCTTCCTCGCGCGCGTCGCGGCCGGCGACAACGCGGTCGCTGCCGCGCGCTATGCCAACGCGGCCGCCGCGCTGGCCACTACCGGCTATTCCGCCGTCGCGCCGCTGCCACGCGACGCGGAGGTGCGCGCGCTGCTGCGCGACGCCGCCTGATTTCCTTACCGAGGCCACGACCATGACACGAGCCATCCGCTTTGCCGCCACCGGCGGTCCCGACGTGCTGCGCTACGAAACCGTCGACGTGCCCGCACCGGGTCCCGGCGAGGCGCGCATCCGCCACACGGCCATCGGCGTCAACTACATCGACACGTATTTCCGCAGCGGCGCGTATCCGCTGCAGCTGCCGTCGGGACTGGGCTCCGAAGGGGCAGGCGTCATCACGGCCCTCGGCAGCGGGGTGACGGATCTCGCCGTCGGCGATCGCGTCGCGTACGGCGTGTCGCCGCTCGGCGCGTATGCGGAGGAACGCGTGATGCCCGCCGACCGTCTGGTGAAGCTGCCGGACGGCATCTCCGACGTCACCGCCGCGACGATCATGCTGAAGGGCCTCACGGTCCAGTATCTGTTCCGCCAGACGTTCCGCTTGCACGGCGGCGAGACGATCCTGTTCCACGCGGCCGCCGGCGGCGTGGGCCTCATCGCGTGCCAGTGGGCGCGCGCGCTCGGCGTCACGATGATCGGCACCGTGGGCTCCGACGACAAGGCCGCGCTGGCCAGGGCCAACGGCTGCGCGCATACGATCGTCTACACGCGCGAGAGCTTCGTCGAGCGCGTCAAGGAGCTGACCGGCGGAGCGGGCGTGCCCGTCGTCTACGACAGCGTGGGCAAGGACACGTTTCCGGCGTCGCTCGATTGCCTCGCGCCGCTGGGCATGTTCGTGAGCTTTGGCGGGTCGTCGGGACCCGTGCCGCCGTTTGCATTGAGCCTGCTGCAGCAGCGCGGGTCGCTGTTCGCGACGCGTCCCACGCTGTTCACGTACGCGGCCAAGCGCGCCAACCTGCTGGCGATGGCCGACGACCTGTTCGGGATGGTGCTCGCGGGCAAGATCGTCAGCGACGCGCACCAGACGTTCCCGCTCGCCGAAGCGGCCGCCGCGCATCGCGCGCTGGAAGGCCGCAAGACCGTCGGCGCGACGGTACTGATTCCCTAGCGCGGCACGCCGCGCCGCGCCGCGCACCCCGCGGGCGCTCGCGTTTGTTACAATAACGCGAATAATTCCCATTCAACACCGACGCGTCCGTCCGGCGGCCACGTGCCGCGCCCGTAGTCCCACCCGCTGCGCCGCCCCAACGGCCCCCCACCATGCGCCCACGCTCGCCCCGTCGTCCCGTCGCCGCCGCCCTCGCGGTGCTGCTGTCCTGTTCATTCACGCTCGCGCTGCCCGTCCATGCGCAGAGCGCACCGACGCCGGCGCCGACGCCGGCCACCACCGCCGACGGCCAGCCGGTGGTCGCGCTGCCGCCCGTCAACGTGGAAGCGAGCGCGGACGCGTCCGCCGGGGGCCTGTCGAAGCCGTTCGCCGGCGGCGAAGTGGCGCGCGGCGGCCGCGCCGGCTTCCTCGGCAACCTGGACTACATGGCGTCGCCGTTCGCGACGATGAACTACACGGCTGCGCTGATCGAGGACTCGCAGGCGCGCAGCGTCGCCGACGTGCTGCTGAACGACCCGGCCGTGCGCAACGCGCGCGGCTTCGGCAACTTCCAGGAGCTGTACGTCATCCGCGGCTTCCCGGTCTATTCGGACGACATGTCGTACAACGGCCTCTACGGCCTGTTGCCGCGGCAATACGTCGCGTCCGAGCTCTTCGAGCGCGTCGAGGTGCTGCGCGGCGCCAACGCGTTCACCAACGGCGCGGCGCCGGGCGGCTCCGCGCTGGGCGGCGCGATCAACCTGCTGCCCAAGCGCGCGACCAACGAACCGCTCACCAACGTCACGGTGGGCATCGACAGCGGCGTGCAAGGCTATGCGGCCGTGGACGCGGGCCAGCGCTTCGGTCCCGACAAGGCGTTCGGCGTGCGCGCCAACGTCGCGATCCGCGATGGCGACACGTCGATCGACGACGAGCACCGCAAGCTGGGCGTGGCGATCATCGGGCTCGACTGGCGCTCGCGCGACGCGCGGCTGTCGTTCGACCTGGGCTATCAGGACCACCAGCTCGACGCGCCGCGTCCCAGCGTGACGCCGGTGGGCGGCATTCCCGACGCGCCCGGCGCGCGCGTCAACTTCGCGCAGCCGTGGACGTATTCGAACGAGCGCAACACGTTCGGTACCGTGCGCGGCGAGTACGACTTCACGCCGGCGGTCACCGGCTGGGTGGCGGCCGGCGGGCGCGACGGCCACGAATCGAACGTGCTCGCGAATCCCGCCGCGCAGACCGACGGCACGACGAGCGCCTACCGCTTCGACAACACGCGCGACGACACCATCTGGACCGGCGAAGTGGGCGTGCGCGGCCGCTTCGACACGGGCGGGATCAAGCACGTCGCGTCGCTGGTGGGCACGTGGTACGACCTCGACTCGAAGAACGCCTACGCGTTCTCGAACTTCGCGGGTTTCGCCGGCAACCTGTACAACCCGTACGCGGTCCCCGCGCCGGACGCCGACTATTTCACCGGCGGCAACCTGGGCTCGCCGCTGACGACGCAGCGGACGAAGCAGACGAGCGGTGCGCTCGGCGACGTGATGACGATGCTCGACGGCACGTTCGACGTGATCGTCGGCGCGCGTTACCAGAAGATCGACAACACGTCGTACGACTACAACACCGGCGCGCAGAACGCGGCCTACGACAAGAGCCGGTGGACGCCGGCGATCGGGCTCGTGTGGCGCATCGTCCCGCAGTGGTCCGTCTACGCCAACTACATGGAAGGCCTGCAGCCCGGCGACGTCGCGCCGCTGACCACGAGCACCGGCGTGCCCGTCACCAACGGCGGCGAAGTGTTCGCGCCCTACCGCACCGAGCAGGAGGAAGTGGGCGCCAAGTACGATGGCGGCACTCTGGGAATGCAGGTGGCGCTGTTCCAGGTCACGAAGCCGTCGGGCTCGCTGGTGACCAACGCGGACGGCACGTCGGCGACCTTCGTCGTCGGCGATTCGCAGCGCAACCGCGGCTTCGAGTTGACCGCGTTCGGCGAGCCGCTCACGGGCTTCCGCGTGCTGGGCGGCTTCAGCTACATCAAGGCCGAGATGCTCAACACCGGCAAGGACGCGATCGGCGTGCCGGACACGACCGCCAACGTCGGCGTCGAATGGGACGTGCCGGCGCTGCCCGGCTTCACCGTCGGCGCGCGCGTGTTGTACACGTCGAAGCAGTACGCGGACGCGGACAACACGCTGACGGTGCCGTCGTGGAGCCGTCTCGACATTTCCGCGCGCTACGTGACGCGGATCGCCAACCGCGACGTGACCTTCCGCGGGCGCATCGACAACGTGACGAACGAGAACGTGTGGACGTCGGTGGGCGGCTATCCGGGGTCGAACTACCTGGTGCTGGGCCAGCCGCTGACGTTCTCGCTGTCCGCGAGCATCGCGTTCTAGCTAACGCGCGTTGACGAGGTCGCGCGCCGCCAGCGCGATCTCGCCGGCGGGCAGGCCCAGCGGCCCGATGCCGCGCGCCACCAGCACGTCGGCGGCCGCGCCGTGGAGGCACACGCCGAGTTCCAGCGCCTCGTCGGCCGCGAGGCGCTGCGCGAGCAGCGCGCCCAGCATCCCGGCCAGCACGTCGCCGGTGCCGGCCGCCGCCAGCGCGGCGTTGCCGCTGGTGTTGATCGCCCAGTGCCCGTCCGGGTGCGCGACGATGCTGCCGGCGCCTTTCAGCACCGCGTGCGCGTGCAACTGGTTGGCGATCATCGTCGCCGCCGTGAGCCGGTCGCGCGTGATGGCGGTCGTGTCCGTCTTCAGCAGGCGCGCGGCTTCCGCCGGATGCGGCGTGACGAGCGTAGCCGCGTTGCGCGACGCGAGCGCCGCGCGCAGGTCGCCGTCGTCGGCAACGAGATTGAGCGCGTCGGCGTCGACCACGAGCGGAATCGCGAGTGCCAGCGTCTTCGCGAGCAGCGCACGTGAGCGCGGCGTGCGGCCGAGGCCCGGACCGATGACGGCGGCCGTGGCGCCGGCTAGCGCCGCGTCGCCGTCGCGCAGCATCAGTTCAGGATAACGGTCGTCGAGCGGCGGGTGCGCGTCCGCGGCGAAGCCGACCTGGATCTTGCCGGCGCCCAGCAGCAGCGCGGCGCGCGCGGCGAGCAGCGGCGCGCCCAGCATGCCCGTGCCGCCCCCGACCACCGCGAGCGTGCCGAACGTGCCCTTGTGCACGTTGCGCGTCGTGCGCAGCAGCACCTGCGGCAGCGCGGGCGCGAACGCATTCCACGCAAGGCAATGGCCCGCGCCGTCGGGCGCGACCACGCCCAGCGCAGCGCATTGCAGTTCGCCGACGAGATCCGGGCCGGTCGCAGTCAGCAGGCCGGGCTTCAAGGCCAGGAACGTCAGCGTCGCGTCGGCGCGGATGGCGGGCGATGTCGCGATGCCCGTGTCCGCGTTGAGGCCGGTCGGCAGGTCGACGGCGAGGATCGGGGCCGTACACGCGTTGGCCCATTCGACCCAGCCGTGGTAAGGCTTGCCGAGCGGGCGCGCGGCGCCGACGCCGAACAACGCGTCGATCACCAGCGCGGGCACGGCGGAAGGCGGCGCGTCGAGCGTGGTGCCGCCGGCCGCGCGAAACGCGGCATGCGCGGCGGCGGCATCGGCGGGCAGCTTGGCCGGATCCGCCGCGAAGACCACCGCGACGTCGTGGAATTGCGCGCGCAGCACGCGTGCGGCGACGAAGCCGTCGCCGCCGTTGTTGCCGGGGCCCGCGAGCACGACGATCGGCCCGCTGCGCGACGCGGTCATCGCGGCGGCGCGCGCCGCCAGCGCGGTGCCCGCGCGTTCCATCAGGCCGTCGCGCGCATGCGCTTTCTCCAGCGCACGCAGCTCGGCGATGCGGCAGATCGGGGCGAATGCGGGCGGCATCGAACGATTATGCACGCACCGCCCGCGTCGCTGCGGCGCAGCGAAGGGGCGATGTACACTGGCCGCCCCTTTTTCCGAAAGACCAGGGCCCATGCCACAAGCCGAAGCCCGCGACAACGTCCGCTCCGAGCACGACCTGCTCGGCGACCGCGACGTCCCCGCGACCGCCTACTGGGGCGTGCACACGCTGCGCGCCGTCGAGAACTTTCCCATCACCGGCCAGACGATCGGCTCGTGGCCCGCGTTCGTGCGGGCGCTGGCGCTCGTCAAGCAGGCGGCCGCGCAGACGAACTACGAGCTGGGTCTGCTGGACGAGACCAAGGCCAAGCTGATCATCGCCGCCTGCAAGGAGATCGCGAGCGGCGCGCTGCACGACCAGTTCGTCGTCGACGTGATCCAGGGCGGCGCCGGCACGTCGTCCAACATGAACGCGAACGAGGTCATCGCGAACCGTGCGCTGGAGCTGGGTGGCAAGTCGCGCGGAGACTATGCTTACCTGCACCCGATCGAGCACGTGAACATGGCGCAGAGCACGAACGACGTCTACCCGACGGCGCTGAAGCTGGCCGCGCGCTTCGCCATCGACGGGTTGTACGAAGCGATGGACGAGTTGCGCCGCGCGTTCGCCGCCAAGTCGGAGGAGTTCAAGGACATCCTCAAGATGGGCCGCACGCAGCTGCAGGACGCGGTGCCGATGACGCTGGGCCAGGAGTTCTCGACGTTCGCCGTGATGCTCGGCGAGGACCAGCAGCGGCTGATGGAGGCGGCGGCGCTGATCGAGGAGATCAACCTCGGCGCCACCGCGATCGGCACCGGCATCAACTCGCATCCCGGCTACGCGCCGCTCGTCTGCAAGCACCTGGCCAAGCTGTCGGGCGTGCCGGTGAAGACCGCGGAGAACCTCGTCGAGGCGACGCAGGACTGCGGCTCGTTCGTGCAGCTGTCGGGCGTGCTGAAGCGCATCGTCGTCAAGCTGTCGAAGACGTGCAACGACCTGCGCCTCCTGTCGTCCGGCCCGCGCGCGGGCCTGGGCGAGATCAACCTGCCCGCCGTGCAGGCGGGGAGCTCGATCATGCCGGGCAAGGTGAATCCGGTGATCCCGGAAGTCGTGAACCAGGTCGCCTTCGAGGTGATCGGCAACGACGTGACGGTGACGATGGCCGCGGAAGCGGGCCAGCTGCAGCTCAACGCATTCGAGCCGATCATCGCGTACAGCCTGTTCCGCAGCATCGACCACCTGCGCCGCGCATGCCGCGTGCTGGCGCGCCAGTGCGTCGTCGGCATCACCGCCAATCGCGACCGGCTCGCGGAGATCGTGCACAACACGATCGGCATCGTGACCGCGCTCAATCCCTACATCGGCTACGAGAAGAGCTCCGCGCTCGCGAAGGAAGCGTTCACGACCGGCCGCGGCGTCTACGAGCTGGTGCTGGAAAAGGGCTGGCTGTCGAAGGACGAGCTCGACCGCATCCTGCTGCCCGAAAACCTGACGCAGCCGCGGCCGCCGGTGCGGGCCTGATCGCAGCCGCGAAAGCCGCCCGCAGCCGCCGACGGCCACGCCCGGCTGCTGCGGTGCAACGCGAACGCTTGCCCCGTTTCCGGGCGTGCTGCACCAGAACGGAAATTCGCTTGGACTTCTGTTACAACCCCGGTTAGTATCCGGCGTCCGGTAGCCCTCACGGCGGCCGCACGCCTGTTCTCGTCATCCCCCGCGGAGGATTTCCCATGCAGTACAAGCATCTGTCGATTGCCCTTTTGCTCGCGGCCGTGGCGTCCACGCCCGCCGTCGCGCAGGAACTCACTGGCACGCTGAAGAAGATCAAGGACGCCGGCGTCATCAACGTCGGCCAGCGTGACGCGTCCATTCCGTTCTCGTACTTCGCCAAGGACGGCGCCGACCAATCCGTCGGTTACGCGATGGACATCTGCGCGCACATCGTCGACGCGGTGAAGGCCGAGCTCAAGATGCCCAACCTCAAGGTCACGTACACCACCGTGACGTCGGCCACGCGCATCCCGCTGATCGCCAACGGCACGATCGACCTCGAGTGCGGCTCCACGACCAACAACGCGGACCGCCAGAAGCAGGTCAACTTC
The DNA here is from genome assembly GCA_044225845.1 of Casimicrobiaceae bacterium. Classification (GTDB taxonomy): domain Bacteria; phylum Pseudomonadota; class Gammaproteobacteria; order Burkholderiales; family Casimicrobiaceae; genus VBCG01. The sequence goes on from JBGAIC010000006.1 coordinate 80,343, forward strand.
TCGCACACGTACTTCGTGACGGCCAACCGCTATGTCGCGAAGAAGGCGTCGAACATCAAGACGCTGGCCGACCTGAAGGGCAAGACGGTCGTGTCGACGGCGGGCACGACGAACATCAAGTGGCTGACGGAAACGAACACCGCGCAGAACCTGGGCATGAGCATCATCCCCGCCAAGGATCACGCCGAAGCCTTCCTGATGGTCGAGACCGGCCGTGCGGTGGCGTTCTTCATGGACGACATCCTGCTCGCCGGCCTGGTCGCCAATTCCAAGGCGCCTGCCGACTACGAGATCGGTTCGGAAGCGTTCAGCGTCGAACCCTATGGCGCGATGATGCCCAAGGACGACGCCGCGTTCGCCAAGGTGGCCAACGCCGCGACGCAGAAGCTGTTCACGAGCGGCGAAATGAGCGCGCTGTACGACAAGTGGTTCCTGAAGCCGATCCCGCCGCGCGGCATCACGCTCAACGTGCCGATGAGCCCGATGCTGAAGAAGGTGCTGGCCAACCCGACCAACACGGCCGATCCCGCCGCCTACAAGTAATCGCGCGGGCGCACTGGAAATGACCACGGGGGAGCACGCAAGCGCTCCCCCGTTGTTTTCGGGAATGCCGTTTGCTAGTTGACGCGCAGTACAAGGGCATGGGGGACGCGTTGCGATGAACTACCACTGGAACTGGGGGATCTTCTGGGATACCTCCACCGACGGCGTGCATTCCTGGGCCGGGCTGCTGCTGTCCGGGCTCGGGTGGACGCTGCTCGTGTCGTTCTGCGCGGCGGTCATCGCGCTCGTCATCGGGTCGATCATCGGCATCATCCGCACCACGCCCAACAAGTGGCTCGTCGGCTTCGGCAACGCCTACGTCGAGCTGTTCCGCAACATCCCACTGCTGGTGCAGTTGTTCCTCTGGTATTTCGTGCTGCCCGAGGTGCTGCCCAAGGCGATGGGCGAAGCGATCAAGGGGATGCCGTTGCCGTGGGCGTCGTTCGTGCCCGCCGTCATCGGCCTCGGGCTCTTCACCGCCGCGCGCGTCGCCGAGCAGGTGCGCGCCGGCATCCAGGCGCTGCCGCGCGGCCAGCGGATGGCCGGCACGGCGCTCGGCCTCACGTTGCCGCAGACGTACCGCTACGTGCTGCTGCCGATGGCGTACCGGATCATCCTGCCTCCGCTGACGTCGGAGACGATGAACCTGATCAAGAACTCGTCGGTGGCGCTGACGATCGGCCTGATCGAACTCACGGCTGCCGCGCGCTCGATGCAGGAGTTCACGTTCCAGGTGTTCGAGGCGTTCACCGCGGCCACGCTGATCTACATCGCGGTCAACCTGATCGTCGTCAACGTGATGCGCTTCGTCGAGAAGAAGACGGCCGTGCCGGGCTTCATCGGGCCCGCGGTCGGCGGGGGAGGGCACTGATGGCCTCCGCACGCACGCTGCACGTCGCCGTGGAGGCTTGCCGCCATGGGTGACTTCGACTGGAGCGTCATCCAGCGCTCGTGGGCCTACCTGTTCCGCGAGGGGATGACCTTCACGCTGACGCTGACCGCGATGGCGGCCGTGGGCGGCACCATCCTGGGCACGTTGCTCGCGATGATGCGGCTGTCGTCGCACAAGTGGCTGTCGCTGCCGGCCACCGGCTACGTGAACCTGATGCGGTCGATCCCGCTGCTGCTCGTGATCTTCTGGTTCTACTTCCTGGTGCCCTACATCGGCGCGTGGCTCACGGGCTCCAGCACGCCGATCAAGGTGGGCGCCTTCGCGTCGTCGTTCATCACGTTCACGCTGTTCGAGGCGGCGTACTACTCGGAGATCATGCGCGCGGGCATCCAGTCCATCCCGCGCGGGCAGATCTGGGCCGGCTACGCGCTGGGCCTCGACTACTGGCAGACGATGAAGCAGATCGTGCTGCCGCAGGCCTTCCGCAACATGCTGCCCATCCTGCTGACGCAGACGATCATCCTGTTCCAGGACACGTCGCTGGTCTACGTGCTGTCGATCACGGACTTCCTGGGCGCCGCGTCCAAGGTGGCGCAGCGCGACGGACGCCTGGTCGAGATGTACGTGTTCGCGGCCGTCGTCTATTTCGTCATCAGTTTCGGCCTTTCGCTGCTGGTCAAGCGCCTGCAGCGCAAGATCGCCATCATTCGTTGAACGCAGTGCAATCGGAGACGGCGCCATGCCGATGATCGAGCTCAAGGACGTATCCAAGTGGTACGGTGAATTCCAGGTGCTGAAGGACTGCACGACCAGCGTGTCCAAGGGCGAGGTCGTGGTCGTCTGCGGCCCGTCGGGGTCGGGCAAGTCGACGCTGATCAAGACCGTCAACGCGCTCGAGCCCGTGCAGAAGGGCACCATCGCCGTCGACAGCGTCGAGGTCACCAATCCCAAGACCAACCTGTCCAAGATCCGCGCGCGCGTGGGCATGGTGTTCCAGCATTTCGAGCTGTTCCCGCACCTGACGGTCACGCAGAACCTGACGCTCGCGCAGGTGAAGGTGCTGGGCCGCAACGCCACGGACGCCAAGGCGCGCGGTCTCAAGATGCTCGATCGCGTGGGCTTGTCCGCGCACAAGGACAAGTTCCCCGGCCAGCTGTCGGGTGGCCAGCAGCAGCGCGTCGCCATTGCGCGCGCGCTGTCGATGGACCCCATCGTCATGCTGTTCGACGAGCCGACGTCCGCGCTCGATCCCGAGATGGTCGGCGAAGTGCTGGACGTCATGGTGCAGCTCGCGCAGGAAGGCATGACGATGATGTGCGTCACGCACGAGATGGGCTTCGCGCGCAAGGTCAGCCATCGCGTGATCTTCATGGACCAGGGGCAGATCGTCGAGGACGCCACCAAGGACGACTTCTTCGGCAAGCCGCGGTCCGAGCGCGCGCAGCAGTTCCTCGCCAAGATCCTGCAGCACTGAGGCTAGCAGCAGTTTCTACTATGAAAAGCGAGCATTTTCATTAGCTTAGAACATCGCTTGTTATCGCCTTTATCATAGCGTCTCATGGGAGCGCTCATGGGAAGCGCTCCGCTCATAGGAGACGCTCGCATGGCGCATCTGACGCTCGCATCGCTGCAAAAGCTTCCCGGCAACAATCGCTTGGTCGGCGACGACCGAACGCAGAACCTCTACGTCCGTAAGACCGCAGGCGGCGTGCTGACTTGGGTCTTCAAGCGGCAGCGCAAGCTCGACGGCAAGATGAAGTGGGACGAGCGGGTCATCGGCAGAGCGCCGCGCATGACGCTAGAGCAGGCGAGGGCGGAAGCGACCCGGCTCCGGGCCGAGGATACCGGGCTGGTCGCACCGACGTGGGAGTCCGCTTCGGAGGCATTCCTTGCCGCGCAGAAGAAGGAGGTTCAGGCGGCGGCGCTTCGCAATACTCGTCGCATCCTTCTCGATCACTTCGGCGAACTGAAAGACACCCGGTTGGATGTTCTCGACCGCAAGGATGTGCTGCGCGTCATCGACCGATTCCGGGCCGAAGGTAAGGACGAGACGGCGCTAAAGCTGCTGGGCCGCGCCAAGGCGATGACCCGGCATGCGCTCGTGTGGGGCTTGATCGACCGCGACCCGCTCGACGCGCTCGACAAGAAGATTCAGTTCGCCGGGTTCAAGTCGAACGTCAAAAAGCGCACGCTCAAGCCCGACGAGATACGCAAGCTGTGGGCTGACGACAGCAAGTCCGCATTCGTTCTCTGGTTTCAGCTACTAACCGGCACGCGCGCCGAGGAAGCGCTTTCGTTTGACCCGAAGGACGTAGGCGATGAGACGGTGCGCGTCCGGCGTGGCGGCAAGCTGGAGGATGTTGAGTTTAAGAATGTGTGGACGCTGCGCGAGAACAAGAGCAGCCGCGTTCACAAGATTCCCCTTTCACCGCAGGCCCTCGCGCTGATCGAAAGCGGATACCCGCCCGAGATTACCTACAGCGGCGTGCATCAATGGGTGACGAGCAAACATGGCTTCAACACCCACGACTGCCGACGCACCTGCGCGACGATGGTCAAGGAGCTAACCGGCTCAACCGACACAATGCACGCGGTTCTAAATCACGCACGGTCGAAGCTCGACGAGACCTACGACCAATCGCTGCCGCTGGCCGCGATGCGTGAAGCCCTTGACCTGGTGGGCGCCGAACTCGAACGCATAGCGACAGCGCCCGCCAAGAAATGAATTGACAGGTGCAAAAAATAAAGCCCTTGCATCGGCAAAGGCGATTGCTGATAATTGCTTCGCTTGTCGCCTGACATCCCCGATATCGGCAAACCGCCTAGCGCAAGCTAGGTAGTCAAGGCAGGCGCATCGAGTGCAATGCTCGGTGCCGGGAACAGCAGCATCGTTCTCTAGTGACGCGAGACACGCGTCCGGTTATGACCCTTCGAGAAACCGTCGGAGTCATGACCGCTACCCCGAATCTTCTAGGTCATGGCCCGAGCACATCTTGGGAGCCATCATGGCCAAGAGAAACGTAGTCAGGCAGCACAGCAAGCGCGCAGTCGTCGAGCTTTCGGCGGTCACGTCCTCGGGTCTGCCGCGCTACCTGAGCGCCAAGCAGGTCGCCGAGCACTTGCAAGTGAGCTACCTAACCGTGTGGCGAGCGATCGACCGCGGCGAGCTTGAGTGCGTCAAGTTCGGGCGGCTGCTGCGAGTCACGCCTGCTGGGCTGACGCGATACCTGTCGGCGAATGCGCGGGGTGCGTCATGAGCCGCAAACGCTCCTACCAAGTCGCCCACAAGTTCAAGGCGGCCACGCACGGTCGCCGCTCGACGCCTTCCCTGCTGGTCGCGCAGCAGGATGCCGAAGCGCGCACGAAGCAACCCGAGACCGGCACCAACCGCACCGCGCGCCGCTTCGCGCAGCGCCAGCAGCGCCGCAACCGATGACCTCGCTCGATACGAAACGTGAGGGCTGCAATGGCACGCGGTCGGCGCAATGATCGAGCGCACATGAGAAACCCCGCGACGGCGAATCGCGGGGTTTCCCGGGCATCTACTTCAAGGAGGCATGAGCATGAGCGGTGCTCAACACCAGAATATCTCGAACGACGGCACGCGCCCAGACACCGCTGCTGAGACAAGGATTGCGGTTCTGGCGGAGCAGTTGAGGTCAAGCGGGGTAACCGCAGCGACCATCGGCAACTACGGAGCGGCGCAACTCCGCGAGCATTTCCACGGGCGCACGGTCTGGGTCGCTCCGCTCGAGGAAGCCCGCGCGCAGAAGGCGCTTGAAGACGCCTACAAGCAAGCGGTTCACGAAATCGACCTAGCGCTTGTAGCAGCGGACGTCCTGCCGTGCGCCCGGCACGATTACACGGTCTACAGCATCAACGCCAGAGAGATGGTCAGCGAGGCGACCATCAAGGCACGCCAGCAGCAATACGACGCCTACTGGCAAGCGTGGGCGCCCATCAAGCAGCTGGTCGAGCACGCGCTGTATGAGGGTTGGTGGAAGGAGTTCGACAGGATCACGGAGGCGCAGAAGTCCGCGCCGCCAACCGCGCCCACGGCGGCCGATGTGCAGGTGCAGCAGGCGGTTCCTCGGTTCTACAACTTCGACGACATGCTGCACTACGCGATCAACCGCAATTGGGTTGTTCGCAATCTACTGCCAGCGGGCGAAATGATGGCGGTGGTGGGCGCTCCCAACTCAGGGAAGACCACGCTCTGGCAACACGGCGCGGCATGCGTCGCAGTCGGGCATCCGTTTGGTCGGCATGAGACTACCGCGCGGCGCGTTGTCTGGATCGCTGGTGAGGATGCCAGCAACGTAATGAAGCGCTTTCGCGCCACGATTGACCATCATGGGTTCGATGCGGCGCTGTTCGCGCGGAACCTATGCGTAGTGCCCACCCGGCAATCGCTGAACGAGGAGGCCAACATCTCGGCGATCCAGCAGGGCATCCGGCAGGCATGGGGCGACGAGCCCAACCTGGGGCTTATCGTCATCGACTCCAAGAGTGCGCTGAGCGAAGGCCTCGACGAGAACGACAACGATGCGACCGCGCTTTTCGTGCGCCGTCTGTACGTTGCGTTCATTGACCGGTATCCCGGTTGCTCGCTGGTGATCATGCATCACCTCAACAAGGATCCCGAGAACCCGACCGCTCGCGGCGCATCGGCGTTCCAAGCCAACATCGACGAGATGGCGACGGTGACTGCTCGCCCCGGTGCGATGACCATTGTGATGGAGCCGACCAAGACGCGGATCGAGCGGTGGGAACCGATGCGCGCGCAGATGGCGATTCATGAACTATCCGGCGCGCACTACGAGCACTGGCGTGATGAGTTTGGCGGCATGCCCCGGGTCTCGATCATCGAACTGGCCGCCCCGCTTACCGGCGCAGCGCGCAAGATCGACCAGCAGGAGCGCCTTGCGCTGCGAGTGCTCGCCGCGTGGCGCGACTACCCCGGACCTGAACCGACCGCCGGTCAGATCGCGCTTTCGCTCGGGCTTGTGCGACCGAAAGCCCCCAACCGCGGCGACTCCAAGAAGCTGACCGCAGCGCACAGGATCATTCTTGACCGCAGATGGGCAGTCAACATCGGCAAGCCCGGTCGCACCATCACCGGGTCGGAGCGGTTGCAGTTGACCAAAGCTGGGCACGACATGCTTGCGCTGGTTGGGGTTGCTGACGAAGCGAGCGAGCGGCAGGAGGCCCTGTAAATGGGCTCGATTCGCGCCGATTTTGGTGCGCAAAACGCCCTGCGCACTCCACCGGAATTAGTTAAGAAGTGCGCAATCGCGCAATTCGCGCGCACTCCACGCGCACTCGGAGCGAATGTCGATGGAGATGAAGGGCTTAGCGTAGTGCGCTCACGCGCACTTGCGATGCGCAACTCCATGTGTGCGCAGTGCGCGCGCGCTTATATAAGAGCGCGCACTTGCGCACTGCGCGCAGATCGAAGCGCAGATCGACGCGCCGATGCGCGGGATCACAGGGAAACGGCGAACGGCGCTACCGATCCCGCATCGGGGAAAAAGGTTGACGCAGACCGCGAATCACCGCGCCCGGGCACTTGGGCAACCAGTAAGAGGAGTTCCCCCAACGCGCTGAGCGTGCCCCGCGCTCGATCCAGCTACTTTGCTACCCCCCGACCCCCTAAACCGCGCTGCGCTCGATTTAACCGGCTTCCTGACCGCATCTCAGCGCTACCCCTCGCTGCTCCCCCTTGCTGCGCGCTCCTTCGGTCAAAAACACGATACGAAACGTGCCGCTGGGCACGCTCCGGTCAACGCGCGATGCTCCCCGCCATGCAATCGCATCAATACATGGAGCGAACCGATGGCTGCACGACGTAATCGCATGACCGGAGCGGGACTTGCAGCGGATGTGCAAGCTGCGGTCGCCGCCGTGCCGTTCCCCCCGCCCCCGGGTCTCACGCAAGAGGAGATGGCCGTGTTCGAGGGCTTGATGAGCGCGCGGCTTCCGCATCAATGGAAGGCATGCGACGAGCCTCTTGTAAAGGCATACCTGCGGGCATGGCGCGACATCCAGCAGATCGAGGCGGAACTCGAAAAGCAGACGTTCGTGCTTGGCAACCGCCCGAACCCGTTGCTGGGCGCTCTGCAATACCGAATGCAGCACATGGCGACGCTGCACCGGCAACTCGGGCTGACCGCACCGAAGCCCATCAACGCCGCCGAAGCCGCACGTATCGAGAAGCACAACAAGAAAGTTCGCGATGCTGTCGCCGACTCCGATGACGACGACGGCCTGCTCGCGCAACCGATTTTCAATTGACAGACAGGAGCACTACCCCATGAACCTGCAACAACGCCAAGCACTTCTCGCGCGCGCCCAAGCGCTGGTCGACATGACCAGCGCCGAGTCGCGCGCATTCAATCAAGCCGAACACGACGAGTTCGAGCGCACCGTGGCGAGCATCCGCCTCGGTGACCTCGGGAACGCGGGCGACTACCAGCGGCACACGGTTCCCCTGCATGGCATGCCGACCCTCGGTGGCGCTGCGCAGGGCATCGCCGACGCGCTCCGCACCACGCACAGCACCCGGCAGGTTCTCGCGACCAGCATCCGCGCGATCGTTTCGGGGGCGTCGGGTTCGGACTTCGTGCCCTCGGTCCCGCAGCACATGGGGCTGCTTTCCATGTATCAGCGCCCGAGCACGCGCCTCATCGAACTGCTGCCGTCGATCCCGGCGACGTCGGGCTCGATGGACTGGGTGGAGATCAACTACAACGACGGCGGCTCGCCGCCTGCCGCCCGCAGCGCCGCCGCGAAGGTGACCGAAGGCAGCGCCAAGCCGCAATCGCATATCAGCACCACGCCGGTCTCGGTCAGCATTCCGACCTGGGCGCACTGGATGGACGTATCGCGACAGGTGCTTGCGGATGTTCCAGCGCTGCGCGGAATCCTCGACTCGCTGCTGACCGACGGTCTGCTCGACAACGTGGACGAAGGCATCTACGACAACCTGACCACCGGCGGTCACTACACGCCGTTCACCCCGACCGCGAGCGAAAGCATCGGTGACGGTGCTGCGCGCATCGCCGCGAAGATCGTCAACGCGGGCGGTCGCAACGTGGTGGTCGCGATCAACCCGGACGACTACCTGAGCATGCAGCTTGCCAAGGCCGACTCCTCGGGCGTCTACCTTGGCTTGCCGCCGACCCTCGCGGCGACGGTGGTCGCGGTCCCCGCGGTCGAATCGGGCAAGCTGCTCGCGTTCGCTCCGGGCAGCGGCGCAGCGTGGGCGGACCGCGACGGCGTTGCGGTCGTCGCTGGCTTGAAGAATGACGACCTGACCCGCAACCTGATGACCCTGTTGTGCGAAGCGCGGGGCGAGGTGCTGCGCTACAACGTGAAGCACGTGGCCTTCGGCGACGCGCAAGCGTGATCGGTCGCCGTGTCGCTCTTTCACACCCTGCGGCAAGCCTTCGCTGCGACCAAGCGGCGCAGCGGAGGCGTCAGCGCACAGAACGGGCAGCGGTTCTGGCCTGACTGGCCGAATACCAGCAGCGTCGCCGGGACTCGCGCTGAGAGCCTAGCGGCGGTCATTCGGTGCGTCGGGCTGTATGCGGATGCGGTCGCTGACCTGCCGCTGCGCTGCGTGCGCCGCGACCCCGATGGCGGGGCTGCCGAGTTCGTCGATATGCCCCTGCTGCGCACGTGGAGCTTCACCGACAAGGAGCTACTGGTCGCTTCGGCGCTGCTGAGCGGCAACGGCTACGCTCTGTTCAGCAACGCACGCATGCGCAGCTACCCGGCGTCGCGGGTTGTCATCGAACGCGACGTGCAGACCGGCGAACCGTTTTATCGCTTCACCACCTACGAGCAAGCCGCGCAGCAACCGCTCCTCGCCGCCGACAAGGTCGTCCACGTTCGATATCGCTGCTTCGCCGACCCCCGCGAAGGGCAATCCCCCCTGGCACTCGCGCGCTCGTCGGTCGATGCGGCGTTGGAGACGCAGGAGGCAACCCGCGAACTGATGGGTAACCTGTCGAGCGCGGGGATTGTGCTTTCGACCGACAAGAAGATCAGCCCCGATACCGCGGCCCTGTTCAAGTCTCAGTGGGAAGAGAAGTTCGGTCGAGGGAGTCGGGGGCGCACAGCCATCCTCGGCGACGGTCTGACCGCGGCACGCATGGAATCGTGGAAAGCCTCCGATGCGCAACTGATCGAGTTCGCGCGGTATTCGGTCGCGGAGGTCGCGCGCATCTTCGGCGTGCCCCTGCAATTGCTCGGCGAGACAGCGTCGCTCAACTACAGCACGGCGGTCGAGCTCTCGCGCACGTTCACCTTGAATGCCCTCGGTCCGTTCCTGCGGCGCGTCGGTGCCGAGTTGAGCGCCAAGCTCCTGACCGAGCGGCAGCGGGGGCTTGGGCAATGGATCGAGTTCGACACCGAAGGTCTGACGCTCAGCCCGGGCAAGGAGTCGAGCGACTACTACGGCTCGTTGGTCAGCGGAGGCATCCTGACACCGAACGAGGCCCGCAATGCCCTTGGGTGGGAGGACGTCGAGGGCGGCGACAAGCTCCGCGAACCGAAGCCCAAGGCAGACACCAAATCGGAAGGAACCCTCGCATGAGCGCCAAGCCCATCCCCATCGACTTCGGCGAGTTCATGAAGGAACTGCTGCCCTCCATTGACGCGAGCACCGGGAGCCTGCCGCCCCGCAACACCGGCGCGGTCCGGGACTTCACGCAGTCGGTCGGCATCGACAAGCACATGAAGCGCGACCTTCCGGGCTACGACGTTACCGGCTACTCCATCGGGGTTAACGAGAACGGGCAGTTGCTCGCCACGATCAAGGCAAGGGGCGACGACGGCACCGAGATTGCGGTCTGCATCCCGATGAAGACCCAATGCCGCAAGCTCGGGAAGTGGTTGCAGAGCGTTGGAGCTTCCGACGATGACGACCTATGTGCGGGCACGCTGAGCGACGACGCCCCGCTGACAACCGACCGCATGACCTTGATGTGATGAGCGCTCAGACCGACAAGCTCCTGTGCGACAAGCAAGTCGCTGCGCTGCCCGGAGCGCCTTCGGTGCATACGCTACGCGCAGCACGCGGTCGCCCTGACCGCAAGCTCATCGTCCCGCCCCACGTTCGCATTGGCGGCGGTCGGGGCCTTGTGCGCTACTCCGCGATCGAGCTACGCGAGTGGTTCGCGTCGCGCGGCGTCGATCTTGGGGGTGAACTGTGAAAAACGAATCGCAACTGTCTGCGATGCTGGAGTCAAGCGGGCAGCGCGGGAGACTCTCACTCCCGCGCTGCACTCCGGCTGAAAACACGGTCAAGAGCATGCCCCTTGACTGCTATGAGGCGGCATTCGCGCGCAGCTACGTAGACAGCCGGATTGGGGAGCGCCTTTCCGCGCTCGCAACCGTGATCGGTCAAACATGCAACGTCAGCCGTCGCGAGGCGCTGCGCTTGGCCGCCGTCATCCTCGCATCCTCGCAGGAGGGTCTATGAACCCGGAGTACATGCCGCCCGAAACCGTTGACGAGTATCTTGCCGCCGCAGCCGCGAGCTTCGACTCAGTGGTCGCGCAGGCTCGAGGCACGCCCATGGAGCGCGACCTCGAACGCGCCCAGCTACTGTGCCGGGCGGAGGTCGTCATCCTCCTGCAGGATCGCTACAACGTCGACCACCGACGCGCGATGGACCTTGCGGAAGACACAATCAAGATTGGCGAAGCGCGCACGCTGAACTGACGGTGCGCAAGGCGCAGGTCGATCCCGCGACGCTGCGCTACAAGTTCCTAAAGAGACGAGTGACCTTCGACCGCTTGGTGCGGCAGTTCGGCTTTGCAGTCGTCGTCGAAGCGCTAAGCCATCCCGGGATGCTCAGGCACATCACCTACGTCGCGCCGTTGCATGAGGGCGGCGTTCGGTTAGTGACCGTGGGCGTGGCGCAGAAGGACGAGGATTGGTGAAGGAAGCAGGGGTTGCAATTCAGCGCGCTGTCAGTAAAATGCGCGCGCCCTCAGAGGGCAACCTGGTGCGGTATGGCGAGGCTTGGCAGGCATAGGACATCCCTGTGCTACTTCAAAGGAAAGCCAAATGACCTCTCCTGAACGAGCAGCACGCAACACCGAAGCACGCGCACGTGGTGCAGCTACCAAGGCTGGAATGCGCGCCGTGAAGTCACGCCGAGCGCTGTCGCTCGACAATTTCGGCGGCTTCATGCTGGTCGACGAGCGCAACTGCGTCGTCGCAGGCGGCAGGCACGAACTCAGTTCTGATGACGTGCTGGAAATGCTGGCATCAAATTAGAAACGAAACGCCCGCCCAGAACATCGGGCGGGCTATCCTATCGCTACGCGATCAGTCGTCGTACATCTTCGCGCAGGATGCGCACTCACCTGCGTTCTGAAATACCTCGTCGAGTGCGTCTTTCACTTCTTGCGGGCTGCGAAACTCCGACAGCTTCCCGGCCTTGTACTCCTTATCGGCGAGGTCATACGCCGGTTGCGGGTCGTCCAGATCAATCGCTTCATCGTGCGGGCACAACTCCATGCTTCCCGCGCGGACGGCAACTGCCGTCATATCTTGAACTAGCCCTTCCCACCGCAGTCCTTCTTGTTTTGCAAAACCCATCGGGACCTCCTTTCTTAAGTGAGCGAGCGTGCAAGCTCGCGGCAGTTACATGGGGGCGATCTGTCTCAAATTCAAGTCGGAAGTCCCGCCCTGAAGCTAGGGCGGGACTTGCCTGATACGCCTACCGGAGCTTGCGAAGGTCCCACAGCCTGTCGAGGAAGGCCTCGAGGTCGACGCGTTGGACCGGAGCGTTACCCGGGAACCGTTCCATCACGTCGTAGATCAGCCGGTGATTCTCAGGCGTGTTATTGAGGCAGCGCGTATAGATGTAGCGCTCGATGAAGTAGTCCCGTTCCCAATACTCGGTGTACGAGACGTAGATGCGGTCGAGACGACCGATGTAACGCTTGTTGTCGGCACTGGGCCAGTTGGGGTTCAGCATTTCTAATGCCTCTCTGCGACTCTGTCGCATTGGTGCTCGTGGTTGAACACCGAGGCAGTAGAAATTTTTGACTATGCCAGAAGCATTGCCCTAAACTCCGACCCGTAGTTAGCGAAACGACGGTGCCTCGGTACTGTCGCGAGGGGCTCGGTCTGCAAACCGGGCCCTTCGTTTTGGTGCCCGCTCATTCCACCATACCTAGCGGTCAAAGCAAGCACCTGAACAAAGGATAGTGGCTGGTGAACTACCGCGCAAGGGTTTTTATCCACTGGAACGTCGACACGTTTCTCTCGCTGAATCAGTCGCTTACCGCGGGGACGCCAAACGGAGCGAAAAAATTACCCACAGCGTCCACCGATCTGTTCACCGGTCGGAGAAAATGTCCGACGTTGCAGTGATACGACATTGATTTGACGTGACGCGCCGCGACGAAGTCACCCCCGCGAGGCGCTATCGGGGCGTAGATCCATGCCAGCTTGCTGCCGACGCCGACATTGAATGCTGGACGCCGTGATAGCGTAGAGACGACTTTGCGAGCGGGAGGAAAGCGACATGTGGAAGCTAGACTCAAGGGACGGCTCATGGGAAGCGATGCAATCCCCCTATGAGCTAAAGAATCTCGCCAAGATCCTGCAGCACTGACGCCCGATCCAGCGCGATGCGGCCGGGGCGCTGGCTGAGCGAGGAGGCCGCGGCGGCGATCGCGGCGCGCATCCGCGCAGTCGAACAGGCGACCGGCGCCGAAGTCGTCGCGGCGATCGCCGGTCCCTCCGTCTGGTATCACGGCCTGCGCTGGCGCGCGTTCGCGTTCGGCGCCGTGCTCGCCGCGCTGTGCGGCGTCATCGCCGACCTGCTGCAGCCCCAGAGCGCTTGGCTTCGATCGCGAACCGGCGCGCATCCATCGACAGCGGGGCGATCGCGATTTCAGTCGAATTGCGCGCGGTTTTGTGGCTCCGGCTCGGCGTCGAGCAGGGGACAGGAGTGTGTCCGCTGTAGAGAGTGCTTCATCCCGAACGGAAGCGGACACACCCCTGTCCCCCGCGGACGCTGCACCGCAGCCACAACCCCCAACGCGCGATCGAGTAAAATGCCGCTTTGCGCCGCCCCCTCCCGATGCCCGAGATCCTCTCGCTCACCGGCCGCACGGCCCTCTCGCCGTTCCGCATTGCCAAGCTGCAGCGTAGCCTCGCTGCCGCCCGCCCGCAGCACCGCATCCACGCGCTGACCGCCGTCTACCGGCATTTCGTCGAGCTCGTGCGTCCGCTCGACGCGGAGGAGCAGGCGAAGCTCGAGCAGCTGCTGACCTACGGCCCGCGCGACGACGACGTCGCCGAGCGCGGCTCGCTGCTGCTCGTCGTGCCGCGCCCGGGCACGATCTCGCCGTGGTCGTCGAAGGCCACCGACATCATGCACAACTGCGGGCTCGATGCGGTGAAGCGCGTCGAGCGCGGCATCGCGATCCACGCGGCCACTGCGAACGGCGAACGCATCCACGCCGACGACGAGGCCGCGCTGGTGCCGCTGATCCACGACCGGATGACGGAGGTCGTGATGACGGACGTGGGCAGCGCCGAAGCGCTGTTCGCGCAATTCCCGCCGAAGGCGCTGACGACGATTCCCGTGCTGCACGACGGCCGGGGCGCGCTCGAACGCGCCAACCGCGAGCTGGGCCTGGCACTCGCCGAGGACGAGATCGACTACCTCGTCGCCAACTTCGGACTGCTGCAGCGAGACCCGACGGACGTCGAGCTGATGATGTTCGCGCAGGCGAATTCGGAGCACTGCCGCCACAAGATCTTCAACGCGGAGTGGGTCGTCGACGGCGAGAAGAAGCCGGCCAGCCTGTTCGGCCTGATCCGCGCGACGCACGCCGCGCATCCGCAGGGCACGCTCGTCGCATACTCGGACAACTCGTCGGTGATCGAGGGCCACACGGTGGCGCGCTTCGCGCCACGCGAGCACCACCGCTACGGCGCGCAGACGGAGCCGGCGCACATCCTGATGAAGGTGGAGACGCACAACCACCCGACGGCCATCGCGCCGTTCCCGGGCGCGTCGACGGGCTCGGGCGGCGAGATCCGTGACGAAGGCGCGACGGGCATCGGCGCCAAGCCGAAGGCGGGACTCGTGGGCTTCACGGTCTCGAGCCTGCGCATCCCCGGGCTGACGCACGCGTGGGAGCGCGACTTCGGCAAGCCGTCGCGCATCGCGTCCGCGCTGTCGATCATGATCGAGGGTCCCATCGGCGCGGCGTCGTTCAACAACGAGTTCGGACGCCCGAACCTCGCGGGCTACTTCCGCACGTTCGAGCAGGAGGTGGCCGGCGAGGTGCGCGGCTACCACAAGCCCATCATGATCGCCGGCGGCGTGGGCAACATCCGCGCCGACCACACGCACAAGCACCCGCTGCCGGCGGGCACGCTGCTCGTGCAGCTCGGCGGCCCGGGCATGCTGATCGGCATGGGCGGCGGCGCCGCGTCGTCGATGGCCACGGGCGTGAACACGGCCGACCTCGACTTCGATTCCGTGCAGCGCGGCAACGCGGAGATCGAGCGTCGCGCGCAGGAAGTGATCGACCGTTGCTGGCAGGCGGGTGACGCCAACCCGATCCTGTCGATCCATGACGTGGGCGCGGGCGGCCTGTCGAACGCGTTGCCGGAGCTGGTGCACGGCGGCGGCGTGGGTGGCACGTTCGACCTGCGTGCGATCCCGTCGGAAGAACCCGGCATGGCGCCGCGCGAGATCTGGTGCAACGAGGCGCAGGAGCGCTACGTGCTTGCCATCGCGCCCGCGGACCTCGCGCGCTTCGCCGCGTTCTGCGAGCGCGAGCGCTGCCCCTGCGCGGTGGTCGGCACCGCCAATGCCGACGGCAAGCTCGTCGTCGCGGATCCGGTGTTCACGAACAACCCGGTCGACGTGCCGCTGGACGTGATCCTGGGCAAGCCGCCCAAGATGACGCGCGACGTGAAGCACGTCACGCGCACGCTGCCGCCGCTCGACCTGGCGAACGTGCAGGTGGCCGAGGCATTGACGCGCGTGCTGCAATTGCCGGCCGTCGCGGACAAGACCTTCCTGATCACGATCGGCGACCGCACCGTCGGCGGCCTCTGCGCACGCGACCCGATGGTGGGCCCGTGGCAGGTGCCGGTGGCCGATTGCGCGGTGACGCTGTCGGACTTCCAGGGCTTTGCCGGCGAGGCGATGGCGATGGGCGAGCGGACGCCGCTCGCGCTGATCGACGCGCCGGCCTCCGCGCGCATGGCCATCGGCGAGGCGATCACCAACCTGCTCGCGGCGCCGATCCGCGACCTCGGCAGCGTGAAGCTGTCGGCCAACTGGATGGCGCCCGCGGGCCACGCGGGCGAGGACGCGGCGTTGTACGACACCGTGGAAGCGACCAGCCTCGCCTGCATCGCGCTGGGCGTCAGCATCCCCGTCGGCAAGGATTCGATGTCGATGCGTACGACCTGGCGCGACGAGCGCGGCGCGCACGTGGTCACGGCGCCGATCTCGCTGATCGTGTCGGCGTTCGCGCCCGTCGACGACGTCCGCGCAGCGTCGACGCCGCTGCTCGACGCACCGTTCGACGACGTCGTGCTGCTGCGCGTCGATGTCGAGGCCGGCAAGCGGCGGCTCGGCGGCTCCGCGCTGGCGCAGGTGTACGGCCAGCTCGGCGACGAGAGCCCCGACCTCGAGCACCCGGAGCGCCTCGCCGCGTTCGTCGAGGTCGTCAACGCGCTGCGTGCGCAAGGGCGGCTGCTCGCTTACCACGACATCGCCGACGGCGGCCTCGTCGTGGCGCTGCTCGAGATGGCGTTCGCGTCGCATTGCGGCTTGGCGATCGAGCTCGATCCCGGCATCCGCGATCCGCTCGCCGAGCTCTTCAGCGAGGAGCTCGGCGCGGTGATCGCGGTGCGCGCAGCGGACGTCGTGCTCGTGCGGAGCGCGGCGCACGCGGCCGGCCTCGACGCCCACGTCGTCGCGCGGCCCGTGGCCGGCGACCGTATCGCGATCACGCAGGGCGACAACGCCATCCTCGACGCAAGCCGCGGCGCGCTGCACGCGCAGTGGTCCGCGACGACGCACGCGCTGCAGGCGATGCGCGACAACCCGCGGATGGCGGATGAGGAACACGCGCGGATCGGCGACGACGATCCCGGCATGCGTCCGCACCTCACGTTCGACCCGGCCGACGACATCGCGGCGCCGTTCGTTGCGCGCGGCGCGCGGCCTGCGGTGGCCATCCTGCGCGAGCAGGGCGTCAATGGCCAGGTGGAAATGGCGGCCGCGTTCGATCGCGCGGGCTTCGACGCCTTCGACGTGCACATGAGCGACCTGATTGCGGGTCGCACGTCGCTCGCGCAGTTCAAGGGCTTCGTTGCCTGCGGCGGTTTCTCCTACGGCGACGTTCTGGGTGCCGGCGAAGGCTGGGCCAAGTCCGTGCTGTTCAACCCGCGCGTCTACGACGATTTCGCGACGTTCTTCGCGCGCGGCGACGTGTTCGCGCTGGGCGTGTGCAACGGTTGCCAGATGATGAGCACGCTGCGCGGCATGGTGCCGGGCGCCGCGCACTGGCCGCGCTTCGTGCGCAACCGCTCCGAGCAGTTCGAGGCGCGGTACGTGATGCTCGCCGTCGAGGAGTCGCCGTCGCTGTTCTTCTCCGGCATGGCGGGCAGCCACATCCCGGTGGCGCAGGCGCATGGCGAAGGCTATGCGGAGTTCGACGACGCGGCGCAGCTCGCCGCCGCGCAGCCTTACGTTGCGCTGCGCTACATCGACCATCGGGGCGCGCCCACGGAGCGCTATCCGTACAACCCCAACAGCTCGCCACAGGGCATCACGGGCCTTACCAACACGGACGGCCGCTTCACGATCCTGATGCCGCACCCGGAACGCGTCTGGCGTACCGCGCAGATGTCGTGGCACCCGCGTGCGTGGGGCGAAGCTTCGCCGTGGCTGCGGATGTTCCGCAACGCGCGTGTCTACCTGGGATGACGACCATGGCCCTGCCGCCGCTCACCGTGTACTCGATCAATGGCGTCACGCCGGTGGTCGATCCTTCCGCATTCGTGCATCCGTCCGCGGTGCTGATCGGCGACGTGCAGGTGGCGGCCGGTTGCTACATCGGGCCCACGGCCTGCCTGCGCGGGGACTTCGGCCGCATCGACGTGCGCGCCGGCGCCAACCTGCAGGACAGCTGCATCATGCACGGCTTCCCCGGCACCGACACGATCGTCGAGGAGGAAGGGCACATCGGCCACGGCGCCATCCTCCACGGCTGCGTGATCCGCCGCAATGCGCTCGTCGGCATGAATGCGGTGATCAACGACAACGCCGAAGTGGGCGAGGACGCGATCGTCGCCGCGATGGCGTTCGTCAAGGCGCGCTTCGTCGTGCCGCCGCGCACGTTGGTGGCCGGCATGCCGGCGCGCATCGTGCGCACGTTGAGCGACGAGGAATGCGCGTGGAAACGCGAGGGCACGGCGAGTTACCAGGAACTGACGCGCCGCTCGCTCGCGACGATGCGGGCCACCGCGCCGCTCGCGGCACCGGAGCCCGGTCGCGCGCGACTCGACCTGCCGGACCTGCTGCCACTCTCGGCGCTGAAGGCTCGCCAAGGCTGAAGTTGTCCAGATGTAACACGCCGCGGGTGGACGACCCGTGGCGATTGGTGCATCCTGCACCTCCCCCGTGACGAATCCGTGCCCGGGCGCGACGCGCGCCGCTTGGGGGTGGCCGCGCCGCTTCGCTGATCAAACCAAGGAGGCAAGATGTCGGTCAATCTGCTCGAAATGGTGAAGGAGGGGCTGCCGCCCAGTTTTGCAAGCATGGCGGGCGGCCTGTTGGGTGAATCCGGCGCATCCACCGGCACGGCGCTGAGCGCGCTGCTGCCCGCGGTGATCGCCGGCGTCGCGCAGAAGGGCGCGACGGAATCGGGCGCGCAGGGCATCCTGTCCATGCTCAACAATCCCGCGCTCGACACGTCCGCGCTGGGCGGCCTCGGCAGCATCTTCGGCGCCGGCGGCACGCAGGCCAACTCCATGATGAACGCGGGCTCGGCTCTCGCATCGTCGATCTTCGGCGACAAGCTCGGCGGGCTCGCGGGCGCGCTGTCGTCGATGTCGGGCATGTCCAATCCCAAGTCCGCGCAAAGCCTGATCGCGCTGGTCGTGCCGGTGGTCCTCACGTTCCTCAAGCGCTTCGTGTCCAGCAGCGGCACGACGGCGGGCGGCCTCGCGTCGTTGCTGGGCTCGCAGGGCCAGTTCCTCAAGGGTGCGCTGGACAGCCGCCTCACGGGTGCGCTGGGCTTCCCGGATCCGTCGTCGATGCTGTCGTCGCTCGCCGGCAAGGCCGGCGACGCGATGCATGCCACCACGGCCCGCGTCTCCGACGCGGGCGCGGCCGCGGCGTCGGCCGCGGCGGCCACCGTCGACAGCGGGCGCTCCGCGTTCTCGCGCTGGTGGCCATGGCTCGTCGTCGCGATCATCGTACTCTACCTGCTGTCGCGTTGCATGAACGCGCAGAAGACGGACGTCCCGCCCGCACCTGCGCCGGCCGCGCCGCCGCCAGTGGCAGCACCGGCACCCGCGGCTACCGCACCCGCGGTGCCGACGGCCCTGCCCGCGAAGATCTATTTCGCGACAGGGTCCACGACGCTCGGGCCGGACAGCCAGGCGACGGTCGACGCGGTCGCGGCGCTCGTGAAGGCCGACGGCGGCAAGGTCGACATCACCGGCTACGCGGACTCGACGGGCGACCCGGCGGCGAATGCCGAAATCGCGAAGAACCGCGCAAAGGCGGTGCGCGACGCGCTGGTGGCTGCGGGCATCGCGGAGGCCAACCTCAACATGGCGCCGCCGGCATCGTTCACCGGCACGGGTGGAGACGCGGAAGCGCGTCGCGTCGAGGTGTCGAAAGCGAAGTAACGCGGCAAGCGACGAGGCTCGCGGCGGCGACGACGCCGCGCGAGCCTCCCGCGTCTCTCAATAGCCGGCGGCCTGGCCGTCGCGTCGCGAGTCGGACCCCGCGATGTAGCCGCTGTCGGTGCGCCATGCGCACTGGCCGGCACCGAAGTCCATGTAGGAATCCGCGCGCTCCTCGATCCGGTGACCGAGCGCCGCGAGGCCCGCGCGCAACTGCGGCGACGCGGAGGCCTCGAGGTCCACGACAAGCCCGCCCTCGAGTTTCCAGCGCGGCGCACCGAGCGCGGCCTGCGGATTCATCCCGTAGTCGAGCATCCGCACCAGCACCTGCACGTGGCCGGGCGGCTGGATGGGCCCGCCCATCACGCCGAACGCCGCGAGCGGCGCGCCGTCGCGCGTGAGGAAGCCGGGGATGATCGTGTGATAGGGCCGCTTGCCGCCCGCGACTTCGTTCGGGTGGCCGGGCTCCAGCGAAAAGCCCGCGCCGCGATTCTGCAGCGAGAGCCCCGTGCCCGGCACGACGACGCCGGAGCCGAAGCCCATGTAGTTGGACTGGATCAGCGACACCATCATGCCGCGCTCGTCGCCCGCGCACAGGTAGACGGTGCCGCCCTTCGGCGCGCCGGGGCCGAAGGCCTGCGCGCGTCGCGGGTCGATCAAGCGCGCGCGCGACGCGAGGTAATCGCGATCGAGCAGCGCATCCGGCGAGAACGGCATCGTGCGCGGGTCGGACACGTAGCGGTAGGCGTCGGCGAACGCGAGCTTCATCGCCTCGATCTGCAGGTGCTGGCTCTCCACGGAATCCGGTGCATGCGCGGCGACGTCCATGTGCTCGAGGATGCCGAGCGCGATCAGCGCGGCGATGCCCTGGCCGTTGGGCGGGATCTCGTGGACGGTGGCGCTGCGATAACGCTGGCCGAGCGGCGTCACCCAGTCGGGCTCCGCTGCGGCGAAATCGGCGAGCGTCTGCGCGCCGCCATGCGCGTGGGCGTGCGCGACCATCGCGGCCGCGAGTTCGCCGCGGTAGAACGCTTCCCCATTGGTCGCGGCAATCGCCGCGAGCGAGCGCGCGAGATCGGGATTGGCGAAGCGTTCGCCGGGGCGCGGCGCGCGGCCGTGCGGCATGAAGTGCTCGGCAAATCCGAGGTCGTGCGGCAGCAGGCCGACCGCGCGAGCCCAGTAAGCGGCGACGCGCGGCGACACGAGGAAGCCGTCGCGCGCGTAGCGAATGGCGGGTTCGAACAGGTCGGCGAATGGCAGCTTGCCATAGCGCCTGGACAGCGCCACCCAGCCCGACACGGCGCCGGGGATCGTGACCGTGTCCCAGCCGCGCGGGCCGATGGCGTCGCGCATGCCCTTGCCGGCGAAGTACCCGGGCGACCACGCGGCCGGCGCACGCCCGGACGCGTTGAGTCCCACGAGTTCCTGGCCGTCCCACACGATGGCGAACAGGTCCGAGCCCGCGCCGTTGGAGCACGGCTCGACGACCGTCAGCGTGATCGCGGTGGCGAGCGCCGCGTC
>JBGAIC010000085.1:0-10460 GCA_044225845.1 Casimicrobiaceae bacterium
GCTGGGCCAGCAGCGCATCGTCGAGATCGCGCGCGCACTCGCCGCCGACCCGACGCTGCTGCTGCTCGACGAGCCCGCCGCGGGCCTGCGCTACCAGGAGAAGGTGGAGCTCGGCGCGTTGCTGCGCCAGTTGCGCGCCGACGGCATGACCATCCTGCTCGTCGAGCACGACATGGACTTCGTGATGAACCTCGCCGATCGGCTGGTCGTCATGGACTTCGGCGAGAAGCTCGCCGAAGGCACGCCCGCCGAGGTGCAGGCCAACCCTGCGGTGATCGAAGCCTATCTCGGGGGTGCGCCCGCATGACCGCTGCCGAGCCGCTGCTGCAGGTGGACGACCTGGCCGTCGCGTACGGCAACGTCGAGGCCGTGCATGGCGTGAGCCTCGCCGCGGACAAGGGCCGCATCGTCACGGTGATCGGCCGCAACGGCGCCGGCAAGACAACGCTGCTCGCCGCGTTGATGGGCCTGCTGCCGGCGCGCGGTCGCGTGCGCTTCGGCGGTGCCGACGTCGGTCCATGGCCGGTGGAGCGCCGGGTGGCGGGCGGCATCGTGCTGGTGCCCGAGCGCCGCGAGCTGTTCGGCACGATGACGGTGGCCGACCACCTGGAACTCGGCGCGTTCAGCAAGCGGCGCACGCCGGCCGCCGCACGCCGCCGCAAGCGCGACGAGGTCTACGCACGCTTCCCGCGCCTGGCCGAGCGCCATGCGCAACTCGCGGCCACGCTGTCCGGCGGAGAACGCCAGATGCTGGCGCTCGGCCGCGCGCTGATGGCCGAACCCGCGCTGCTGCTGCTCGACGAGCCGTCGCTGGGCCTCGCGCCGCTGGTCGTGCGCGACATCTTCACGATCATCTCCGCGCTGCGGGAGACCGGCGTCACCATCCTGCTCGTCGAGCAGAATGCGCGCGCTGCGCTCGCGGTGTCCGACTACGGCTACGTACTGGAAACCGGGAACGTCGCGTTGGCAGGTCCCAGCGCCGAACTCGCGGCGGACCCGCGCGTCGCCGCGGCCTACCTGGGTGGCGAGCGCGGTTGATGGGCCCGGAGCGCGGTTGACCGGGTGTCGGGGACTCCAGAGCCCCAAGCCTTAGAATGACGGCTGGGCGCACTGGCGCCTTGGAGCCCCGCCTTGGCCGATCCCACTACTCCCGTTCCCGGCACCGCGCGCATCGCCGATGCGAGCGCGCTGCTGCTCGCGCCGTCCGGCCTCACGCTCGACGACCTGACCGGTGTGCTCGGCAACATCCACGCGCACGCCGTCGATTTCGCCGACCTCTATTTCCAGCACACGCGCTTCGAGAGCTGGGCCATCGACGAGGGCATCGTGAAGTCGGGAGCGTTCAGCATCGACCGCGGCGTCGGCGTGCGCGCCGTCGCCGGCGACCGCCAGGCCTATGCGTATTCCGACGACATCACGCGCGGCGCGCTCGATTCCGCCGCGACGGCCGTGCGCGCGATCGGGCGCCAGGGCCAGTCGGCGGTCGCGCCGATGGGCACGGGGCAGGGCGTGCATGCGCTGTACGGTGCCGTCGACCCGGTGGCCTCGCTCGACGACGCGGCCAAGGTCTCGCTGCTGACGCGGCTCGAGAAGATGGCGCGCGCCGCGGACCCGCGCGTGATCCAGGTGATGGCGTCGGTGGCCGGCGAGCACACGACGGTGCTGATCGCGCGCAGCGACGGCCAGCTCACCGCCGACGTGCGGCCGCTGGTGCGCATCTCGATCAACGTGATCGTCGAGGAGAACGGCCGCCGCGAGCAGGGCTCGGCGGGCGGCGGCGGGCGCTTCGACTATCGCTACTTCACCGACGACGTGCTCGCGAGCTGGCGAAGAAGGCCGTCGACCAGGCGGTGCTGAACCTCTCCGCGCGCGAGGCGCCGGCCGGCGCGATGACCGTCGTGCTCGGTCCGGGCTGGCCCGGCATCCTGCTGCACGAGGCGATCGGCCACGGCCTCGAAGGCGACTTCAACCGCAAGGGCACCAGCGCGTTCAGCGGCCGCATCGGCGAGCGCGTCGCGGCCCCCGGCGTCACCGTCGTCGACGACGGCACGATGCTCGACCGCCGCGGCTCGCTGAACGTCGACGACGAAGGCAACCCGACGCAGCGCACCGTGCTGATCGAGGACGGCATCCTCAAGGGCTACCTGCAGGACCGGCTCAACAGCGGCCTCATGCGCACCGGCAGCACGGGCAGCGGCCGCCGCGAATCGTTCGCGCACCTACCGATGCCGCGCATGACCAACACGGTGATGCTCGCCGGCGACCGCGATCCCGCCGAGATTCTCGCGTCCGTCGACAACGGCCTCTACGCCGTCAACTTCGGCGGCGGCCAGGTCGACATCACCAGCGGCAAGTTCGTGTTCTCCGCCGCCGAGGCGTGGAAGATCGAGAACGGCAAGCTCGTGTATCCGGTCAAGGGCGCGACGCTGATCGGCAACGGCCCCGATGCACTGACGCGCGTCTCGATGATCGGCAACGACCTCGCGCTCGACACGGGCGTGGGCACCTGCGGCAAGGACGGGCAGAGCGTGCCCGTCGGCGTGGGTCAGCCGACGTTGCGGATCGACGGGCTCACCGTCGGCGGCACCGGGGCCTAGTGCAGCGGCCCTGACGGTGTCGCGGCCGCCGCCGGCGGCGCCGGCGACGCGTGATGGCACACGATGCGCCACCCGGATGGCGTGCGCATCACGACATTGGTGACCACCGCCGTGCCGCGCGCCGTGCCGTCCTGCTGGTAGATGTGCTCGTGGCCGCTCTGGAACGAGAGTCCCACCGTGTCGATGGTGACGACGTCCTCGATGCGGAACGACAGCCGCGCCTCGTTGGCGAAGATCTGCTCCCACGCGGAGCGGATGGCGTCGTAGCCGACCAGCCGCGGGCCGCCCGGGTGCACGCAGACGATCTCCTCGTCGTCGGCCCACGTGGCCATCATCGCGTCGAGATCCTTGGCCTCGAAGGCCTGGTAGAACGCGAGCGCGACGTCGCTCGGCGTGGTGTAGATCGCAAGGTTGCGCTTGGCCATGTCGATGCGCCTCTCGGCGGGGAAACGGCAGGCGCCGTCAGAACGGCAGCGCGCTGCGGGCCAGATTGTAAACGCTGTCGGGCGTCAGCTCGCGCATGCAGCGGAAATGGCCCAGCGGGCACTCCCGCTTGAAGCAGGGGCTGCACGCGATGTCGATGCGGGCGATGCGCGCGGTTTCCGACAGCGGCGGCGTGTAGACCGGCGACGAGCTGCCGAACAGCGCCACGACCGGGATGCCGACGGCCGCAGCCGCGTGCATCAGGCCGGAATCGTTGCTGATCGCGAGGGAGCCCAGCGACAGGAGGTCGATCGCCGTGCCGAGGTCGGTCTTGCCGACGAGGTCGACGATGCGGCGCGCGGAATCGCCGGCCGCCGCGATGACGGCGCCGGCCGCCAGCGCGTCGCTCGGCGAGCCCAGCAGCCACACCTGCATGCCGCGCTCCAGGAAGCGGCGCGCGAGGTCCGCGAAGTGCGTCGGCGGCCAGCGCTTGGCGGGCCCGTATTCGGCGCCGGGGCACAGGATGGCGATGGGCTCGCGCGGGGCGAGCTTGAGGTCGCGCACGGCAGCGGAACGGTTGGCGAGATCCGGCACGAGGATCGGCGCGGACGGCATCGGGATCAGCGTGCCCGCCGGCGCGGCCAGCGCGGCAAAGCGCTCGACCAGCCGCGGCATCCGCTTGCGGTCCAGCCGGCGCGCGTCGGTCAGCAGCCCGTAGCGGCCTTCGCCCACGTAGCCGATGCGCTGCGGGATGCGCGCGAGCCAGGGGATCAGCGCCGACTTCCACGATTGCGGGAGCACGATCGCGCGCGCGTAGCGATGCTGGGCCAGCTCGCGCGCGACGCGCCGGCGGCCGGCGAGGTCGAAGCGCCCGTGCTCGAAGGGATTCTCGATGACGCGGCCGACGCCGCGCATCCGCTTGTAGACCGGCGCGCACCACGGCGGCGCGAAGACGTCCACCGACGGTTCCGCGTAGGGCTCGCGCAGCAGCGCGAGCAGCGGTTCCGACAGGATGGCGTCGCCAACCCAGGACGGCGCGACGATCAGCGTGCGCTCGCCCATGGCGGCTAAGGGATCAGTGGCCGCCCTTGGCCGGGCCGCCCTCGAGCTCGTAGCGCGTGCCGCAGTACGGGCACATCGCGTGGCCGGTGTCGGCGACGTCCAGGAACACGCGCGGATGCGAGCTCCACAGCGGCATCGCCGGGTTGGGGCAGTAGGCGGGCAGGTCGGCGGTCTTCAGCACCACCGCCGCCGGAAGCTTGGTCGTGGTCATACCTTCGCGAGCCAGTCCTTGTGCTTCGGATTCTTGCCGGCCACCGTCTCGAAGAACATCGCCTGCAGCCGCGCCGTCAGCGGGCCGCGCTCGCCGGAACCGATGGGCTTGCGGTCCAGCTCGCGGATCGGCGTCACTTCGGCCGCCGTGCCGGTGAAGAAGG
Organism: Casimicrobiaceae bacterium; assembly: GCA_044225845.1. Classification (GTDB taxonomy): domain Bacteria; phylum Pseudomonadota; class Gammaproteobacteria; order Burkholderiales; family Casimicrobiaceae; genus VBCG01. Next base: position 4,457 of record JBGAIC010000085.1, read on the forward strand.
CCTCGTCGCCGATGTAGAACTCGTCGCGCGTGATGCGCCGCTCGCGCACCGGGATGCCGAGCTCGGCGGCGAACGTGAGGATCGTGCGCCGCGTGATGCCGTCCAGCGCGCCGCCCGCCAGGTCCGGCGTGTGCAGCTCGCCGTTGCGCACGAGGAACACGTTCTCGCCCGAGCCCTGGCACACGTAGCCTTGCGGGTCGAGCAGCATCGCTTCTTCGTAGCCGTCGGCCAGCGCTTCCTGGTTGGCCATGATCGACACGGTGTAGTTGGCCACCGCCTTGGCGTTGCACATCGCGATGTTGGGGTGATGGTGCGTGAACGACGACGTCTTCACGCGGATGCCCTTCTCGATGGCCTCGGTGCCGAGGTAGGCGCCCCACGGCCACGCGGCGATCGCGACGCGCACGGGGTTGGACTTGGCGGCGACGCCCATCGCGTTGGAGCCGTAGAACACGATCGGGCGCAGGTAGCAGGACTTGAGGCCGTTCTTGCGGATGACGTCCTTCTGCGCGGCGTCGATGACCTCCTGCGTGAACGGGATGGCCATGCCGAAGATGCGCGCGGAATTGAACAGCCGCTGCGTGTGGTCGCGCAGCCGGAAGATCGCGGGGCCGTCGGCGGTCTCGTAGCAGCGGACGCCTTCGAAGACACCCATGCTGTAGTGCAGCGTATGCGTGAGCACGTGCGTCGTCGCATCGCGCCACGGCACCAGCTTGCCGTCGTACCAGATCCAGCCATCACGGTCGGCCATCGACATCTTGATTCTCGCTTCGAAGAGGCGGAAACCGCGATTTTAGCCTACGGCGCCCACCGCCCGCGGGGCGCCGAACACGTGGGTCCACAGCGCCGCGACGTCGGCGCGCGGCCGCGCATAGGGCGCCGGGTCCACGCGGACGTGCGTGGCGCCGGGGAGGCGCACCGCGTGCTGGACGCGGCGGTACACGCGGTAGGCGTCGGCCACGGCCACCGCCGCGGCGGGCGTGACGAGGCCCAGCTCCGCCGCCTCGTGCAGCAGCGTGATGTTGCCGGCGTTGCGCGTCAGCACCGGATGCGCGGCCGCATGCGCCAGCACCAGGTACTGGACGGCGAACTCGATGTCCACCATGCCGCCGGGATCGTGCTTGACGTCGAACTCGCTGCTGCGGTTCGGGTGGCCCGCGTGCATGCGTTCGCGCATCGCGACGACGTCGGCCTCCAGCTTGGCGGGATCGCGCGGCGTGCGCAGGATGACGTCGCGCTCGGCCTCGAACGCGGCCGCGATCGTCGCGTCGCCGGCGACGGCGCGGGCCCGCGTCAGCGCCTGGTGCTCCCACGTCCACGCGCTTTCGCGCTGGTACTTGCGGAACGCGTTGAGCGACGAGCAGAACGTGCCGGACGCGCCGTCAGGGCGCAGCCGCAGGTCCGTCGCGTAGAGGTCGCCGGCGGCCGTCGTCTGCGTGAGCCAGTTGTTCACGCGCTGCGCGAGCCGCGCATAGCGCTGCGGTGCGCCGTCGGGATCGGGGTCGTCGGGCGCGACGTCGTAGAGGAACACGAGGTCCAGGTCCGACGCATAGCCCAACTCGCGGCCGCCCAGCTTGCCGTAGGCGACGACGCAGAAGCGCGGCGCGCCGAACTCGCCTGCGTACAGGTGCGCCCAGCAGGCGTCGACGGCCGCGTCGACGACGATGTCCGCCAGCGCGGACAGGTGGTCCGCCAGCCGCTCCACGGTCAGCTCGCCGGCCAGGTCCTGCACCAGCAGCCGGAACGACTCGGCGTGCTTGAAGTGGCGCAGCACGTCCATCTGACGCTCGGCGTCGTCCGGATGCGCGGCGAGCTGCGTCGCGAGGTCCGCGCGCCACGCGTCCCAGTCGGGTGCGGCGAACAGCGTCTGTGCGTCGAGCAGGTCGTCGAGCAGCAGCGGGTGGCGCGTCAGGTAGTCGGCCGCCCACGCGGAGGCGCCCATCAGCTGCGCCAGGCGCGGCAGCAGCGGCGGGTGTTCCAGCAGCAGCGCAAGGTAGGCGCTGCGCCGCGCCACGGCTTCCAACAGCGTGAGCAGGCGGGTGAGCGTCACCTGCGCACCGGAAGGCCCCGGCACGGCTGCCGCCGCGCCGATCAGCTGCGGCACGAGCTTGTCGAAGCGCACGCGCGACGCCGCCGGCAGCGCGGTGTAACGCGACGACTGCCGCATCGTGCGCAGCGTCAGCAGCAGGTTGTCCGGGTCGGCGAAGCCCGCGGCGGCGAGCCGCTCGCGGTCGTTGTCGGGCGACGGCGCGTCCCAGACGCCGGCCCAGGCGCTGGCGTCGTCGCCGTCGGTCCCGGTGAACGCCATGCCGAACCACTGGTCGACGTTGTCGCGATGGCGTGCGCGTTCGGCGTCGAAGCCCGCGAGGTCCTGCGCACCCATCGTCGCGGCGAGCGCCGCGCGTTCGTCCGCATCGCCCGGCACGCGCTGCGTCTGCTCGTCGTCGCGGTACTGGAGGCGGTGCTCCAGGCGCCGCAGGTAGTCGTAGGCGTCCGCGAGCGTGGCCACCGCATGCGCGGGCAGCAGCTCGCGCTCCGCGACGGCCGCGAGTGCATCGCGCGTGCCGCGGACGCGCATGCCGGGGTCGCGACCGCCGCGGACCAGTTGCAGCGCCTGCACGGTGAACTCGATCTCGCGGATGCCGCCGCGGCCGAGCTTGACGTCGTCGCCGTGGCCGCGGCGCTCTGCCTGCTCGCGAATCTGGCGATGCACGTCGCGCAAGCCTTCGTAGGCGTCGTAGTCCAGGTACTTGCGGTAGACGAAGGGCGTGACGAGCGCGGCCAGCTCGTCCGCGCAGTCGCCGGTCAGCGGGCGCGCCTTGAGCCATGCATAGCGTTCCCACATGCGGCCCTGCGTGACGAGGTAGCGCTCGAGGCCCGGCAGCGTGATCGTCAGCGGGCCGCTGTCGCCATAGGGGCGGAGCCGCAGGTCGACGCGGAACACGAAGCCGTCGGCGGTCGTGTCGGCGAGCAACGCGGCGAGTGCGCGGCCCTGGCGGTCGAAGAACTCGGCATTGGCGATGCGCCGCGCGCCATCGGTCTCGCCGTCCTCGGGGTACACGAACACGACGTCGATGTCCGACGATGCGTTCAACTCGCCGCCGCCCAGCTTGCCCAGCGCGACGACGGCGAGCCGCTGCGGTGCGCCGTCGCTTTCCGCGCGCGGTTGGCCGAAGTCGCGCGCGAGCTTGCGATGCGTGACGTCGGCGGCGACGGCCACCGCGTAGTCGGCGAACGTGGAGAGGGTTGACACCACCTCGGCGAGCGGCGCGCGGCCGGTGAGGTCGCGCGCCAGCGTGTGCAGCATCACGCGCTGACGGAGCTTGCGCAGTGCAACGCCCACGGTTGCGGAGTCGTCACCGGCCGCGGCCAGCGCGTCGAGTTCCGGCGCAAATGCGAAGGGCGTGTCGAGGCGGGCCGCGAGCCAGTCGCGCAGCGCGGGATCGGCGGTCAGCAGCCGCGTCGCGTACCGGCTCCACGCCAGCGCCGCGGCGAGGGGCATCCGGGCGCGGACGGCGCGCGGAGGCGGGCATTCGGCTACAATGGGCTCGCGAGAATTCACGTCATTATGCCCGTCGCGCGCGCACCCGCCGGTGGAGCGGCCCCTGCGCCGCACCTCGCCCGGCGCCTCCTCCGGTTGCTCGGCGGCGTCCTCGTCGGCGGCTTCATCCTCTTCGCGCTGTTGCTGATGCTCGTGCGGCACGTCGTGCTGCCGCAGGTGCCGTCGCATCGCGACGCCATTGCGGCAAAGATCGGCCAGCGCCTGCGCGCGCAGGTCACCATCCAGGAGCTGGGCACCGGCTGGGACGGCTGGAACCCCAAGCTCGTCATCGACGGGCTGCGCATCGCCGCCCGCGATTCGCCGGACGTCAAGCTGCTGGACCTGCCGCACGTCGAGCTCGTGGCGTCGTGGACGTCGCTGCCGCTCCTGCGGCTGCAGTTGCGCACGCTGCTGATCGAGCGGCCGCAGCTCGCGATCGTCCGCGACAAGAACGGCCGCTTCCACGTCGCCGGCCTGGAGATCGACCCGGACGCGAAGGACGACGACAACGGCGTCACCGACTGGCTGCTGCGCCAGCGCGAAATCGTCGTCCGCGACGCGCTGATCCAGTGGACCGACGAGCGCCGCGACGCGCCGCAGCTCACGCTGGACCGCGTCCAGTTCCGCCTCGAGAACAACCTGCTGCACCATCGCTTCGGCCTCACCGGCGAGCCGCCGCCGGAACTCGCGTCGCCGCTGGACCTGCGCGGCGACGTCAGCGGTTTTTCGCTCGACGACTGGGAGCGCGCCAAAGGCAACCTCTACCTTCGGCTCGACTATGCCGACGTGGCGGCATGGAGCGAGTGGGTGCCGATGCCCGCGCAGATGCACAGCGGCAAGGGTGCCGTCCGCGTGGCTTGCCCGACAAGGGCATTGCGCGCAGCATGACGTCCGACGTCGAGCTCGCCGACGTGTCGCTGCAGGTGCAGCCGGGCCTAGCGCCGCTCGCGCTCGCGCACCTCGACGAGCCGGAAATGGCGCGACGACGACCACGCGCACGATCGAGGGCCGCCACGTCACGTTCACGACGGCCTCGGGCGCGAGCCAGCTGCCCGCCGACGTCGAATGGACGCCGAGCGCGCGCCCGACGGGACGCCACGCCACGGCCGACGTTCACGCGGCTGGAGCTCGCGCCGCTCGCCACGGTGGCCGCGCACGGCCGTTGCCGGAGTCGTGGCGCGCGACGCTGGCCGGATCGTTATCCGCGCGCGCGCTGGCGGACGGCGACCTGCAGTGGGATGGGGCCTGTCGGCGCCGACGCAATGGAGCGCGCGCGCTTCGCTGATCGACGTCGGCGTGCGCGCCGACGCCACGTGGCCCGGCGTGACCAACCTGTCGGGCGCCGTCGACGCGGCGTCCAACGGCGGCACGCTGAAGCTCGCGAGCAAGGGCTTCGTCGTCGAGGCGCCGCGCGTGCTGCGCAACCCGTTGACGCTCGATCGCATCGACGGCAGCGTCGGCTGGCAGCCCGGTGCCGACGGCATGCGCGTGGTGTTGCACGACCTCAAGCTTGCCAACGCGGACCTTGCGGCGACGCTCGATGGCGAATGGCGCTCGCTGGCCAATGGCCCCGGCGCCGTCGACCTCAAAGCAGTGGTCCCGCGTGCCAACGTGACGCGGATCACGCAGGCGCTGGCCGCGCACATGCCTTCGGAGGCGCTGGCGCACTGGCTGCGCAACGCGTTCCCGGCGGGTGCCTTGAGCGACGGGCGCGTGGCGATCGCCGGCGACCTGGCCGAATTCCCCTTTGCCGGCGCGTCGAAGGGAAAATTCACCGGCGAAGGCAAGTTCGTCGAGGGGTCGTTCGTGCCGCACGACGGGTGGCCGATGTTCACCGCCGTCAACGGCACCGCGAAGATCGATCGCGCGCACGTCGCCATCGACATCCAGCGCGCGCGGCGTTGACGCCGCCGTCGATCGCGCGACGATCGACCTGCCGGACATCACGCGCGCGACGGCCTCCATCGCCGCGGAGATATCGGGGCCGGCGCCGTCGTTCCTCCGGTACATCGCGCAGAGCCCGATCGCCGGCTGGATCGACCACTACACCGACGACGCGCAGGCCAGCGGCGACGGCCACCTGCGCGTTTCGCACGTGATGCCGTTCGCCACCGAGGACCCGCTGCGCGTCGACGGCGAATATCGGTTCGGCGGCGGGGCGCTCAATCTCCCCGGCGCGCCGGCGCGGCCGGCGTGAGCGGACCGTTGTATTTCACCCAGGACGGGCTGCGCGACGGGGACCTGACGGCCACCGTGTTCGGCGGGCCCACGCGCATCGGCGTCGCGAGCGCCGACGGCGCCGTGCGCATCAATGCGAGCGGCACGGCATCGCTGGACGCGTTGCGCGCCGCGTATCCGGCGCCGCTGGTCGATCGCATCGCAGAGGACCGACTGGCAATTCAACGCGACATCACGCCGACGGCGCGTCGTGGACGCTCGATGCACCCATGCGCGGCGCGACGA
>JBGAIC010000086.1:0-10219 GCA_044225845.1 Casimicrobiaceae bacterium
CGTCGCATGCCGTTAGCGCGTCGACGGCACCGCCGCCGAAAGCTTCGCTGTCCAGCGCGGAGCAGCGCGTGCTCGGTGCCAAGCCGCAAGCGAGCGCGAGCGCCGCGCCGGCGGCTGCATCCAAATCCGCGCCCGCCGCGTCGATGCCGGCGGCACCGGCCAAGGCCGCTGCCGCCGCGCCCGCGGCTGCCGCCCCCGCGCCCCCCGCGTCCGATGCGAAGGCCGGCGGCTTCGTCGTGCAACTCGCCGCGTTCTCCGACGACAAGGGTGCCAACTCGCTCGCCGGCAAGCTCAAGCGTGCCGGCTATCCCGCGTACACGGAACCGCTGACGACGAGTCATGGCACGCTGTGGCGCGTGCGCGTCGGGCCGTACGCGACACGCGACGACGCCAATGCCACGCGCGACAAGCTGAAGCGCGAAGGCTACAACGGCCTGGTCTCCGCGAATCCGCGCGCCGCATGACCGGCTTCGACCTCATCCTGGCGGCGGTCATCATCGGGTCCGCGCTGCTCGCGCTGATCCACGGCATCGTCAGGGAGGTCATCGGGCTCGCGGCGTGGATCCTGGGCATCGGCTTCGCGCTCCTGTTCAGCGGCGCGGTGGGATCGCTGTTCCCGCAACGGCTGTTCGGCTCCGAGCCGCACATCCGCTTCGTCATCGCGTTCGTGCTGATCCTGGTGCTCGTGCTGATCGTCGGCGGGCTGCTGTCGGCACTCTTGAAATCCGGGCTGTCGGCCATAGGTCTGGGACCTGTCGATCGCATCCTCGGCGGCGTGTTCGGCTTTGCGCGCGGCATCGTCATCGCGATGGTCGTCGTGCTGATCATGGCGTCCACCGCCTGGGCGCAGGAACCGTGGTGGAAGCAATCGGTGCTCGTGCCGCACCTGGTCTACGGTTCGCGGATCGTCCGCGCGATGCTGCCGCCCGACTGGCAGGCCTACCTCGACAGCACGTTGCCCGAGCCCGGAGCGCCCGCCGTTACACCGCCGCCGCCACCGGCGGCGGCACCGCAGAAAGCCTGAAGAGAGAGACCATGTGCGGCATCGTCGGCGTCGTGTCCCATGCTCCCGTCAACCAGCTGCTGTATGACGGGTTGCTGCTGCTGCAGCATCGCGGCCAGGATGCCGCGGGCATCGTCACCAGCGAAGGCCCGGTGTTCCACATGTACAAGGGACCGGGTTACGTCCGCGACGTGTTCCGCACGCGGAACATGCGCGAGCTCTCGGGCAACGCGGGCCTCGGCCACTGCCGCTACCCCACCGCGGGCAGCGCGTTCTCGGACCTCGAGGCGCAGCCGTTCTACGTCAACTCGCCGTTCGGCATCACGCTTGCGCACAACGGCAACCTGACCAACAGCGAGGCGCTGAAGCGCGAGCTGTTCCAGCTCGACTTCCGCCACGTCAACACCAACAGCGACAGCGAGGTGCTGCTGAACGTGCTGGCGCTGGAGCTCGAGCGCGCCGCGCAGCACCACCGGCTGGATCCCGAGACGATCTTCCGCGCGGTGGCCGGCGTGCACCGCCGCTGCCGCGGCGCGTACGCGATCGTCACGATGATCGCCGGCTACGGCATGCTCGCGTTCCGCGACCCCCACGGCATCCGCCCGCTGATCATCGGCCGCAACGAGACGCTCGCGGGTCCGGAGTGGCTGGCGGCCAGCGAATCGGTGGCGCTCGAGTCGCTCGGTTTCGAAGTGGTCCGCGACGTGGGCCCGGGCGAGGCGATCTTCATCGACTACGCCGGCGATTTCCACGCGCGCCAGTGCGCCGACAATCCGGAGCTCGTGCCCTGCCTGTTCGAGTACGTCTACCTCGCGCGTCCCGACAGCGTGATGGACGGTACGTCGGTGTACGAAACGCGCCTGCGGATGGGCGAAGGCCTTGCGCAGAAGATCCGCGGCATGCCGGAGCTTGCCGACATCGACGTCGTGATCCCGATTCCCGATTCCAGCCGCCCGTCGGCGCTGGAGCTCGCCAACCAGTTGCAGCTCACGTATCGCGAAGGCTTCGTCAAGAACCGCTACATCGGCCGCACGTTCATCATGCCGGGCCAGGCGATGCGCCGGAAGAGCGTGCGCCAGAAGCTGAACCCGATCGGGATGGAGTTCAAGGACAAGGTCGTGCTGCTGGTCGACGATTCGATCGTGCGCGGCACCACGTCGCGCGAGATCGTCAACATGGCGCGCGAGGCGGGCGCCGCCAAGGTGTACTTCGCGTCGGCGGCGCCGCCGGTGCGCTATCCCAACGTGTACGGCATCGACATGCCGACGCCGAAGGAGCTCGTCGCGACGGGCCGCACGGAAGCGGAGATCGCGGAGGAGATCGGCGCGGACCGGCTGATCTACCAGGACCTCGACGCACTGAAGGAGGCCGTGCGCGCGGTGAACCCGCGGCTGACGCGATTCGAGGCGTCGTGCTTCGACGGCATCTACGTCACCGGCGACGTCACGCCGGAATACCTGTCGCACCTGGCCGGCGAGCGCGACGAAGCGCGCGGCCAGGAAGAGGACGACGAGCAGCGCCAGGGCGAGCTCGCGAGCTGACCCTGCGCGTGGCTGCGGCGTAAGCGGTTCGTGAAATTCGCGCCGTGAACTTCGTTACCGGCCACGTCGACGCGCTGCTGTCGCTGCACGGCCTCGTCACCGTCGGCGCGCTGCTCACCTACGTCGGGGTCACGCGCGCGCTGCACCAGCGGCGCTACCCGTCGGCGGCGATCGGCTGGGTGACGTTCCTGCTGCTCGTGCCCTACGTCGCGCTGCCGCTGTTCCTGATTTTCGGCACGCGCAAGCTCGTCCGCCATCCGCACGTGCTTACCGCGGCCGAAGCGCAGAAGCTCGCGGCGCTGCCGTGGCCCGAGGCGCTCGCATCGTCGATGGGCTTGCAGGCGGCGGCGCCTTACCGCGACCTGCACGTGCACGCGGACGGCGCCGAGGCGCTCGCCGCGCTGCACGCGACCATCAACCACGCGACGCGCACGCTCGACGTGTGCACGTTCATCGTCGGTCGCGATGCGCTCGGCGCCGACGTCATCGCGCGCCTCGCCGCCAAGGCGCGCGCCGGCGTCCGCGTGCGCTTCCTGCTCGACGGCGTCGGCCGCTGGCTCGGCGGCCGTGCGGACCTTGCTCCGCTGCGCGCCGCGGGCGTGCAGGTCGGCATCTTCGTCCCGCTGCTGCACTCCCCGCGCCGCGGCCGCGTGAACCTGCGCAACCATCGCAAGCTGGTGATCGCCGACGACGAGTGGCTCTGGTGCGGCGGGCGCAACTTCTGCGCCGAGTATTTCGAAGGAAGCCCGGGCGTGCCGGCGTGGCACGACCTCACGTTCGACCTCGCCGGCCCACTGGCGCGCCCGGCGCGCGCGCTGTTCGACGGCGACTGGTCGTTCGCGACGCGCCAGGTGCGTCCGCCGCACGACGACGACCGCATCGCCATGCCGGCGGACGCGGGCGCGCCTGCCACGACACGCGGTCAGGTAATCCCCACCGGCCCGGACCAGGCCTACGACACGGTGCTCTCGATGCTCGTCACCGCGTGCTTCAAGGCGCGCCACCGCATCCTTGCCGTGACGCCTTACTTCGTTCCGGACGAGTCGCTGCTGTCGGCGCTCGCGCTCGCGGCGCGCCGTGGCGTCGACGTCGTGCTCGTGATCCCGGTGCGCTCCAACCACCGGATGGCCGACTTCGCGCGCCATCGCGGCTTGCGCGACCTGGCGGCGGCCGGCGTGCGCATCGGCTTGCTGCCGATGATGAACCACGCGAAGACCGTGGTCGTCGACGACGTGATCGCGTTCGCGGGTTCCGCCAACCTGGACAGCCGCAGCCTGTTCCTCAACTACGAAGTGATGGTGGCGTTCTATGCGCCGCAGGACGTCGTGCGCTTCGGCGCGTGGATCGAGGGCCAGTTCGCGCAGTGCAGGCCCTACGTCGCGCATCCGCCGGGCGTCGTGCGCGACGTTGCGGAAGGGCTGGTGCTCGGGTTCGCGTTCCAGATCTGATCTGGTATGATTCCCCTCGGCGCCGATTTGAAGCTTCAGCTTGCGGGCGCTTGATAAATGCCGCTAAAGCGAGGTTCGCTCCAGCCTGGAGATTCCAGGCGGGGCACACGAAACCCGTCTGGCGGCGATCTTCTCGCAACAGACGGGTTTTTTGTTGGCCGCGCGCGTGCGCGGCCCGGGCCCACGAGGCTGACATGAGCGATCACGACACCGCACCCGGCGCGCCGGGCTTCACCACTTCCATCCTGCACGGCGACCGCGGCGCGCCCATCGAGCACGGCGCGCTGCACAAGCCCTTGCACCTGTCGGTGGCCTATGGCTATCGCAACGTCGAGGACCTGGCCGCGGTCTTCCAGAACCGCGCGCAGGGCTATGCCTACGGGCGCCAGGGCAACCCGACGACCGCCGCGCTGGAAGCCAAGGTCACCGCGATGGAAGAGGGCGTCGGCACCGTGTGCTTCACGTCGGGCATGGCGGCGATCGCGGCCGTGCTGCTGGCGCTGACGCGCGAGGGCGACCACGTCGTGTCGTCGCACTACGTGTTCGGCAACACGAACAGCCTGCTCGGCACGCTGGCCGAGCGCGGCGCGGACGTGAGCTTCGCCGATGCGACGTCGGTGGACGCGGTGCGCGCGGCGCTCAAGCCGGAAACGCGCATCGTGTTCGTCGAGACGATCGCGAACCCGCGCACGCAGGTGGCGGATCTCGCGGCCATCGGCGCGCTGTGCCGCGAGCGCGGCATCCTGTACGTCGTCGACAACACGATGACGTCGCCGTGGCTGTTCCGGCCGCGCGACGTGGGCGCGAGCCTCGTCGTCAACGCGCTGACCAAGTACATCGGCGGCCACGGCAACGCGCTGGGCGGCGCCATCACCGATACCGGCCTCTTCGACTGGGCCGCGTATCCGCACATCGCCGCGAGCTATCGCAACCAGAAGCCCGCGCAGCAGGGCCTCGTGCAGTTGCGCAAGAAGGGCTTGCGCGATTTCGGCGCCACGCTGTCGGCCGAGAGCGCGCATCACATCGCGATGGGCGCGGAGACGCTGGCGTTGCGGATGGACCGCCAATGCGCCAACGCGCTGGCGCTGGCGCGCGTGCTTGCTGCGCATCCCGAGGTGGCCGCCGTCCACTATCCCGGCTTGCCGTCGCATCCGGAGCACGCGCGGGCGCGCTCGCTGTTCCGCCACTTCGGCGCGCTGTTCGCGTTCGAGCTGGCGGACGGCGTCGACACGTCGGCCGTGCTCAACCGCTTGCGCTATGTCGCGCTGTCGTCGAACCTCGGCGACAACCGCACGCTCGCGATTCCCGTCGCGCAGACGATCTTCTACGAAATGGGCGCGCAGCGGCGTGCCGAGATGGGCATCGCCGAGTCGCTGGTGCGCGTGTCCGTCGGTATCGAGGACGAGCGCGACCTGATCGCGGACTTCCTGCAGGCGCTGGGATAACGGGGCGCGCGCGGCGGATTCACGCAGCCTTCGCCCGCAACGCGCGCCGGTGCACCAGCAGCGCCAGCGGGATCCAGCCGATCCAGCGGATGAGGTCGACGATCTCGTTGTCCCAGATCCAGCCGTCGATCGGGTCGAAGTCCATGCCCATGCGGTCCTCGACATACCCCCACAGCGTCAGCCACGCGACCAGCACGACGAGCACGAGCACCTTGGCGCGCCCGTCCAGCGACAGCGCGCGCCAGATCGGCGGCACGATCAGGCCGCCGACGACCGCCAGCGACAGCAGCACCCGCGCGAGCGGATACGCGTCGAAGAACGGCTTCAGCAGCGGTTCGCTCGCCATCATCTTCGCCGCGGTCCAGCCCAGGATGGCCGCGCCGAACCACATGATCTGCGGGAAGCGCTCCACCCACTTCAGCACCAGCGTCGAGCCCCAGACGACGATCGGCACGGAGATCGCAAGCCCGATGACGACAAGCAGCAGGCTGCCGTGCGCGGCGCCGCCGACGGCGAGCACGTTGTCGACGCCCATCACCGCGTCGGCGATGACGATCGTGCGGATGGCGCCGCCCACCGTCGAGCGCCCTTCGATGTTCGGGCCGGCGTGCTCCTCGGTATGCGTCAGCTTCCACGCGATCCACACCAGCGCGGCGCCACCGATCAGCAGGAAGGCCGGCACCTTCAGCAGCCACACGACGATCGTCGTCAGCAGCACGCGGATCAGGATGGCGCCGGCCGTGCCCCACAGCACCACCTTGCGCTGGTGCTCGCGCGGGACGTTGCGCGCCGCGAGGCCGATGACGATGGCGTTGTCGCCGGCCAGCACCAGGTCGATGACGATGATGGCCATCAGCGCGGACCACCAGGCGGACGTGAACAGTTCGGGTGTCATGGTCGGGGTCTCGGGTCAGGGGTCGATGTCGTAGGCTCGCACGCCGTCGCGACCTGCCTCCAGCACGTGACCGCGGTCGTGCCAGTCGGCGAGCACGATGCGCTCGCGCGGCCGCCCGTCGACGGTCAGGTGGTGGCGCGCGGGCCGGTGCGTGTGCCCGTGGATCATCCGTGGGACATTGTGGACACGGAAAGCGTTCTCGACGGCGGCGTTGGCGACGTCGGTGATCGCCTCGGGCTTCAGCGACGTCTCGCGCGTGCTCTTGCGCCGCAGGTACCACGCGATGCCGCGGCGCACGGCCACCGGCATCGCCAGCAGCCGGCGCACGGACGCCGGGCTCTGGATCTTCTTCCGGTAGGCCTGGTAGTCGACGTCGTCGGTGGCGAGCTCGTCGCCGTGCGTGATCAACGTGGGCGTGCCGGCGACGTCGACGACCTTCTGCTCGGGCAGCAGCACGGAGCCCGTCGCCCGCGCAAAGCGCTCGCCGAGCAGGAAGTCGCGGTTGCCGCGCGCGACGAACAGCGGCACGCCCGACGCGCTGATGCTGTGCAGCGCGGTGGCGACGCGCGACGCGTAGTCGTCACGCAGCTGCTCGTCGCCGATCCACCAGTCGAAGAGGTCGCCCAGCACGTAGACCGCGGACGCCGCGCGCGCGGGGCCGCGCGCGAACTGGTCGAACGCTGCCAGCGGCCCGGGGCGCGCCGGCGACAGGTGCAGGTCGGAAACGAACAGCGCGGGCGCGGGCGCAGGCATCGCTCTCGCGCCCGCGCGTCAGCGTTCGTGCGTGAAGTGCGCCACGCGGCCCGGGTCAGCCCGCGACGACTTCGGCGCGCTGGATGACGACGTCAGCCGTCGGCACGTTCTCGTGGAAGCCGCTGCGGCCGGTCGGCACCTTGCGGATCTTCTCGACGACGTCGGCGCCTTCGACGACGTGGCCGAACACCGTGTAGCCCCAGCCCTGGCCGCCCGGCGACTTGAAGTCGAGGAAGTCGTTGTCGGCGACGTTGATGAAGAATTGCGACGTGGCCGAATGCGGGTCGCCGGTGCGCGCCATCGCGAGCGTGTTCTTCTTGTTCTTCAGGCCGTTCATGCCCTCGTGCGCAACGGGCGCGCGCGTCGGCTTCTGCTTCATGCCGGGCTCCATGCCGCCGCCCTGGACCATGAAACCGTCGATGACGCGGTGGAACAGCGTGTTGTCGTAGTGGCCGTCCTTCACGTACTGCAGGAAGTTGGCCACCGTGGCGGGCGCCTTGTCGGCGTCGAGCGCGACGACGATGTCGCCGTGGTTGGTGACGAGCTTGACCTTGTCCATGAGCGGCGCCTTATTGCGCGACGAGCGTCATCGACTTGATCATCACGTGCTCCTTCGGCACGTCTGTCGGGAACGGGCCGCCGGGGCCCGTGGGCGTCTTCGCGATCTTGTCGACGACGTCCATGCCCGACACCACCTTGCCGAACACCGTGTAGCCGTAGCCGGCCGGCGTCGGCGCGCGGAAGTCGAGGCGCTTGTTGTCGGCGACGTTGATGAAGAACTGCGACGACGCGGAGTTGGGGTCGCCCGTGCGTGCCATCGCCAGCGTGCCCGGTACGTTCGAGTAGCCCGCCTTCACCGACGACTCGGCTTCGATGGGCACCGGCGGGCGCGTCGGCTTCTGCGAATAGCTGTCCGTGTAGCCGCCGCCCTGGATCATGAAGCCGGGGATCACGCGGTGGAATTGCGTGCCCGCGTAGAAGCCGTCCTTCACGTATTGCAGGAAGTTGGCGACCGTCTTCGGGGCCGCGTCCGGGAACAGCTCGACGCGGATCGTGCCCGCGCTGGTGTCGATGTCCACCTGCGGGTTGGCGGCGTAGGCCGGTACTGCGAAGGCGACCGCCAGTGCGGCGGTGGCGAGGATGCGCTTGATCATTCGGTTTTCTCCTTCGGGCTTGTGGGTGGCGCGGACGCATCCGGCGCAACCGGCGGGGTGACGGTGGTGGTGGACGGGTCGCTGGTGCCGCCCGCGGGCGTTACGGGCGTGGCCGGGACGAACGACGCACCGGGCGTCGGCGCCGTGGCCGGCGACTCGGCCGTAGCCGGCGCGTCCGTGGCCACGGGTTTCGGTGGACCGAGCGCAGCCGCCTTGCGCGCGGCGTCCGCAGCGTCGGCGGCGGCGTTGACGCCCAGCGCTTCGCGGACGAGCTTCAGCTTGGCCGGCGCGGTCTTGCCGAGCTTGTCCAGCGTCTCGACTTTCTCGAATTGCAACGCGGCGAGCCGGACGTAGACGTCGCCGAGGTTCTCGCGCCCGACCGCGTAGTCCGGCGCCGCGGCCACCGCGGTTTCCAGCTCGCGGCGCGCGAGCTCGTACTGGCCCTGCTTCGCATACAGCACGGCGAGGTTGTTGTGCGGCTCCGGCAGCTCGGGGAAATCGGACGTCAGCGCGACGAGCACGGCGATGGCTTCCGCGTCCTTGCCTTCGTCGGTGAGGATCGTCGACTTGAGGAAGCGGGCCTGCGGCTCGCGCGGACGCTCGGCCGCGAGCGCGTCGAGCCGGTTGAGCGCGAGCGCGTATTCCTTCGCTTGCGCCAGGCGGCGCGCTTCCTGCAATGCGGCGGAGTAGGCCTTGCGGGCCTCGAGCGAATACTCGGGCGGCACCACCGCGGGCGGCGGCGCGTCGGCCGCGTGCAGCGCCGCGGGCACGAGGCCGCCGGCCAGCAGCAACAGGGCAGCGGCGCGGGCGACGGCGAGGCGGGTGCGTGAGGGGAGGGCGGACATCGGTCGGCGATTCTAGCAGCCGCGTGGGCGCGGTCTTGCACGCTCCGACCGCGCGGGGCGGGCAGGGTTCCCGGGCGCGCGTCAGGCCGCGCGCAGCCGCGCGGCGGTGGCGTCGATGAGCCGGCGCGCGATCGACACGGAGGGTGGCATCTGCGGCAGCGCGTCGGGCGCGAACCACTGCGCGTCGACGATCTCGTCGTCGTCGAGCCGGATGTCCCCGCCCGCGTACTCGGCGGTGAACGCGATCATCAGCGAATGCGGGAAGGGCCACGACTGGCTGCCGAAGTAGCGCAGCGCGCCTACCTCGAGGCCCACTTCCTCGCGCACCTCGCGGACGACGCAATCCTCGACGGTCTCGCCGGCCTCGACAAAGCCGGCGAGCGCGCTGTACATCGACGTGTTGGCGAAGCGGCGCGACCGCGCGAGCAGCAGCTCGCGCCCGCGCGTGACCAGCGCCATCATCGCCGGCGACACGCGCGGCCACGCGGTGAAGCCGCACGCGGGGCACCTGCGCGAACGCTCGCCCGGCTGGTCGAGCATCGGCGTGCCGCAGCGGCCGCAGAAGCGGTGCGTGCGGTCCCACTCGACGACCTGCGACGCGCGGCCGGCGAGCGACACGTCGACGTCGGGAATGCGGAAGAACAGCGCGCGCAGGCCGCTCGCGTGCATGCCGGTGGGAACGTCGTCGTCGCGCAGCGTGACGGCGACGCACGGCGTGCCGCCGAGCGCCCCGAGCCCGTGCACGGCGCCGTCGGCGCCGGCCGCCTTCCATTCACCCCACGTCGGGATGCGCGGTTCGTCCTCGCTGCCCGCGACGACGATCCTGCTGCCGGCGTACGCGTACACGCGCGCGTCGTCCGGCAGCGCGCCGGGCAGCGCGCGCGCCGGATCGAAATCGGCAGGCGTCTCCACGTCGCGTCGGCGCGGTTACGCGAGCTTGAGCGGCAGGTCGCGCAGGCGCTTGCCGGTGGCCGCCGCGATCGCGTTCGCGAGCGCGGGCGCGAGCGGTGGCACGCCGGGCTCGCCGACGCCCGTGGGCTTCTCCGTCGACGGCACGATGTGCACGTCGACGACCGGCATCTCGTTGATGCGCAGCACCGGGTAGTTGTGGAAGTTGGTCTGCTCGACGACGCCG
>JBGAIC010000007.1:0-90515 GCA_044225845.1 Casimicrobiaceae bacterium
CGCATCGGTGCGATCCATCGTGGTGATGCTCGGCCCGATGGCCGACAGCGGTTGGTTGATCGCCCGGGACATGTCCTCGGGATAGGTCCCGCAGGCCGCGACCGTGCGCGGATTCATCGGCGTGTCGATCGTCGCGCGCAGTGCCGCCACGTCCGCCACCGTGAGATCGCCGCCCTGGACACCGAGCACGCGATGCCGCAGGTCGCCGATGGCCGCCACGACGTCCGCGTCGCTCATCGCCATGCCGACGGCCGTCATCGGCGCCGCGCCGTCGCGCGCGACGCGCCCGCCGAGCACCACGCTCGCAACGTCGCGCGCGCTCATCGCCGCGACGCGCGCGTCGCCCGCGAGCGGCGGCACGTACCCGGGAAGACCCTTGCCGTCCGCGCCGTGGCACGACGCACAATTGGCGAGCCAGACCTGCGCGCTTGCGCCATACGAGGCGGGCGCCGCGTGCACCGGCGGCGGCGACGTCTTGATGTACGTCGCGATGGCGGCGGCGTCCGCGTCGGTGAGCACGCGACGACGATGCACCGGCAGCAGGTCGAGGCTCGTGTCGTCGGGCGGGGCCGTGGCGGGACCGCGCAGGAATTGCGCGAGCTTGTCCTCGCTCCACGTCGCCGCCAGCGTGCGCGCGTCCGGCGCCACGTTGGGCACGTACACGTCCTGCGGCACGCCGTCGACGTAAGCCGCACGCCAGAGCGGCGCGCCCGCGACGTAGCGATCGTCGTGGCATGCGCCGCAACGCGCGACGCTTTCGGCGAGATAGGCCCCGCGCGCGCGCGGATCGCCGGCGGATGGCGCGGGCGACGACTTCGGCGCCACGAAGAACCGCTCACGCCATGCAAGCGTCGACGCGCGCAGGTTGTGGGGGAATTGCAGGTTGTCGGTGCGATTGTTGCGGAACTTCGGCGGGATGGTTGCGAGATACGCGCGCAACGCCAGCGTGTCGTCGACGCTTAGCCGCGCATAGAACGCGAACGGCATCGCGGGATTGACCGGCACGCCCTTGGGATCGACGCCGCCGCGCACGGCCTTGACGAAGTCGTCGTCCGTCCAATTGGCGAGGCCCGACGTAGGCTCGGGCGTCAGGTTGGAGGACCACACGCCGCCATACGGCGTGGCGATCCTCCGGCCGCCCGTGAACGACGCGCCCCCGGGATCCGTGTGGCACAGCCCGCAGCCGGCCACGTCGGCGAGATAGCGGCCGCGCGCGACGGTGGCGTCGTCGGCTGCGTAGGCGGGCAACGCGATCAGGGCGCACGCGAGCAGTGGGGCGACACGGCGCATCAGTCGAAAGGGCTGCATCGGGGACTCTGGGCTGGGGGTGGCCGCGATTGTAATCGCCCGTCGCGGCATGCCCTGATCGGGTCGCTCCATCGGGCGCCCGGCACCCTTTCCATGAGCGACAGCGCAGTGCGCCGCAGCCGGCCTCTACCCGCCCGCCACCCGCATGCGCGCGAGCTGCGCCGCCAGCGTGTGCCGCGGCCGCCACCCGCTGGCTTCCTCGAATGCGCTGCCGTCCACTTCGAGCGAATCGACCAGGCTGCGCACGGCATCGCCCTGCCCGGTCAGGAAGCCGCCGAGCTTCAGCAGCGCCACCGGCACCCGCGACATCCGCGCCGTGGTCTGCTGCGCTTCCGCGAACGCGCGCACGAGGTCCGGCGTCGACAGCGGCGGCGCTTCCGCGAGCAGGTACGTGGCGGGCGGCGCGCTTGCCGCCGCGACCATCGCCTCGCACAGGTTCTCGAGCCCGATGAAGCTGCGCTGGTTGCGGATCGAGCCCAACGGCAGCCGCCTGTGATTCGCCACCGCATCCCACAAGCGACGCACGTTGCCCTTGGCACCCGCACCGATCACCAGCGGCAAGCGCAGGATCACGGGCCGCAGCGCCGCGTGCACGGCGATCACGCGCAGCGCATCTTCCGCTTCCAGCTTGCTGCGCGCATACGCATCGTGCGGGCGCGCGGGGTCGCGCGCCATGAACGGCTGGCCGGGACGCGTGCGCTCGCCGTTGACCTTGACGGTGCTCGCCAGCACGAACGTGCCGACGCCCGCCTCCACCGCCGCGTGCGCGACGCGTTCCGTGGCATCGCGATTGGCCGCGCGGTACAGCGCACGCGCCCGCCGCCCGCGCGCCACCTTCCGATGCGCGAGTCCCGCGAGATGGAACACCGTCGTCGCGCCCTCGCACGTCTGCGTCAGCAGCGCCACGTCCGCCGTCGCGAGATCGCCATGCGTGCCGCGCGTCACGGCGCGCACGTCCACGCCGCGCAGCGACAGGTAGACCGTCAGCGCGCGCCCGATGAAGCCGGATGCACCCGTGATCACCACCGGACCGTTGACCGTTTGCACGCTCACAGCCACCGCCACCCATGCTTGCGATAGAACCGCAAGCCGCTCTGCGTGAACCAGCGCACGTGGCGCATGCCCTTGCGCGCCGCGCCGCCGCCATGATGCACGGCTTTCACCGCGGGCACGTACGCCGTCCGCGTGATGCGGTTCAAGCGCACCGTCCAGTCGAAGTCCTCGAAGTACAGGAAGAACCTGGGATCGAAGCCGCCCGACGCGTCGATGGCCTTGCGCCGCACGAGCAGGATGGCACCCGACATCGCGGGGATGTCGATGATGTCCGCATCCGGATCGCGATCGATCACGTCGCGCATCTCGTAGCGCGCCATGCGGCGACGGAAGAACGCCTTGCCCAGCGTCGGCGTGAAGCCGCGCAACAGGAGATCGAGCACGGTGGGATAACGCTTGCACAGATACTCGCGCCGGCCGGACGCGTTGGTCACCTCCGGCGCCAGCGCGCCGATCTCCGGATGCGCGTCCATCCAGCGCACTGCGCGAATGAGCGCCTCGCGGTCGAGCTCAACGTCGGGATTCAACACCAGGTGGTAATCGGCGCCGCTCCCATGCAGCACCAGGTTGTGCGCGGCGCCGAAGCCGATGTTGGAATGCCCGTGCAGGTAGGTCATCTGCACGTCGGTGCTGCCGAAGTGGATGCGGCCGAGCGCGATGACCGCATCGGCCGCGGCCTTGTCCTCGCTGTTGTCGATCAGCGCCACGTTGACGCTGCCAACGACGCGCGCCTTGCGCGCCACGTCGAGCGCGGCCGCGAGATGCGACAGCGTGCGGTCCAGCAGGACGCGATCCGGCTGGAACGTCACGATGCTGACCTGGAGGGACGAGGGGAGCACGGAAGAAGCGGCGCGGTGTGAGGCCCGCGTTAGAATGAATCGAGTGTAGCAAGACCCAAGGCCGCATGCGGCGGGAAGGGCATTGCACGATGGAGGACAACCGGTACGGCGCGGAGGCGCTGGTCACGATGGCGCACGCGCTGCTGCGCGGGGCCGGCGTGCGCGACGACATCGCGCGCGACGTCGCCGAGGTGCTGGTCGAGGCCGACCTGATGGGCCACGACACTCACGGCCTTGCGCTGCTGCCCGGCTACCTGGCCGAGCTGCGCGACGGCCGCATGGCGCGCGACGGCGCGCCCAAGGTGGTGACCAAGCGCAACGCCACCGAGCTGTGGGACGGCGGCCGCCTGCCGGGACCTTGGCTCGTGCGCCACGCGCTGGACATGGCCGCGATCATGGCGCTCGCCAACGGCACGGGCACCATCGTCATCCGTCGTTCGCATCACATCGCCTGCCTGGCCGCCTACCTGCCCGCGATCACCGCGCGCGGCCTCATGGCCCTGATCTACTGTTCCGATCCCAATGCCGCAAGCGTCGCGCCGTTCGGCGGCGTCACGCCCGTGTTCACGCCCGATCCGTTCGCCGCCGGCATCCCGACGACGGGCGAGCCGATCCTGCTCGACATCTCCGCGAGCTACACGACCAATGGAATGACCCAGCGCCTCCACAACGCGGGCCGCGAGCTCCCCCATGCCTGGGTGCAGGATGCAAAGGGCGTGCCGACGCGCGATCCCGGCGTGCTGTTCGCGCAGCCGCCCGGCACGCTGCTGCCACTGGGCGGCCTGGAGGCGGGGCACAAAGGTTACGCGCTGGCGCTGCTGGTCGAGGCGCTGACCGGCGGCCTCGCCGGCTTCGGTCGCGCCGACCCGCGCGAAGGCTGGGGCGCCACCGTGTTCGTGCAGGTGATCGACCCGGCCGCATTCGGCGGTCCCGCGGCCATGACGCGGCAGATGGACTGGATCGCCGATGCGTGTCGTGCCGCCACGCCGCGCGACGGTGTCGAGCGCGTGCGCCTGCCGGGTGAGCGGGCGTTGCGGCTGGCGCGCGAGCAACGCGAGCATGGCGTGCGCTTGCAGCCTACGATCCTGCCCGCGCTCGCGCCATGGATGCAGCAGTACAGCGTGACGCTCGAGCGCAGTGCCTGACGCGCGGCGCCGGACCCGCGTGGCCGCCTAATCCCGCCGGCCGACCGAGCGCAGGTAGAACGTCAGCGCGACGATCATCGCGCCCAGGCCCAGCGAGAAGATCAGGAACGGCACGTCGGTGTACGTGGCGATGGCCTGTCGCAGGAACATCACCGCGAGCACCGCGATGATCACGCTGACGAGGCTCGACTTGAGGTCGTCCAGGTCCCGGAACTTGAGCCAGCGCGGCAGCGGCAGCATGTCGTCGACGAACAACACGTGGAAGCCCAGGCTGATGATGTAGAGCGCCAGCGCGATCAGGAACACGTCCACGGCCTCGATCATCGCCACCGCGAAGCCCTTGGCCGCCTTGGCCGACAGGTCCGCGGCGAGCACGAAGTCGATCACCAGCTTGATCACCACCGCCACCTCCACCACCAGCAGCGCGACGGCGGCGATGAAGCTCCCGATCACGGCCAGCAGCACGATCAGCCGGCTGGACGCGATCACGCGGCCCACGCGGCCGTGGTCGAGATGGGTCGCCTGGTCTTCGTTGGCGTTGTCGTCGGTGGTCACGGGAGACTCGCGCGCGGATGAGGCGAGGATGCCATAACCGGGGCGGGATGCGGATAAGCGAAAGTTAAGCGAGGCGCTCTTCCCGGTGGTAGGCTTGCCCGATGGATCATGCCCTCGTAGCGGAAATCCTCGAGCTGCCCGTTGAGGAGCGCGTTCGCCTTGTCGAAGCCATCTGGGACAGCATTTCGGCTTCCCCGGAGGCCTTGCCACTTACTCCGTGGCAGCGAAAGGAACTGGATCTCAGGCTCGCGGAATTCGAGGCGGATCCTGCATCGGGAAGCAGCTTCGAAGAGGTATTTGCCCGCATCCGCCGGCGCTAATGGCTCGGCCCGTCGTGCTTCGGCCAAAGGTCAATCGACTGGTAGTTCTCGCAGTGCTTCACACCTCAAGAGACCCGGCGCTGCGGCCGTAGACCACTCGCGCGATGCCGGCCAGGTCGCGCGCGACGTGCACTTCATAGAATCCGGCCTCGTCGAACAACGCCCGCACGGCGTCGCTCTGGTCGTAGCCGTGCTCGACGCCGAGCCAGCCGCTCGGCTTCAGGTGGCGCGGCGCATCGGTGACTATCCTGCGCAGCGCGCTCAAGCCATCGCCGCCCGGGGTCAGCGCCTCGCGCGGCTCGAAGCGCAGGTCGCCTTCGCCCAGATGGTGGTCGTCGGGGCCGACGTAGGGCGGGTTCGAAACGATCACGTCGAACTGCGCGCCGCCGAGCGCCGCGTACCAATCCGAAAGCTCGAAGCGGACGTTGGTGATGCGGAGCTGCTCGGCGTTGTCGCGCGCGACGGCCAGCGCTTGGGGCGAGCGGTCGGTGGCCACGACGTCGGCATCGGGCCGCGTCTTCGCGATGGAGAGCGCGATGGCGCCCGAGCCGGTGCCGAGGTCCAGCACCTTGGGCGCTGTGGTGCCGGTTAGCGCCGCCAGCGCGCATTCGACGAGCGTTTCCGTCTCCGGCCGCGGGATCAGCACATCCGGCGTCACGCGCAACGCGAGGCCGTGGAACTCGCGCGTGCCGACGAGATAGGCGACGGGCTCGCCGTCGCGCCGCCGCTTGGCCAGCGCGAAGAAATCCTGCGCCTGTCGCGCGGTCAGCGTATCGCCGGCATGCGCGATCATCCACGCGCGGTTCTGCATCACGACGTGCGCGAGCAGCACCTGCGCATCGATCGGAACCAGGCCGCTTTGCGCCAGCGCGGCGCGGACGGTGGGGGCGTTCATCGCGCGGTCGAGGCTGTGCCGTACGCGCTCCGCTCCGCCACGAAGAGGCGCAACCGATGACCGTAGTACTGGCCGAAACCGCGCGATACGAGTCCCGCCTTCGTCAATACATGCTGCGACGCGCGATTGCCCGCTTCGGTGACGCCGATGATCCGCTCGAGCGTCAGCGTTTCGAAGCCGTAGCGCATCAGCGCCTTTGCACCTTCGGTGGCGAATCCCCGGCCCCACGCATCGAAGACGAGCCGGTAACCGACCTCCACTTCCGGCGTGTGCGGAATGTACTTGAGCGCGAACCAGCCGATGAACTGCCCCGTGTCGCGCCGCTCCGCGCGCCAAGTGCCCAACCCCGGGTACATCCAGTAGTTGCGCGGCACGCGGCGCATCGTCGCCGCCACTTCGGCCGGCGTCGACGGCTTGCCGCCGTTGATGTAGCGCATCACGCGCGGGTCGGAGTCCAGGTAGGCGATGTCGGGCGCGTCCGCGCGCGTGAATTCGCGCAGCGCGATGCGCTCCGTCTCGAGCCAGGGCTTCGGTGGCCTGCGAATGGCCATCGTCACTCTTCGCCGGACAGCGCCGCCAACTGCTCCGCCTGGAACTCCTGCGCCAGCGCGGTGACGATCTCGTCGAGATCGCCATCCATGATCGCGTCGATCTTGTACAGCGTCAGGTTGATGCGGTGGTCGGTGACGCGGCCCTGCGGAAAGTTGTAGGTGCGGATGCGCTCGCTGCGGTCGCCCGAGCCGATCAGCGACTTGCGATGCGCCGCCTCCTTGCTCTGCCGCTCGCTGCGCTCCCTGTCGAGCAGCCGCGACGCCAGTACCGCCATCGCCGACGCGCGATTGCGATGCTGCGAGCGATCGTCCTGGCATTCCACCACCAGCCCCGTCGGCAAGTGCGTGATGCGCACCGCGCTGTCCGTCTTGTTGATGTGCTGCCCGCCCGCGCCCGACGCCCGGAACGTGTCGATGCGCAGGTCTGCCGGGTTGATGGTGATGTCGGCGATCGGGTCCGCTTCCGCGATTACCGCCACCGTGCACGCGGACGTGTGGATGCGCCCCTGCGCTTCCGTCTCCGGCACGCGTTGCACTCGGTGCCCGCCCGATTCGAACTTGAGCTTGGAGTACGCGCCGTTGGCCACGACGCGCGCGATCACTTCCTTGTAGCCGCCCAGGTCGCTGGCCGACTCCGACACCAGCTCCACCTTCCAGCCCTTGCGCTCCGCGTAGCGCGTGTACATGCGGAACAGATTGGCCGCGAACAGCGCCGACTCCTCGCCGCCCGTGCCCGCGCGGATTTCCAGGAACACGTTGCGCGCGTCGGCTTCGTCGTTCGGCAGCAGCGCCGCTTGCAGGTCCAGCGTCAGCGCTTCCATTCGCGCGCGGGCTGCGTCGCGTTCCTCGTCGGCGAAGTCGCGCATGCTGGCGTCGCGGGCGAGCTCGTCGGCAGCATGGAGATCGCGCTCCGCGCCGCGGTAGTCGTTGTAGAGGCCCACCACCGGGTCGATGTCCGCGCGCTCCTTGGACATCGCGCGCAGCTTGTCCGGGTTGCCGGCCGTCTCGGGTGCTGCGAGCAGCGCGTCGAGTTCAGCGAGGCGCGCGTCGAGTTGGTCGAGCTTGATGCGGAGCGATGGCTTCATGGCTTAAATGGGGTCAGACTCCATTTAAACCTCGAAATGGGGTCAGACGCGATTTGCAGGGGCACAGCCAAGAAATGGAGTCTGACCCCATTTCTTTGAGGAACCGCGTCGCTAAAGCTCGCGCGGCGGCTCGTTGCCGCCCGGCTCGGGCAGCTTGTAGAGGCGCTGGAACAGCGCCATCATTTCCGCGCGCTCGGCATCGCCCGCCTGGTTCAGCGCGGCGAGCGGCGCGTGCAGGAACTTGCTCGTGAGGCCGCGGGCCAGCGCTTCCAGCACCGCATCCGGCGAGGTGCCGGCCGCCAGCATGCGCCGCGCGCGATCGAGCTCGGACGCGCGCAGCTCGTCGTGATGCCCGTGCAGCGCCGCGATCGTCGGCACCACGGCGCGACCATCCAGCCAGCGCAGGAAGTGGTCCGCCTGCGCCGCGATCATCGCTTCCGCCTGGATCACGGAATCGCGACGGATCTGCAGGTTGTCCTTCACGATGGCGGAGAGATCGTCCACCGAATAGAGGAACACGTCGTCGAGCGCGCCCGCTTCCGGCTCCACATCGCGCGGCACCGCGAGGTCCACGATGAACACCGGCGCGTGTCGCCGCGCCTTCGCCACGCGCTCCAGCAGCCCCTTGCCGAGGATCGGCAGCGAGCTCGCCGTGCAGGTGACGATGATGTCGAACTCCGCCAGCCGCTGCGGCATTTCGTTGAGCGTGATCGCGTCCGCGCCAAAGCGGTCGGCCAGCGTGCGGCCGCGCTCCAGCGTGCGATTGGCGATGGTGATCGACTTGGGCTTCTTCGCCGCGAAGTGCGTGGCCGCGAGCTCGATCATCTCGCCCGCACCGATCAACAGCAGCTTCTGGTCCGACAGCGACGGGAAGATGCGCTCCGCGAGCTTCACCGACGCCGCCGCCATCGAGATGGACGCCGTGCCGATGTCCGTGTTCGTCCGCACGTCCTTGGCCACCGCGAACGTGCGCTGGAACAAGCGGTTGAGCACCAGTCCCAGCGAGCCCGCCGCTTCCGCCGAGCGCACCGCCTGCTTCATCTGGCCCAGGATCTGCGGCTCGCCCAGCACCATCGAATCGAGGCCCGACGCCACGCGGAAGGCGTGCGTCACCGCCTTCTCGTTGTTGAGCGTGTAGAGGTGAGGCGTCAGCGTGTCGCGTGGCAGGCCGTGCGCGTCGTTGAGCCACGTCGCCACGTTCTCCGGCGCGCCGCCGTGGAAGTAGACCTCCGTCCGGTTGCACGTGGATAGGATGGCCGCTTCCTTCACCGCCATGGCCCGCGTCAGCGCGCGCAGCGCGTCGCCCAGCGATTCAGGGGCAAAAGCCACCCGTTCGCGCACGTCGAGCGGCGCGGTCGTGTGGTTCAAGCCTAGGGCGAAGACGGTCATGGGGGGCCGGAGATGCCCTGTTTTGGGGGCGTCTGGCGGCATTTTACGCCCGTGGGGGTGGGAAATCGACCCTTATCCCTTGATTTGGGACAAGAAGTTGGTCAGGCCCGCACTTGTTCCAGCCCCAGACCAGATAGATAACTGAAGGTCGCGTCGTACATGTCGGGTGAACGCGTAGGGTCGTCGCGATTTCCCGGTGGCACGAATATCACCATGCCTTGGCGTGCCCGGGTGAGTAGAACGCGATACGCGTTCTTGAGATTTCGCTGATTCTCGATGCTGTGGATGTTCTGCCACTTGCTCCCGCGAAAGTCATGGTAGCTCCACAGATTTTGCTGGCGCCTAAGGTCGGCGTCCCACGCCACTACCGTCCAATCAAGTTCCAATCCTTGGACCTGAAACTCCGTCGCGCAATCCTCCAGGTAGAAACTGGACCGGACGTCATCGGCGCCATTAAGAAAGTAGTGGATGGGATCTGCCGCAACTCGAACGTCAATTGCGTGCGGTTTGAGTCGCATCGCTTTGGATGAAGTGAGCATTCCAATCCTCTCGGCGCCGCGCGACTTTGAGCGTACCCAATGCTTGGCCGCATCGAGGTTGCGCGTAATGGCAACGGGGTATCGACTCTGAAAGTCATCTAGCAGCCTTCCGGCGACGTCGACTTCGCAATCCAGAAGCGCCTTTACAAACCGTGAAACGCCTTCCGCCCGGAAAGAGCGAAAGGAAGTTGTGAGATGCAGGTCGTCTAGGATTTGTGTCGTCAGATGCTTCTCTGCCTTATGAATCGGCTTACCTGCACCATATTCCTCGTCGAGCAAGTTCTTGGAGATGCGCAAATTCCAATTTGGGAAACGGTCAACGCAAGCATCAATCCATGCACCAATTCCTGCCTCACCCGTGTGGATCTCTTGACCGCCGCCCACTAGGCAGATCACAACTGCCCACCCGTCATGGCGATTCATGTAGTCCAATAGGAACTCGGGCTCTGACGAGTTGAAGCCAGAGATACCCTTTCGACGCTGCATGAAGTGCGAGGTCTTTTCGCGGTTCCATGCGCGCTGGGCCTCATCAAATATGACGATGCGATCCACTGGCGGCCTTTCACGATCCCGCAGACCTTCGTCACGAAAGTGATGCACGTTTTGAATAAACGCCTTAATGGGCTTTGAGGCCTGGGCTTTGGTTACAGAGATGCCGCGTTGCTTGCGTCTCGCAACATCGTCGCGTGTCAGCGCTTCTCGCAGCACCATTACGAGAGGATCGTTTCCTGACAGAAAGACGGCGTGTGTCTCGCTACTGTTCCGATGCAACGTGGCTATGTTTAAGCCTACGAGGGTCTTTCCCGCTCCCGGGACGCCTGTTACGAAACAGATGGTCTTTTCTGCACGCTGCTGGGCCCTTTCGATCACCGACTCCACACACCGAGCCGTATCTGACAGACCCTTCTCATCTGCCTCAGTTCGAACAATCTCAGCTACGCTGTGATTCGCGTAGAGATGGCGCGCCGCCTCGATGATCGTTGGGGTTGGCTTATATCGTCCACGCATCCAAGCAACGGGGTCAATGGTCGCGCGGTTCTCCGCTTGAATTCCATCCAAGAGTCTGCCGAAGACGTCCGGACTTGCCACGATCGGCTTGCTTACGCCGTCGCTTGCGAACGTTCGACTTGGTATTTCGACCGATCTAAATTCAGTGGGAACCAAGATCGGAATAATCGGCAGTTCATGACTGGGCTCGTGAAAGTTCTTGGTGTCGAGCGCGTACTCCCACACCTGATCGAGCGCACCCTGACCGGATTGCTTCTCACCAACCTTGAATTCCACAACGACGACGCAGCCACCGATCAAGAGGATTGCATCAGCTCGCAATCCCATACGAGGGATGTTGAACTCCAAGAGGAGAAATCCTGGCCGTGCTCGAAGCCATTTCTTGAGTAGTTCGACCTGTGCTATCCATGCATCGCGCTGATCGGGCTCAACCGGAACGTTACTGTTTCCCGTGAGTTGGCCCAAAACCGTCGCTGTAGTTTCGCCGAGAAAATCCGCGAAAGACGCGGCGTACCATGCCCGAGGTAATCGGACGGGAGCTGGTCCCTTCGTCATACTCATCTATCAGTACTCACTACAACGCTTGGCGCCTAAGCCAGAACGTGGTCGTTCCAAGGCCTATCAGCATTGCGGGAGGCTCGTCACGGCGCCGCAGTTATCTGTCAATTGAGTCGTCGGTTGAGCAGCCGCGCGCGCGTGCATCTCGCAGATCTTCTCGCGAAGTGCGAAAGGCTCGATGATTTCGACGTCCGGCCCGTGCCGCATGATGTCCATCACCAACTCCCGGTCATCCCTAAAGGGAAGCTCCAGGATATACCGGCCCTTGGAATCAAACGTCCCCTTCTGCTCCGGATGCCAAACCTCCGAAGCAACCCACCGCGCCCGCTCCTTCGAAAACCGCAACTTGGCCCGCTTCGAATCCCCACCCCGCACAATCCCGTAACTGGTTCCGAGATAAGCATCGAGTTCTGCCAGCGACACATCCCGCGCCTCGCTGTCCAGCACCTCAACGCTGCGAATCCCATCCACCGAAAAACTGCGCAAGTCATTGCGCAGATGACACCACGTATCGAGGTACCAGTTCTCCCGGTAATGCACGAGCCGCTGCGGTGAAACCTCGCGCGTCGTATGCTGGTCATTGCTACGGGCGTAGTACTCGATACGCAACCGCTTTCGCTTGAACAGCGCACTCCCCACCTGCGAGAAAAACTGCAGCGGCATCTTCCGCGACGCAAACGACAGCAGCCGCACGCGTTTGCGCACTTCGGCTTCCGTCGCGTTCTGGCTGCCGAGCACGGCGTTGATGCGCTCGAGCAGCGGCGCGATGTGCGGGCCGAGCAGGCTGCCGTGGTCCAGCGACGACAGCATGTGCTGCATCATCAGCAGCGCGTACGCCTCGTCTTCCGTGAACCAGAGTCCCGGCACCTGGAAGCGCGGGCCGATCGTCGACGACTTGTCCAGCCGGTAGCCGCCGGCGTCGCGGTCGAACACCAGGGGCGCGTGCATGCGGTCGCGCATGTGGGCGAGGTCGCGCTTGACCGTCGCCAGCGAGACCTCGAGCGCGTCCACGAATCCCTGGGTCGTGACCAACCCGCGCTCCTGCAGCAGGGCGTTGATCTTGTAGAGGCGCTCGGTCTGGTTCATCGCTTGTTGTGGACGCGGGCTGAACAGGTTGAACGGGACAGCAAAATCCGGGCCGCCCTCAGTGGCGCACTCGGCGGGTGCGGTGGCCCACGGTGACGACGCAGCCGTCGGCCACCACGGCGTAGACGTTCATCAGGCGCTCGGCCTGCCGCCACGCGTCATCCCCGAGCGCGCGGCGAGCGGCGCGGCGGGCGCGGTGATCCATATAGAGGATCTCGGCGCCGTGGTGGTCGTGGTGGACGTGGCCAAAGTCCTCCAGGACGTCGAGGGCCGCGGGCGGGATGCCGCGCTGGCGCAGGCGCTGGGCGGCGTGGGTGGTCAGGGGGGCGTACATGGCGGGCTCCGGGTGGCTTGGGTGATGAGCCATCTTCTCGGGGCGGAGGCTCAGGTCATGAGCCTGTGAAGGCGAACGGTCGTTCGCATCGCTTGTGGGTAGGTACGTCACTGCCGTATCCTATGGCTTGAGGGCCCGCAATCCGGGCCGAATGGAAATCCGACCATGACTACCGACCGACGCGACCTTGGCACCGAGATCCTCGAAGGCCTGCAGCAACTGAAGCGGGGCGAGACCGGGCGTGTAACGACCTACTCGTCCGTCAGCGTCATTCGCGCCCAAATGGGACTGTCCCACCCGCAATTCGCGAGGCTCGTTCGCGTGTCGGTAAGGACTTTGCAGGAATGGGAGCAAGGCCGGCGATCACCGTCCGGACCGGCCAAGACATTGCTCGAGATTGCGCATCGCAATCCCAAGGTGTTTCTCGAGCTTGCTCGAGAATGACGCGACTTCGCGTGTGTTCTGCTCAACGCGGGACCTTGGTCGCCGCCGCAATCAGCGACTACGCTCCGCGGTCGTGAAGGAGTAAACCCCGAACGGCATGGCTTACCAGCGAAGCCACCGCGTCGAAGTTGTCCAGCGCGCGCCCGGTCGCTTCGTCTATGTAAAGGCCTCGGTTGACCTCGATCATCAGCGAAGCCAACTCGGGCGTCTGTCGATAATGCTTGGCAGGCACCATCGTCCCTGAGAAGGGGCGGTCGACAGCAACGCGCCAGCCGGCCCGCTCGAATGCCTCCCGGGCCATCTCGACCAAGCGCGGCGGCGTGTGAAACGTATCCGTGCCCAGACAGATATCTGGCCTGTCCGGACTCTGGTCCAGCTCGTAGGGCAGCGCCTTGGACGGGAAGCTGTGGCAATCGATGACGAGCGAGGCTCCCCACGTCGACAAGTCTGCGCCGACGGCGCGCTCCAAGGCAGCGTGATGCGGTGAGTAGAAGCGGGCCAGGAGTTCGCTGCGCGCAGCCGCAGTTGGCGGATGGCGAAGCAGTTGGCCCGCAGAGCCGTTCGTATAGATGACGCCCATCCCGCGCGACGTCATCGGCTCCTTTGCATCATCGGTGAACCGCTCCGGGTCCACCACCAACCGGCTCACCGGAAACACAACGCGCTGGACCGACTCGCAGGCGAACAGGCGATCAGTGAAGTGATCAGTCATCGCCAGGATTTCAGCTTGCAAGGCCTGATCGGTCAGCAGGAGATCGCCACGCACGTCCGCGGGAACGATCGTCGAACTGTGAGGGATGTGAAGTACGCCGAACGTAGTCATCGTCACTTCGAGTCCTTGCCCTCGTCCGCCTTCCCCTGCTCGCTCTTCCGTCGCAACCACGACGCCTTCGCGCTCTCGTCAGCGAGGCTATCCCCCAGTTCATTCAACGACGCCAGTCGCGAGGTCATCCGCCGCGACGTAAACGCAGCCTCTTTCCCACTCCCGCGATCCCGCGACTCAATCAACCGCTCCATCGTCGCCATGATGACGGATGCCCACTCGTGCGATCCAAACCGCACCTTGGCGGCCTCCACGAGCGACTTCGCCTTCTCCCAATCACCGCCGTCGATGGCGCGACGAACTTCGACCAGCGCGTCAGCCGCGTCGAGCTCGAGCGCCCGCTGCGCGACGAGCGCGTCCACCGGCATCCGCTCCCACTCCGCGCGGTCGAGCACGGCGAGCGCGGGCATTGAGGCGATCACGAAGATCGGCGTGCTGTCGATCGATGCGGCCTGGACCGTCACGGTGATGGGCAAGTGCGTCGCCGGCGCGCCGGGCTTGAGCGCTTCGTTCGCCGGCAGCGTCATCTCGAACAGCGCCCACGCTTCCGACGCGAACGCCAGGTCGGGCAGGCGCCACGCGTTGGGCTCGTTGTCCACCGGCTGGTAGTCGTTGCGCAGCTTGACGATGACGCCGTCGGGCGCGTGCACCTTGAGCACCAGGCCGCGCGCGCTCAGGTGAGTGAGCAACGCGAACTCGGTGGCGAACGGCTCGGCGAGATCGGCCGCGGTCTTGCCGTAGTAGGCGTTGCCGAGGCCGGCGCTCGCCATCGCGATCATCAGCACCTCGTTGAAGCGGTGGCCCAAGCCGTACGTCGACGTGCCGACGCCCTTGCGCGCGAGGTCCTTGCATTGCGTGGCGATGGTCTCGAGGTCCGTCTCGCCGACGTTGGCCGCGCCGTCCGAGAGCAGGATCACGCGGCTGATGGCCGCAGGCGACGCGTGCTTCGCCAGCTCGACGGCGCCGGCGCGCCAGCCACCATGCAGGTTGGTGCTGGCGCCGCTCTGGATGGAGTCCACGGCCACGGCGAGTGCGAGCTTGTCGGTGGCGGGCTTGAACGGCGCGACGCAGGTCACCTCGTCGTCGAACGCGTAGACGGCGGCGTGGTCGGCGGGCGCCAGGCTGTCGAGCATCGTGCGCGCGCAGCGCTTGGCTTCCGCGAGCGGCTGGCCCGACATCGAGCCCGAGCGATCGAGCACGATGGCCAGGTGCAGCGGCGAGCGCGGCGTCGATGCGTCGCCTGGCTCGGGCGACTGGATGCGCGCCAGCACGCGCAGCGTGGTGGGTTGGCCCGCGACGAGCGCGGCCTTGTCGGGCGTGAGCAGCAGGTTGACGGCGGCTTGCGGCGATTGTGCGTTGGGCATTACGCGATCCTCGATTCGATGGGCCTTGGGTGTGTGGCCATCATCGAGGGTCGCGGGCTCAGGGAATGAGCCTGTGTTGGCGAACGAATGTTCGCTCCCGCGCGCACGGCGCTCGCGCCGCGGCGCCTACGACCTATGGTCGATAACGCCGGAAGTGCGCTTTCCGCAATCCTTCCAGGAATTGCACCCAAGCTGACGCTCAACCATTTGCCGCCCGTAGGTATTACAATGAGGGAATTGGTATTACTTTCGGAAAACACCATGCCTACGACGATGACGGTAAAGGGCCAGGTCACCATCCCGAAGAAGGTTCGCGACGCGCTTCAGCTCGCGCCGGGAGACGGTGTCGAATTCAAGGTCAATGCGCTAGGCGAGGTTGTCGTGACGAAGGCGAATGCGAACGCCGGTCGGAAGCCAGATCGGTTCAAAGCAGCCCTGGGCACGGCTACCGTGAAATGGCGAACGGACGAGCTCATGGCGCTGCTGCGCTGCGAGGATTGAGTTCCTGTGCTGCTCGTCGATACCGACGTCCTGTTGGACGTCGTCGAGCGCGACGCCATTTGGGCCGACTGGTCACTTGGCCAGTTGAGCGCGCAGGCGCAGGTTCATGAACTCGCCATCAACCCCGTAATCTATGCGGAGCTGTCGCTGGCGTTTGCAACGGTCGACGAAGTCGATCGCGCTGTCAAACGGCTCGGTCTGGTACTGCGAGAACTGCCGCGGCCGGCGCTGTTTCTCGCCGGTCGGGCATTCCTCAACTACCGCAGGCAGGGCGGTCCCCGGAACAGTGTGCTACCCGATTTCTTCATCGGCGCACAAGCCGCAGTGCTCGGGTGCGGCATCCTCACGCGCGACGGTCGTCGCTATCGCACGCACTTTCCCCGCGTGGAATTGGTCACCCCCACCGAAATGTAGGGGTCGGACTTCATGTTGGGCAGGCTCATCCTGTGAGCCTCCATCGGGGGAGAGTGCAGTCGAAGCCCGTGCTGAGACCGCAGGCGCACCCCTGAGAAACAACATGAGTCGTCGCGTATTCCTGAAGATCATCGCCACCGTCGGTGTCGGGCTGAAGGTTCGGCACGCGCTTGCTCTGGCCTCACCCGACGCCGCCACGCCGGCGTCGCCACCCACCGCGCCGGCACAACACGCAACGGGCCGATACTCCTCTCGCGCCGCGCACGAGGCGCTGTTGGCCGAGCCCGCTCTCGACGCGACCGCACGCGATGCATTCGAGCTGCAGCGCTCGCCGCTCGCGGGCTTCCAGTATCACGAAGGCGAAGCGTTGTGGCTGCTGCTCACGGTCGGTGACGTCGTCGATCTCGTCCGCGAACCGGAGAACGCGTTCGACGAGCGTGCGGTGCGCGTCGACTGGCAAGGCAGCAAGCTCGGTTACGTTCCGCGTATGGACAATGCCGCGGTGAGCCAACTGCTTGACCGCGGCGAGCCGGTGCGTGCGGTGATCGTCGAGCTGCGCGAGTCGCACGATCCGTGGGAGCGGGTGGGACTCAGGATCGATCTCGTCGAGCGGTAATCAGTACCGCGCGACCGAGGACGAAGCCACAATCACCCGTCGCGCCTACGGATGCCTGAACGCCCAAGGCGCAACGGGATGCGCATCCGCCCACAACCCGATCCCCCGCTTCCGCGCCCACTCCTCAGCCTTGGCATACGCGAGCCGATCCTCCGCCGATTGCTCGCGCGCGTACTGCTTGTAGTGCCACGCCATGCCATCGGCCACCTGCGCAAGGTTGACGTCGGTGCCGTCGACCAGCACCTTGCCGACGATGCGGTCGTAGCGGTCGTATCGTGACCACAACACGGTGACGTCGCGCTTGAACACGCGCGCGGCGAGCGCCTGGCGCGACGCCGTCGCGTATGGCTGCGTGTGCTCCGGCGCATCGATCGCGGCCAAGCGGACGCGCCATTGGTGCTTCTGCGCGTCGAGGACGGTGATCGTGTCGCCGTCGGCGATGGCGATCACGCGGCCGGTCAGCGTGTTGATTGCAAGGCAGGACGGGCTCGCCAGAAACATCCATAAAAGGAACGCGGTACGCATCAGGTGCATCGGCGTCCGGCTGTCGTTCTTGTGCATGAGCTATGATACGATGACAATGTAATCACTTGTCATCAAGCTATGCCATCGCCGAAGACCAACACGATGACGCTTCGCGTTTCAGACGAGCTGAAATCCAAGCTTGATCAGTACGCCGAATTGACCGGACGCTCGATGTCTTACGTCGCCGCTACGGCCGTCGAGGAATATCTCGCCTGGCGAGTGCCACAACTCGAAAGCCTCGACGCGGCGATCGCTGAAGCGGACGCCGGTGACATCGCCACGGAGGCCGAAGTCGCCGCCGCGAAGAAGAAGTGGGGCTATGCGGGTTGAGTGGACGCGACGCGCGCTCCGCTCTCTGCACGAAATCGGCGACTACATTGCGCAGGACAGCCCGCAACGAGCGCAAACCTTCACGCACGCGTTGTTCCTCCAGGCCGACCGCTTGGGCCAGTTTCCTCAAATGGGCCGCCCGGGCCAGCGAGCCGACGTGCGCGAATTCGTCGTGCACGAGAACTACCTCGTGTCTTACCGACTCCTGCCAGACCGGATCCAGATCCTGGACGTCTGGCACAGCGCGCGGCATCGACTGACCTGATGGGCCGGTCCTGAAGGCGGCGCCGTCAACTCCCGCGCGGCCGCCCGCCCTTCTTGCCGTTCTCGCGCGCGGCACGTCGCTTGGCCGCCGTCTTCGCAAGTCCTCCTTGCCGCGCAAGCGCCGCCATCCAGGTGGGCGATCCGAAGCAACCGGCCACGAGATTGGGCACCGAAAGATCGGCGTCGAGCGATTCCCAATGCAAGCCGTAGCCCGCACCCTGGATCTCGACTGATTCGATGACCGACACGGGCTGTCCCGCAATGCCCTGCAGCAGATCGACAGGGATGCAGAAGGCCAGTCCGTTCAGCAACTCGATGTCCAGGCGCTTGGTGCGACGATTGTAGCGAGCTGAACGCGCCAGATAGCCTCGTTCCTGCTCTTCCTTACCGCGGCGAGTGGCCTCCTCGAACTCCCGATCGAAGCGCTTTTCCGCCGCCGTCCTGCTCCGTTGCGCTTGCCCAAGATCAGTTTCCATTTCGCTTTCTCCACGCTTCCAGGCACTCGAAGTAGCGTCTTTTGATCTCGTCCTTGATGTCACGCACCTCGGCTCGCGTAAGGCCCGATTGCGTGACGACAACGACATCCGAGCGACTTCTCCCGATTTCGATCTTTGCGCGGCCGTTCCCGATCGCGTGGACGTGCGGAGGATCATGATCCGCGGGGAAAACGACGATGGCAAAGCTGCCGACGCGAAAGATCGTGGGCATATTAACCGAACGCTTGGGTTTTATCGAGCGTGAAGAACGATTCCAGCCTTGCCATGCCCCGAGTGTGCGAGCGCGCGCACGTTGGCACCTTCGTCCAGATGGCCGACCGCAGTTGCGGCAAAATGCCAGCGAAACGCTGCATCTGCCGTGCTCGCCACCGTCTTCCTCGTTCTCGTCTTCGTCGGGATGATCCCGACGTTCGCGCTGTTCGCCCAGTTCCTGCTGGTCGGTTGGCACGGCGTGCGCAACCATTACGGGCGTTGCGCGGACGTGACGCCGCGCGTCGCGTTCATCCTGCCCGCGTGGAACGAGGCGGACGTGCTGGAAGCGAGCATCGATTCGCTGATGCGGCTCGACTATCCGGCCGGCGCGTGGTGCATCTACGTCGTCGACGATGCGAGCACCGATCGCACGCCGGACGTGATGCGCGCGATGATGGAGCGCTATCCGGGTTCGGTGTACCACCTGCGCCGCGAGAAGGGCGGCCAAGGCAAGGCGCACACGCTGAACCACGGCCTGCGCCAGGTGCTCGCGGACGAGTGGGCCGAGGCGGTGATGATCATGGACGCGGACGTGCTGTTCGAGCCATTCGCGCTTCGCCGCATGGCGCGCCACTTCGCGGACCCCGACGTCGGCGCCGTCACCGCGTACATCAAGGAAGGCAGCCACCCCGGCAACCTGATCAACCGCTTCGTCGCGTTCGAGTACATCACCGCGCAGGCGGCCGCGCGACGCGCGCAGAACGTCATCGGCGCGCTCACCTGCCTGGCGGGCGGCGCGCAACTGCACAGCCGCGCGAACCTCGAGGCGCTGGGCGGCCACATCGACACCAGCACGCTGGCCGAAGACACGTACACGACGCTGAAGACCCAGCTCGACGGCCGGCGCGTCCTGTTCGACGGCAATGCGGTGGTGTGGGCGGAGGAGCCGGACAATCTCGTCGGCCTGTGGAAGCAGCGGCTGCGCTGGGCGCGCGGCAACGTGCAGATCACGGCTGCGTTCCGCCACTTCTGGTTCCGTGCGTGGCGCTATCCCGCGCTGGGCGGCATCGGCTTCGGCATCCTGTGGTTCAGCATCGTGCTCGCGCCCGTGTTCATGCTGCTGTCGTCGGCGGGTCTGCTCGGGCTCTACGTCGTCGATCCGGCGCGCGCATGGTCGACGTTCGGCGTCTACTGGCGGATGACCATCGTCGTCTACGTGTTCGAGACGCTGTTCTCGTTCATCATCGATCCGCCCACCGCGCGGCGCGCGTGGTTCGAGGGCCTGATGTACCCGGGCGTGGTGTCGCTGGCGATCATGGTCACGTTCTTCCTGCCGCCCGGATGGCTGCCGGTGGACCGCGGCGCCGGCTGGCGCGACGCACTGTCGCTGTTCATGTACGTGTGGGTCAGCGCTGGCATGCTCGCTGCATGGGCGACTTACCGGCTGGAGAAGGCCGGGTTGCCCGAGTGGGCGCGTAACCTCCTCGTCGTACTCGTCGGCTACGGCCCGTTCATGAGTGCGATATCGTGCGCGGCGATGGTGGCGCAATGGCGCGGCGCCGATGCGCGCTGGGACAAGACGATCAAGTCGGGCAAGGCCAGGATCCTCGAATGAACGAACCGTCGCCGCCCTTCGAGCAATTGCTGGCGCACGATCGCCGCACCGAGCGC
Organism: Casimicrobiaceae bacterium; assembly: GCA_044225845.1. Classification (GTDB taxonomy): domain Bacteria; phylum Pseudomonadota; class Gammaproteobacteria; order Burkholderiales; family Casimicrobiaceae; genus VBCG01. Next base: position 20,307 of record JBGAIC010000007.1, read on the forward strand.
CGGATGGCATGGGGCGAGATGATTGCGCTTGCGCTCATCGTCGCGCTGGTGCTGTGGCGCCTGCACGTCGCCAGCTGATTCACGTTTCGGGAACACGATGCGAATTCTGTTGACCGGTGCCGGCGGGCCTTCCGCGATCAGCGTCTGGAAGAGCCTGGGCGCCACGCACGAGCTCTACATGGCGGACATGGACCCGTGCGCCGCGGGGCTGTACCTCGTGCCGCCGGAGCGCCGGCTGTTGCTGCCACGCGGCGACGATCCGCGCCTGGTCGAGCGTGTGCTCGAGATCTGTCGCGCGCACGCGGTGGAGCTCGTGATTCCCACCGTCGATGCGGAACTCATCCCGCTGGCGCGGGCGCAAGCGTCGTTCGCGGCGCTGGGCATCAAGCTCGGGCTGTCGACATTGGCCAGCCTCGAGCTGTGCCGCGACAAGCACACGCTGCTCGCGGCACTGGCGCCGCACGTGGCCGTGCCGGCGACACAGTTGCTCACCGCGGCGACGGCATCGACCGCCGCGTTCCCGGTCTTCGTCAAGCCGCGGCTCGGCGCGGGTTCGCGCGGGGCCGAGGTCATCCACAACGCCGCGCAACTGGCCGTGCTGCCGCACGACGGCAGCATCCTGCTGCAGGAGTGGCTGCCCGGCGAGGAGTTCTCCGTCGACGTCTACGTGCGCGCGGACGGGCGCGTCATCGCGGCAGTACCGCGCGAGCGGATGAAGACGGACTCCGGCATCGCGGTGGCAGCGCGCACGCGCCACTTGCCCGACGTCATCGACGCGGCCGTCGCCGCCGCGACGGCCGCCGGCATCCGCTACGTGGCCAATGTGCAGTTGAAGCGCGCGCGCGACGGCGCGTGCAAGCTGCTGGAAATCAACCCGCGCTTCCCGGGCACGCTGCCGTTGACGGCGGCCGCGGGCATCGACCTGCCGGCGCTGATGGTGGCGGAGCTGAACGGCGCAGCGCTGCCCGACACGCGCCTGCCGTTCAAGGAACTGATGGTGGTGCGCTACTGGACCGAGCGTTTCTTCGATCCCGCCGAATGGGAAGCGTTGTGCGCGACCTGAACGCGTGGCTCGTGCGCCACGGCCAGAGCACGTCGAATGCTGGACTCGCCGCGGTGGCGCACGCGGACGCGCCGCTCACGGAACTGGGCCAGGAGCAGGCGGGCGTCATCGCCACCGAAGTGACGACGCAACCCGGCCTGCTCGTCGATTCGCCGTTCCTGCGCGCCCGCGAAACCGCCGATGCGATCGCCGCGCGCTGGCCCGCAGCGCCGCGCGCAACCTGGGCGATCCAGGAAGTGACCTACCTCAGTCCCGCGCGCTGCGTGGGCACGACGGTGGCCACGCGCCAGCCGCTGGTGGATGCGTACTGGCAACGCGCGGACCCGGACTATCTCGACGGCCCCGACGCGGAAACGTTCGCGCATTTCATGCAGCGCGTCGCGCGCTTCGACGTACAGCTGCGCGCGCTGGCGGTGGACTTCGCGGTGATCGTAGGCCATGGCCAGTTCTTCTCCGCGTACCGCTTTGCGCGGCAACACGGCTTTGTCCCGACGCCGGACTGGATGCGGCGCTTCCGCGCCGCGGAAACCGCGGATTCGCTGCGCAACGGCGAGATCCTGAAGCTGCGGATAGCGCCGCGCGTGCCTCAGGCCACCTGACGCACGATGCTCATCGGCTCGGCGAGCACGCAGCCGGCGTAGCGGCCCCAGTAGCGCGCGGTGGCCACGATCAGGTCGCCTTGGATGTTGGTGCGCTTGCTCACCTGCGTCTGGTGCATGCCGATGAGCTCGAGCTTGTCGTCGATGTGCGCGCTGACGTCGACGTAACGCTGCGGCCGGAAGTCCACCGTCGACGATGGCGACTGGTAACAGAACACGTTGGGGACTTGGCGCGCGGCGACGATCGTCGCGGCATGCACGGCGCGGTGGTCTTGGTGCGTATCCTCGCGCGTGTGCGTGTAGACGTGCGTCGGCTTGAACGCGCGGATGGCGGACTCGATGGCGCGGATCGTCGTGGCGCCTTCGGTGATCGCCGTGTCCTGGAAATCGCACAGCTGCAACGTGGCGCCGAGCCTTTGCGCGGCGCGTTGCGATTCGCGCGCGCGGCGCTTCGCTTCGCCGCCTTGGGCGCCCATGCTCAGCGTCAGGATCATCAGCGCGTCACCCGCGTCGCGATGCTTGGCCAGCGTGCCGCCGCAGCCGATCTCGACGTCGTCCGGATGGGCGCCGACGGCCAGGATGCGCTGGGGAACATGGGTGCTGGTGCGTTTGACGGCGGCAGCAGGTGAACGACGCGGCGGCGACACGAAAGACCTCGAACTCCACAATGTGTTGGAACGTCCCTCCTCGCCGGTTGGCGATCGGACAAGCCCGGAAGACGTTACGCAGGATGCGTGCCAGCCCCGGCGCCCGCAGGCGCGGCACGCGTCAACGCCAGTAGAACCGCCAGCCGATGCTGGCCTGCGTCTGGTGGTTGACCGTCACGTGCTGCAACGTGACCAGCAGCGCGCCCTGGGTCGTCAGCGGCCAGACCCAGCGCAGGTGCGTGTCGACGTTGGAGATGTCGGGGCTGTAGCCCGCGCCCACGTTGAAGAAGCTGCGTCCGGGGCCTTGGCGGTTCAAGTCGATTCCATACGCCCACAGACTGCCGTCGTTCACCGTCGTTCCGTTGAGCTGATAGCCGCGGCTCGACTGGTAATAGACGGTCGGCCCCAGTTCCCAACCGTCCTTCAGCGGCAGGACGAGACCCGCCTGGTAGAGCTGGCTGTCCCAGATGTCGGCGCCGAAACTCGCGCGCACGCTCGCAAACCATTGCAGGTCGCGGGCGAAGTAGCTGCCCGCGCGCGCCTCGAGCCAATGCTCGGTGGGTTGCGTCGAATGATCGCGATAGTCGTATACAAGTGCCCAGTTGTAGCTTCCAGGCACGCGCACGAAATAGCCGACGTGGATGTCGTTGGACGGCAGCGGGCGCTCCTGCGTCAGGTTGGCCGACGGCAGTTCGTTCGAGAAGTGCGTCGCGCCGAGTTCCAGCGAGCGCGTCGCGTCGAGGTCGCCGCGGAACAGCACGCCGCCCGCCCACGCATGGCCATCGTTCGTGTTGACGTAGCCGCCCAGCACGTCGAGCTGGTAGGGCCACGTGGTCTCGACGCCGCGCAGGCCCTGCTGCGCTTCCGCGTTGCCGGGGTCGCGCGCCAGCACGCGCTCGAAGCCCGCGCGGGCCTCGGCAGTCTTCTGGTCGGCCAGCGCTACCCAGGCCAGCCCGTTCTGCGCTTCGATGTCGTCGGGATTGGCCTTCAGCACGCGCTGGTAGAGATCGCGCGCCTCGTCGAGCTTGTACTGCGAGCGGGCGACGCGGGCGAGCCCGAGCAGCGCCGCGCGCGACGCCGGGTCGCGCGCCAGCACTTGCTCGTACAGCGCGCGCGCCGCCTGCGGATCATGCTGCAACTCGCGCGTCACGGCGAGGTCGAGCGTCGCCGCAGTGGATGCGGGATCGAGCGTGCGCGCACGTTCGTAGAACGCAGCGGCCGACGCAAGGTCGCCGGCTTCGCGCGCCAGCGCGCCCAGTTCCATCGTCGTCCGGAAGTCGATGTCTTCCGCCGCGCGGCACGCCGCGACCAGCTCCATGGCATCGGCGGCCGCCCGCGCCGGCTGCGCGTACAACTGGTGGACGCGCTCGGGAGGACAGGCCGACCAGGCGTCGGCGGCGCATGCCGCAAGGGGCAGCGCCAGGACAAGCAACGGCGTTAAGCGTGACACGTTCGGGTTCGTCGACAAGCAGGGCTGGTGCCGATGTTAGCCCGTCGCGGCCACCGCTCGCCCGACCGGCTATCGCGGCGGTTGCGCATGCCGCTTGCGGACGCGATACTGGCTCACCCGGCCTGTCCGGGAAGGAGCCGTCCATGCATCGCGCATCGATCGTCCTGGCGACGCTGCTGCTCGCCGCCTGCGCCACCGGCCCCGCGCCCGCGCCGCCGGCCGCCATCTTCCACGACGAGCTGTTTGCCGCGCCCACGTCGCGCATCACCGGCGACGACGTGTTCACGCTGAGCCCGGCCATGAAGCGCTACGTGGACGTCGACATGGCCTACCCGATGCACGTCAAGGGGCCGGCCAAGGGGCTGATCGACGCGCTCTATTCCGAGGACGACCTCAAGCTCACCTACGACGCGACGCAGACGCTCACCGCGGCGGAGGCGTTCGACGCGCGCGCCGGCAACTGCCTGTCGCTGGCGATCATGACGGCCGCGTTCGCCAAGAAGCTCGGCGTGCCCGTCGAATTCCAGCGCGTGCTCACCGACGACTACTGGAGCCGCGCGGGCGACATGTACTTCGCGAGCGCGCACGTCAACATCACGCTCAATCCCAATCATTTCGGCAAGATCGTCATCGACAAGCGCCTCGCGCCGCTGACCATCGACTTCCTGGCGCAAGGCGACACGGTGGGACAGCGCGTGCGCATCCTGGACGAGAACACGATCGTCGCGATGTACATGAACAACCGCGCGGCGGAATCGCTGGCCGCCGGGCGTATCGACGACGCCTACTGGTGGACGCGCGCGGCCATTGCGCGGGACCCGGAGTTCCTGAGCTCGTACAACACGCTCGGCGTCGTCTATCGCAAGCGCGGCAACCTCGACTACGCGGAAGCGGCGCTGCGCAACGCGCTGGCGCGCGAGCCGGACAACTCGCTCGTGATGGCCAACCTGGCGCTGGTCTACGACGAGGAAGGTCGCCCCGACCTGGCGCGCGTGCTGGACGCGAAGATCGCGGCGCTGCATCCGGACCAGCCGTTCATGTACCTGAAGCTGGGGATCGCCGCGATGCACAACCGCGACTATCGCGCGGCCCGCGACCTCTTCCAGCAGGAAGCGCGGCGCGATCCCTACTATCACGAAACGCAGGCGTGGCTCGCACTCGCTTACCTGGCGCTCGGCGACCCGCAGCACGCACGCGAGCACATGGCGGTGGCCGTGCAGAACAGCACGACGCGCACCGACCGCGCCATCTACGCGGCCAAGCTCGACAAGCTCAACGCGACGTCATTCCACTGACGCGCCGCGTTCAGGCCCGCACGAACTCCGCCTTGCCGCCCAGCCAGCGCGCGAGATGCGCGTCGGCCGCGGCCGGATCGGTACGCAGCAGCACCTCCGCCGCTTCGCGCGCCTCCTCGATCATCGGTGCGTCGCGCTCGAGATCCGCAAAGCGCAGCAACGGCACGCCCGACTGCCGCGAGCCCATGATCTCGCCGGGGCCACGGATGAGAAGGTCGCGGCGCGCGATCTCGAAACCGTCCGTGCTTTCGTAGATCACGCGCAGCCGCTCCTTCGCGGTATCACCAAGCGGCTCCTCGAACAACAGGATGCACTGGCTTTCGCGCGCGCCGCGGCCCACGCGGCCGCGCAGCTGGTGCAGTTGCGCAAGGCCGAAGCGTTCCGCGTGCTCGATGACCATCGTCGCGGCGTTGGGCACGTCGACGCCGACTTCGATGACCGTCGTCGCGACGAGCACCGCGATCTCGCCGCGGATGAATGCGTCCATCGTCGCCGCCTTCTCGGCGGGCTTCATGCGCCCGTGCAGCAGGCCCACCTTCAGCGTATCGCCGTACGCCGCCGTCAGTTCCGCATGCAGCGCCACCGCTGTCTGCAACTCGAGCTTCTCGCTCTCCTCGATCAGCGGGCACACCCAGTAGGCCTGCCCGCCTTCCGCACAGCGCTTGCGCACGTGCTCGACGATCTCGGCGCGCCGCTTCTGGCTCACGAGCCGCGTCGCCACCGGCGTGCGGCCCGGCGGCAGCTCGTCGATCACGGAGACGTCCAGGTCCGCGTAGAACGACATCGCCAGCGTGCGCGGGATGGGCGTCGCGCTCATCATCAGCTGGTGCGCATCGGCCAGCGACTTGCCGCGCAACGCGAGCCTCTGCGCCACGCCGAAGCGATGCTGCTCGTCGATGATCGCGAGGCCCAGCTCCGGCATCGCCACGTCGTCCTGGAACAGCGCGTGCGTGCCTACCGCGAGCTGCGCTTCGCCTGAGGCGATGGCCTCGCGCGCCGCGCGCCGCTCCTTGGCCGGCAGCGAGCCCGACAGCCACGCCACCTTGACGGGAAGCCCGTCGAGCCACGACGCCAGCTTGCGATAGTGCTGCTCCGCGAGCAGTTCCGTCGGTGCCATGAACGCCACCAGTTTGCCGCTCTCGATCGCCTGCAATGCGGCCAGCGCGGCGACCACCGTCTTGCCGGCACCGACGTCGCCCTGCAACAGCCGCTGCATCGGCGCGCCGCGCTTCAGGTCGTGCGCGATCTCGCGCCACACCTTCTGCTGCGCACGCGTCAGTTTGAACGGGACGCGCTCGAGCAGCGCATCGGTGAGCTTGCCGGTGCCGGTGAGGATGGGCGCTCGTCGCGCGGCTCGCGCGCGGCGGTGCATCTGCATCGACAGTTGCTGCGCGAGCAGCTCGTCGAACTTGAGGCGCGTCCACGCCGGATGCGTGCGCCCGTCGAGCGCGCGCAACGTCATCGCTGCGAGCCGCGGCGGCGGCGCATGCAGGAAGCGCACGGCGTCGCCGAACTTCCACAGCTTGCGGCGCGCGACGAAATCCTCGGGCAGCACTTCGGCCGTGCGTGCGGGCTCCGTCGCCAGTGCGCGCGCCGTCAGCTTGCGCAGCGTATCCTGGCCCAGGCCTGCCGTGGTCGGATACACGGGCGTCAGCCGGTCCGGCAGCGGCGTGTCGTCCGTCACCACCGTAAATTGCGGATGCACGATCTCCGGTCCGCCGAAGCCCTCGCGCACGTCGCCATGGACGCGCACGCGATTGCCCTGCTCCAGCGCCTTCTGCGTGTTGGGATAGAACGTGAAGAAGCGCAGGTGCAGCTGCGCGCGCCCTTCCGGATCGCGGATGATGGCGTGCAGCTGGCGTCGCGGCCGGTATTGCACGTCGGCCGCGATCACCACGCCTTCCGTCTGCACCGTCATGCCCACCTCAACGTCGGGCAGCGGCGTGAGCCGCGTCCGGTCCTCGTAGCGCAGCGGCAGGTGCAGCACGAGGTCTTCCTCGCGCCGGATGTCCAGCCGCGCGAGCTTGTCCTCGAGCGTGTTGTGCGTGGCGCGCGCGGACTTGTCGCTCGCGGCGGGCTTGCGGGGCACGGCGTTCTCCAGCGTCGCGCGACGTGGCGGGGCGCCCGCGGCGCGTTACGCGCCCTTGGTCTGGTCGAACGCCTGCCGCCAGCCGGTCTGCGTGTCGACCTCGCCGTCCCCGCCCGACAGCACCGCGATCGCCTCGATCTCGATCCGCGCGCCCCGCGGCAACGCGGCCACCTGGTAGGTCGAGCGCGCCGGGAACGGCTGCTTGAACTCCGCCGCCATGATGTCGTTGACCTTGGCGAAGTCCGCGAGGTCCACGAGCAGGATCGAGAGCTTGACGATGTCGTCGAAACTGCCGCCCGCCGCCATCACCACCGCGCGCATGTTGGCGAACACGCGCTTCGCCTGCGCCTCGATGCCGCCGTCGACGATCTGCATCGTGGCGGGGTCGAGCGGAATCTGGCCGGACATCCACAGCGTGCTACCCGTGCGGATGGCCTGCGAGTACGGGCCGATGGCCGCCGGCGCGGCCGTGCTGAACACCACTTCCTTGGACATGCGGCGCCTCGGGTATATGGCAGTGGCGAGAGTTTAACGCGGGGCGCTTTCCGCGCCGCACGACATCCGCCAGAATGCGCGGCGTGAACAACGCCATCCTCGTCGTCAACGCGGGCTCGTCGAGTCTCAAATTTTCGATCTTCGCGGCCCACTCCCGCGGCGAACTCGAGTTGTTGTCGCGCGGCCTTGCCGAAGGCCTGTATACGGCGCCGCATTTCGTCGCGAAGGACGCGGACGGAGCGTTGCTGGCCGAGTCTTCCTGGTCCGTCGACGAAGGCCACGGCCACGACGTCGCGCTCCAACGCGTGATCGCCTTCGTCCACGAGCGCCTCGGCGACTACCGGCTTGCCGGTGTCGGTCATCGCGTCGTGCATGGAGGGCCGGAGTTCGCCGCGCCGGTACGCGTGAACGCCGCGATCCTCTCGAAACTCGAGCAGTTTATCCCGCTCGCCCCGCTGCACCAGCCGCACAACCTGGCGCCGATCCGCGCGTTGCTCGAGCGCTCGCCGTCCGTGCCGCAGATCGCGTGCTTCGACACCGCCTTCCACCGCCACCAGCCGCCGATCGCGCAGGCGTATGCGCTACCGCCTTCGATCACCGATCGCGGCGTGTTGCGCTATGGCTTCCACGGGCTGTCGTACGAGTACATCGCGAGCGTGCTGCCGTCGGTCGACGCGCGCGCGGCGGGCGGGCGCACGGTGGTGCTGCACCTGGGCAACGGCGCGAGCATGTGCGCGATGAGCGCGTGCACGAGCGTCGCCACGACGATGGGTTTCTCGACGCTCGACGGCCTGCCGATGGGCACGCGCTGCGGTGCGCTCGATCCGGGGGTCGTGCTGTATCTGCTGGACGAGTTGCAGATGACCGTGCGCGACGTGCACAAGCTTCTGTACGAGCAGTCGGGCTTGCTCGGAGTGTCCGGCATTTCCAGCGACATGCGCACACTGGAGGCGAGTTCCGATCCACGTGCGCGCCTCGCGATCGAGCTGTTCTCGTATCGCATCAATCGCGAGCTCGGCTCGCTCGCCGCCGCGTTGGGCGGTCTCGATGCGATCGTGTTCACGGCCGGCATCGGCGAGAACAGTGCCGCGTTGCGGGCGCGTGTGTGCGAGGCGGCTGCGTGGATCGGCGTTGCGTTCGACCCCGCCGCGAATAGTGAGCGCGGCACGGACGGCGTGCGCAAGATCAGCGCATCGACGTCCGGGAAGGCGGTATGGGTCGTCCCGACCAACGAGGAGTTGATGATCGCCCGCCACACGTCGGCGCTGCTGGGTCCCGGCTGACGGTGCTGGCCGGCCCGTTGGCGGGCCCTGCGGTCTTCGGCTATAATTGCCGACTGATTTTTGGGGACGTAGCTCAGCTGGGAGAGCGTCGCGTTCGCAATGCGAAGGTCGGGAGTTCGATCCTCCTCGTCTCCACCAAGATCCTTAAGGCCCTGATTCGTCAGGGCCTTTTCATTTCCGGCGCATGGTCCGGCGTGACGGTCAGATGAGGCCAGCGGCGCCGATAGCTCGCGGCCTTATCAGCAAACAGGCGCGCATGCGGGACCCGCGGATTGGGCGTGAGCGTCTGCGCGTACACCCCACCGATGCCATACGGCGCGACATACTCGCGCGGACGCACACCGACGCACGTCTCTTTCACCAGAAAGCATCCGATTCCGTCCGCTGCGCTTTGCAAAGGCGCGTACGACTCGCCAAAGTATCTGGGATACCAGAGATGCACGCGCGCCTGATTGGCGACTTCGATCTCCACACCCAAGTCGTCCAGAACGTCGCTGACGAACGCTTGTCGGTGGCGCTCCGCGCGCGCGCTCAAGTCCGCCGGATCGTAGTAGAAGAGGTCGTAATCCTTGATTCCCGATTGCGCTGGCTGACCTGACTGCAGGTTCCAGATCGTCTGGAACAGGCATCCCGCGGCCAACCATGCGTCGGGGAGTTCCAGACTTTCCCAGCGAGCGAGAATCTCGGCGTTTACGGGATTCGTCGCGATGTCGCGAAGGAAATCGGTGGTCGTGGCAGTTGTCACCTTGCGCTTCATCCGCATCTCTGAGCGTCAATCCTGCGGCACCGCACTGACACGTTCAACGGCTCCCCAAAGTCACTCCTTCCTGGCGCCATAGTGCTCCGCATCCATCGTAACGGTCGCCCCATCGACCAACGTAACGTAACCTTCTCCTGCTTGTAGCTTCACTTCGACCCAAACCTTCGTCGATGTATCGCCCTTCGGGAGACTGACAAACGCGACCTGGACGTTGATGTCGACATTGCTCGTCGAGGAAAGGTGGACGGATTTCTGGAACTGTCGAAATGTGTCCTGCGACGCTGGCGTAAGCCGAAGGGTCGACTCAACCACAGGAACGTCAGGAGAGAACAAGCCTCCCGACATTGATCGTGGACGCGAGCTTTCGACCTCAACATTGAAGGTGCCACCGACAGGTGTTCCGGCAGAGATGACCCGAAGCGACATCTCCGTTTTCACTGGATCCAGCGGGCTCGTTGTCGGAACCGTCACACGCAGACGTATGGCTCCAGGATCGAGCGCAATCAGGTCGCGCTCGGTCAACTGACTGAATTTGGCGAGGGTCGACACCGGCACGCTGGAACATCCTGCGATCAGGAGGATTAAAAGTGCGGCAATAAACTTCGAAGAGCTGTTCATAACCCACAGCGTGGCTGTCCAAGCGCCTGCATGAGGTCACTCCGCACTATTGGCTGGAAACGGTTCGCGACGCTGGAGCGTAGCTCAAAACGGTCGTGCTACTTCGGCGAACGAGCTCCCCGTACCCGTCGGTGATCAGCGCAACTGACAAGCTTCGTCAACCACCGCAACGTCTCGGCGCCACCTTCCGCCTCCCACCCGATTTCGTCATCGCCGAGTTGCGGGTTTTGCAGGACGTGTGCGAATTCGTGCGCAATGAGGCCTCGCAGGAAATTGCGCGCCTCGGGACTGTCGCCCTTGGCCTGGATGTTCTGCAGGCCGATCCGCATCATCCGCTGGTTGGAAACATCCGCCTGGACGCGCGGCGTTCCGCCATTCTCGAGATTCGTCACGACGACTGCCGGCACGTGCAAGCCCAAGTCACCCGCCAAGCTGCGGTAACGGGCATCGACTTGCCGGGTGGCGTCCTCCAGTGTTTCGCGGACCCAGCTCGGGACGGATGGCGCATAAACGGTTATCGAGCCGGTGGTCGCCGCTATCGGCCGCGAGGACAGGTAGACACTGGCGAACGACGCGTGGCCAGGGCCTTCGCCCGGCGCGTCAAAACGCACGCCGCGGCGCATCCCATCGAAGACGACTTGCCCGCCCGGTGCCGAGAATGTCCAGCGCACAGGCCCACAGGCGTCGCCGGGCGCATACACGCCGGTGTGCAGGTACACACCCAATCCTTCGATCGGATAGGCCGGCGGATACGTCCGGTCGTTGATTTCCGTGTTGGTGGGGATCTTGAATCGCACCGCGCGGCATGCCGGACCGGCGGCCAGCGCACCATCGACGATCTCGCCGCACGTTCCGGTTCGTATCCAGGTCTTGCGCAGTCGCGTCGCGACGTTCTTGTCGACGCTCGTCTCGAACGGAAGCTTGTTGCAACCCTCCGGCAGACGATAGGTCAAGTCAAGCGAATCGGTGCCGACGAGTTTGACCTCGACCGACACGCCCTTTTCGACTTCGGCTCCGATCGCTCCATGCAGCAGACTGTAGCCGATCAACAAGACCAGAGCCTGACCACTGCGACCTCGCATCACGCTATCGCTCCTCGACTTGCCCGGTTGCGCGCGATGCTACGGTCAATCCCGCCGGCCAACAACTGCCACGTGCCGGCGCCGCCCGAAATTTGGATACGATTACTCAAAATCTCCTGATTCGGATTGGACGTGACCTCTCCACACGCCTGCGACGTCGCCATCATCGGCGGTGGCATCATCGGCTCGGCCGTCGCCTGGTTCCTGCTTCGCGAGGCACCGGCTACCACCGTCTGCGTGATCGAGCCCGATCCCACCTACGAGTTCGCCTCCACGCCGCGCGCATCGGGCGGCTGCCGCGTTCAGTTCACCTGCCCCGAGAACATCGAGATGTCGAAGTTCAGCATCGACTTCTTCAGGAGCTTCGAGGCGACGATGCGCACGGCGGATCACGAGGCCGCCATCGACTGGGTCGAAGGCGGCTACCTGTTCATCGTCGGCCGGGAGCATGCCGCGAACCTGGAGCGCAACGCCCGCAAGCAGCAGGCGCACGGGTGCGTCGTCGACCTGCTCGATGCAGCGGCGCTGAAGCAGCGATTCCCGTCGATGAACGTCGACGACCTGGCGCTTGGCGCCCACACGCCGCACGACGGATGGTGCGACCCGACGGGCGCGCTCTGGGGCTTTCGTCGAAAGGCGGTGGAGCTGGGCGCCACGTTCGTCAAGGACCGCTTCGTCGCGGCCGAGATTGTCGGGCGCGCGGTGAAGGCGATCACGCTGGAGTCCGGCGCGCGCATCGAGGTCGGTGCCGTCGTCAATGCCGCGGGTGCGTGGTCCGGCGTGGTGGCGGAGGCCTTCGGCATGCGCCTGCCCATCACGCCGATGCGGCGCTTCGAGCACTACTTCACCGCGGGCTCGCCGGTGGAGCGCCTGCCCTACGTCAAGGACATGGCGCGCCTGGCGTTCCGCTCCGAGGGCAAGGGCTTTTCCGGCGGGCTCGTCGACGGCCAGGAGCGGCGTGGATTCCATTTCGACGTGGACCATGACTACTTCGAGAACGTCGTGTGGCCCGCGGTGGCCCATCGCTTCCCGCCGTTCGAGGCCGCGAAATGCCACCGCACGTGGGCAGGCCTCTACGAAGTCAACGAGCTCGACGGCAACGCGGTGATCGGGCCGTGGACGCGCGGCGCCGGCAATCTCTACACGGTGGCCGGCTTCTCGGGCCACGGCATGATGCACGCTCCGGCCGCGGGGCGTGGCATTGCCGAGCTGATCCTCCACGGGGCATACCGTACCCTCGATCTGGCGCGCCTGGGCTACGAGCGCGTGGAGGCGGCCACGCCCTATGCGGAGGAAGGCATCCTGTGAGCCGCGGCAACTCGCCGGCCCGGAAATGCGCTACCTTCCGCCGTGCCGTTCCAATGCCTCGTTGGCGACCACGCATGCACGCGCACATCGAATCGATGCAACCCCTCCCGGCGCAACGGCGCCATGCCGCAAGGTGCATCGTCGCGCTCGGCCTCGCCGCGTTGACGGTGCTGGGCGCCGCGGCCGCCGATGCCGCCGACCTGTTCGTGTACTCCACGCTGGGCCGCGGCATGACCATCCTGCGCACGGAAGGCAGCCGCACCGGCAGCAACACACGGCGGCGCCCCGACGTCATCGCCATCAAGAGCAGCGACCTGGACGACCGGTTCGTCGCGCACGTCATCGCGTCGCTCCATGGCAGCGAGCCTGCGCTCCCGCTCGCCAGCGTCCTCGATCCGGCCGACGCGCGCCCCGCGGATCCGGACGACGTGGATGCGCTGGTGCGCAAGCTCGTGCAGGCGGGCAAGCTGCACCCCGGCGATCGCGTGCTCGTGGTGCAAGCGGATACGGCCGAGGTGTGGATCGACACGCCCAACGGTGTCGTACAGGCCCCCGAGCGCGCGTCCGGGCTGGGCGTCTACGTGGACAACGCGATCGACATGACGGAAGCGTCCACGTCGCCGTATCGCGACAGCGGCTCGCTGGGCTTCTTCGCGATCGGTACCGTGCGCGTGATCGACGCCGGCAGCATGCGGACGCTCGCGAACGAGACGTTCCGCGTGGGCACGGCACGTTCCGCGCGCCATACGGAAGGCCAGAACGCGTGGGGCGCCGTGCCCGACGCGGAGAAGCTCTCCATCCTGGTGAGCGAGGGCGAGCAAGGCATCGATCGCGCGCTGCCCAAGTTGCCCAAGTCATGACCCCTTCCTGCGACACCTCGCCTGCGGCGCAGCGCGTGCAGGACGCGAGCGGTACGGCCTCGCCGGATTCGCTCGACCTGCGCCTTGCGCGCCACGTGCGTTCCTACCGCTGTCGCTGCGGCAACCGCATCTTCTTCCGCAACACGCTGTGCCTCGCCTGCCACTCGCCGCTGGGCTACGTGCCCGACGACGGCTGGATGGTCGCGCTCGATCCCGGCCCCGATCCCGGCACGTGGCGGACGGACGGTCGCAACGACACGCTCAAGTTCTGCGCCAACCGCGATTCGCCGGCCGTTTGCAACTGGATGACGGAAGCGCACAACGTCGAGGGCTATTGCGTCGCGTGCCGCCTCAACCGTACCGTGCCCAATCTCGCCGAGCCGGGCAACGCCGAGTTCTGGGGCAAGCTCGAGATCGCCAAGCGCCGCGTGATATCGGAGTTGCTCGCGTTCGGCCTGCCCGTGCGCTCGAAGGTGGACGAGGATCCGCAAGCCGGGCTGATGTTCGACATGCTGGGCCCGCAGCCCGGCGGCGCGCCGGTAATGACCGGGCATGCCGACGGCCTCATCACGCTCAACATCGAGGAAGCGGACGACGCGCGGCGCGAGTCGATCAAGCACCAGTTGCACGAGCCGTATCGCACGCTGCTCGGCCATTTCCGCCACGAGATCGGCCACTACTACTGGGACCGGCTGGTGCGCGATACGCATTGGCTCGGGACGTTCCGCGAGCAGTTTGGCGACGAGCGGGCGGACTATGCCGAAGGCCTCCGGCGCAACTACGAGGACGGGCCGCCGCCCAACTGGGCCGCGTCGTACGTCAGCGCCTACGCCACGTCGCATCCCTGGGAAGACTGGGCGGAGACGTGGGCGCACTACATGCACATGGTCGACAGCCTGGGCACCGCCACGGGCTTCGGCATCAGCGCGTCGCGGCTGCAATGCGAGATCACGCCGTTCACGCGCGACGATCTCTACGACCAGGACGATCCAGAAGGACCGCACCTGCTGGCGCTGCTGAACGGATGGGTCGAGATCGTCACGGTCCTGAACGAACTGTCGCGCAGCATGGGCGTGCAGGACTTCTATCCGTTCGTGATGAGCCGGCCCGTCGTGGCCAAGCTGCACGTCATCCACCGCGTCATCCATGACGCGCAAGCGAAGCGGGAAATCTGAGCCCGCGACACCTGACAAGGAATACTTCGATGAAAACGCGTTCACTGGGCCAGGGCCTGAAAGTCTCCGCAATGGGCCTGGGCTGCATGGGCATGTCCGACTTCTACGGCGGCCGCGACGAGGCTGAGGCCATCGCGACGCTGCATCGCGCGCTGGACGTCGGCATCACGCTGTTCGACACCGCCGACGCCTATGGCGGCGGCCGCAACGAGGACCTCGTCGGCCGCGCATTGAAGGGCCGGCGCAATGGCGTCATCGTCGCCACCAAGTTCGGCAACATGCGCAACCCGGACGGCACGTTCAAGGGCGTCGAGGGCCGGCCTGAATACGTGCGCGAAGCCTGCGAGCGGAGCCTCCGCCACCTGGGGATGGACGTCATCGACCTCTACTACCAGCATCGCGTCGACCCGAACACGCCCATCGAGGACACCGTCGGTGCGATGGCCGACCTCGTCAAGGAAGGCAAGGTGCGCTGGCTGGGCTTGTCGGAAGCCGCGCCCGACACCATACGCCGCGCGGCGAAAGTGCATCCGATCGCGGCGCTGCAGACGGAGTATTCGCTGTGGAGCCGCGAGCCGGAGGACGGCTTGCTCTCGCTCTGCCGCGAGCTCGGCATCGGCTTCGTGCCTTACAGCCCGCTGGGCCGCGGCTTCCTCACCGGCGAGATCCGCAGCATCGACGACTTCGAGCCGGATGATTACCGCCGCCACTCGCCGCGCTTCGAAGGCGACAACTTCGCGCGCAACCTGAAGCTCGTCGACGAAGTGAAGACGCTCGCTGCGGACAAGGGCTGCAGCGCATCGCAACTGGCGCTGGCCTGGGTGCTGGCGCAAGGCGACGACATCGTGCCGATCCCCGGCACCAAGCGGCGCAAGTACCTCGACGAGAACGTCGGCGCGCTGAACGTCACGCTCACGGCCGCGGATCTCGCGCGCATCGACGAAGTGCTGCCGCGCGGGTCTGTCGCGGGCGCGCGCTATGCGCCCAAGGCGATGGCAGCCGTCAACCGCTGACCAAGGGCGCGCAGCGGCCGGTAGTCAGCGCTGTCAGGGCTGCGCCGGCGCGCACATCACGACGCCCAGCGGACCCGCGCCCTCGGGTATCCACCCGCGCGCCATCATCGCCGCGCGCACGGACGCATCGACCGTGTAGCGGTGGTTCGGCGCGCCGCCCTGCCCGTCGTTGTAGAGCCGGTAGACCGGTACCGTGCCGGCCGCGCACGCGCCATCGGCACCCGGCGACGGCATCCCCATGACCGTCCCCTCGCTCTGCCAGCTCCAGCCCGGGTAGGTCTGCACGTAGACGCACACGCCGGGGTCGGACGAATAGAAGTGCGAGCTCTTGTCGGAGAAGCCCGCGCTGTACAGGCGGCACACCGGGTCCGCACCGACGGTGGGCGCCGCATAGGCTGCGAACGACTGGCCCGTGCGCTCCCAGCCGACGAACTGTCCGCCGTCGAGCGCTGCCACCTCGCGCGGATCCGCCGTCATGAAATAGTGGTCCATGCCCGCGTGGTAGTACTCGACGACTTGCGCCCGCGCCGCAAGCGGCGTGGCGTCGGTGACCGGATCCAGCCGGAACGATTCGCACACGCCCAGCGCCATGCATCCATACGCCACGATCTGCCCGTGGTTGTTGATCGCGTGCGCCACCGTCAGCGTGGTGGCACCGACGCCGGACGCGATCAGCGTGTTGAGGTCGTACATCGTGCCGTCGACGTAGACGAAGGCGCGCTGGTCCTGGCGCGTTTCCGCCGCCCCCACGACGACGCCCGCGTCGTTGAGCGCGAAGCCCCAGCTCATCTCGCCGCCAAGGGTGCCCAGGTCGCGCATGTGGCCGTCGTGCCAGACGAACGCATGCTGCTCCTCGTGCGCGTCGCTGGCCCAGCCGGTGATGTCGCCCCCAGCGTTCATCCCGTAGGGATAGCTCGACATGCCGCCGAGCGTGCCGATGTCGCGCAGCTTGCCGTCCGCGTAGAGATACCCGTGGCCCTGCCCGGAGTCGTTGATCTCGGAATACCCGGTGACCTGGCCCGCATCGTTGATCGCCATGGCCTGGCTCGACCGCCCGGTACCCAGCACGCCGATCGTGGTCATCGTGCCGGCGCGCCATATGAACCCGCGCGCAAGGCCGTCCGGCGTGACCGAACTGCCCACGATGTCGCCCTGCGCATTGATGCCTTCCGCGACGGACCGGTTGCCGCCGAGCGAGCCGATGTCGCGCATCGTGCCGTCCTCCACGACGACGGCGAGGATGTCGAACGTCGCAGAGCCCGTCCACGAATATCCGCAGATCACGCCCGCGGCGTTGATTCCCGATGCCGTGCTGAACGTGCCGCCCATCGTGCCCAGGTCGTGGATCCCGGCATCGTCGAAAACGAACGCATGGCGCTCGGCATCGTCCTTGGTGAACGAGAAGCCCACCACCGCGCCAGCGTCGTTCAGCGCCATGGCACCCGTCCCTTTGCCGCCCAGCGTGCCGAGCGGCACCGCGACGTAACGTGGCGGCGCGGCGGCAACCACGCCGGCGACCACGACAGCCGCCAGCCCCAGCGCGATTCGAACCCGGTGTCCCCGCATGCTCGCCTCCCCGACGCGTCCGCGGGAGGATAACCGATCGGCGCGTCCGCTCAGGGCCCCTTTATCCCCGCCCGCCGCACGACGTCGCCCTTGGTCGCAAGATCCGCGGCGAGCACCTTGGCAAACTCGCTGCCAGTGCGGAATAAAGGATCCTGGTACGCGGCGCGCACGGCCTTCCGATAGCGTTCGTCCGCGACGATGGCCTCGCACGCGGATTCGAGCTTGTGCACGACGTCGGGTGGCGTGCCCTTGGGCGCGAACACGCCCCCGAACGCGGAGCTCACGACCGGATAGCCGAGTTCCTTCGCCGTCGGCACGTCGGGGATGTCCGGCTGGCGCGCGTTGCCGAACATCACGAGCGGACGAAAGCCGCCCGCCTTTGCGCCGCCGATGTTGAGCATCGCGCTGTCGATCTCGCCGCCGCGCAACGCGAGCATCGCCTGCGGGTCGCCACGAAACGGCACGGCGAGCATGTCGAGCTTGCCGACCAGCGCCATCTGCGCGATGGCGAGATGCGGCGACGTGGCGACGCCGCCGTAGCCATACGACAGCTTGCCGGGCTCGGCGCGCGCAGCCTTGGCGAAGTCGTCGAACGTCTTGTAGGGACTGTCCGGCCGCACCGCCAGCACGTACTCGACGGTGAACACCTGGCACACCGGCACGATATCGCTCGCGTTGTACGGCAGGTTGGACAGCACGTGCGGCTGGATGGTCAGCGGGCCGTTGGGCGTGAACGCCAGCGTGTAGCCGTCGGGCTTCGCGGCCGCCATCGCCGCGGTGCCGATCGTGCCCGCCGCGCCGTCGCGCGGCACGACGACGACCGGCTGGTGCAGGCGCTCGCCCAGCCGCTCGGCGAACGGCCGCGCGATCGCATCCACGCCGCCGCCCGCGGGAAACGGCACGATCAGCGTGATCGCGTGATCGGGCCAGTCGGCGTGCGCGAGCGGCGGTAGCGCGCACAGCGCCGCGAACATTACCCGTGCGCCCACGCGCAAGATGATTGCAAGCATCGCGTCCTCCTTGTCGAATCGGTCCGGCGCCCGCTACAGCATGCCCAGCACGAGCAGCGGCGTGATGGCGACGACATCGATGGCGATGCCGAGCCCCGGCGCTTCCGGAACGCGGCTCGAGCCATGCGTGGGGTCCGGCAGCGCGCCGCGCACGAGCGTGAAGAACGCGTCGCTCTCCCCGTACTGGAACTCGAGGAAGGGCAGCGACGCGCCCAGTGCAGCCACGTGCACGCTGTGCATGTGCGCGATCGGGCCCGTGGGGTTGTGCGGCGACGACATCGCTCGCATCGACTGCGCGGCCGCGTCGACGGCCAGCATCTCGCGCAGTCCGCCCGCGTACTTGACGTCGGGCATCACGGCGTCGTACAGGCCACGCTCGAGCCAGGCGCGGAATGCGTCGGCGCCGGTCAGCGTTTCGCAGCCTGCCGTCCTGACGCCCATCGCGTTGGCCCGCATCTTCAGGCGGTGCAACGCGTCGAAGTTCCCTGGAATTTCCGGAAGCGGGCACTCGAACCAGTAGAGTGCCGCGGGCGCCAGCGCCCGCAACGCGTCCGCGGCCGCGGGCTCGTCGAATCGCCAGTGGCAATCGACCATCAACGCGCGCTGGTCGCCGATGGCCGCGCGCACGGCATGCACGCGCTCGACGCCCAGCGCGATGGCGCGCTTGCCTTCCGCGGTATGCGCGGTGGACGGCGTGACGTCGTCGAACGGCGCCACCTTGATGGCGGCAAAGCCGCGCTGCGCGGCCTCGCGGCCACGCGCCGCAAAGCCCTCCGGCGTGCGGTCCAGCGTCCCGCGATTGATGTTGGCGTACAGCTCGACGAGATCGCGGACGGGCGTGCCCAGCGCCTGCGCGAGCGGGACGCCCCGCGCCTGCGCTTCGAGGTCCCACAGCGCCTGGTCGATGGCGCTGACCGCCGTGGCCTGCGCCGCATTCGCTGGATCCAGCACGGCGGCGAGTTGCGCGAGTGCGGCCGCGCGCGGAATGCCGCGCAACGACGGCGCCAGCGCATCGACGTGCCGGTGCACGTCCGCATGCAGTCCCTGCAGCGTGCCCTCGCCCCAACCTTCGCGCCCGGCATCGTCGCGCACGCGCACGAACGTCCACACCGTCTTGTCGCTGATGCGCGCCGAACCCGCATCGACCGTGGCCACGCTCGCCATCGTCAAGCCGCCACCGCCGCCTGCGCGTGCGCCGCCATCCGCGCGAGCAAGGCCTGCTTGGCCTTTGCCGCATGCGCCATCGCGAGGGACGCCGCGACGTCCGCGTCGCGTGCGGCCAGCGCGGCGATCAGGTGGCGATGATCCGAGATGACGCCGGCGATGCGGTCCTCGCCATAACCGTGCACGTTCCACAGCGCGGCGACCAGCGGCTTGTGCCGGTCCAGCATTTCACCGGCTTCGGGATTCTGCGCGGCCTCCGCGATCACCGCATGGAACTCGCGATTGAGCCGCAGCAGCGCCGCGTAGTCGCGCCGCGCGGCCTCGCGCTCGTAGGCTGCTTCGAGCACTTCGAGTCGCGCCAGTTGCGCCGGCACGATGCATTCGGCCGCGCGCCGTGCCAGCATCGCCTCGATGGCGATGCGCAGGTCGAAGATGTTGCGGACGAAGGTTGCGTCGACGACGCGCACGCGGGCGCCGCGATTGGGCGCGAGCACGATCAGCCCCTCGCCCTGCAATTGCCGCAGGGCCTCGCGGATGGGCATGTGGCCCACGCCGTAGCGGCTGGCAAGGAAGTCGAGCGTGAGCCGGCGGCCGAAGGACAGCGCGCCGGCGACGATGTCCTCGCGGATGCGGTCGCAGATGGTGACGGAACGGGTGGCGGCGTCCATACCCTGACACTAGCACGTGGACCAGGATTTGATCAATAATTGGCATTCACGGGCGATAAGCTCGCAGAACCAAGCACTATTTGATCAAACAGGAGGCTGTTTTGGCAGACCGTTCTCGCGCCCCGGCCGTGTCGCGCTGGTGACGGGCAGCAGCCTGGGCAGCGGCCGCAGCATCGCGCGCACGCTCGCCCAGCACGGCGCGGCGGTGGTCGTTCACCACACGGCGGACGCGGACGCCGCCGCCGGCTCGCCCGATGCCGCACGCGACACGGTGGCGTCGCTCGCCGCGGCCGGCGCGACGGCGCATGCGCTCGATGTAGACCTCGCGGCGCCCGGCGGCGGGCGTCGCACCGTCGAGCGCGCGTCGGCGCTGGCAGGCCCCGTCGACATCCTCGTCGTGTGCGCATCGATCCAGTATCGCGAGGCATTCGTCGACGTCACGGAGGCCCAGATGGAACGCCAGTGGGCCATCAACTTGCGCGCCACCGTCGAACTGCTGCAGGCCGCGCTGCCGTCGATGCAGGCGCGACGCTGGGGACGCGTGCTGACGATCGGCAGCATCAACGAAGTGCGGCCCAACGCGGAGCTGACGGTGTACGCTGCGCTGAAGGCGGCCCAGGCCAACCTGGCGATGAACCTCGCGCGGCAATACGCTCCGTTCAACGTGATGATCAACAATCTCGCGCCGGGCCTCGTGGCCACCGAGCGCAACCGGCGGCTGCGCGACGATCCCGCCACGTGGCGCCGCATGGAAGCGACGGCCGCTGCACCGATGGGGCGCGCCGCGCAGCCCGACGAAATGGCGGGCGCCGCGCTGCTGTTGTGTTCCGACGCCGCAAGCTATATCGCGGGCGCCAACCTGTTGGTCACCGGCGGCGCGCACGTCGCCGCGCCCTGACCGCCCCCACGCCTTGCAGCCGCCGGTTCCACCGCGCGACGAGTCGGCGTTGCGTTATGCACGCTGGGCCTTCTGGCTGATCCTCGCCATCGGCATCGCGCTCGGCGCGGCTGCCATGCGCCTGCCGGCGGCCAAGCCCGCCGCAGCGCCGACGGGCGAATTCGCGGCGGGCCGCGCACTCGTCGACGTGCGCACGATGGCGCGCGAATGGCATCCGATCGGCTCGCCGGGAAACACGCGCGTACGCGAAGCGCTGCTGGCGCGCCTCGAGGGGATGCACCTGGCGCCGGAAGTGCACGTGGGCGTCGGCATTTGGGTGCGCGCCGGTTCGCCGCGCGTGCTCGCGGGGACGGTCCACAACGTCGTCGCGGTGCTGCCGGGCCGGGATCGCGCGGCGCCCGCCGTGCTGCTGATGGCGCACTACGACAGCACGCCCGCCTCGCCCGGCGCGGCGGACGACATCGCCAACGTCGCGGCGATGCTGGAAATCGCGCGCATCCTGCAGGCCGGGCCCGCCCGCGAGCGCGATGTGATCCTGCTGTTCACCGACGGCGAGGAAGCGGGCCTGCTCGGCGCCGACGCGTTCTTCCGTGACGACCCGTGGCGCGAGCGCGTCGGCGTCGTCGTCAACCTGGAGGCGCGCGGCGACGCGGGGCCCGCCAACATGTTCGAGACGAGCCGCGACGCGGGCGCGCTCGTGCGGCTGTACGCGGCAGTGGCGCCGCGCCCGCACGCGCAATCGCTCGCCGCGTTCGTATACGCCGTGCTGCCGAACGACACGGATTTCACGAACGCGCTGCGTCACGACTTGCCCGGCCTCAACGTCGCGTTCATCGGCGACCAGCTTGCGTATCACACGCCGCTCGCGACGCCGTCCCACCTGTCCACGCGGACGCTGCAACACGTCGGCGACCAGGTGCTGCCGCTCGTGCGCGCGCTGGCCACGGCGCCGACGTTGCCCGCCGCGGCGCCCGACGCCACCTACTTCGACGTCGCCAGCCGCTTCGTCGTCGCGTATCCGCCGGCATGGGGCTGGTGGCTGCTCGCGCTCGCGGTGGCGCTGGCCGTACCCGCATGGCGGCGCGCCGCGCGCCAAGGCGTGCGACCGCGCGACGTCGCGCTCGGGTTCGCGCTTGCTTGGCTGGCGACGCTCGCGGCCGCGCTGGCGCTGTACGTCGCCGGGCGCCTGGTCGTCGCAACGGCCGACGAGCCCGTGTTCCGCGAATTCGGCCGCATGCACGCCGGCGCCATCGCGCTCGGGCTCGGCGTGGCGCTGCTCGTGGTCGGCGCGGCGCAGCGCGCGCGCCGCGGGCCCGACGGCAGCACGCTCGGCGCGCTGGCATGGCTCTTCGTGCTGGCGGCAACGGTCCAGCTCATGGCGCCGCGCGCCGCGGCGTTGTACGCGTGGCCGCTCGTCGGCGGCACCGCCATCGCCGCGTTGCTGGCGGTCGGCGCTCGCCCTGCCCGCACCGCCGCGGCCGCGCTGGCCATCGCGTTCATCGCCGTCGTCGCGCCCGTCGAGCATGGCTTCTTCACGGCGCTGGGGCCCGAGTTGCCGTTCGTGTTCGCGCTGTTCGTGCCGCCGCTCTTCGCCGTGACGATGCCGTACGCGCGCGCGGCAGTTGCGGCGCGCAGCGGGCGCATTGCCTGCGCGGTCCTTGCGCTGGCGGGCATCGCGCTGTTCGCGAGCGTGGCGCTGCTGCCGGCCCGCGAGGCGCATCCCGCAGTGAGCGAGCTCTTCTTCGTCGCCGGGGCCGGCGACGGCGCGCAATGGCTCGTGAGCCCGCGCGAGCGGCTGGCGCCATGGGAGCGAACCGTCCTTGCGAGCGACGGGGGCGCGCCCGCCCGCGTCGCGCTGCCGCCCTTCCTGCCGCGGCCCGCGTGGATCGCGAAGGCGCGCCCGCGCAACGTCGTGCCGCCGGCCGTGTCCATCGCGCGCGACGGCGAGCGTGTCGTCGTGCGCGGCCGCGCCACCGGCGGCGGCCGCGTGCTGCTGTTCACGATCGAGGCCTCGTCGCCGCTTGGCGCGCTGCGCCTCGGCGCGCGGGCCTTGCCGGCCAGCGTGCCGGCCCACGCGCCGCTGACGCTGCGCTACGCGGCGCCGGGCGACGAGGAGGTCACGTTCGACTTCGTGCCCGCCGCGGCCGACGCTTCGGTGACGGTCACGCTGGCGGAGCAGCGCGACGGCTGGCCCGCGGGCTTCGCGCCCGCGCCGCGGCCCGCGAACCTGATGCCCTGGCTCGGCAGCGACACCACCTTCGCGCTGGCGAGCGCTGCGCTACCATAAGGCGTCGTGGCCATCCCCATCGAAGCGCCGGTCGTCTCGCACGCCATCCAGCTCGCGATCGCGCCCGTGTTCCTGCTCACGGGTATCGCCGGCATGCTCAACGTGATGGTGCAGCGCCTGGCGCGCGTCATCGACCGCGCGCGCGTGCTGGAGGAGCGGTGGATGTCGGTGCCGCTGCCCGCGCGCGACGACATGCGCGAGGAGCTCGGCGACCTGGAGACGCGCCGCAAGCTCGCGAGCTGGGCCATCAACTTCGCGGCGGCTTCGGCGCTGTTCGTCTGCATCGTCATCATCCTGCTGTTCATCGACGAGTACACGGCCTACAACCTGCGGCTCGCCACCGGCGCGGCCTTCGTGCTGTCGATGGTGGCGCTCGTGGGCGGCGTGTTCTCGTTCCTGCGCGAGGTCTACCTCGCCACGCATTCGTCGGCCATCGACCTGCAACGGATGGACCGGCGCCGCGACGCGGCGCGCTGACGCACCCCCGGCGGCGGGGGCACCGGTGCCTCGATCCCGCTTACCACGGCCGCGACAGGCCGCACGGCCATGAAAAAGGCCGGTGCGCTGCGCGCACCGGCCTTCGCTTGCAACGGTCCTGCCGGGAAGGCGATCAGCCCTTGCGGCGCATCGCCACCCCGATCGCAGCCACCAGCACCATCATCGCCGCCAGCATCGCGGGATCGAGCGCCGGCACCGGCGTCGCCACCTGCACGACACCGGAGACCACCCACGTGAACGTGGCCGGCGTCGGATCGATGTTGCCGGCCTGGTCGATGGCGCGCACCGAGAACGTATGCGTGCCGTTACCGACGATGACCGTGTACGGCGACGCGCAGCTCGTGAACGTGCCGCCGTCGAGCGAACACTGGAACGTGGCCGCCGGGTCGTCGGACGTGAACGTGAACGTCGGGGTCGGATCGCTGGACGGATTAGTCGGCGTGCCGGTGATGGTCGTGTCCGGCGGGATCGTGTCCGTGAAGGTTGCGGTGACGGTCACGTTCGCGGTCATCGTGACGGCGCAGGTGCCTGTGCCACTGCAGCCGCCTCCGCTCCAGCCGGTGAAGGTCTGGCCGGTGCCGGCGGTCGCCGTCAGCGTGTAGACGCTGCCCGACGTCAGGCCCGTCGCGGTCTGCGATATGCATGACGTTGCGCAGCTGATGGCCGCGGGCGAGCTCGTGACCGTGCCCACGCCGTTGCCGGACTTGGTCAGCGTCAGCGAGAACGTCTGCACGGCGAACGTGGCGGTAACCGTGCGCGCGGTGCTCATCGTCACGACGCACGAACCCGTGCCGGTACAAGCGCCGCTCCAGCCGGTGAACGTGGAACCGGCGTCCGGCGTGGCCGTCAGCGTCACGCTCGTGCCCGCGGTGAACGTCGTCGAGCACGTCGCGCCGCAACTGATGCCGGCCGGCGAACTCGTCACGGTGCCCGTGCCGGAGCCTGCCTTGTTGACCGTCAGCGTCTGCGGCCCCGTGTCGAACTGCGCGTTGACCGTCTTGGCCGCGTCGACGGTGACTGTGCAGGTGCCCGTTCCCGTGCAGGCGCCCGTCCACCCGGTGAACACGGAGCCGGCATCCGGGGTAGCGGTCAGGATCACGGCGTTGCCTGGATAGATGTCCGAGCACGTCGCGCCGCAATCGATCGCGCCGGAGCTTGCGGTGACCGTGCCGGTGCCCGTGCCGCTCTTCGTCACCGTCAGCGTCTGGCCGATGATGATGGAGAACGAGCCGGCCATCGGGTAGTCCGTGAAGTCCACGTCGGCGCCCGTCACGTTGGACACACCGCCGCCCGTCGGCGTGATCACGTACGTGCCGAGCGGCGTGCCCGCGGTCGACGTCAGCGTGAGCTTCTCGATCAGCAGGTTGGTGCCTGCGGCCACCGCGGCGAGTCCGGGGCTGCTGCGGCCCAGGTTGTCGTTGTTGGTCGGGTCGAGCAGATTGCTCGGCGGATTGAGGACGATGCTGTCGCTGGTGCCGGACGACGTGTCGGTATAGATGCCCCCGGTGAAATCACGGCCGGTGATGCTGAGATAGCCGCTTCCGGGAGGCGCCGATTGCGTGATCGTGAACGCGGCGCCGATGGTCTGCACCGACGAATCGAGCCGCACGTCGAAGGATGCGCTCTGTCCGGGGGTGATTTTCGTCGAGGTTGCCGAGCCGCCCGGGACCACGAAGCGCGTGGTGACCTGGGCGGTCGCGGGCGTGGCGGCCGCGACCGCAACGAAGGTCAGCAACGCCAGCGCGAGGTTCGTTCGCTTGGCGCGGCGCGACGGGTTATGCATGGTGGGTACTCCGTTCATCGTGGATTCGTTGTGCATCGTCATGTCCCGTTCCCGCTCAGGGCGCCGGCAGCACATGGGTGAGCTTGCTGTTGGTCACGGCGAGGTCCGCCGCCGAGATGCTGCCGTTCGCATTGACGTCGTACTTGAAGGTGGTGGCCGACACCGGTTGCGCCTGCTGCGCGTTGACCTGCGCCAGGTCCTGGAGCGTGACCGAGCGATTGCCGCTTACGTCGCCTGCCAGGAAGCCGACACGCAGCGCGGCCGAACCGCCGGTACCGCCGTCGGATGCCGACACGCCCGAGAGCGTGACCGTGACGTATTGCACGTCGTTCACCGCCGTGAGCGGCACGATGACGCTGTTGCCGTCGAACGTCGGCGAACCGGCCGTGGCGACCCCTTCGGTAACCGTTGCGGTGGCCGCCGTGATCGCCTTGTCGAACGTGAACACGAGCGTCTGCGTCGGGCCCGTGCGCGGCTCGGTGGTCGGGTTGCCCGTATCGGTGGCGAGTGCCAGGTCGAATGTGCCGGCAGCCCCCTGCACCTTGCGCGACACGCCGCTGACGAGCGTCGGCGCCGTGCCCGTGCCGAGCGGCAGCGCTTCACCCGTGCTGCCCAGCGCGTTGTGGTTGTGCAGCAGCAATGCGCCGAGCGAAGCGTTGGTGGCGAGGTTGGCCGTGTTCCACGACACCGGAATGGTGTTGCCCGGCATGTCGTAGTAGAGCAGGCTGGAGAACGTCACGCCGGGCGCAGCGAGGTCGTAGTAGAACGGACCTTCTTCCTGCTGCAGGTTGCCATACTCGTCCCAGGTGTCGATGTAGTACCAGATCTTGCTCGTCGCCGTCAGGCCGAGCGTGCTCAACGAGGCGCCGTACATCAGCATGTCGTTCTGGAAGATGCGCGCGTCGGCGCCGGTGGGCGACTGCAGGTTGGGATAGCCGATGAGCGTGCTGGAGCCGCTCGAATACTTGTAGGACGCGACGAAGTACACGTTGGTGGCGTTCGGCGTGCTGGTCTGCGCGACGTACGGGTACAGCGTGAACAACGGGCTCGAAGTCGACGGATTGCCCGTGTAGACCGTGATCTCGACGTCATACCCCGGCGCGCCGATGACCGAACCGCCGCCCCAGCTCTGCACGCCGAAGTAGAGGCTGCTGCCGATCTTCGCCACGCCGACGTTGCGCAGGTTGAGCACCGCGGGGACGTCCGGATCGCGCGGGAACGTGCCCTGGTGCTCGAAGCCGGTGACGAGGCCCACTTCCTGCGTGTTGGACACGCGCGTGCACGTGCTCCCGCTGACGGTACCGGTGCAGACGGGCGTGCCCGCCAGCGTGATGCTGGTCGAGCCCGTGCCGGCGCCGCCGGTGTTGATGGACGACCCGCCCGTCATCGCGCCCGCCGGATACGGCGACACGTACAGCGACGCACGCAGCGCGATGTTGGAATCGGCATCGACGAAGTTGACATAGCCCGTGGCTTCGGTCATCCAGTAGCGGGGATACGTTCCCACCGTCGGCGACTGCGTTGCATAGATCGTCGGGTCGAACGTGTGATCCAGCTTCGTGGCGTCGCCCGTCATCTGAACGTCGATGTCCGTGGATGCGCCGGGGCCCAGCGTCAGCGTCGAGCCGCCGGGCAGGCTGAACGTGATGCCCGGGTTGGTCACCACGTTGTCGATGGCCAGCGTATAAGTGACCGCCGTGGCGCCGTAGTTGACGACGTGCAGCTGCTTGGTCACCGTGGTCGTGTTGCTGATCTCGGGCGGGAAGGTGATCGACGCAACGCCGGAGCCCGACGCTTCATAGGCGATCACGCTGAGGTTGGCGGTCGCCTGCGCGTCGATGCGACCGGCGCCGACGCGACCGCCGCCATAGCGGAGACCGTCCTGGTTGGGCTTCGTATAGATGTCGTCCAGCGCGCCGTTCATCGCGAGCGCCTTCATTTCCTCCACCGACATCGACGGGTGCAACTGGCGCAGCAGCGCCATCATGCCCGCGACGTGCGGCGTGGCCATCGACGTGCCGCTCAGGATCAGGCTCTGGTTGCCTGCGTCGTAACCCGTGGCGGTGGGGCTGATGCAACCCCCGCCGGTGACGCAGGTCATGCCCGTCTGCGTGGACACGACGTTGACGCCGGGCGCCGTGATGTCCGGCTTGGCGCCGAGCGGCATGTTGTTGGTGGGGCCGCGCGACGAGAACGACGCGACGAGGTCGCCGCCCGACGTGACGGCGAGCGTCGTCGAGACGCCGGCGCCGGAGGCCTGCGTATTGAGCGTCGTGCCGTCGGCCAGGCCCACCAGCAGCGTCGGAATCGTGGCCGCCGGCTGCGCGGTGTCGGCGCTCGGCGAAAACACCATCTCGGCCACGTTGTCGTAGAGGATGACCGCGATGGCGCCCGCGTTCTGCGCCATCACGGTCTTGGTCTGGAACGTGCAGGTGCCGCGCTGGATCAGCGCGATCTTGCCCGCGATGGCGGCCGCGTTGGTCAGCGCCGTGCAGCCGGTCAGCGGGCTGGCGACGACGACGTTGCCGGAAATCGCCGGCCCCGTCGGGAAGGCCGGCCCGAACGACGCGGGCGCTCCCAGGTAGGACGCGGACGTGGGCGCCGTCGTGGACGTCGCGTTGACGGAAATGGCCTGTTCGCCGCCGTCCCACGACGCGGCGACCGAGATCGCGCGCGGCGCTGCGGCCGGCGAGCCGGTGATGAGGTAGGTGTCGCCGGCATTGCCCGCGGCGGCCACGACGATCACGCCCACCTGCGCCGCGGCATCCGACGCCTCGGCATCCAGCGTCGTCGGGCCGATGAAGTCGGAGCCCAGCGACATGTTGATCACGTCCATGTGATCCGAAAAGTCGCTGTCCTGGTTCGGGTCCATCGCAAGGTCGATGGCCTGCACGACGAGGTCCGTGGACCCGCCGCAACCGAACACCTTGAACGAGTACAGCGTGGCATTGGGCGCCATGCCGGGGAAAATCCGCATGCCGTCGGGGTCGATCGGCGATTCGTAGGACCCCGTGAACGTCGCACCGGACGAATCCACACCCTTGCCGGCCACGGTGCCGGCCACGTGCGAGCCGTGGCCGCCGCAGTCGATCGGATTGGGATCGGGCGTCGGCGTCGTGGAACCGTAGGTGCCGTTGGCGTCGTAATTGTCGCCCGCGAGGTCGTAACCGCCCGCGACCTTGGCCGTCGGGAAGACCGTTGTGCTGTCGAGGCCCGTGTTGCTGACGCGGTTGTTGTTCTGATAGTCAGCCAGGAGACCGGAGCCGCCGAAGTTGGCGTGCTGGTAGTCGATGCCCGTGTCGATGATGCCGACCTTGATGCCCGTGCCGTCCGCCTGCTTGCTGGGCAGGCCCTGCCACACTTCGGGCGCGAGCACGTAGGGCACGCTGACCAGGCTGGTGGGCTTGGACGGGATGATCGGCCGCACCGACTTCACGCCGGGCAGCGCCTCGATCGTGGCGATGCTCGAGCGCGGCACGATCATCGCGATGGCGTTCTTGACGCGCTGGACCCGGTAGATCTCGGTGTAGGCGATGCCCTTGCCCGCGATGGCGGCGGCGACGCTCGCCTGCTGCGCGGACGCGGCCGCGACCTGCGCCGCAACGGCGGACTTGGCCACCGCGGCCTGCGACGGCGTCAGCACCTGCGCGTGGGCCGGCACCGCCTTCACGTAGGCCTGCACGCCGGAAGCCTGCGTCAACTCGACCAGGACGTGGACCAGGCCGGAGGAATCCGCCTGCATCTGCGCGGCGCGCGGCACGCTCGCCTGGTCGACGGGGATGGCCTTGGGTGCGAGCTCGTCCAGCGCGGCCGACTGTGCGGCAGCGTTGCCGGCCAGGATGCCGAGCGCGAAAGCGCCGACCACCGCGCGCAGGCGCCCGCGCATATCGGAAGCGGCGGACGGGATGGATTCGATTCCTGGACGTGACAGTCGGCTCAACATGCTGCTCCCCGGTGTGAAAACGTGAAACGGCCACGACGCCTCGTCGGCGCGGTGTCCGGACACAAGATTTGTTGCAGATCGGCTGGCGCCCCCACGGCGCGTCGGCCTACAGATATGAAGCTCCCTGCCCCCTAGACT
This sequence comes from Casimicrobiaceae bacterium, assembly GCA_044225845.1. Lineage (GTDB taxonomy): Bacteria > Pseudomonadota > Gammaproteobacteria > Burkholderiales > Casimicrobiaceae > VBCG01. The sequence goes on from JBGAIC010000007.1 coordinate 49,999, forward strand.
GGCTCAGCCGATTTGCACCGGCCGACACTGCGTGGCAATTTAGCGCGTATGCCTCGAAAAGACAAACTGTGGAGACGGTCGGGCGGGGCGGAAGGCGCGTCGGTGTGGCTTTTCGGGGCCGCGCAAGGGCGGGCCCGCCCTGTGAGTCCACACTGACGCCGATGCACATTCTTGATATTTCGATGCTGTACAAACCGGCCACCGGCGGCGTCGCGCGCCATCTGGCGGCCAAAAGGCGATGGTTGCAGGGCCGTCCCGGCATCCGCCACTCGCTGCTGACCGTGGGCCCGCCGGGCGCCGGCCGCGACGGCGTCGTCACGTTGCCGGGCACCCGCGTGCCGTTCACCGGCGCGCTGCCCTGGCCTTCCCACCCGCAACGCTGGATCGACACGATCCGCGCGCTCGAGCCGGACGTCATCGAGGTGAGCGACATCGGCACGGCCGCGTGGTACGCATTCCACGCCGCGCGCCCGCTCGGCGTGCCGGTGCTGGGCTTCGCGCACGTCGACCTCGTCCGCTTCGCCCGCGAGCGCCGCGGCGCATGGGCCGAGGCGGTGCTGAAGGCTTATTCGCGGCTGGTCTACGAGCGCTGCGACGTCGTGATGACGCCGTCCGCGTTCGCGCAGCGCCGCCTCGAGGCGGCGGGACTGCCGCGCGTGATCGTGCGCCCGCTCGGCGCGGACACGACGCTGTTCCATCCGGGCCTGCGCGACGCCACGTTGCGGGCGCGCCTCGGGCTTTCCGCCGACGCGCGGCCCTGGTCTACGCCGGCCGTTTCGCGCCCGAGAAGCGCGTGGACGTGCTGCTCGCCGCCTTCCGCCGGCTGGGCCCGCGCTACCAGTTGCTGCTGGTGGGCGACGGCGCGACGGATCCGCTGCCGCCGAACGTCCGCCGGCTGCCCTTCGTCGCGTCGCCGGCCGCGCTGGGGCGGCTGCTCGCGTCGGCGGACGCGCTCGTGCACGCCGGCGACGTCGAGACCTTCGGCCTGGTCTACCTCGAGGCCATGGCCTGCGGCCGGCCCGTCGTCGCGGCGGATGCGGGTGCCGCGCCGGAGATCGTGGCGCCGGAGTGCGGCGCGCTGGCGGAAGCGGGCTCGCCGGACGCGTTCGCCGCGGCCATCCAGGCGCTGTACCGCCGCGACGTGGACGCGCTCGGCGCCGCGGCGCGCGCCCGCGTGCTCGACCGCTTCACGTGCTGGACCACTGCATGCATCGCCTGCTCGCGCTGTACCGCACCGCGCATGCGGCGCCGGCCACGTCGCTTCCGGTGCTGGTGGCGTCATGACGGCCGCGACGACGAAGGCGGTGGCCATCGTCGTCCACGACGTGGCGCCCGCCACGTGGCCGGATTGCGAGCGGCTGATCGCCGCCGTCGAAAGCGTGACGCACGGCCCCCTCACGCTGCTGGTCGTGCCGCATTTCCACGGTGGCCGCGCCGTTGCGGACGACGCGGCGTTCGCCGCGGCGCTGGATCGCCGGCGCGCGCGCGGGGACGAGCTCGTGCTGCATGGTTACTACCACCGCGACGACGCGCCGGCGCCGCGCAGCCTGCGCGGCTTCGTCGCGCGACGCCTGCTGACGCGACGCGAAGGCGAGTTCGCCGCCATCGACGCGGACGCCGCGCGCACGCGGCTCGCCGCCGGCATCGAGCTCTTCCGTGCACGCGGCTGGCCGCTGCGCGGCTTCGTGCCCCCGGCGTGGCTGCTTAACGCAACGACGCGCGCGGCACTCGACGCGTGCGGTCATCCGTTCGAATGGGTGGCCATCCGGCGCGGCCTCTACCGCCTGCCGGGATGGCAGCTGGAGCGCACCGCCAACTATGTGTACAGTCCGGACCGCGCGTGGCGGCGCTGGCTGTCGCGCGGCGTGCTGGCGCGCGAGATGCGCGCCGCGCAGCACCGCGAGCTGTTGCGCATCTCGCTGCACCCGGCCGACGCTCGCGTGCCCGCCGTCATGGCGCATTGGTGCGCGCTGATCGAGGGCGCCGTGCGGACGCGGCGCGTCGTCACCAAGTCGGGATTCATCGCGGAGCGCGCGGCGCTGGCGACGCACGCGTCGCGCGGGCTCCGCGCCAGCGTCGCGGGCTGAGCCTCGCCGCGCGCCAGCGCGTCAGGCCGGTTCCGGCGCCCGCGAGAACTTGAGCGGCACGTGGTTCAGCGACAGGCGGCGCAAGCCCGCCGCCGCGAACGCGATCGCGCGCTCCGCATCCTCGGCCCGATAGCCTACAGGCGTGCACTTGGCGATCGTCTTGCCGCAGCGATGCAGCAGCGAGCGGTCGAAGATCTGGCGCGCATAGCTGAAACCCGAGTCGAGGTGCGTGTCGCTGATGCCGGGCAGCGATTGGCGCAACGCGTCGCGGAACTCGCCGGCCACGGCGCCGAAGTAGCGGTCGTACCATGCGCCGCCGTCGCGCGCATCCGGCAGCCGGCCCACGACGCACAGGTAGCTGCGCCAGGCCGTGTCTTCCGATTTCTCGATGTTCTCGAACGGCAGCCAGTAGGCGCCGAGCACGTCCTCCGCCGTGAACGACGGTCGCGTGCGGACCTGCGCCAGCGCTTCGCGCCACGCGGCGATCAAGCGGTCCGCGCGCCGGGCCAGGGCCTCCTCGAACAGCATTTCCTTGCTGCCGAAGTGGTAATTGACGAGCGCCACGTGCACGCCGGCCCGGCCCGCCAGTGCGCGGTGCGAAGGTTCCTGGAAGCCGTGGTCGGACACCAGCGTCTCCGCGGCGTCCAGCAGGCGCTCGCGCGTGGCGTCGCCGCGGCGCGGCAAAGGCTCGACGTTGTTCATGGCATGGGTCGCTGCGCTGTGCATGTCGATCTCCGGTTGCGTGACTATTGCTCAAGGCAACAATAGTCCCGGAGCGGGCACAGGCGACCCATCGGCAGCGCGCGCATAAGCCTGTAGGACGGCGGACGACAGGGGCGCGGCGGTGTCGCGCCGCGCTCCGTCGCCTTCACTACGCGGTGTCCGCGAACAGCCGGAACCACAGCGCCATCAACAGCCCTGCGGCGCCGACGCCCTGACGCGCACGCGACGCGTCCGCCACCCGCGGCGCGCGGACCAGGAACGCGAGCGCCCCTTCGGGTGCCGACGCCTCGTCCGCGCCGGCGAGCGCCCGCGCGCCGCGCCGCGCCGCGATGCGTGCGGCGGCCGCGTCGTCGCCCGTCGCGAGCTGCACGCGCAGGCCGTCCCGCGCCTGCCAGTACACGTCGTCGCGCGCGGTCTTCACCAACTGCGCCCCGGCGCAACGGCGCGGGGGTTCCAACATTTCAAACTGTCTCATTCCGGGTGCCTCGTTCGTTGTTGTCATGTGTTGCGCGGGCGTTGCTTCCGCGCGGGTTCTGCGAACCGGCGTACCTTGCGACAGCGAAGAACAGTCCTCTACGTGCGATCCCGTCCCTTCTGCCGGCAGGTTCGTGCGCCGGTCGTGCGCATGCGCGCGCACAGCGGTTGCGGATGTTTGCGGTCGACCGCCATCGTTCACGCTCCTTTCGCGTCAGTGCCGCGACGCGCGTGCCCGATGCACGCGCGCGTACGGCTGCCAGTTCCTCGGCGGAGGAATGCGGGAGGGATTCTCGGGAGAACCGGTCTTCCGGACATTCCACCGACCCGCGGCGGAATGTCTTCCGACCGGGGGCGCTACTGCGTCGAGCGGACCTTCATGCCACCGCCGTTGGCGTCGCCGAAACGATTGCCCGGCAGGGCAATCCACGACGTTGCGCACGGCAGGCCGCTCACGAGGCCCATCCCGTACGACGAGCGAACGCCGGCGGCCAGGCCCTGGAGGCCGGCTGCAGCGTGCGTCATCGAGTAGGTAAGGGTGCTCATCAGCGTGGGTTCGACATCGAGTAGCGCTCGAAGATACGAGCGATTGAATCGTAGCGTGCGGCATGCGCGCGGCGCAAGGAGAATCATGGGCGCTGTCGAAGATTCACGTCGCGATTCGCGCGTTTGCAACACGCGGCGCGCGGCGCGGATGGATGCGGGATGCCGCGCAGGCACGCGCCTATAATTCCGCGACCGCAAAACCGTCGCCCGCCCGATGACGCAAGCCTCCGCACCGCTGACCGAAGCCGAACTCGACCGCCTGGCCGCGCGCCTCGCGTCGGATGCGCTGCCGGACGCGATGCCGCTCGACGCCGTGCAGGGCCTGCTGTTCGCGCTGACGAGCGGGCCCGAGCCGATGGTCGCGCCCGCTACGTGGCTGCCGCTGGCGCTCGGCGAGAACCCGCAGTGGGCCGGCGACGACGAGCGCGCCGACACCGAAGCGCTGCTCGTGCGCTTTGCCGACGATTGCGCGCGCGACATCCGCGAAGCGGAGGACTCGCTGCCGCTGATCCTGTTCGGCAACGACGACGAGCCCGACTACGCGACGTGGTGCGCGGGCTATCTCGACGGCGTCGACCTGCCGGACGCGCGCTGGTACGCGGAAGGCGATGCCGACACGCTCGACGAATACCTCGCGCCCGTACGCATCCTCGCAGGGGAGTTGGCCATCGAGCCGGCCGCCGAGGCGCCCGCACCGTCGGGCGACGCGCCTTCCACCGGGCGCGACTCCAGCACAGCGCAAGCGCGCGAGCAGCGCGCCGCGGTGCGGGCCGCGCGCGCGGACCTCGAGCCCACGCTGATCGAGCTGTGGCACTACTGGTTCGAGCAGCGCATCGCGCGCGAGCCGGTGCGTCGCGAGGCACCCAAGCTCGGCCGCAACGATCCCTGCCACTGCGGCAGCGGCCGCAAGTTCAAGCAGTGCCACGGCCGCGCGTGACGCGCGGGCGCTGACGATGCCCGACCGCCGCGCGTTCCTCCGCCGCACGGCGGCCCTTGCCGCAGGACTCGCCGCGCCCGAGCTCGCCGTGCCCCGGCTGGCCGCGGCGGCCGCGAACATCGCGCCGGCCGCCGCGCCGCGCAGCGCGCGCCTCACGGACATCGACCACATCATCGTGCTGATGAAGGAGAACCGCTCCTTCGACCACTACTTCGGCACGTTCGCCGGCGTGCGCGGCTTCGACGATGCGCAGCGCGTGCGCGACGCGGCGGGCCGCACCGTGCTGCACCAGCCGGACGCGCAGAACCCGGACGGCTACGTGCTGCCCTTCCACCTCGACACCGCGCGCACCAGCGCGCAGGCGCTTAGCGACTTGAACCACAGCTGGGGCCCGCAGCACGCGGCGTGGAACAAGGGCGCGATGGACCGCTTCGTCGAAATCCATCGCAAGGTGGACGGCACCAACGGCCCGTTGACGATGGGCTATTACGAGCGCGCGGACATCCCGTACTACCACGCGCTGGCCGACGCGTTCACGATCTGCGACGGCTACTTCTGTTCGCAGTTCGGCCCCACGCATCCCAACCGGCTGTTCCTGATGACGGGATCGATCGACGCCGACGGCGCGTTCGGCAAGCCGCAGCTCGACAACCAGGGCCGCGGCCTCACGTGGGAGACCTACCCGGAGCGCCTCACGCGCGCGGGCGTGAGCTGGCGCGTCTATCACGACGTCGACGACTTCGGCTGCAACGTGCTGCGCTACTTCGCGCAGTACGCGAACAGCGGCCCGACGTCCGAGCTGCGCGAGAACGCGCTGCGCGTGCGGCCGCTCGACAACCTGCTCGCCGACATCGCGACGGGCAACCTGCCGCAGGTGACGTGGATCGTGCCGCCGGCGCTGGTCAGCGAGCACCCGGACTTCCTGCCCGCGGCCGGCGAGGACCACACGGCGCGCATCCTTGCGGCGCTGTGGAGCAATCCCGCGCTGTGGGCGCGCTCGGTGTTCGTCATCGACTACGACGAGAACGACGGGCAGTTCGACCACGTGGCACCGCCGGTGCCGCCGCCCGGCACGCCGGGCGAATACGTGCATGGGCTGCCGGTGGGACTGGGCTTCCGCGTGCCCTGCCTCGTGGTGTCGCCGTTCTCGCGCGGCGGTTACGTCGTCAGCGATACGTTCGATCACACGTCGACGTTGCGGCTGATCGAAACGCGCTTCGGCGTGGAGGTGCCTTACCTGTCGAAGTGGCGGCGCGAGGCCTGCGGCGACCTCACCGCCACGCTGGGCCTGGGCGATGCGCCGGACTTCACGCTGCCCGCGATGCCGGCGACCGGCCCGCGGCTCGCGGCCGTGCAGGCGAGCGTCGGCGGGCTGCCGCCGCCGACGGTTCCGCTGGCGCAGAAGGTGCCCGTGCAGCAGCCGGGTGCGCGGAAGCGACGCGGCAAGCCGCCCGCGAGTTGAACGGCTGCGCTACGATGCGCGCCTGGCGGCCCCGAAGCCCATGCGGGCCGCGCGAACCCACCCCAGGGAGAACACGATGCGCCTCCGCACTCTGACCAGCGCGCTTGCGCTCGCGGCGCTGGCCGCGGGCTGCGCGAGCACCGGCAACGACACCACCACGAACGGCGCACCGCCGACGCCCGCGTCGCAATACGGCCACGTGCTGACGCGGCCCGACCTGCTGAAGCCGATGCCCGACGACGCCGGCCTCGTGTGGAAGGACCCGAGCGTCGATTTCGCCGCGTACAAGGCCTTCATGATCGAGCGGGTCCGCGTGCAGCTCGACCCCAATTCCGCGTCCGTGGATCCGAATGACCTCGCCGTGCTCACCGATTACTTCGGCAAGGCGATCGCGAAGGCGATCAGCCCGCCGTACACGCTCGTCGACAAGCCCGCGCCCGGCGTGCTGCGCGTGCGCATCACGCTCGTGGGCATCCGCGCGACGAACACGGCGATGAGCGTCGTCGTGCTGCTGACGCCGTATGCCACGTTGCCGGACATGGTCTCCGGATCGGTCGACGGCCGGCCCGCCGGCTCGGCGCCCTACCTCGGCAGCACGTCGATCGCCGTGCAGCTGATCGACGGCGGCACGGGCAAGGTCGTTGGCGAATACGCGGACACGCGCTTCGGCCGCAAGTACGTGCTCGACACGGCGAGCGTCAGCACCGCGGTCACCGCGGGCGCGACGAACTACCTCGACTCGTATTCGGAGTGGGCTTACGCGAAGCAGGCGTTCGACCAGTGGGCCGCGCTGTTCCGCGCCCGCGTCGACGCCATCAAGGCTGCGGGCGGGAAGTAGCGGGCGCCGTGCCACCCGCCGCTGCCGGCACGGTGGGCGGCGGCGGCAGCGCTTCCAGCGAGCGCTTGAACGCCTGGAACTGCGGCGACGCGCGGAGCAGCGTGCCGGCTTCCGCGCGCAGCCGGTCCACCTGCTCGTGCGTCAGCACGAAGCTCGTCGGCAGGTTCTGGAAGTAGCGGCGCGTCGTGTCGTCCGCGATCGCGTCGAAGCTGACGTCGATCACGTACATGGCCACGTCGGGGAAGCGCGCCGCCGCCTCCGCGGGCGTCGCGCCGGCGAGTTCCGCGCGCGCCACGGCGAGGTCGCGCTGCAGCTTCCAGCGCCACGCGATGCTGCGCATCAGTTCCACCGAGTCGTACGAATAACGGTCGATCGGCACGCTGGACGCCTGCAGCAGCTGGTCCAGCGGGCCCGGCGGCGCCTCGCTCTGGTCCCAGCGCGTCGTGGGCGCGGAGCGCGCGTTGACGACGACGATCGCGATGCGGCGGATGTCCTGGAAACGGATGGCCGTGCGCATCGCGCCGCTCACCTCCAGCTCCTGCATCGTGTCGATCACCGCGCGCAGGCCCAGGTTGTCGGCGACGCCGCCGTCGACCAGGTGGATGTAGGGTCGCGCCGCGCCGTCGCCGAACTGGCGCAGGTCGGCAATGTGCTCGGCGGCGAGGCCCGCGACGCCGGTCCCCGCGTCGGGCTGCACGCTGTCGAGCCATGCCGGCTGGCGGAAGCCGCAGCGGCCGCCGTAGTTGTCGAGCGTCACCGGCGACAGCACGATGGGCACGGCGGACGACGCCGCGGCCGCACGCGCGAGCGGGAAGCTCGAGAGATCCGAGCACAGGATGTCGAAGTTGCCCTGGATGAAACCGAGCCGCGCGCCGCTCGCGAGGTCCGTCGCCGTTACCACCGCCACCGGCGTCGGCTTGCCGATCAGGTCCCCGAACGTCGCGCCATGGAACAGGATGTCGTTGTAGTACTGCTCGGCGAGCTCGGAGCGGCCGAAGGTGCCGCCGACGGTCTGGCCGCCGACGAAAGGGTCGAACAGCATCGACAGCAGCTTACCCTCGACGTCTCGCTTCAGGAACGCCTGGTCGTAGACGTCGAACAGGCGCTCGCCGTACAGCGCGTACGCCAGCGCGGTGAAGCTGCCGCCGGAAACGCCCGTGATCGCGTCCACTTCGTCGAGCATCGCGTGCCGCTGTCCCTGCTGCTCGACCGGCGTGTCCCGCAGCGCTTCCAGCACGCCGTACGACAGCGCCGCCGCGCGCGTGCCGCCGCCGGAGAACGCCAGCACCAGCAGCGTGTCGCGATCGTTGTGCGGCAGGCCGCGCTCGATGGCGTCGAGCACGCGATAGCCGGTGCCGGCCTCGACGTGCGCGAGTGGCGCATTGACGGGCCGGCTGGCGCAGCCTGCGAGGATGAGGCCAGCGGCCAGCGAGATGCACGCACGCGTCGCCGCGGCCCGGCGCGCCGTCATGGCCGGCGCAGGCGCGCAGCGCGGAAGAACGAAACGGCAGCGAAGCCGGACGGCAACGCGGCCAGCGCAAGCGCGGTGGCAAGCCCGACGCGCGGTGCCAGCGCACCGACGATCACCGGCGCGGGGGCGAGCCCGATGAGGTTGCCGGCGATGGCGATCGCCGCAAAGCCGGTGGCGCGCAACGTGGGCGGCACGAGCTCGGACAACTCGGCGGCCGCGGCACCGATGTGCGCAGCCGCGAACAGCGTCCCGGCGAGCAGCAGCGCGATCTGCAAAGGACCGGGCGGGTACAGGAATGCGCCGGCCATCAGCACGCAGGTGGCCGCGGCGTAGGCGGCGCAGGCGAGCAGGCGGTACGCGGGATGCCGGCGTCGCGCGCGGTCGGCGAGCGCGCCACCCAACGGCATGCCGAGCGCCATGACGAGCAACAGCAACGCCGCACGCGTGGCGGCCGTACGCTCGTCCAGCGCGTACGCACGGATGAGGAATGTGGGCAACCATGCCCCCAGCGCGCCCGCCGCGAACAGTTGCAGGCCGCCGCCCAGATAGACGAACCACGCGCCTGGCGCGGTGAACACGAGGCGCAGCGACCCGAACAGGTCGCGCCACGACACGGGCGCCGCGCCCGGGGCGCTGCCGGGTTCCAGGCGCAGGGGCCGCGCGCATACCGCGAACGCGATCGCGAGCGCCGCGCCGGTGGCCCCGATGGCCTGCAACGGCACGCGCCAGCCATGTTGCGCGGCGAGCGCGCCCGCCAGCGCCACCCCCAGAACGGTGCCGACGGCCGCCATCGCATTGAATGCGCCCAGCATCGCCGCGCGGCGGTCCGCCGGGAACAGGCTGGCGAACAGCGCGCCGCCGGCCGTGCCATAGCTCGCCTCGCCGACGCCCACGAGCACGCGCGCGGTGAGAAGCTGGCCGTAGTTGGCGGCATAGCCGCTGGCGATCATCGCGGCGCTCCACACGATCGCCATCACGGTGATGCAGCGCACGGTGCCGAAGCGGTCGACGACGAGCGACAGCGGGAACGCGAGCAGCGCCACACATAGCGCGACGACGCCCGCGAGCAGCCCCAGCGCCGCGTCGCCCACGCCCCACTCCGCGGCCAGCGCGGGATACAGCGCGGTGATGCTGCTGCGCGCCGCGAAATCGACGACCATCAGCGCGGCCGTCAGCGCGAGCACCAGCGTGGCGCGCAACGAACGCGGCGGCGCCGCGCCGACGGTCAGGACGTCAGCCATCGCGGGTTACCCGTGGTACCACCGAGACGGCAACGCAGCCGCGGACCACGCGCACGTCGTGCACGTCGAGCCGCAACGACGGCACGCCCGCGACGGCCCCGGTGGCCACGTCGTAGCGCCAGCGGCTCACCGCGCACTCGATCACCGTGCCCGCCAGCATGCCCGCCGACAGCGCTTCGCCGCTGCACAGGCATTCGTCCGCCAGCGCGTGCAACTCGTTGCCCACGCGCACAAGCACGAGCGGCGTGTCGCGCACGACGATCCTGCGCATCGTACCCGGCCGCACGTCCCGCAGGCGTGCCGCCGTCACGTATCCAGACAGCGGAGCGTGCATCGTGCAGAGACCGGGAAGGGGGGAGCGCCGGAGGCGGCGCGTGCGCGCGCTCCCGGGTCCCTCCATGCTGCTTCGCTCGGTGTTGCGAGTCTTTGCATTTCGTGACAACGGGAGCTGCTCTTCCCGCGCGTTCCGCAAATTGACAATTCACGACAATCGGCGGAACCTAGCGCGCAATTGCACGCGGCGTCAATCGGCGCCGCATCCTCGTGATGGCGCCGTCGCGCCGCGCGTCGCACGCAGTGCATGCCCTCAACCCACGCCTCCCCGCAACCCGTCCTGCAACGCATCGGTGGACTCGTCGTGCTGCCGGCGCTCGTGCGCCAGCTGGGCGGCGACGTGGACGCGGTGTTCGCGGAAGCGGGCGTGGAGCCGACGCTGTTCGACTCGCCGGCGAACTGGCTGGAGTTCGCTGCGCTCGGTCGCCTGTTCGAGGTCGCGGCGCAACGCCTCGGTTGCGATCACGTGGGCCTGCTCGCAGGCCGCGCGCTGCACCTCGACAACCTGGGCATCACCGGGCAGTTCGCGCTCAACGCACCCGACGTGCGCGAAGCCGCGCGGCTGTTCATGGTCCATCAGCATCTCAACAGCCACGCCGCCGTGGCGTTCATCCACGAGCGCGACGACGTCGCGGACCTCACGTGGGCGGTGTTCGGCCACCGCCCGCCCGGCTTGCGCCACATCTATGCGGCGGCGATGGCCGCGGCCTGGAACTGCATGCGGCGCCTGGCGGGCCCGGACTGGGAACCGCTGGAAGCCACGTTCGCCTGCGCGCGCCCCGCCGATCTCGCGCCTTTCCAGCGGCATTTCCGTTGCCCGCTGCGCTTCGGCGCCGAGTCGACGACGTTCCGCTTCCGCGCCGCCTTCCTGGACCGCCCGGTCGACGGCGCGGACCGCCGGCGCCTGCGCGAGCTGCGCGAGGCGGCCGCGCGCGCGGCACCGGTACCGCTGTCGCAGCAGGTGAGCCGCGCGCTCCGCGCGATGTTCGCGAGCGGCGGCGTTTCCGGCGACGACATCGCCGCCATCCTGATGATGCACCGGCGCACGCTCAACCGGCGGCTGCGCGACGAGGGCACGACGTTCCAGTCCATCCTGCACGCGGTGCGCGACGATGCCGCGCGCCAGTTGCTCGCGGAAACGGACCTGGCGATGGACGACATCGCCGCCGCGCTCGGCTATTCCACCGCCAGCGCGTTCACGCGCAGCTTCCACGGGTGGACGGGCACCACGCCCCGCGCGTGGCGCCGCGACGCCCGGCAGCCGGACCCGGGCCTGGCCGTGCGTTTGTCCTGATCTGCAAAGACAGCACCCCGTCGGCTGCGCACCATTGCGCACCTCCGCCCTTCCCAACGGGACCTTCATGAACCCCATTGCCCTCCTCGCGCGCCGGCTGGCCGCCATCGTCGCCGCTGCGCTGTTCATCGCCGCGGCCCACGCGCAGACCCCGGCGCCGGCCCCGTGGCCGCGCCCTGCCGACATCCCCGGCGCTGCGGTGCTGGTCTACCAGCCGCAGGTCGAAAGCTGGGTGGGCGACCAGCTCAAGTTCCGCGCGGCCGTGGCCATCAAGCCGACGGGCGCTACCGAGGAGACGTTCGGCGCGCTGTTCGCGACGGCGCGCGTCCAGGTGGACCGCACGTCGCGCACCGCGGTGCTGTCCGGCATCACGTTCACGAAACACAGCTTCCCGACGCTCCCCGGCAATGGCGACAGCTATGCGACGGCGCTACAGGCGAAGTTCGCCACGACGGTGACGACGATGTCGCTCGACCGGCTGCAGGCCGCGCTCGCGGTGACCAACGTCCAGCACGAGTCGGTGCCGGTGCAGAACAACCCGCCGCAGATCTTCGTCAGCTACTCGCCGGCCATCCTCATCCCGATCGACGGCACGGCCGTGATGAAGTCGGTGGCCAGCGACACGCGCTTCTCGCGCGTCATCAACACGCGCGCGCTGATCGTGCAGGGCGGCTTCGGCAACAAGTACTACCTGCACCTGTACGACGGCTGGGTGGCCGCCGACTCGCTGTCCGGCCCGTGGTCGCAGCCGTTTCGCACGCCGATCGGCCTCGACGACGTCGCCACGACGCTGTCGAAGCAGGGCGCGGTGGACCTGCTCAGCGGCAGCGCCAACGCCAATCCCAAGCCCTCGCTCGCCAACGGCGTCCCCACCGTGTACGTGGCGTTCGGGCCGGCCGAGCTGATCGTGTTCCAGGGGCAGCCGGACCTGGTGCCCATCGTGCAGACAAGCCTGCTGTGGGCGTCCAACACCACGAGCGACGTGCTGGTCGACACGGACAGCAACCTCTATTACGTGCTGCTCGCCGGCCGCTGGTTCCGCGCGCCGGCGCTCGCGGGACCGTGGACGTTCGTCGCGAGCAACGCCTTGCCGGCGTCCTTCGCGAAGATCCCGCCGGGCTCCGCGGCCGCGGCCGTGCTCGCCTCCATCGCCGGCACGACGCAGGCACGCGAGGCGATGATCGCCAACACGATCCCGCAGTCGGCCACCGTCAAGCGCAGCGGCGGCCCGACGTTCACGCCGTCGTTCGACGGCGCGCCCGTGTACCAGCCGATCGCAGGCACCGGGCTTTCCTACGTCAGCAACGCGTCGGCGCCGTTGATCCAGGTGACCGGCAACCAGTACTACGCGGTGTCCGCCGGCGTGTGGTTCACCGCCCCTTCCGTCACGGGGCCGTGGACGGTGGCGACGTCGGTCCCCGCCGCCGTCTACACCATTCCGCCGTCGTCGCCGCTCTACTACACGACCTTCGTCCACGTGTACGGCTACACGCCGGACGTCGTGTACATGGGCTATACGCCGGGCTACCTCGGCACCGTCGTCGAGCCTTCGGGCACCGTCGTGTTCGGCACCGGCTATGCGTACACGCCGTGGGTCGGCAACGTCTGGTATGGCGCGCCCGTCACGTACACGGTGGCCGCGGCGCCGGTCTACAACCCCGCCGTCGGCTTCACGTTCGGCTTTGCGATGGGCCTTGCCACCGCTGCATGGGCCACCCCCTACTACGGCGGCGTCTACTACGGTCCCGGCTACTGGGGCGCCGCGGGCTATCCGTGCTGCGCGACGGCCAGCGCCAACGTGTACGGCCATTGGGGCAACACCGTGTATTCGGGCTCGCGCTCGTGGTACGCGGGCGGCGGCGTCGCCGGCACCACGGCCAGCGGCACGTACACCAACGACCGGACCGGCACGAGCGGCAGCTACAACGCGGGCCGCCAGTACAACGCGTGGACCGGCAACGCGACGCGCGGCTACGACCGCACGGTCAACACGCCGGCCGGCGGCAGCGGCAACGTCGCGCGCGCGTCGAACTACAACACGTACACGGGCCAGCGCTCGGCGGCGTCGAGCGTCTCCGGCACCGGCGCGGGCGGCAGCTCGTACACGCACAACTCCGCGACGACAGCAGGCCCCGAAGGCTATGCGCACGCGGGCCAGACCACCACGACCAACGCGCGCACCGGGCAGACCAACACGTTCGGCACGGCCACCGTCGGCAACAACCACTACGCCGACGCCGACGGCAACGTGTATCGCAACACCGGCGACGGCTGGCAGAAGAGCACGGCGAGCGGATGGCAGAACGCGGACAGCGCCAAGTCTTGGGGCGACGCGGAATCGCAGGCGCGCAGCACGGGCGACCAGCGCGCGTCGAGCTTCGGCGATGCGTCGCACTCGTGGGGTGGCGGCGGTGGCGGCTTCGACCGCGGCAGCTTCGGCGGTGGCGGCGGCCGTTTCGGCGGCTTCGGCGGCGGTGGCGGTTTCGGCGGTGGCGGCTTCCGCGGCGGACGGCGCTGACGGCACCGGCGCCAGGGTCGCCGACGCGAGGGCCGGTCAGCCGGCCTTCAGCTGCGCGAGGCGGGCGGCCAGGAAGGCCGCCCACTTGTCGAACGCGTCCTGCGCGTAGCTCCAGCTGGTGAACGAATCCATGTAGCCGTTCACCCAAGTCTGTGCCGCGTTGGCGACGCCGCTGTCGAGCGACGCCGCGTACTTGCGGCCGATCTCCGTGTCGGCGCACTCGGCAATCACGTTGCCGGTGCCGCCGTCACGGAACTGCACCTCGATGCCGGTTTCACCGAGGTAGGGCGTCGAGCCCGCCGGCCGCCCGACGGCGGCACCGGAGCCGATCTCCGCGACGAAGCCATAAGGCACCGCGGTGCCGACCAGGCTGTCGGCCGCGTTCGTGGGCACCAGCGACGTCAGTGCGATGCGGATGCGCAGCACGCCTGGGCCCGCCACGTCGACGATCTTCTCGGTGGGCCGCAGGTCCTTCACCAGCGCCGCATGGAAATAATCGACCAGCGTCTTGAGATCGGTCGGGTCGATCGTCTTGTTCGCGCCCGCCGGCGGCAGCGACACGAGGATGCGCTCGATCAGCACCGCGTCGTAGCGTTTCCAGTCCACACCGGGCGTGCGCCAGCACAGCAGGCCGCCGCCGCCCGGCGCCGGCTTCAGCGCCGCGTAATCGCTGAGGAAACCGATGCGCGGCACGTTGGCCTGTGTGGCCGCCGAACTGACGACCGTGGCGCCGCTGCCGCCGGCGATGTTCATGTCGGGCGAGCTGTTGGCCGCGCAGCCCGCAACGAGCGCCGCGATCGCGAGCGCGGCGCCGCGGCGGCGAAGTCGGGTGAATCGATTCACTTGGGGAACATCAGCTGAACTTGCGCGCGGATCTGCCAGTTGGGCCCGTAATCCGGGCGCACGACGTTGTAGTACGCGGAGATCTGCGTGTTCACGGGCAGCTTGCCAAAATGGAAGATCTTGCCCACGCCGCCGCCGATCGGTACCGTCCATTGCTGGCTCCCGGGCGCCATCCACGACACCGTGGCGATCGGCGCGCTGGTGACGTAGAGGCCGCCGTCGAAGTTGTAATTGACGAACGGCTGGATGAGCCCGTTGCTGTAGGCGCCGCCGTGCTTGTCGCTGGTCAGCGACCACACGTTGTTGAGCAGCACGCCGTAGACCCAGGGGCTGCCCTTCTCCATGTGCAGCACGACGAACGACGGGCCCAGGCCCCAGTTGTCGTTGCCGAGTTCGTTGTTCGAGTTCGTCGGCGCCTGCAGAATGGGGCCCACGCCCCAGATCCACTCGCCCGGGTGAGCGGGCGACAGGAATGCCGTGAACTGCAGATCCGACAGGCCGCTGACGGGCCCCGTATCCGCGTCGATCCGCGGGTTCCACACGACGGGCAGGATGGTGCGCGTGATGATGTTCCAGTCGTCGTCGACCGAGATCGGGATCACCGGCTGGATGTTGAGGATGTTCTGCGTGCCCTTGTCCGGCCCGAAGTTGAGGTTCGTGTTGTTCTGGAACGGCACGCTGATCAGGTTGCCGACGGGGTTCTGCGCGAGCTTGGCGAGTTCCTCGGCACTCAAGTCGGCGCGTGCGACGGACACCATGGCCAGGACGCTGCACGCAGCGACGGCGGCACGGCATTGCGTCGTTCGTTTCATGGTGGGACCTTTCGGACGGACGTGGCGGCGACGGATATGGCACCGTAGCGTCGCCGCCCGTCGCGCGTAACTGTGCTTTGGTCTAGCGTCCCTGGCCGCTCGCGGCTCCCCGCACCCGCGATCACGCCGCCGGCGACCCGCGCAGCGCGCGCGCGACCGCCCCCACGAGCGCGTCGTGCGAGAACGGTTTCTGCAGCAGTTCCCGCGCACCGCCCTGCGCCACCTGTTCGGCCAGCGACGCGTCTTCGCCCGCGGTGATGCAGATGACCGGCAGCTCGCGATGGTCGCGCCACAGCACATCCAGCGTCCCCAAGCCTGACAGGCCCGGCATGTTGAGGTCGAGCAGTACGCAGGCCGGTGGCCGCGCGGCGAGCGACGCCAGCAGATCTTCGCCGCTGGCATACGTGGCGACATCGAAATCGGCGAGGCGCAGCAGCCGCTGGAGCGCCGCCCGGACGGCGGGCTCGTCGTCCACCACGGCGATCAGGGGCGCGCTGGCACTCACCGCGGCAGGCTAGCGCGGCACCCTCTCCGAAGTCACTGGACTTTGGTTCAAGCGGTCAGTCGCCCACGAATCCCGATGCGGCAATCACCGGCGCCCACCGCGCGCGGTCGCGCGCTTCGATGGCCGCGAGTTCCTCGGGCGTGGACGGGCTGGGTGTCAGCCCCAGCGTCTCCAGCCGCGCGCGGACAGCGGGCTCGGCGAGCGCGCCCGCCACGATGGCCGCATAGCGCGTCCGCAACGCGTACGGCGTGTGCGCCGGCGCGTACAACGCGATCCAGCCGGTGGCCTGCAACCTGGGGAAGCCCGCGTCGGCAACGGTCGGCACGCCGGGCAATTGCGGCGAGCGCCGGGTGCCCGTCGTCGCGAGCACGCGCACGGACCCGGCGCGCGCCAGCCCCACGACGTCGGACAGCCCCGCGATGCACAGCGTCACGCGGCCGCCGGTCAGGTCGGGGATCGCAGCGACCGCCCCCTGGTAAGGCACGTGGACCATTGCAAGGCCCGTCTCGCGGCCGAAGGACACGCCGAGGAAGTGCGGCAGCGAGCCCGCGCCGCCGGTGGCAAAGGCCACCTCGTTGCCATGCGCCCGCGCCCAACGGACGAACTCCGCCAGGTCGCGCGCCGGGTGGTCGGCCGCCACGACGAGCGCGAAGTCGTAGTCGGCCACGTGCGCGACCGGCGCGAAGTCGACGGTTGGATCGTAATCGAGGTTGCGGAACACGAGCGGCGCGATCACCGACACGAGCACCGGCGCCATCAGCAGCGTGCGCCCGTCGGGCGGCGCGCGCTTCAGCGCGACGGCCGCGATGCGCCCTCCGGCGCCGGGACGGTTTTCCACGATGGCCGGATGGCCGTCGCCATCGTCGAAGCGCTCGGCCAGCAGGCGCGCAACCGCGTCGGAACTGACGCCGGCCGAAAAGCCGGACAGCACATGAATCTGCCCGGCCCGCGCCACCTGCGCCGGCGCGGTTCCCGTCCACGCGAGCAACGCACATCCGATGGCCCACACAAGCAGGCGTCCAGCGATCTCAGACACGCGGATCTCCTCGCGTACGGGCACGAGCCCCGTTGTTATACTACCGTTCTACCTTGTCGGTACGCCCGTTTCCGCGGTGCGCGCCGCCTGCGCCGTCGCCACCTCGATGCAGCGTTCCGCCGATCCGCGCCAGTCCTTATCCATGGCGACGCCCGCCGGGCACCCCGGCAACGCCACCGCGCATCGCGCGCGCAAGCCCGCTCCGACCGTTGCGGCCTTTGAACGGATGCTGCTGCGATGCTCGCTGCGCTTCACACGCGTGCCACCGTCCGCAATCGACGGCGCCATCACGGAATCGTTGCGCGAGCTCGTCGAGTTCCTCGGCGTCGACCGCAGCACGCTGTCGAGCGTGTCGCCCGACAGCGGACATTTCGCGCCGACGCACAGCTGGGGGCGCCCGGGAACGCCGCCCGTCTCGCCGATGATCACGTCGCGGCGCGTACCGTGGGTGGACGCCCGCATGCGCGCCGGTGTTCCGGTGGTGTTCACGCGGCTCGACGATCTGCCGTCCGCGGCCGCGACCGACCGCGAGCACTACGCATCGGCCGGCCTGCGCGCGCACGTCGCGTTGCCGCTGTTCGTCGACGGCACCCTCGGCGCAGTGCTCGGGATCGGCATGCTGCGTGCCGATCACCGCTGGCCGCGCTACCTGCTCGCGCGGCTCGCGCTGGTCGCCGAAGTCTTCGCCAGCGCCGTCGCACGGCGGCGCGTGCAGCAGGAGATCGAGCGCGCGAGCGCGTTCGAACGGCTCGCGGCGCGCGTGCTTGCGGGCCTGCTCGTGTCGCAGGCACCCGGCGACGGGCCGCTGATCGACGACGCGCTGCGCGCGATCGGCGAGGTACTGGAAGTCGACAGCGTCGGGCTGTCGATCGCGGACGAGCGCGGTGCGCTGTACCCGGCGCACCGCTGGCTGTCCGTCGCGGCGCCGGACGGCCTGCGCACGCTCGATGCGTCGACGCTCGGCTGGCTATCGATGGCGCTGGAAAGTGGCCGCGAGCTGATCTTCGGCCGCCGCGAGGAGCTGCCCGTGGAGGCGGCCGCCGATCGTGCACGGCTGGCCGAGCTGTCGGTGCACGCGGGCTGCATCATCCCGCTGCACAACTACGGCAACGTAGTCGGCGCCTTCACGCTCATCCAGATCCACGAGGACCGCCACTGGCCGCCCAACGTCGTCGACGGCGCGCGGATGCTGGCGCAGGTGTTCGCGAGTCTGCTCGCACGCGAACGTGCGTCCCGCGAGGCCGCGCGCGACCGCGAAGCGCTGCAGCACATGACCCGCGTGTCGATGCTGGGACAGATGTCGGCGTCGATCGCGCACCAGCTCAACCAGCCGCTGACGGCAATCCTCGGCAACGCCGAGGCGGCGCTCAAGATGCTCGCGCGCACACCGGTAGACCTGGATGAACTGCGCGCGATCTGCGGCGACATCGTCGAGCAGGACAACCGCGCCGCCGACGTCATCCGCCGGCTCGGCGCGCTTTACCGGCGGGGCGAGATGAAGCGCGCCCCGGTCGACCTCAATGCGCTCGTCGGCGAGACCGTCGACCTCCTGCGCTCCGAGCTCCTGCGCCGCAACGTCAGCGTCGACGTCCAGCTCGACCCCGCCGTGCCGGTGACGAGCGCCGGCGCCGTTCATCTGCAGCAGGTGCTGATGAACCTCATCATCAATGCGGCGGACGCCATGGCCGCGGAGCCGGGCGACCGCACGGTGCGCATCGTCACACACAGCGCGGAATCCGCCGTCGAGTGCAGCATCGGCGACTGCGGAACCGGCATTCCGGAGGAGCACCTCGCACGCGTGTTCGAGGCGTTCTTCACCACGAAGGCGGGCGGCATGGGGATCGGTCTCGCGATCTGCCAGTCGATCGTCGAGGCGCACCATGGCACGCTGACGGCCACGAACAACGCCACGCGCGGCGCCACGTTCCGCATGCGGCTTCCGCGCGAGGCGGGCGCGTGACGGCGAGCGCCGCCGCCACCGTCTACCTCGTCGACGACGACGATGGCGTGCGCCAGGCGCTGGCGCGCGTGCTGGCCGCCGAAGGTTTCGACGTCCGGCCGTTCCCCTCCGCGCTCGCGTTCCTCGACGGCGTGCCGCCCGAAGCCGACGGCTGCCTGGTGCTGGACCTCACGATGCCCGGCCTCGACGGCCTGGCGCTGCAAAGCCGGCTCGCCGCCGCGGGTCGCGCATTGCCGATCGTATTCGTGACCGGCAACGGCGACATTCCGGCGTCGGTGCGCGCGATCAAGGGCGGTGCAATCGACTTCCTCGTCAAGCCCGTGCGTGCCGAGGCGCTGGTCGCTGCGATTCGCACAGGCCTCGCTCAGTTTGCCGAGGGTCGCGCCGCGCGCACGGAGCTCGCGATGCTGCGCGCGCGGCTTGCCTCGCTGACGGCACGGCAGCGCGAAATCCTCGACGCCGTACTCCACGGCCAGCTCAACAAGCAGATCGCCGCCACGCTGGGCATCGCCGAACAGACGGTCAAGTTCCATCGCGCGCGCATCATGGAAAGGGTCGGCGCCCGGACGGCGGCCGAGCTGATGCATATCGTCGCGCGCGTCGACGCGATGTCGCCTCCCGCGAGCAGGCCCGCCGACGAAACCTAGCCTTCGGGCCAGTAGCGGGCGCACCCGGCGCCTCGGTACGCTGTCCGCCATGCCTAGAACGCTCTGGCGTGCGAGCGCCCTGCTGGCACTCGCCGCCGCCCTCCTGCCGGGCCTTCCGTGCGCGTGGGCGCAGGTTCCGACCGACCCCTGGCCCCGCGCGGCCGACGTGCCGGGCGCCGCGGTGCTCGTCTACCAGCCGCAAGTGGAAGCGTGGGACGGCGACCAGATCCGCTTCCGCGCCGCGCTAGCCATCAGGCCGGACGGCGCGAAGGAAGAAACGTTCGGCGCGATCTTCGCGACGGCGCGCGCGCAGGTCGACAAGGACTTCAGGATGGTCACGTTCTCGTCGTTCCAGATCACGCGGCGGGAATTCCCGACGCTGCCTGCGAACGGCGGCGCGTACACCGCGGCGATGCAGCAGTCGCTCGCCGCCGCGCTGCACACGATCTCGCTGGACCGGCTCGAGGCATCGCTGCGACTGCTGGGTATCAGGCCGCCCGCCATCGCGGTGCGCAACGACCCGCCGCGCGTGATCGTCAGCTATGCGCCGGCCATCCTCGTGCCGATCGACGGCGCGCCCGTACTGAAGCCCGTCGCGCAGGACACGCGGTTCTTCCGCGTCATCAACACGCGCGCGCTGATCCTCCAGGGCGGCCTTCGCAACCGTTACTACCTGCACGTCTACGACGGCTGGCTCGCGGCCGACACGCTGGCCGGTCCGTGGACGCAGCCGGACCGGCTGCCGGTCGGCATGGCGGCGCTCGCGGAGCCGCTCGCCAAAGGAGGCCTCGTCGACCTCCTCACCGGCGGCAAAGGCGCGCACCCGCCACCTTCGCTCGCCGCCGGAGCGCCGACCATCTACACGACGCAAGTGCCGGCGGAACTGGTCGTCTTCACGGGCCAGCCGGACCTGGTGCCCATCGTCGAGACGAGCCTGCTGTGGGCGCAGAACACGACGAGCGACGTGTTCGTCGACACGGACAGCAACCTCTACTACGTCCTGCTCGCGGGCCGCTGGTTCCGCGCGACGACGCTCGCGGGCCCATGGACGTTCGTCGCCAACGACGCCTTGCCGGCGGGCTTCTCGCGCATCCCGCCGGGCTCCAGCGCCGCGGTCGTGCTGCCGTCGGTTGCGGGCACGCCGCAGGCGAAGGAAGCGCTGATCGCCAACACGATCCCGCAGTCGGCTACCGTGCCGCTCGTGAACGGCCCGAAGTTCACGCCGTCGTTCGACGGACCCCCGCAGTTCCAGCCGATCACCGGCACGAGCCTCGACTACGTCGCCAACGCATCGGCGCCGCTGATCCAGGTCACCGGCGACCAGTATTACGCGGTATCGGCGGGCGTGTGGTTCCGCGCACCGGCCCTCACCGGTCCGTGGACCGTGGCGACCGGCGTCCCCGACGTCATCTACACCATCCCGCCGTCGTCGGCGCTGCACTACGTCACGTACGTGCACGTCTACGCATCGACGCCCAAGGTCGTCTACGTCGGCTACACGCCGGGCTATCTCGGTACCGCCGTCGAACCCTGGGGCACGGTGGTCTACGGCACGGGTTACGCGTACACGCCGTGGATAGGCAACGTCTGGTACGCGCCACCCGTCACGTATACGGTCGCCGCGGTGCCGGTCTACAACCCCGCCGTCGGCTTCACGTTCGGCTTCGCGATGGGCCTCGCCACGGCCGCATGGATCTCGCCGTGGTACGGCGGCGCCTGGTACGGCGGGTACTGGGGCGGGGGTTACTGGGGCGGCGGTTATCCGTGCTGCGGCGTCGCCAGCGCCAACGTCTATGGTCACTGGGGCAACGCCGTCTACTCGGGTTCGCGCTCGTGGTACGCCGGCGGCGGCGTCGCCGGGACGACGGCGCGCGGCAGCTACTACAACGCGCGCACGGGCGTCAGCGGCAACTACGCGGCGGGCCGCCAGTTCAACGCCGTCACCGGCAACGCGACGCGCGGCTACGACCGCACGTTCAACACGCCGGGCGGCGCCAGCGGCAACGTCGCGCGCGCGGCGAACGACAACGTGTACACGGGCCAGCGATCGAGCGCGTCCAGCGTGTCGGCGACGGGCGCCGGTGGCAGCTCGATCACGCGCACCGCAGGCACGACGGCGGGCCCGCAAGGCTTCGGCCACGCGGCGCAGACCACCACGTACAACGCGCAGACGGGGCAGACGCGCACGTGGAATTCCAACTCGCTGGACAACACGCACGTGGCGGATGGCGACGGCAACGTGTTCCGCAGCGATGGGAGCGGCGGCTGGCAGAAGGCAGGCGGCAGCGGCTGGTCGTCATTCGGCGGCGACCACGGCTGGGCGGACGACACGCTCGCGTCGCGCAACGCTGGCGGGTACGCGCACCAAACGTTCGGCGACGCGGCCAACAGCTTCTCGGGCTTCGATCGAGGCGCCGGCGGCGGCGGTGTGTTCGGCGGCGACAATCGATTCGGCGGCGGCGGCCTCGGCGGTTTCGATCGCGGCGCCGGCGGCTTCGGCAGCGGCGGCTTCGGGGGTGGCGGCTTCAGCGGCTTCCACGGCGGAGGCGCATTCGGCGGCGGATTCGGCGGAGGCCGTTTCGGCGGAGGCTTCGGCGGCGGCGGGTTCCGGCGCTAGCGCCGCGCGAGATCAGCGCGCGCTCAGCGCCACGGCATGATCGGCACGGCCGAGATCGCGTTCATCGGCGAGCCTTCGAGCACGCGCCGGCTCACGGCAACGTAGACGAGCGTATTGCGCTTCTCGTCGAACATCCGCACGACCTTCGTGTTCTTGAAGATCAGCGACGTGCTCTCGGTGAACACGCTCTCGTCCTTCGGCAGGTTGGCCGGCAGCGTGATCGGCCCGCTCTGGTGGCACGTGATCGCGAAACGCGAAGGATCCTCGGCGACGCCCGCGGCGCCCTTCCAGCCGCCGGTCTTCGCCTGGCTGATGTGACACGTGACGCCGGGCACGCGCGGGTCGTCGAACGCCTGCACGCACACCTTGTCGTTGGGCGAGAACAGCCGGATGGTCGTCGACGTGCAGCCCACGTCGTCGGCATGCGCCGCGCCGGTGGCCAGCGCCAGCGCTAGCTGTGATTTCTATGAGGGTTGTTCACCCGGACTGAAACCCGGAAGCTGATTGGTGCGAGCCGATCAACTTTTGAGGAGACAGCCGGATGAACATCCACAAGAATGCGCGAACGACGCCCCAGAGTCGAGCCCTGCTGGTCCACCGCGTGGTGCGGGAGCACTGGCCGGTGAGCGCGGTGGCGCTGGCGTTCGGGGTGTCCGAACGCACGGTTTACAAGTGGCTGGCGCGCTACCGGGCCGAAGGCACACCCGGCCTGGCAGACCGCAGCTCGGTCGCGCATCGACGCCCCCATGCGCTGTCGCCTGCTTGGGTGGCCTTGATTCGCGTGCTGCGGGAAGCCCGGCGTGTGGCGGCCGAGATTGCGCAGCAATTGCCGTTGGCGCGCTCGACGGTCAGCGCGGTGCTGACGCGCTTGGGGCTGGCGCGTCTGCGTTACTTGAATCCACCGCCGGTGGCGGTGCGCTATGAGCGGGAGCGCGCCGGCGAACTTATCCACGTCGACACCAAGAAGCTGGGGCGCATCGAGCGTCCGAGCCATCGGGTCACCGGCAACCGGCGGGACGCTGCGCGCGGAGCCGGCTGGGAATACGCCCATGTCGCCATCGACGACTATTCGCGCTACGCCTACGTCGAGATCCTGCCCGACGAGAAACGCTACACCGCCACGCGCTTCTGGCTGCGCGCGGTGCGCCACTTCCGGCAACGCGGCATTCATGTCGAGCGTGTGCTCACCGACAATGGCGGCGCCTATCGCTCGCGACCCTTTCGCAAGGCGTGTGCTTGGCTCGGCATCAAGACCAAGCGCACGCGCCCCTATCGCCCGCAGACCAACGGCAAGGCCGAACGCATGATTCAGACTTTGCTGCGGAAATGGGCCTATGCCATTCCCTACGCGACTTCCGCGCAACGCACGGCGGCCCTTGCGCCTTGGCTGCGCAAGTACAACGAGGAACGACCCCATGCTAGCCTTCATCGCAAGCCACCCATCAGCCGACTGCTTCAGCCTGCTGAACAACGGTCGTAGAAATCACAGCTAGTGGCTTGGCCGCGGTCATCGACAACGATGAGGAGGCCACCATAGTCGACAGCCAATTCGATCTTCGTCCCGACCGCGCGCTTGCCGAGCCCATTGATGGGCGCGTAACCGGGATGGGATTTCCAACTCTCAACCGTGCCGTCGTAGTACTTGGACGCACTTGATCCGCGAGCGACTAACACGTACAGGTCAAGCGCGTGAATGTCCGCGACACCCGAGGACTTCACGTAGTGGCAGGCCGTCGATGTGGCGGACGCGCCGCTAGGGGGGCTAGGTTCGGTGCCGACGTATTTCAGACCAGTGAGCGCGTTGATGCGTGCGACGGTGTGCGTTGTACACGCGTCCGCGAGAGCTTTGGCGCCGTCCGCGCTGGCCGCCGGGGTCGCGACAACTAGGATACCCAGGGCGATGACAGCAGCTGTCCCGCGGATCGTTCCTGCGCGCTGGCGCGAAGCCGAAGTCGGCGGGCAGCAAGTATTGATTGGCATCTGGAAGCTCCCTTTGGCGGCAGAACGGAACGGCATTGGTGGTATAAGACATGGTCTCGGCGCGCGCGTTGATCGTCCTGTAGTCCCTGCCGTGTCCTTCGCCAGGAACGGGATCAGACCCCAGCGCGTGAGCGAGATATGGCGGCTGCCGTCGCGATCGAGGCGCACGACGGGCACACGCTGCGTGGGCGCGATGTTGTACCGCGGCCGCCAATCGTCCCACAGCGGGCGGCGCGCCAGTGGCCAGCGCGATTGCTGCGGGGTGGTTATGTAGCTCGTAACGGCCGCACATGCGCGTGCCTCGTTCAGCGTTTGATCCCGACCTGGCCTTCCCACACCGAGAGTACGGCGCTGAACCGTCTTTGATTCGACTCTTGTAGAGCCAACATCTCGTCTGCCCGCCTTAGCTGCTGTTCGGACACCTCCTGTTGTTGGACGGTGCGAGCTAACTGCGCGTCATACAGCTCGATCCGTGCCTGCGTCTTGGCGTCGTCTTCGGCAGCGGCATTGCGATCTCGGTGCGCGCTAAAGCTCGACACTCCGCCCCAGACGTACACGAGGATTACGCTGAACACGAGGCTTTCGAGGCAGAACAGCCCGGCTGATTTGGCGAAGGACATGGTCGGCTTCTCCCCTTTCTATTGCGCGACGAGTGTCTCGGAGCGGGTAAGTGTACGGCCGTAGATATAGCCTGCGATCGAGATCGCTTGTCTCCGGCTCGCAGCGCCACCGTCAGTTGAAGCGGTTGGAACGCTATCGCTCATTTCCCTTTCTGAGCAGCCTAGAGCGACTGGACCTGGATTTCAGCATCGGGAAAGGCGGCGACGAGCTTCAGTTCGCCGCCTAAAGCCTCGATGTAGGCGCGCAACGTGCTGACGTACATGTCATCGCGACGCTCCAGTTTCGACACGGCGGCCTGCTCGACCTGAAGCGTCTTCGCAACCGCCTCTTGGGTCAGATTGCGGCTCTTCCGCAGTTCTTGCAGCTGCATTTCCAGCAGCATTGCCGCCGTACGCGCCGCGGCGCGCGACTGGGCGGCTGACGACATCTTCGCTCTGAGTTCCTGAAATTTCCTAGCCATGGATCTAGCATCCCTTCTTCAATTCAATCAGATGTGCGTCATAGAGCTTGTCCGCAATGGGGACATTGTTTTCGTACCAGCGATCGTTGCCAGTTTTGTCGCCGCCGATGAGCAGAAGGGCGCACCGACGTGGATCGAACGCATAAAGGACGCGGTACGGGCGGCCTTCATGCTGAATCCGTAACTCACGCATATGACTGTGTCTGGAACTTCCGATACCGGATGAATGCGGAAACGGCAGTTCGGGCCCCACGGCTTCCAGTAGGCCGACTGAAGCGTCGATGGATTCTTGCTCGCCTTCGGAAAGGTCCATCCACCACACTCCAAACTCGTCCGTGTATTCGACTTCCCATGCCCGTGGCATTATTCTCTCGAAGGACTATTCCGTCAAGGGAATATAATATGGTGGACGCGAGAGCATCCGCAAGCCTCTTGGGACGCGGGAGCGGAGCCTCAATTGAGAACGCCCGCGCGATCAAGCGCGGGCTAAGCTACTGATTCTAATGGTGGGAATTGCAGCGACTCCCCTTGGGGACGCCAGACTGATTCTGTACGGACCGGAGACATGGGTTCCAGTCCATACCTAAGAGATGGGCAACGACCTCGGGCCGAACGGGTTGTCGAGGGATTGCAAAGTCTTCTGTTCCAAGTCGATGTAGCCGAGATCGTAATGCATGAAGGTTGCGATGCAGATCCCGTCGTCGACCGCCTTGATGCCGACCCGTTGGCCGGCGGGAACACCTGAGATATCGACGCGCCTCCAGGTGGGGGCAGAAGGCCGTGAGCAAGTAATCCGAGCGAGCCTCGCGCTCGTCCTTCCCGCTGGCCTTCTCGGCATTGCCGAGGATGGTCTCCGCGGTCGCTTCGCTGATGAGCGCGTCGTGCGTGTCGCGCTGGATGACCCATTCGGCGCGCGGCCTGCGCTTGCTTCCTCCGGCACAGCCTTCGGGCCTGGACCCGTCGTGCACACTCCAGACCGTGTGCCCGGGATAGGTCAGCGCGTCCACTCCGTTCCGACGAGCAACGTCACCGGCCAGGTGATCCCCAGCTGGTGCGCGGCCAGCGTGCGGGACACGCCGTCGCCGCGCAGGTTTGAGGTAGTGAGCGACGCACCCATAGGCTGTGAGATTGCGCCTGCAAGAAAACAAGGGCTGCGAGCGTTTCGCGCGTCGATGCGACCGGGTAGCTTGTGTGAACCGCGAGAAGCGGCAACCTGGACGAGCGCGACATGGGGAACGGAACCCAACAACAAGGTGGCACGCAACAGCCAGGCGGCAATGTCGATCAAGACACGAAGCAACAGCGCAATCGGTCGAACCAGCAGCAACAGCAGAACGACCAGGACCCGCAGGAGCATCGCCGTCCGGATAAAGGGACGACGCCCGAGGGTGATCTCGGCGCCGACGAGGAAGGCTCGGACACGCGTGATCGTAGTTAGAACTACGTAGGCGACTGCTCCGGCAGCGATGCCGAGTGACCGCCGACCGCTTGCACCGCTCGTTCATCAACCTGGAGCCAACACCATGTCCCTCGGGCTGATCCTCGTAATCGTCTTGCTTCTCGTCGTTGTTGGCGCATACCCCGCGTGGCCTCACAGTCGGGAATGGGGCTACTACCCGAGCGGGATCGGTGGCCTGATCGTCGTAGTCCTTATCGTCCTGCTGCTCATGGGTCGCATCTAGTGCCGGCGAGTGCGTAATGAATGACAATGCTGAAGGGTTCTCGACCTCGGCAGTCGAAGTATTGCGAGCGGCGATCAGACGTGGCCAAGGCACGATGGCGCAGTTCAACCATCCCGATCTCGGTGGTGCCGGCCAGTGGATGCGTGGCGGCATGACGATGGTAGGCACCATGGATGTGATGCTTGCAGACCGGGTGAGTCGCTTGGCCGAGTATCTTGCCGGGCAGCCCAATGCGCCAACCGACGCCGACGACGCCGACACCACCGCATGGTGGCCTCGGCACTTGGGAGAGCCAAGCGCTGCAGGGTCGCAAGGCGACAGCTTGTACGCGTACTTCCCCGAGCATCAGCGTCTAGCCATTCGGGACGGTGATCGCACCACGCTCTACGACACGACGGGTCACTTCCTGAGCGGCGTGTCGCAGCAAAGCCCGGGAACGGGTCTTCGTTTCTCCACTCTTGCGGGACTGGTCGGAACGGACCGGTTCCTCATCGTCGACAAGCAGGCAGCGCAACCTGAGCGGAGGTCCTATGGCTACCCGGACGACGTCTAAGCGAACCACGAAGAAGACCGCCAAGTCCACCGCGACGAAGACAATAGTTCAGCGGAAGGTCAAGCGCGTGATGGAAGAGCGTAAGGCCGGCACGCTGAAGAGTGGCGGCTCCGGCAAGAAAGTGACAAGCCGCAAACAGGCTATCGCGATCGGCCTTTCAGAAGCCAGAAAGGCGGGCGCGAAGATCCCCAAGAAGGCGGGCAAGAACGCGACGGAGTGACCGAAGGAGCTGCGGGTGAAGCCGTTCTGACTGTCTGGCAGTCGCTGAATTACCTACCTCTTGCTGATAATCGATAAATGATTTATCGTTTATCAATAACTCTTGGGGCGTGGGATGACAACGACTGGAATGCTTTCGCTGACGCGACGCGTACTCTTCGCGTTGATCTTGGTGAACGGGTTGCTCGGACTCGGCATTGCTGTGCTGCTCGTGTTATCAGGGCTCGCTGCCCCGTGGACATTCGGGGCGCTCGGCATTCCGCCGGATGCAGCGGTTGCGCACCGTGTCGCGTTGCGAACGATCGTGGGGCTCGGGCTGCTATCGATTCCTCTGAACCATTGCGTGCTGGCAAGTTTGCTTCGGGTAGTTGAGTCATCTCGGGCGGCCGATCCGTTCATTCCTGCGAATGCGCATCGATTGCGAGACATTGGCTGGGCACTTCTTCTACTCCAGGCGCTGAGTCTCGCGATCGGCGCGGTCGCCGGTACGATCCCGACGCATGATGTTTCTATGAACCTCGACGCGGGGTTCTCGACCGGCGGATGGCTCGCCGTGCTTCTTGCCTTTGCGCTTGCGGGTGTGTTCGGCGCAGGCGCGAGAATGCGGGAAGATTTGCGCGGGACGGTTTGACGTGTCGATCATCGTCAAGCTCGACGATCTGCTTCGCGATCGACGAATGACAATGACAGAACTTGCCGAGCGCATCGACATAACGCTCGCGAATCTGTCAATTCTCAAGAATGGCAAGGCCCGCGCCATTCGCTTTTCAACGCTGCAAGCGATCTGCGAGGCCTTGGACTGTCAGCCGGGCGACTTGCTCCGATCCGAAGTCAGAGACTGACGTGGCCACGCGAGGATTTGCACAAATCATCAGATCGGCTGACCGAACTGGATCACGTACCCGTTGTTATCGTAGATCGCGAACTCGCGCATTCCGTAGTCAAAGTCCTCCAACGAGTAGCAGACGCGACAACGTCCTCGAATGTGGGCCCAAATTTGCGCAACGTCGTCCGTTCTGATGTAGAGGGAACCCGTAAACTTCGGGCCGACGTCTCCTTCATGGGCGTTTGGCGGGGCAAACATTATGCGAACATCATCGCGGCATAGCGAAGCCCACTCTCGGTCGGGCTCATGCCGTTCGCATTCGAAACCCAATACATTGGTGTAGAAGGCCATCGATTCGGCGAGGTTCCACGTACGCAGTATCGGGACAAGGCTATCGAGTTTCATTGCGTTCCGTCGACAGTGAAGGAGGCTCATCATGCGCCGCGTCGGTCAAGGTGCGACGCGTGGTCTTACCTGTTGGTGGACTGGACTGTAGTGTGACGCGGCACGCATCTGCCGCGCGCACAGGGCACCGCACGCACGCCACAGGACTGGCGCCGCACCGTTTGGAACGCCGGCGAGGGCTTTTGATGCCATTTCCTCGCGCTCCCATCAGGCGATCCACGGTGCGATCACCGTCCGCGCGTCGTCGAGCGCATCGACCTTTCGCAACACAGGCCCGACTGCGGGAACCAGGCGTTGACTTGTGGTTGCGATTGATGAGTGGATGCCCCGACAATACGGGCAACAACCTGCCTGAGGCATGCATGCGTCCCACGCGATTTCTTCGCTCAATCGCCCTCGCACTCGCCGCGATAGTCGGCAGCTCGGGACTTGGCGCCCAAGCCCCCGCAATCTACAAGCCGTTCCGCAAATCCGGTCCGCTTGCAAACTGCGAATGGCGCCTTGGCCCCAATGGCGGTAACAGCGGGGTGCTTGATTGCTGGCGCATGGACTTTACGGACGCAGACTTGTCGGGGCGCGATCTCGAGATCGTGTCGTTTCGGTATTCGAATCTTCGACGAGCCAATTTTTCAGGATCGAGTCTCGATCGCGCCTATCTCCAATGCGGCGACGTAGAGCGCGCCAATTTCACGAAAGCAGCACTCGGCTTTACCGCCTTGCAGGGCGCCGTGATGAATTGGTCCGACTTCACGGAAGCCGATATCCATCACGTCCACCTCGGTCAATGGGAGTGCGAGAACCGGTTGTACACCGGGATGCTGGGTGTCAACATGACCCGGGCAAAGTTCGCCCATACCACCATAAGCATTCCCGACAGGTTGCAGATTGCTCATCCGCCGCGATTCGAGCTGAGGCGCGCCAACTTCACAGGGGCGTCCTTGAGGGAGTTGACCCTCTACAAAGTCGACCTCCGTTTGTCCACGTTTCGCGATGCAACTCTGCGCACGATGTCGGTCGAGGCGTCCAACGCGGCGTGCTCGGACTTCACCAACACGGTATGGGTTCGGCCCCGGTCCAACCTGAAATTCTCCGATTTCTCCGGGACCGACTTCACTGACGCCAAGTTGAACTATGTCTCCTTCCTGGGAACCAAACTCACCGGCGCGATCTTTGTGCGCGCGGAATTGACCGATGTACTGTTTGGCGATGCTGACCTGACCTACGCGGACTTCACCGACGCAAAAATCTCCGGACAGCAAGACTGGTCGGGCGCAAACCTGAGCGGTGCGACGTGGGTCGATGGCACCAGGTGCACGCAGGGATCGATCGGGGCGTGCAGGACCGACGGGCCGCAAGCCGCTCCCGACCCCAACAGGTCGCCTTACTATCCCCCGGGCGCCGCTTACCTCGTGGACAGCGTCGCCGACGACGCGGCGAACGGGCACCCGGAGATTTCGTCGTTCTATCTCGATTGCCCCTATTCGAAGATCGATTACATGATCACCAACGATCCTTACGAAGACGCGCCTGTTCTGGATGTGAATCGGTGACGCTTCGCCTCAATCCGCGCAACGCTCTGGCCGAAACGTCGCCACGCGGTTGACGTTGCTGATGGGCTGTACGTTGGCGAAGTAGCGCGCACGTAACGCCTCGCCCGCCTTCTGCGCGGCCTCGAATTCGGCGGGGGTCATCGACTTTGCCAATCGCTCCAGCGCCATTTGCTTGCCGGCAGCATTGTTGTCGGCCAGCAGCGGCAGGATCGCCGTATCGTAGGTCACCGCCAACGCGGGATCCTTCGGGAATTCGCGTGACCGGCCGCCCCAGCCAACGCCCATGCTTGCCTCGCCACCGGCCTGGTGCAGCGCATAGAGATCGCCCGCAGCGATCGCCATGTCGCGATATTCCTCGCGATGCTCGAGCCAGAAGTCGAGGACGTCCGAGTTCTGTTTGAAGTACTCGGTGGGTGGGCCGGTATAGAACGTAGCCGCGGCGGCGGCATTGCCCGCGCTGGCTGCCTGTGCGAGGTAGCTCCAGGCTTCGTTCCGGTCGACGTCGCTGACGCCCTCGCAGCGCGCGAGTTCGGGCGCGAGCGAGATGCGCTCTGCGTCGGCCACCTTCAGGATGGCGGCAGTCTCCTTCGGGTCCGGATTCTTGACCGCATCGCGCGCCATCTCCTCGGTGTTGGCCGCGAACCATACCGTGCGAAAGCACTGCGCCAGCTCGGCGCCGACGCGACACGCGGCTCGCGCGTCGCCATGATCTGCGGCGTCCTTGAGCTGCGCGAGCACGTCGACCACCCGCGTGTTCAGCGGCGGCAGCGGCGCGGGCAGCCGAGGCTTTTCGTCCGGAGCGGGCTGGTTGCGCCGGGTTATCGACGGCGCGCCGCTGGCAGCGCCACTGGCTGCGATCGTCGGGAACTTGCTGTTGGCCGACGCACCAGAACCCGGCGTCTCGGGAGCGCCGCTGCGCACGCCTGCAAGCCGCTTGGCGTAGGGCCACAAGAGTATGGCAAGCACACAGGCGAGCAGGACGACCAGCACCCAGCGACGCCTGCTCCGATCATCCGTTACTGGCACGAGATTGAGGCCTCCTGCGTCGGAACGTCCCGAAGATTGACCGCGCGTAGGTAAATTGTAGGCCAAACCCTTCTACTGCCCGGGGAGGCGCGCGTGTAACGTCGGGGAGTGGGCACGCTGCTGCGCATACTGATCGGCCTCATCCTGTTGGCCGGGATCGTGATCATCGCGGTCGGGTTGGTATTCTTCGTCCTGTAGACGGCAGGAGGGCGGATGCGGCCTCCGGCGCTCGCAAGGCGCTCCGGCCGCGGGCCCACGATGAACCGAAACGATCCCTGTCCCTGCGGCAGCGGCAAGCGCTACAAGCATTGCCACGGCGCGCAGGTCGACGATAGCGCTCCCCAAGAGGCCACGCCACCGCCCGCGATCACCGCGCGGCCTGGTGTGGTTGAGCCTGCGCCCCAGGTTAACGGCAGTATCGCGTCGCTCGCGGCGGCCGCGGACACGGCGCATCGCAGCGGCGCCCTCCGCGAAGCCGAGCGCCACTACCGCGCGTGGCTCGCGCGCGAAACTGGCAATGCCGACGCGATGCACATGCTGGGCGTCGCGCTGTTCGAGCGCATGCGCTATCGCGAGGCGCTCGAGTGGCTCGTCAAGGCGGCGGACCGGACGCAGTGGGGAGACGAGATGGTCCGCCACAATCTCGGCCTCGTGCTCGCCAAGCATCTCGGGCCGCAGGCCGATGCAGAGCAGGGCATGCTGGTGGCGGATGCGATGGCGCGCGAGACGGCGCGTTCGCGGATGCCGGTGCGACATGCCCGCGTCAGCGTGGTGATTCCTGTGCACAACGGCGCCGCGACGATCGCCGACGCGTTGCAATCGGTGCTTGCGCAGACGGAAGCGGCGGCGGAGATCGTCGTGGTCGACGCGCAGTCCACCGACGACACGCGCGCCATCGTCGAACGGACGTTGGTCGGGCACGCGATCCCGCGCACGTTGCTCGTCCACGACTCGGCAAGTCTCGCGACGGCGGCGAACCGTGGCGCGGCCCAAGCCACCGGCGATTTCGTCGCGTTCCTGGGGGCAGCGGACCGCTACACGCCGCAGCGGATTGCGCTGATGCTGGACGCGCTTGCACGCCAAAGGCCTTCCTGGGGCTTCTCGCGCACCGCGCGCGTGGTCGCGGCTCCCACATCGGAGGCCACGGACGGCAAGAGCCTGGCTTCGCGCGATTCACCGCACGTCGACGACGGCAGCTTCTCGCTGTTGAAGCGCGACGCACTGGGCGCCGACGACAACCTGATCGTCGACCGCGAATTCTTCCGGCGCCTCGGCGGCTTCCGCGACCTGCCTGCGCACAGGGGATGGGACTTCGCTACGCGCGCCGCGTTGGACGAAGAGCCGGTGATCGTCGAGGCGGCGGCCTATGTGGCGGATGCGCGCCGGCAGGTCGCTGGCGACGAGGCGGTGATCGCGCGCGCACTGACGACCAATGCGCTCACGACCGAAGCGCCGGTGGCCAACGTGCTCGCGCCGCAACATCCGCGCAACCGCACGCTCGTGCTGCGCGACGCACTGCGCGCGGGGCAGGGCGAGTTCCTCCCCGTCGAGCGCTTGCGCAGGACCGCGCACGATGTACTGGCGCGTCGCGAACCCGACGTGGCGGCTCTCACGCCGCGTGCAAACGCCACTGTCCCACGCACCGCGATCGTCGTGCTCGGCGTCTATCGCAGCGGCACGTCGGCCATCGCGCGCGTGTTGAATCTTTGCGGTGCCGCGCTGCCGGCGCGCCTGATGGCGCCACGGCTCGCCGTCAATCCGACGGGTTTCTGGGAAGCGGAGGCGATCAACGACCTCGATGCACGCTTCCTCTACCGCCTGGGCGCGGACTGGAACAGCCTGGACGTCACGCTGCCGGACCACGGCGTGCTGGTCGACGAGCTGCTCGCGGACATCGCGGACCTGCTGCCTGCCGAGTTCGGCGAGGCGCCGACGATCCTTCTCAAGGACCCACGCATCTGCGTCCTGGCGCCGCTGTGGGATCGCGCGTTGCGCGCGTCCGGGTACCGGCCCGTCTACGTGGTCCCGGTGCGCAATCCGCTCGAGGTGGCGCGCTCGCTCGACGCGCGCGGCGACATGCCGGTGCGGCAGGGCCTCGCGCTGTGGCACGCCTATTCGTCACGTGCGGAAGCCTTCCTGGCGCAAACGGATGCGCCGCGCATCCATGTGCGTTACGCGGACGTGCTCGACGACTGGCGTGCCAGCGTGGCCGCGATCGATCGCGTGCTCGCGCTCGACCTCGACACGACGAGCAACGCGGCCGAGATCGACCGTTTCCTGGCGGCCGGCCGCCGCCATCACCATGCGGACGCGAGCGAACTCGACGTCTACCTGGCGGGCCCGCAGGGCGACGCGCTGCGTACGCTGTACGCGCGACTACAAGCACGGAGTACGGCCGACCCGTTACCGCGCTAACATCGCACGATGATCGCCAGGGGGCATTCATTGCGCGCAGTCGCGGCGCTCGTTGCGTTCGTCGCCGCGACGGCGGCCGCCACGCCATTGCGCTGCCCGTCCGCGCTGCCTGCCGAAGGCGGGGCGGTCCGCGCAGGCGGCCCGGCATTGCCCGCCGACAACTGGTGGAACACGGACATCTCGAGCGCGCCGGTCGACGCGCGCTCCGATGCCTACATCGCGTTCATCGGCAACGGCAGCACGCGCCGGCTACACCCGGACTTCGGCGGCGAGGCGGGCGGCGACGACATCTATGGCATGCCCTATGTTGTCGTGGACGGTGTGGCGACGCCCAAGGTCGCAGTGGTGTTCGACTATGCGGACGAGAGCGACGGCGTGGACCACGCGAGCGGCACACCGCTGCCGTTCTATCCGATTCCCGCGGCAGCCGCCACGCAGCGTCACTGGGTGGAAGGCGGTACGCCGGGCAACGTCGACCAGCGCGACGACGGCGACCGCCACCTGCTGCTCGTGGATTGCACGGGCAACGCGCTGTACGAGCTGTACAACGTCTGGTACGACACGGCGCACGCGCAATGGTACGCAGGCTCGGGAGCCTGGTTCGATCTCGGCAGCAATGCGCGCCGGCCCGCAGGGTGGACGTCCGCGGACGCGGCGGGACTCGCGATCTTTCCCGGCCTCGTCCGTTACGACGAAGCCTGGGATTCGGCCGTCACCGACATCGGCCACGCCTTCCGCGTGACCGTACGCGCGACCAACGGCCACGTATACCCGGCTTCGCACACGGCCGGATCGACGAGCGGCGCGCTGCCGCTGGGCGCGCGCTTGCGGCTCAGGGCGTCGGTCGGCGGCGCCGACCCGGCGCTGCGCACCGCCGATGCCAACGTGCGCAAGATCTTCCGCGCGATGCAGCGCTACGGGCTCATCGTGGCGGACAACGGTTCCGACCTCTACATCGGCGGCACGTTCGACACGCGCTGGAACAACGACATCCTGAATCCGGCATTCGCGCAGCTGACGGCCAGCGATTTCGAAGTCGTGCAGCTCGGGTGGCAGCCATCGACGACACCGCCCACGACGCCGCCAACGACACCGCCCACCACGCCCCAGGCGACCGTGACGGTCGTCGAATACCGATACCCGGATTGGAACCACTACTTCATGACGGCGTCGGAATCCGACATCGCGATCATGGACAGTGGCGTCTTCGCAGGTTGGGAACGCACGGGACGCACGTTCCTCGCGTATCCACTCGCGGCGAGCGTGGGCACGCCCGTGTGCCGCTTCTTCAGCGCGGCATTCGCGCCTAAGAGCTCGCACTTCTACTCGGCGATACCCACCGATTGTGCCGCGGTGATGACGTTTCCCGCATGGACCTACGAAGGCGATGCGTTCCGCGCTCTGCTGCCCGCCACCGACGGCAGCTGCGCGTCCGGCACACAGCCGCTGTACCGGCTCTACAACGACGGCCAGGGTGGTGCCCCGAACCATCGCTACACGACGGACCTCGCGGTTCGCGCCGACATGATCGCGCAGGGCTGGATACCGGAAGGCCGCGGCGCGCTCGGCGTCAATGCCTGCGTGCCCACGTCATGACGCAAGCCGCG
Organism: Casimicrobiaceae bacterium; assembly: GCA_044225845.1. GTDB lineage: Bacteria > Pseudomonadota > Gammaproteobacteria > Burkholderiales > Casimicrobiaceae > VBCG01. Next base: position 85,687 of record JBGAIC010000007.1, read on the forward strand.
TTGGACGACCCGGTCACCGCCGACATCCGCCGCATCTACGAGGCGGTGGACTACGACTACGCGCCTTACCCGCACGCGCATCCGGACCGCCTGGCGACGGTGGCCATGCTGTTCGGCGTCGAGCCGCCGCCGCTTGCCACCGCGCGCGTGCTGGAAGTGGGTTGCGGCACCGGCGCCAACATCCTGCCGATTGCCGCGCGCTGGCCGCGGTCGCGCGTCGTCGGCTTCGACGTCGCGGCACGTCCGGTGGAGGCGGGCAGGGCGATCACGCGCGACCTGGGTCTCGCCAATGCCGAGCTGCTGGTCGCGGACCTGCGCGAGTTGCCGGAATCGCTCGGCGAGTTCGACTACATCATCGCCCACGGCTTCTACTCGTGGGTACCGGACCCGGTGCGCACGGCGCTGTTCGAGATGATCGCGTCGAGGCTGTCGCCACAAGGGATCGCGATGGTCAGCTACAACGCGCTGCCCGGCAGCCGCGTGCGCCAGATCGGCTGGGACGCGATGAACTTCCGCACGCGGAACACGCGGGATCCCGCCGCCCGGCTGCGCGAGGCGCGCGAGATGCTTGCGCTGATGGGCGAGGCGGGCAGCACGCAGTCGGCGCGCGACACGGGCTTGCGCGCCGAGTTGGGCGAGCGCGCCGCGCGGACCGACAGCGCACTGATGCACGACGACATGGCCGTGCCCAACGAGCCGTTCTACTTCCACGAGTTCATGGCGCGCGCCGCGGCGCATGGCCTGGACTACCTGGGCGATACCGACGTGCGGATGATGACGCCGTCGGGTTTGGGTGCGCGCGTGCGCCAGTTCGTCGCGCGCTGCGAGCGCGTCGAGGCCGAGCAGTACCTCGACTTCGCGCGGATGCGCCGCTTCCGCAACACGCTGCTGACGCGCGCGCCGTCGTCGACGAATTTCGCGATGCAGGTGTCGCGCGTCCGCGACATGCAGGTCGCGATCGCGTCGTCGCTGGTGCACTCGATCGACGATACGGAGCGGGAGGGAGGCTCGCGCGAGCAGGTGCTGGCGCCGCTGGACCCGGCTGTCCGTGCGCTCGCGCGGTGGCTGATCGAGCGCGCGCCACGGACCGTCGGCTTCGACGAGGTGGCCGCGTGGCGCCGGGAGCACACGCCCACCGACACGCGCAGCCCCGAAGCGCTGGTCAGCGGGCTGTACGTGGCCAACGTCGTCGCGCTGTACCTGGATCCGGCTCCGGTGGTGCCGGAGCTCGGTGCGCGACCTTCGGTTTCGCCGCTGGTGCGGCGCCTGGCCGCGATACAGACGTCGGTGCCCAACCAGCGCCACGAGAGCGTGAACCTGGAGGATCCCGCGATGCGCACGCTCGTGCAGCTGATGGACGGCACGCGCGATCATGCCGCACTGCTGGCGGGCCTGGGCCCGCAGTATCCGCATGGCCAGGAAGGCCTCGCCCTCGCGCTCCGTTTCTTCGCGCGCGTGGGCTTGCTCACCGGCTGATATCCTTCGCGCTTCGTCCGCATCAAGCCCGCATCCGACATGACCGCTGACAGTGCCGAAGCCCTGGCGCGCCGCATCGACGCGCAATGGGACCGCGAAATCGTTCCCGAGATCACCGAATACATCCGCGTGCCGGCCAAGTCGCCGCACTTCGACCCGCAATGGGAGCAGAACGGGTATATCGAGAAGGTGATCCAGCAGGCGCTGGCGTGGGTCAAGCGCCAGCCGGTGAGCGGGTTGAGCGTCGAGATCGTCCGCTTGCCCGGCCGCACGCCGGTGCTCTTCTTCGAAGTGCCGGCGCGCGGCGCGCATGCCGGCGCAGGCACCGTGATGCTGTACGGACACCTGGACAAGCAGCCGGAGATGACGGGCTGGCACGACGGCTATGGGCCGTGGGTGCCGCGCTTCGAGGACGGCAAGCTCTATGGCCGCGGTGGTGCCGACGACGGCTATGCCGTGTTCGCGTCGCTGGCCGCGCTGGGCGCGCTCGACGCGCAAGGGCTGCCGCACGCGCGTTGCGTCGGCATCATCGAGACCTGCGAGGAAAGCGGCAGCTATGACCTGCCAGCCTACCTCGAGGCACTCTCGCCGCGGTTGGGCCCGGTGGAACTCGTCGTGGGCCTCGATTCCGGATGCGGCGACTACGAGCGCCTGTGGGTGACGACGTCGCTGCGCGGCCTCGCGGCCGGCACGCTCAACGTGCGCGTGCTGACGGAAGGCGTGCATTCCGGCGACGCGAGCGGTGTCGTGCCGTCGTCGTTCCGCATCGCGCGCGTGCTGATCGAGCGGCTCGAGAGCGCGCTCGACGGCGCCATCCGCCCCGCGGCCTTCCACGCGCCGATTCCCGCCGAGCGGATGGAGCAGGCGCGCGCGGCCGCGGAGATCATGGGTGCGACGGTCATCACCAAGTACCCGTTCGCGGGCGGCACGCAGGCGATGATCGAGGATCGCGCCGAGGCGCTGCTAAACCGCACCTGGCGCCCGATGCTGTCCGTCGTGGGCGCCGACGGCCTGCCGCCGATCGCCAATGCGGGCAACGTGTTGCGGCCCTGCACGTCGCTGAAGCTCTCGCTGCGCCTGCCGCCGACGATCGATGGCCACGCGGCCACCGTCGAGATGAAGCGCGTGCTGGAAGCGGATCCGCCCTATGGCGCCGAGGTGACGTTCGAGGCCGACCAGGGGGCGTCGGGCTGGAGCGCGCCGCCCACGGCGCCGTGGCTTGCGGATGCGATGCAGGCGGCGTCGCAGGCGAACTACGGCAAGCCCGCGGCCGCGATGGGCGAGGGCGGCACGATTCCGTTCATGGCGATGCTGGGCAAGCAGTTCCCGCGCGCGCAGTTCCTGATCACCGGCGTACTGGGCCCGCATTCCAACGCGCACGGCCCGAACGAATTCCTGCACGTGCCCTATGCCAAGCGCCTGACGGCGAGCGTTGCGCAGATCATCACGGCACATGCACGGCGCGCTGGCTAAGGTTCAGTTGCAGGTGCGCAGGATTTGAACGAGGATACGAGCCTCGGAAACCGGCGCCTCGACTGAGGCCCAAGCGGTTCGGGAGGCCGCGCGTCATGCTGACATTCCTGCAGAAGAACTGGTGGGTCTTTGCGCTGCGCGGCCTGGCCGCGGTCATCTTCGGCATCCTGGCGCTGGTGGAGCCGATCACCGCGATCGCGGCGCTGGTGCTGCTGTGGGGCGCGTACGCGCTGGTCGACGGCATTTTCGGCGTGTTCGCCGCGTTCAAGGGCCCGCACAAGGACGGCTTCCCGTGGTGGATGCTGATCATGGGCCTCGTCAGCATCGCGGCCGGCGTCTACACGTTCATGATGCCCGCCATCACGGCGCTCGTGCTGCTGTACATGATCGCCGGCGTCTGCATCGTGCGCGGCGTGCTCGAGATCTCGGCGGCCATTCGGCTGCGCAAGGAGATCGACAACGAGTGGTGGCTGATCCTGGCCGGTGCCGCGTCGCTGATCTTCGGCATCCTGCTGTTCCTGAATCCCGGCGCCGGCGCGCTGGCGCTGATCGTGTGGATCGGGATCATGGCCATCATCGTCGGCGTGCTCGAGATCATCCTCGGCTTCAAGATCCGCAACCGCGCACCCAAGGCGGCATAGCAAGCAAGCCGGTTACAGAGGGCGGCCGGTTACAGAGGGCGGCGAATGCGCATGTGCGCTCGTCGCCCGCGAATCGGGAATGGGGCGGATCGAGGCGGACGAAACTCGAGGTTCGCGCAACGCTTTCCAACCTCAGTTATGCAGCGCCGACAGGAACTGCCTGAGTTCCGGCGTCTTCGGCGCCCCGAACAGTTCCTGCGGCGCCGCGATCTCGTGGATCTTGCCCGCGTGCATGAACACGACGCGGCTTGCCACCTTGCGCGCGAAGTTCATCTCGTGCGTCACCATCAGCAGCGTCATCCCGTCCTTGGCCAGGCCCTCGACGACGCGCAGCACCTCGCCGACGAGCTCGGGGTCCAGTGCCGACGTGATCTCGTCGCACAGCATTACGGCGGGTTCCATCGCCAGCGAGCGCGCGATGGCCACGCGCTGCTGCTGGCCGCCGGACAGCTGATCCGGCCACGCGTCGAACTTCTCGGCGAGCCCGACGCGCGCCAATAGCATCCGCGCCTGCTGCGCGTCCGCCGGCTGGCCCACGCCCTTGACGAGCCGCGGTGCCAGCATCACGTTGCCGCCGACGGTCAGGTGCGGAAACAGGTTGAAGCTCTGGAAGATCATGCCGACGCGCTGGCGCAGCTCGCGCATGGCCGTGGCGCTGTCGTGCAGCAGCGGCTTGCCGTCCACGGTGAGGGCGCCGTCCTGGAACTCCTCCAGCCCGTTGATGCAGCGCAGCAGGGTGCTCTTGCCCGAGCCGCTCTTGCCGATGATGGCGATGACCTCGCCGCTGCGCACCTGAAGGTCGATGCCCTTGAGCACCTCGTTGGCCCCGTAGGACTTGCGCAGCGCGGCGATGTCGACGACCACGCGGTCGGGCGCGGGCGCCTTCGGCACGGAGGCCTGGGGTGAGGTGGCCTCGGGTGCGGTGGCCTCGTGCAGCGCGGTGTCAGCGGACATGGGTTTTCCTTTCCAGGGTCTTGGCGTACAGGCTGATCGGGAAGCACAGCGCGAAGTACAGGAGCGCCACGCAGCTGTAGACCACGAAGGGCTTGAAGGTGGCGTTGGTGATCATGGTGCCGGCCTTGGTCAGCTCGATGAAGCCGATCACCGAAGCGAGCGCGGTGCCCTTGATGACCTGGACCAGAAAGCCGACCGTCGGCGGGATCGCGATGCGCGTGGCCTGCGGCAGGATCACCCAGCGCAGCTGCTCGCCGAACGACAGCGCGAGGCTCTGACCGGCCT
>JBGAIC010000087.1:0-9298 GCA_044225845.1 Casimicrobiaceae bacterium
GCCGTGACGCTCGACGTGCCGCTCACCGGGACGGTGGTGGCGGGGCCCAAGCCGCTGGATGCCGCGCCTCAGCTCAACCTCGCGCCTGCCGCGTCCACCGCGCCTGCATTGCCTGCCGCCTTGCCGGCGCCCGCGACGAGCTCGACGTCGACGATGACGTTCGGCATCGCGCTCGCGTTCGCGTTCTTCGGCGGCATCCTGCTCAACCTGATGCCTTGCGTGTTCCCGGTGCTGACGCTCAAGGTGCTGGGCTTTGCCGAGCACCACGACGATCGCGCCACGCTGCGGCGCGAAGCCGCGGCCTTCGCGGCCGGTGCGGTGCTCTCGTTCCTGGCGCTCGCCGGCGCGCTGCTCGCGTTGCGCGCAGCCGGCACCGAACTGGGCTGGGGTTTCCAGTTGCAGTCGCCGCTGGTGGTCACTGCGCTGGCGCTGCTGTTCTTCGTGCTGGGCCTCAACCTCGCGGGTGTGTTTGAATTCGGCCAGTTCGCGCCGTCGCGCGTGCGCGACTGGCGCAGCAGCAACCGCACGCTCGACGCCTTCGGCTCCGGCGTGCTCGCGGTGGTCATCGCGTCGCCGTGCACGGCGCCGTTCATGGGCGCGGCGCTGGGCTTTGCGCTCACCGAGCCCGCCGCGCTGACGCTCACCATCTTCGCGGCGCTGGGTGTCGGCATGGCGCTGCCCTACGTGCTGCTCGCGCTGTTCCCCGCGTGGCGCCGCGCGCTGCCGCGCCCGGGCGCGTGGATGGTCCGCTTCAAGCAGCTGCTCGCGTTCCCGATGTTCGCCACCGTCGCGTGGCTCGCGTGGGTGCTCGGCGCGCAGCTCGACAACGACGCCGTGCTGCGGCTCCTCGCGGTGCTGCTGTGCGCCGCGTTCGCGCTGTGGGCGCTGCAGGCGGCGCGCTCGACCCGCGGCCGCGCGTTCGGCGTGCTCGCCGTCGCGGGCGCCGTCGCCGCGCTGTGGATCGTGATGCCGCTGTGGGTCGTCGACTCGCGCAGCACGCCGGCACCTGCGGCCACCGCCGAGGAGGGCTGGTCGCCGTTCAACGCGGCGCGCGCGGCCGAGCTGTCCGGCAGCGGCCAGCCGGTGTTCGTCGACTTCACGGCCGCGTGGTGCGTCACCTGCCAGGTGAACAAGCGCACGACGCTCAACCGCCCCGACGTGCAGGCCGCGTTCGCGTCGCGCAACGTGGCGCTGATGCGCGCCGACTGGACGCGGCGCGACCCGGACATCACGCGCGCACTCGCCACGCTGGGCCGCAACGGCGTACCCGTCTACGTCCTCTACCGGCCCGGCGCGGAACCTTTGCTGCTGCCCGAGCTTCTTACGCAGAAGGCGGTGCTGGACGCGCTGGCGCCGCTGCCCGCCCGCTGACCACCCGCTGATTGGCGCTGCCACAGCGCTTCGAGGAGACGCCCATGTCCCGTTCGCACGCCATCCCTTTCGGCCGCGCACTGCGGCTTTCCGTGTCGGCCGTCGCCTTTGCGCTGGCCGCGCCGCTCGCGCTGGCCCAGCAGGCCGGCAGCACCGCGCCCGCGTTCACGCTGACCGACACCGCCGGCAAGTCCGTGAGCCTGGCCGACTACAAGGGCAAGTACGTCGTGCTCGAGTGGACCAACCCGGAATGCCCGTTCGTCCAGTCGCATTACAGCGCCAAGGCGATGCAGGACCTGCAGAAGACCTGGGGCGCGAAGGACGTCGTGTGGCTCACGATCAACTCCACCAACCAGTCCCATCCCGAGTACAAGACCGCCGCGCAGATGAGCGCGTGGGAGAAAGCGCAGGGCGCGGCGCAGAAGCACGTGCTGATCGACGGCACCAGCGCCACCGGCCGCGCCTACGCGGCCAAGACCACGCCGCAGATGTTCGTCGTCGACCCGTCCGGCAAGGTGATCTACGACGGCGCGGCCGATGCGCATCGCAGCGCCAACCCGGCCTCGCACAAGGCCAGCGACAGTTATGTGCAGGTGGCGCTCAATGAGGCGATGGCCGGCAAGCCGGTAACCACTGCGAGTACGTCGCCTTATGGGTGTTCGGTGAAGTACTGAGTCGCTGCGCGCGAGCTGATAGTGCGCAACCGGGGACGTGCGGTGAACTGCCCGGGGAAGATCACGTGATGGCTGCCTGGAAGGCGGCCTGAAGCGCGCGCACCAGCGACGGGTGCAACACGCCGAGCTTCGGAATCTGCCCGTGAGGCGCTGCGGGTGGTACCGAGAACCATTCGGTGCTCCAGGGTAGATCGAGCACCTGCTTGAGATCGAACTTCGTGTCGTAGCTCAACCCGGCCGTCGCGTACGCAGCCGGATTGCGCGCCTTCAGGATGGCGAATTCGCCACGATACAGCGTCGTGGTGCGCTGGCTCGTGCCGTAGGCCACGCGCACCGTGAACCGGGGCGCGTCGTCGTCGAACACCGCCAGGATCAGCGCAGGCCGAGGCTTGGGACGGGGACGGATGTCGTCAGGAAAGTGGCACCAGACGATCTCGCCCGCGGTGGGCTCGCTCCACCACTGATGCGTCACTCGGTTTCCACGTCGACCAGGCTGGAACGAATCGAACGCGTGGCACGTTGCGGGACGCGCTTCCTGATCTGACGGACCTGGACCGCGGTCAGCGGACCGTCATCGGCTTCGTATTGCGGCAATGCGCGTACGGCCAGTTCGTGCAGCGCCTGATGGATCGCCTGCGTCTCGTCTACGCCAAGGTGCGCGGCCAGACGCTTCGCCGTTTCGCGTGTCACGCCGGTGGCGCTGTCAGACAGACGGTAGCGGAAGGCGATCTGGTTGGCGGTGGAACGGGTGGCCATGCGAAACTCCCTTTTGGATATATAAAAGATATCCATATTCCTCACTGCCGTCAAGCCTTGAGGAAAGGAGGAAGTTGCCAATGAGGCACGTAGGATGAGCCCTTCTGGCAAAGGTGTTTCCGTCAGGATAAGAGGTGATTGATGGGGAAAGTTACCCAGCTGGCAAATGCGGTGAATACTCGCCAGGATTTCATGGAGTTCCTGGACGCGCTCTGCGAAGAATTGCCCTTGGCGCCAGACCACTGGAGCAACACAACGCTGGAGGAATACCTGGAGGCCGCGCGCGCGTGGACAAGTTCCTTCGATGGCTACTTTCTGAATCGTGGCGAATCAGTGCCGTCCGAACCGTCGTGGCGCTTGTTTGCGATGATTCTCGCTGCGGCGCGAATGTATGAATAGCCTATGCGCCGGTCGCGTTATGGCCATCAAGACCGCCAGGTGCCGCCCAGCGCGGCCAGCAAGGCCGCGGTATCGCTGTACCGCTGCCCCACCGCCACGTCGTGGTCCAGCGCTGCCGAACGCCATTGGCGCTCCGCATCCAGAAGCACGAGCTGACTGACGCCGCCCAGGTCGTAGCGCTGGCGTGTGATGACGGCCACGCGCCGCGTCGCCGCCAACTCCGTATCGCGCGCGGCCAGCGCCTGCGAATCTGCTTCCAGCGCTGCCATCGCGTTCGCCACTTCCACGATCGCGCGCACCGTGGTGCCGCGATAGGCGGCGCGTGCCGCGTCGAACGCGGCTTCGCTCGCGCGCTTCTGCGCCTGCAGCTCGCCGCCGTGGAAGACGGGCTGCAGCAGGCTCAAGCCGATGCTCCAGACGTTGATGCCGTTGGCGATGTCGGCGAAGCTCGTCCGTGTGGTGCCGCCGTTGCCGCTGATCGTGAACTTCGGATAGAGGTTGGCGGTGGCGACGCCGACGTTCGCGGACGCTTCGTGCATCAGCGCCTCGCTGGCGCGAACGTCGGGGCGTTGACGCACGAGTTCCGCGGGGAGTGTGACGGGAATCTCGGCGGGCAGCGTGAACATCGCGAGCGTGAACGGCGGGATCGTCGCATCGGCCGGCGCCTTGCCGAGGTAGGACGCGATTTCGTGTTCGGTGGCGGCGAGCTGCCCCTTGAGCGGCGGCAACAGCGCGGCGGTCTGTGCGACCAGCGCGCGCTGGTTCTCGACGTCGACTTCGGCGACGGCGCCGAGCGCGAAGCGTTGCTCGGCAATCGAGAGCTGGGCGCGCTGCGTGGCGAGCAGCGCCTCCGTCGTCGCGATGCGCGAGCGCAGCGTGGCCGCGCGCAACGCCGCGCTGACGACGTTGGCCGCCAGTGTGCGGCGCGCAACGTCCAGCTCGGTGGCCGCATAGTCGACGTGCGCGCCGGCCGCCTCCATCTGCCGCCGCGTGCCGCCGAAGAGGTCCAGCGTGTAGCTGATGTCGAGGCCCAGGTTGTAGACGGTGAACGGCGGCGGCGTGGCGGCTTGCGGGAAGCCCAATGCGGCCGGGTCGATCTGCTGGCGCTTGACGCCTGCGTCCAGGTCCACCTGCGGCCAGGTGAGGGACGCGTCCTGGGCGCTCATCTGTTCGCGGGCCTGTGCGAGCCGCGCGCGTGCTTCGTCGACCGACGGATTCGACGCGAGCGCCTGCGCGACCAGCGCATCGAGTTCCGGCGAGCGGAACAGTGTCCACCAGTCGTTGCGCGGCGCGGGGGCGGCGACGAGGCGCTGTGCAACGCCGTCGGCGGTGACCGTGGTCTCCGCCTGCGCGGCGCCCGTGTAGCTCGGCGCGGCGGGCGCGTCCGGCGACTTGAAGTCAGGTCCGAGCGTGCAGCCGGCGAGTGCGGCGGCGGCGAGGAGGAGCGCGGTGCGCATCAGTCGAGCGTCCGCTTGTACACGCGCAGCGCCACTGCCATCACGACGACGGTGAAGATCATCAGCGGCCAGATGTTGGGCCACAGGTCCTCGAAGCCGTTGCCCTTCAGCAGGATGCCGCGCGTGAGGCGGTTGAAGTAGGTGAGTGGCATCACGCTCCCCACACCTTGCGCCCATTTCGGCATGCCGGCGAACGGGAACATGAAGCCCGACAGCAGCATGTTGGGCAGGAAGTAGAAGAACGTGAGCTGCATCGCCTGCAACTGGTTCTGCGCGAACGACGAGATCGTGATGCCCACGGTCAGGTTGGCGGCGATGAACAGCAGCGCCGACACGTACAGCACGACGACGCTGCCCGCCATCGGCACGTCGAAGAGCCAGTGCGCGACGACGGAGATGATCGTGATCTGGATGAGGCCGATCGCGACATAGGGCACGATCTTGCCGGCGGTCACCTCGAACGGTCGCGCCGGCGTGGCGAGCAGGTTTTCCATCGTGCCGCGCTCGCGCTCGCGCGTGATGGCGAGGCCCGTCATCATCACCATCGTCATCGTCAGGATCGTGCCCATCAGGCCGGGCACGATGTTGTACTGCGTGAGTCCTTCGGGGTTGTAGAGGCGGTGGACGGCGATCGTGAAGGGCGCTTCGCCGGGCTGCAGCGACGCGAACGGCCCACGTAGGTCGCGCTGCGCGACCTGCGCGGCGATGGCCGTAGTGGCCGACAGCGCGAGGCCCGTGGCCGTCGGGTCCGTGGCATCGGCTTCCAGCAGCATCGCGGGCTTCGCGCCGCGCAGCACGTCGCGCGCAAAGCCGGCGGGCACCGTCAGCACGAATTGCGCGCGGCCCTGGGCCAGCGCGTGACGGCCTTCCTCTTCCGTCGCGACTTCGCCGACGATGTCGAAGTACTCCGAGTTGCGCAGCCCCGCGACGACCGAGCGCGTGAACTCGCTGTTGTCGGCGATCCGCAGCAGCGTGGGCATGTGCTTCGGGTCCGTGTTGATCGCATAGCCGAACAGCACGAGCTGGATGATGGGGATGCCGACGATCATCCCGAACGTGAGGCGGTCGCGCCGCAGCTGCAGGAACTCCTTGACGACGATGGCCCACCAGCGCGCGAACGAGAACGCGCGCGATGCGCGGCGGGGTGCCGGGGCCCGCGCGGCTTCGGCGCGCGGCGGATCGGCAGTGGTCTTTGCCGGGTTCGCGGGCGTAGTCACGCCTTGCCCTCCGCGATGGTCGCCTCGCGCATCAGGTGGATGAACACGTCCTCCAGGCCGGCGGGCACCTGCTCGACGGTGGCCGTCGTGCCCGCGGTCGCCTGATGCACGCTCGCTTGCAATGCGGCCGCGTCGCGGCCCGTCACGTGCAGCGAATCGCCGAAGAACGCGGTCTGCTCGACGCCGGGCATCGTCTCCAGGCGCGCGGCCAGGTCGGCCAGGTCGCGGCCCGTCACGGCGAACGTCGTGAGCTTCTGGCTCGCCACCACCTCGTCGACGGTACCCTGCACCAGCAGCTTGCCGAACGCGATGTACGCGAGCTTGTGGCAGCGCTCGGCCTCGTCCATGTAGTGCGTGCTGACGAGCACCGAGATGCCCGCGGCCGCCAGCCGGTGCAGCTCCTGCCAGAACTCGCGGCGCGCGTTGGGATCGACGCCGGCCGTCGGCTCGTCGAGCAGCAGCAGTTGCGGCTTGTGCAGCATGCACGCGGCGAGTGCGAGCCGCTGCTTCCAGCCGCCGGACAGCGAGCCCGTGAGCTGGTTGGCGCGCGCGGTGAGGCCCAGGCCTTTCAGCGCGTCGTCGACGACGCGCGCGCGCTCCGGCATCTCGTAGAGCCGCGCGACGAAGTCGAGGTTCTCGCGGATCGTCAGGTCGTCCCAGAACGAGAACTTCTGCGTCATGTAGCCGACGTTGCGCTTGATGTGGTCCTGCTGCGTACGGATGTCGAAGCCCAGGCAGGTGCCGCTGCCGGAATCGGGCGTCAAGAGGCCGCACATCATGCGGATCGACGTCGTCTTGCCGCTGCCGTTGGGACCCAGGAAGCCGAAGATCTCGCCGCGCTGGACCTTGAGCGAGAGGTCGCGCACGACGTGCTTGTCGCCGAACGACTTGTTGAGGCTGTGCACGTCGATGGCGGGCGCGGTGCCCGCGGAGGCGTCCATGTCAGTGCACCGCCACCGTCATCGGCTGGCCCGGGTGCAGCGCCGTCGCAGCGTCGCGTGCGGGCCGCGCCTCGACCATGAACACGAGCTTGCTGCGCCGCTCGTTGCTGTAGATGATGGGCGGCGTGAACTCGGCGCTGGGCGAGACGAACGTGATGGTGGCCGTCTGGTTCGCCGCGCAGCCGTCGCATTGCAGCGTCACCGCCTGGCCGATGCGCAGGCTGCCGACGACCGGCTCCGGTACGAAGAAGCGGATCTTCACGTTCTCGGGCGGCAAGAGCCGCACGATGGGCGCACCGGCGTTCACGTATTCGCCGGGCTCGAACAGCGTATCGTTGACGAGCCCCGCGCGCGGCGACGCGACAGCCTTCTGGCCGACTTTCCATGCAGCCTGTGCGACCGCGGCGCGCGCGGCGGCCACCTGCGCCGTCTGCGCGGCGATCTGCTCGCCGCGGCTCGGCAGGCGCGCCACCGCGAGCTCGCTCTTCAGTTGCCGCACGCGCTGGTCGTTGGCGGCGGCCGCGGCGCGCGAGTCGTCGAGCTGCTGTTTGGAGATGCCGCCGATCTTGTACTGCGCCTCGTCGCGCGCGAGCGTCATCGTGGTCTTCTGCGCCTCGACCTGCGCCTGCGCGAGTTGCGCGGCGGTGACGTCCTGCTCGGGCACGCGCTTGCCGGTGCGCAAGTCGGCGAGCTGTGCTTCGGCGGCCTTGAGCTGGGCCTCGGCCTGCGCGCGGGCGGCGGCTTCGTTGTCGGACTCGAGCACGAACAGCGGCGCGCCGGCGGCAACGGTGTCGCCGCGCTTGACGGAGAGCGTGTCGAGGCGGCCGCCGAGCGGCGAGCCGACGTTGACGAATTCGCCTTCGACATAACCCTGCCAGGTGTTGTCCGGCGGCGCGCTGCACGCGGCGAGCAGCAGCGCGGCCAACGCGAGCGAAGTGCGGGCGGCGATCATGCGGAGGCCCTCCGGGCGGGTGCGGCGCGCGGCGCCGCCTTGGTCGCCGTGCGGCTGCGCGCCGTGGCGATGGCGGAGCCGGTGAGTCCGTGCGCGAGCACCGCGCGCGCGTGGCGACGCAGCCCGGCGCGCGTCGGTAGCGGCCCGTGCGCGATGTTGGACCACAGCGGTTGCGTGGCGAGTGCGAACATCGTCGCGCCGGCGACCGACACGAAGGCGAGCCGCGGATCCAGGTCCTGCGCGAGCGTGCCGCGACGCTGGCCGTCGGCGATGCGCGCGACCAGTTCGCCGATCGCGTCGCGCGGCAGGTGGCGAGCCATGCGCGCGCGCAGGTCCCCGTCGCCCGCGATGATCTCGCGGATCCACAGCGACGGCATCCACGGCATCCGCTCGGCGGCGTCGAACACGGCGTCGGCGAAGGCGGCCACCCAGTCGGTGGTCGGCGTGTCCGGCCCGGGCAAGCGCGTGACCACCGCTTCGACGAACTTCGAGACCCGCTCCTCGACGACCGCGTCGAGCAGGCGCTCGCGCGGGCGGAAGTAGTAGTGGACGAGCGCGGGCGTCACCCCGGCGCGTGCGGCGACGTCCGCGGTGGTGGTCGCGCGGATGCCGCGCTCGGCATAGAGCGCGACGGCGGCGTCCAGCAGCGCGGCGCGCGCGTCGGGATGCGCGTCGAGCGGCGGGCGGCCGCGTGGGCGGCGTTTGGCGGGCATCCGACAATATTAATGCTGGCGTTAATTAATCGCAATGATGGGCGCGCCGTGCGTTTCGGGCTGTTACAGTCGGCGTCCCCTTGCATCCAAACGGTTGTGCAATGACCTGGTCCACGTGGCTCGCGCTGTTCGTCGCCTGCTGGCTCATCAGCCTTTCGCCCGGCGCGGGCGCGGTGTCGTGCATGGCGGCCGGAATGCGCTACGGCTTCGCGCGCGCGTGGTGGAACATCATCGGGCTGCAGCTCGGCGTGATGTTCATCCTGGTCGTCGTCGCGGCGGGGCTGGGCGCGATGCTCGCGGCGTCGACGTTCGCGTTCGCGGTCGTCAAATGGGTCGGCGTCGCCTACCTCGTCTATCTCGGCGTGCAGCAGTGGCGCGCGCCGGCGTCGCCGATCTCGACCGAAGGCGCGGACACCGGCAACGGCACGCCGCGCCAGCTCGTCGCGCGCGGCTTCCTCGTCAACGCGACCAATCCCAAGGGCATCCTGTTCATGCTGGCGGTGCTGCCGCAGTTCATCGACGTGACGCGGCCCGTCGCGCCGCAGTACGGGATCGCGGCCGTGACGCTGTTGTTCACCGACTCGGTGGTGATGAGCGGCTACACGGCGTTTGCCGCGCGGATGCTGACGCTGTTGCGCGGCGAGCAGCACGTGCGCTGGCTCAATCGCGCGTTCGGCGGGTTGTTTGTCGTGGCGGGGGCTGTGCTCGCGACGTTCCGCCGTTAATTGGGGTCACGCCATTAAATGGGGTCAGACACCAATTTCCGCGACGCGACACAGCAATGGGCGTGGCAGCAGCAGCGGAATTTGGTGTCTGAC
>JBGAIC010000088.1:0-10403 GCA_044225845.1 Casimicrobiaceae bacterium
CGGGGATCGACATGTTCGACTGCGTGATGCCCACGCGCAACGCGCGCAACGGCTGGCTGTTCACGCGCTTCGGCGACCTCAAGATCCGCAACGCCGTGCACCGCGACTCCACGGAGCCGCTGGACCCGACGTGCACGTGCTACACGTGCCGCGAGTTCAGCCGCGGCTACCTGCACCACCTGCAGCGCGTCAACGAGATCCTGGGCGCGCGGCTCGCCACGCTGCACAACCTGCACTACTACCTGGCGCTGATGGCGGAACTGCGCGCGGCGATCGCAGCAGGAACGCTGGCGGAATGCATCCGGAATTTTCACGCCGACCGCGCGCGTGCACCCAAGGCCGCGCAAGGCTAGAATCCGCAACGTCTTGCAACAGCTTCCGGGGGATTCCGCAATGTCGTTGCCTCAATCGCGACGCACGTCGCTCGTCGTCCTGTTGTCCGCCTCGCTCGCCTCCGCGGCCTTCGCGCAGGCGCCGCAGATGTTCAAGCCCGGCCCCGGCCCCGACGAGCTGTGGGACGTGACGATGAAGATGGAGATGGCCGGCATGCCGATGGCCATGCCCGCGCAGCAGATGCAGGTGTGCAAGCGCAAGGACGCCGGCGGCGAGAAGTTCGCGCCGCAGAAGAGCGATTGCCAGACCACCAACGTCAAGACCACCGGCAACAAGACGACGTTCGACTTCGCCTGCAACGGCAAGGACCCGATGACGGGCTCCGGCACGTTCGTCGCCACCGGCGACACGTACCAGGGCACGATGCACATGAAGGGCGGCCGCAAGGGCGAGGAGATCGACATGACGCAGACGATGTCGGGCCGCAAGGTGGGCACGTGCACCGACACGTCGCAGCAGCAGATCGCCGCGTACAAGGCGCAGGCCGACGACGCGCAGGCCAAGTCCTGCCAGCAGATGCTCGACGGCTTGTTCGCGGACGGCATCTTCGCCGCCAACTCGACGTGCGCCGCGCAGCGCAAGCCCTTCTGCGACAAGGTCGGCGGCCTCGCGTCCAGCGCCAACACGCCCGCCGGCTTCCGCGCCGCGCGCGCCAAGTACGACCCGATGACGATGGACAAGGCGTTCACCGCCTGCGGCCGCAGCTTCGCGGACACGCAGCGCGCCGCGTGCGCGTCCGGCGTGTCGTCGCGCGACTGGGCGTTCGTCGGCAGCGGCTCCTGCGACGACGACGTGCGCGTGGCCGGCGACGCGCAGTGCAAGGGCCGCTCGTACACGGGCATGGACCGGTCCATCGTGCCACTGTGCAACCGCTATGCCTCGCTGATGCGCGGCAGCGGCATGAATGCCGCGCAGCCGGCGCCCGCCCCGGCCGCCGCGCAGGCCGCGCCGACGCCGGTCAATCCGGTGGAACAGGGCATCAACCAGGTGAAGAAGCTGTTGCCGTTCTGACGTTCGGGATGAACGCGCACGCGGCGGCGCGAGCCAGCGTCGTCGCGCTAGCCATGTGCGCGGCGCTCGCCGTGCCGATGGCGTGCCGCGCGGCACCGCCGGCGCCAGCACCCACGCCCGCCGCAGCGGCGCCCGCGTTGCCCGATCCCTTCGCCGACGCCGCCAGCACCGCACGCGCCTATCTCGTCGTCGTCGACGGCCGCCCGTTGTGGGGGCGCGCGGCGGACACAGCGGAGCGTCCCGCCAGCCTGACGAAGCTGATGACGGCGCTGCTGGTGGACGCGCGGCTCGCCCAAGGAGACGCCGACATCACGATTTCGCGCACCGCCGCCGGCGCCGGCGGCGCGCGGCTCGGCTTGCGCGCAGGCGAGCACTGGCGCGCGTCGACGCTGCTCACCGGCATGCTCGTGCGCTCCGCCAACGACGCGTGCATCGCGCTGGCCGCATGGGTGGCGGGCAGCGAGCGCGCGTTCGTCGCGCGAATGAACGAGCGCGCGGCCGCGATGGGGCTCGCGCAGACGCATTTCGACAACGCCTGCGGCTTCGATGCGCCGGGCCAGCTCAGCTCGGCCACGGATCTCGCGACGCTCGGGACCGCGGTGCTTGCCGCGCCGCGCCTCGCGGGCATCGTCGGGCTGGAAAAAGTGACGCTCGCGTCGCGTGAAGGCCGCCGCATCGCGATCACGACGACCAATGCGCTGCTCGGCCGCGTGCCGGGCGTCGTCGGCGTGAAGACCGGCTACACGAGCGGCGCGGGCAGCTGCCTCGTCGCCGTGGCCGAGCGTGACGGCCGGCGCGTGCTCGTCGTCGTGCTGGGCGGCAGCGATCGCTGGTGGGATGCCGTGGCGATGGTCGAGCAGGCGTTCTCGACGCCGCGCCGATGAGCACGGCGCGCGCAACGTGGCGCCGGCACGCGCTGCCGCTCGCGTTGCTGGTCGCCGCCGTGCTGGTCGCCTACGCGAACGCGGCGCAAACCGTGTTCCAGTTCGACGACCACGTCGTCATCGTCGAGAGCGCGGCGAGCCACGCATGGGCCGCGTGGTGGGCGTCGCTGCCGGGCCTGCGGCCGCTGCTGAAGGCGAGCTACGTGCTGTCGTGGCAGGCGGGCGGCGGGATGCCGTCGGCGTACGTCGCGTTCAACGTCGCCGTGCACGCGGCCAACGTAATGCTCGTCTACGCGCTGGTGCTGCGGCTGGCGCCGGGACTGCGTGTCGCGCAGGCGCGCACGCTGGCCGTGGTGACAGCGCTCGTGTTCGCCCTGCATCCGGCGCAAACCGAGGCGGTCACCTACCTGTCGGGACGCTCGACGTCGCTGATGGCGCTCTTCTTCCTGGCCGCGCTCGTGTGCGCGCTGGACGCGCGGCGCGGCGTGCGCGGCGCGGCGCTCGCGTTGTTCGCGTGCGCGGTGCTGGTCAAGGAGACGGCGATCGCGTGGCCTGCCGCGGTGCTGCTCGTCGTTTACGTGGGCACCGGCTCGTGGCGCACCGCGTGGCAGCGCACGCGCGCGCCGCTGCTTGCGGCTTGCGCCGCTGCGCTCGCCATCGCCGCCGTACCCGCGTATCGGCGCCTCGCCACGGCAAGCCTTGCGACGCGCGACCCGCTTGCGAACCTGGTCGCGCAAGTCGATGCCGTCGCCTACCTGGTGGTCGAACCGCTGCTGCTGTTGCGCACGAACATCGACCCCGACGTGCTGCCCGCCGCGAGCGGCGGTGCCGCGCTGGCAAGGCTCGCCATCGTCGTCGCGCTGGTCGGGGGCGCGATCGGCGGCCTGTGGCCCCGCCGCCGCGCGGACGGCGCAACGGCGCCGGCGCACCCGGTCACGGGCTTCGCCTGCGCGTGGTTCCTGCTCTCGCTGGCGCCGACGCATTCGCTGGCGGCGCGCTTCGACCTGGCCAACGATCGCCAGTTGTATCTCGCGCTCGTCGGTCCCGCGCTCGCGCTGGCCGCGCTGGCGCTGCGCATGCCGGCGCGGTGGGGATCCCCGCTCGTGGCCGCGCTGCTCGTGGCGTTGGGCACCGCCACGCTGCTGCGCAACCTGGACTACCGCAGCGAGGTGGCGCTATGGGAGGCCACCGCGGCGCGCTCGCCCGGCAAGTCGCGTGTCCACAACAACCTGGGCTATGCCTACGAGCTGGCCGACAACCCGGCCGCGGCACGGGCCGCCTATGCGCGCGCGCTGGCGCTGGACCCCGCCGACTACAAGGCCCGGGCCAACCTGAATCGCCTCCCCGGCGTGCTAGAATAACGGGTTGATTTGGCAACGTTTCTGGAGAAATCGCCGTGTTGATCACCAACGCCTACGCGCAATCCGCGGGCGCGGCCCCCGGCGGGATGGACATGATGACGTCCTTCCTGCCGATGATCGCGATTTTCATCGTGTTCTACTTCCTGCTGATCCGTCCGCAGCAGAAGCGCGCGAAGGAGCAGAAGGAACTGCTGTCCGCCCTGGAAAAGGGCAATGAAGTGATCACCGCCGGCGGCATCGTCGGCCGCATCACCAAGATCAACGAGCAGTACGTGACGCTGGACGTCGCCAACGGCGTCGAAGTCACGTTCCAGCGCAGCAGCGTTGCGCAACTGCTGCCCAAGGGCACCCTCAAGACGCTGTAACGCGGGCGCCTGGCGCAAGGCCGGCGCGGCTTCGCCCGCCGGCACCGCGCTCCGCCCGCACGGGCCGGCTTCGCTGCCGCCCGCACTCGTGGTCGAACGACGATGAATCGCTACCCCCTCTGGAAATACGTGCTGATCGCCGTCGCACTGGTGATCGGCGTGCTGTACACGGTGCCCAACCTCTTCCCCGAGGTGCCGGCCGTGCAGATCTCGACGTCGAAGGGCGGCGTCAAGGTCGACGAGAACACGATGAGCACCGCCGAGGCGGCGCTCAAGGCCGCCGGCATCGAGTTCCGCGGCGAGGTGCTGGACGCCAACGGCATCAAGTTCCGCTTTGCCGACACCGCGGCGCAGGAGAAGGCCAAGACGGTGCTGCAGCAGAAGCTGAACGGCGACTCTACGGACCCCGACTACATCGTCGCGCTTAACCTCCAATCCTCGTCACCGCAGTGGCTGGCGTCGATCGGCGCGCTGCCGATGTACCTGGGCCTGGACCTGCGCGGCGGCGTGCACTTCCTGCTGCAGGTGGACATGAAGGGCGCGATCGAGAAGTCGATCAACGGCGCGCTCGTCGACGTGCGCACGATGATGCGCAACGAGAAGGTCCGCTACGCCGGCATCACGCGCGAAGGCGGCAACCTGGTGCTCGCGTTCAAGGATTCGGCCGAGCGCGACAAGGCGCGCGTGCTGCTCGACCGCAACAACCCGGACCTCGCCGTGCGCGTCGTCGACACGGCGCCGGACGACCTGCGCCTGTACGCGACGCTCAAGCCGGAAGCGCAGAAGCGCATCCAGGACGGCGCCGTCCAGCAGAACATCCAGATCCTGCGCAACCGCGTCAACGAGCTGGGCGTGTCGGAACCGATCGTCCAGCAGCAGGGCGGCGACCGCATCGTCGTCCAGCTGCCCGGCGTGCAGGACACGGCGCGCGCGAAGGACATCCTGGGCCGCACGGCGACGCTCGAGATCCGGATGGTCAACGACGACCCGGGCGCGCTGCAGGCCGCGCTCAACGGCAGCGTGCCGCTCGGCAGCGACCTCTTCAAGGATCGCAACGGCCAGCCGACGCTGATCCGCCGCGGCGCCGTGCTCACCGGCGACCGCATCCAGGACGCGCAGCCCGGCTTCGACAGCCGCAACAACCAGCCGATCGTCAGCGTGAACCTCGATGCGTCGGGCGGCCGCATCATCCGCGACGTCTCGCGCGAGAACCTCAAGAAGCGGATGGGCATCCTGCTGGTCGATCGCAACAAGACGGAACTGCTGACGGCGCCCACGATCCAGGAAGAGCTGGGCTCGCGCTTCCAGATCAGCGGCTCGATGACGCCGCGCGAAACCAAGGACCTGGCACTGCTGATGCGCGCGGGCTCGCTGGCCGCGCCGATGGAAATCGTCGAGGAGCGCACCGTCGGTCCCTCGCTGGGCGCCGAGAACATCGCCAAGGGCTTCAATTCGGTGAAGTACGGCTTCATCGTGCTGGCGCTGTTCATCTGCGCGTACTACCTGCTGATGGGCGTGATCTCCACGCTGTCGCTCGCGTTCAACCTGCTGCTGCTCGTGGCCTTGCTGTCGATGATCCAGGCGACACTGACGCTGCCCGGCATCGCGGCCATCGCGCTCACGCTCGGCATGGCCATCGACTCCAACGTGCTGATCAACGAGCGCATCCGCGAGGAATTGCGCAACGGCGCCACGCCGCACGCGGCGATCACCGCCGGCTACGAACGCGCGTGGGGCACGATCCTGGACTCGAACGTGACCACGCTGATCGCCGGCGTCGCGCTGCTGATCTTCGGCTCCGGCCCGGTGCGCGGCTTCGCGGTCGTCCACTGCCTGGGCATCCTGACGTCGATGTTCTCGGCAGTGTTCTTCTCGCGCGGCCTCGTCAACCTGGTCTACGGCCGCCGGCGCAAGCTCACGTCGATCTCGATCGGCCAGGTGTGGCGCCCGAACGGCGGCACGACGGTGCCCGCCAAGCCGTGATGTCCCCTACGTACAACCCGACGTCGTCGCGGGCCCCGGCCCGCGCGGCGCACGTCGCTTAACCGCACTCCCGGCACGCCATGGAATTCTTCCGCTTCAAGCGCGACATCCCGTTCATGCGGCACGCGCTGGTGTTCAACGTGATCTCCGCGATCACGTTCCTCGCCGCCGTCTTCTTCCTGGCCACGCGCGGCCTCAACTTCGGCGTCGACTTCAAGGGCGGCACGGTGCTGGAGGTCCAGTTCCAGCACGCGGTCGACTTCGACAAGCTGCGCGGCACGCTCGACAAGCTGAACCTCGGCGAGTATTCGGCGCAGAGCTTCGGCGGCCCCAACACCGCGCTCATCCGCCTGGCGCAGCGCACCGACTACACGGGCACCGGCATCGACGGCTGCCTGAAGGCCCGGCAGGCGGCGCGCAGTGGCGGAGGCAGCGGCAGCTTCGCGATCGCCGACGTTTCCGGTTGCGTGATGGACGCCATCAAGGCGGCGGATCCGACAGCCACGCAGACGCGCGTCGAGTTCGTCGGGCCGCAGGTGGGACGCGAGCTCTACGACAACGGCGCGCTGGCGCTGTTCCTCGTCGTCGTCGGCATCATCCTGTACCTGTGGGTCCGGTTCGAGTGGCGCTTCGCGCTGGCGGCGGTGATCGCCAACATGCACGACGTGGTCATCATCCTGGGCTTCTTCGCGTTCTTCCAGTGGGAATTCTCGCTGCCGGTGCTGGCCGCCGTGCTGGCGGTGCTCGGCTATTCGGTCAACGAGTCCGTCGTCATCGCCGACCGGGTGCGCGAGAACTTCCGCAAGATGCGCAAGGCCACGGTCCCGCAGGTCATCGACAACGCGATCACCAGCACCATCTCGCGCACGATCATCACGCACGGATCGACGCAGATCATGGTGACGTCGATCCTGATCTTCGGCGGCGAGACGCTGCATTACTTCGCGCTGGCGCTGACCATCGGCATCCTGTTCTCCATCTACTCGTCGGTGCTCGTCATGGCGCCGCTGGTGATGTGGATGGGCGTGTCGCGCGAGGACCTGATCCGCTCGGACAAGAAGCGCCCGGGCATGACGGCCGAGAAGATCCTGCCCTGACGCGCGCCGCCGCCCGGGGAACGCGGCCTTGATCACGACGCTGCTGTACTCGCTGCTGGCGCTCGACCAGACGATCGCCGCGCTGGCGACGCAGTACGGCGCGTGGATGTACGCGCTGCTGGCGGTCGTCGTGTTCGCGGAGACCGGGCTCGTCGTGTTCCCGTTCCTCCCCGGCGACTCGCTGCTGTTCCTCGCCGGCACCGTCACCGCGGCGGCGGGCCTCGACATCCACCTGCTGGTGGTCATCCTGTCGGTGGCCGCCATCGCGGGCGACTCCGTCAACTATTCGATCGGACGCTACATCGGCCCGCGCGTGTTCACGCGCCCCGACTCGCGCTGGCTGCGCAAGGAATACCTGCAGCGGACGCAGGCGTTCTACGAGCGCTACGGCGGCGTCACGATCATCATCGCGCGCTTCGTGCCGATCATCCGGACGTTCGCGCCCTTCCTCGCCGGCGTCGCCGGCATGAAGTACGGCCGCTTCCTCGCGTACAACGTCGTCGGCGGCGTGCTGTGGATCACGTCGCTCGTCTATGCCGGGTTCTGGTTCGGCAACATTCCGTGGGTCAAGGAGAACCTGTCGATGATCGTGATCGCGATCGTCGTGGTGTCGTTGATTCCCGTGGTCGGAACCTTTGTTCGCGAGCGTCTGCGCGCGAAAAAGTGAGGTTGGGGGCGAAGGGTCGGGGATGGCCTGGGGAATTGTTAACAACAGTCAGATGTGGGTCAGACACCAATTACCGTGTTTCGCGGTATTTGTGTCTGATCCTTCCTGCTGGCGGGCTGCCCACCGGTCACCTCCTGATGGGCCTGGGCCATCCCCTCAATCTCGCCGCAACTCGCGTTTTGTGCGCGACGGCTGCGATCAAACGCTATTCAACGTGCTCAATCATGCCGCGACAACCATCCGATTGCGCGATTGCGCTGGTCGCCAGCAATCGACGGGGCGATTGAATCGCGCGCGTTGCGAATGGACGAATGCTCGTGGCGGCAACAACAACGCGATTCTGGTCATGGAGGACGGTGGCGCTGGGGCGCATCAGGAGGCAATAGCGGCCGTGCCAAACCACTGGTCACAAATCAGGGCCGCCAGACACCAAATGCTTTAGAAGCAAGGCAATTGTGTCTGACCCCATTGGTTTTGGCACCTCGCCGCATACCAGACCACCACGACCACATCGTCCTCCGCTGACCTTCGTACCGATCTTCTTGGCCAGCAACGCAAGCCCCGTGTACCGGAAGACGGCGTCAGCGCCTCAACCGCGCTCGCATCCTCCGCGCGTCAGCCCATCGATGAACGCATGCAGCGACTCCCGCGTCATGCCCGTTTTGCCCCGCGTCAGCGCCTTGAGCTGCTCGTAGGGATTGGGCAGGCCGTAGCGACGCATCACCGTCTGGATCGGCTCGGCGAGCACTTCCCAGTTGGCGTCGAGGTCGGCCGCCGCGGCGGCGGGATCGGCTTCAAGCTTGGAGAGGCCCTGGCGCAGGCTCACCCACCCGAGCAGCGCATGACCCAGCGCGACGCCGAGATTGCGCAGCACCGTGGAATCGGTGAGGTCGCGCTGCCAGCGCGAAACGGGGAGCTTGTCGGCGCGGAGGCGTGAGCAGCGCGTTGGCGACGCCGAGGTTGCCTTCCGAGTTCTCGAAGTCGATCGGGTTGACCTTGTGCGGCATCGTCGACGAGCCGACCTCGCCTTCCTTCACGCGCTGGCGGAAGTAGCCGAGCGAGATGTAGCCCCAGGTGTCGCGGTCGAGGTCGATCAGTATCGTGTTGATGCGCGCGATCGCGTCGCAGTACTCGGCCACGGCGTCGTGCGGCTCGATCTGCGTCGTGTACGGGTTGAACTCGACGTCGAGGCTCGCGACGACGCGCGCGCCGAGCTTTTCCCAGTCGACGTCCGGGTAGGCGACGACGTGCGCGTTGTAGTTGCCGACGGCGCCGTTGAGCTTACCCTTGACGGCGACGTGCGCGAACGCATGGAGCGCGCGCTCGAGCCGCGCGACGACGTTGGCGATCTCCTTGCCGAGCGTCGTCGGCGTCGCCGGCTGGCCGTGCGTGCGCGAGAGCATCGGCACGTCGGCGTACCGGTGCGCCAGCGCGCGCAGGTCGTCGACGACCCCATGCAAGGCCGGCAACAGCACGTCGCGCCGCGCCTCGTTCAGTGCCAGCGCGTGCGACAGGTTGTTGATGTCCTCCGACGTGCACGCGAAGTGGATGAACTCGCTGACCTTCGCCGCCGCCGGGATGTGCGCGATCTTTTCCTTGAGCCAGTATTCGACCGCCTTGACGTCGTGGTTGGTCGTGCGCTCGATCGCCTTCACGCGCTCGGCGTCGGCTTCGGCGAATTCGTCGCCCAGCGCCTTGAGCGCCGCATTCGTCGCGGCGTCGAATGCCGTAACTTCCGTTATCCGCGCTTCCGCCGCCAGCGCGGCGAGCCACGCCATCTCGACGCGGACACGCTGCCGGATGAGCGCATATTCGCTGAAGTAGTCGCGCAATGCGTCGACTTTGCGCGCATAGCGGCCGTCGAGCGGCGAAAGGGCGGTGAGCGACGACGCGGTCATCCGAAAATCTTATCATGCACGCCCGTGCCAGACCGCGGCCGCGCGCGGGCATTGCGCGCGGTGACGCGCCGGTATAATCCGCGCCATGCTCACGCTGCTATCGTCCGCCACCAGCCCGTTCGCCCGCAAGGTCCGCATCGTCCTCGCAGAGAAGAAGGTCGAGTTCCAGCTCGTCGAGGCGTCGCCGTGGGTGCCCGACACGCCGGTCGCCGCGGTGAATCCGCTGTCGAAGGTGCCGGTGCTGACGCTCGACGACGGCACTCACCTGTTCGATTCGCGCGTCATCGTCGACTACGTCGACAGCGTGAGTCCCGTCGCGCGCCTCATACCGGAAGCGACACGCCAGCGCGTCGCCGTGCGCCGCTGGGAAGCATCGGTCGACGGCATTCGCGATGCGCTCGTGCTCGCGGTGCTGGAAGGCCGCCGCAAGGTCACGCAGGCGCAACGCCGACTGGATCAAGCGCCAGCACGCGAAGATCGACGCCGGCGTCGCCGAGATGGCGCGCGAACTGGAGGACGTTTCCTGGGTGCAACGGTGCGCTGGCACGCCGCCGACATCGCGGACCGATGCGCGCTCGGTTATATCGACCTCGTCATGGCGGTAGCTTGGATTGGCGCGATCGGTATCCTGAATCTTGCGAAGCTGCCGACTTATAGCTCGTAAAGCGTCCCGCCTTCGCGGAGACCTTGCCGCCGACGGCGTAAAGTGTTCGCGTTCGCGCCGTGCGCGGCGAAGGGTGGGGG
>JBGAIC010000008.1:0-85548 GCA_044225845.1 Casimicrobiaceae bacterium
GGTGGCTGTTGCGGGGCGCCTCGGGATGGGGGGTCGCGTCCAGCGACCCCCCGCACGCGAAGCCCCGCAACAGCCACCCAACCCCCGACCCACCACATGACTGATTGGCTGTACCCCGACATTGAGCCGCGCGCGGCGGGGCGGCTCGCCGTCGATGCGCGGCATACGCTGTACTGGGAGGAATGCGGCAACCCGGACGGCGTGCCCATCGTATTCCTGCACGGCGGCCCCGGCGGCGGCTGCCTGCCCCATCACCGTCGCTTCTTCGACCCGCAGCGCTGGCGCATCGTGCTGTTCGACCAGCGTGGCGCAGGCCGCTCGACGCCCACCGCGGACGTCACCGACAACACCACCTGGCACCTGGTGGCCGACCTCGAGCAGTTGCGCGAGCACCTCGGCATCGAGCGCTGGGCATTGTTCGGCGGCTCGTGGGGCTCGACGCTCGCGCTCGCCTATGCGCAGACCTGGCCCGCCCGCGTGCTGGGGCTGGTGCTGCGTGGCATCTTCCTCGGCACGCCGGCGGAGATCGACTGGTTCCTGCACGGCATGCGCGAGTTCCAGCCCGAGGCCTGGCAACGCTATGCGCATTACCTGCCGGAGCGCGAGCGCGGCAACCTGCTCGCGGGTTACCTTGCACGCCTCGAGGATCCCGACCCGGCCGTGCACTTGCCGGCCGCGCGACACTGGGACGGCTATGAAAGCGCCTGCCTCACGCTGCTGCCGCCGGTGGACCCGATCGTGCCGGACAGCGACATGGCGTCGCTCGCGATCGCGCGCATCGAAGCCCACTACTTTCGCCACGCGGCCTTCCTCGGCGAGAACGAGTTGCTCGGCAACGTCGACCGCCTGCGCCACCTGCCGTGCACGATCGTGCAGGGACGCTACGACGTCGTGTGCCCGCCCCGGACCGCGCATGCGCTCGCGTCCGCGTGGCCGGAGGCGGAGTACGTCGTCGTCCCGGACGCCGGCCATTCGGTGCGCGAGCCCGGCATCTCGCGCGCGCTGGTCGACGCGGTGACACGGCTGCGCGCACGGCTCTAGCGCCGGCCGTCGCGCCGCGCGTCGCTAGCGGCGTTCCAGCTCGAACACCAGCTCCACCTCGTCGCCGACCAGCGGCTGGCCATAGACCATCGCGTAGTCGGACCGGTGCAGCGTCATCGACGCGCGCAGCGGGCAGCCGGGCCCCGGTACGCACACGTCGGGCTCCACCGTCCACTCGACCTCGTGCTCGACGCCATGCAGCGACAGGATGCCGACGACGCCGCGCAATCTGCCGTCGTCGAAGCGCGCGCGGGTGGAATGGAAGCGGATCTGCGGATAGCGCTCCGCGTCGAACACCGTCTCGCTGCGCAGGAAGGCATTGCGCGGCGCGGCACCGGCGTCGACCGCGCCGACGTCGGCCGCGAGCTCCACGTCCGCCTTCCGCCCTGCATCGTCCAGCGCCACGGTGCCCGCGACGCGCGGGAAATCGCCATGGAGGCGCAGCCAGCCGAACGCCGTCAGCGAAAAGTGGACGCGGGCTTCGCCGTCGCGCAACACGCGCGGCGTAACGTCCGCCCGCACGGGCGCGGCGAGCGCCAGCAGGCACGCGACGACGCGAAGCGCGACGAGCGCGGCCGGTATACTCGACGAGGCAGCCGTCAATTCCAATCGCCCTCTGGCGCACATGCACGCGGCGTGAACAGGCACGCGAACAGTTTCCGGAGCCGGATCCTTCCGGCGCTCCGCGGCATCGCCGTCGTACTGGTCGCGGCCGCGGCGGCCGCCGATGC
The DNA here is from genome assembly GCA_044225845.1 of Casimicrobiaceae bacterium. Classification (GTDB taxonomy): domain Bacteria; phylum Pseudomonadota; class Gammaproteobacteria; order Burkholderiales; family Casimicrobiaceae; genus VBCG01. The sequence goes on from JBGAIC010000008.1 coordinate 1,773, forward strand.
GCAAACCGGCACCGGAACCGCGCCGACGAGTGCGCCGGACCGCCCGTCCGTGGCGCCCGCCGCGGCCGCAAGCCCTGCGGCGACGGCGCCGCCTTCGCCACTCGACACGCCCCAGGCCCTCGCCGACCGCGCGGCCAAGCCACGCCCGCGCATCGGCCTCGTGCTCTCCGGCGGTGGCGCGCGCGGCCTCACGCACGTCGGCGTGCTGCGCGTGCTGGAGGAGATGCACGTTCCGATCGACTTCATCGCGGCCACGAGCATGGGCTCGATCGTCGGCGGGCTGTACTCGTCGGGGATGTCGGCCGCAGAGCTCGACAAGCAGGTGCGGTCGATGGACTGGGCGCTGATGTTCTCGGACCGCCCGCCGCGCCAGGACCTGTCGATCCGCCGCAAGGAATACCTCGCGCAGTTCCCGCTGCCGATCGAGCTCGGCATCCGCGACCAGCAGGTGCAGGTCTTCCGCGGCGCGATCTCCGGTGCCAACCTCGAGCTGTGGCTGCACGACCGCACGCGCCAGGCCGACACGCTCGGCTCCTTCGACGACCTGCCCATCCCGTTCCGCGCCGTGGCCACGGACATGGTCAACGGCCAGCAGATGGTGTTCCGCTCGGGCCCGCTGTACGAGGCCATCCGCGCGAGCATGTCGGTGCCGGGCCTCTTCGCCCCTGTGACGATCGGCGACCGCATCTTCGGCGACGGCGGCCTCGTCAACAACCTGCCGGTGGACGTCGTGCAGGCGATGGGCGCGGACGTTGTGATCGCCATCAACATCGGCACGCCGCTGATGAGCAAGGCGCAGCTGCAGTCGATCGTGGGCTTCACGTCGCAGTCGCTCAACATCCTCACCGAGCAGAACGTGCGCGCCCAGCTCGCGCGGCTGCACGCCGGCGACGTGCTGATCGAACCGGATCTCGGCGACCTCACGTCGTTCGATTTCGAGAAGGGCGCGCAGTTCATCGCGCTGGGCGAGGCCGCGGCGCGCAAGGCGGCGGAGCGCCTGCGTCCGCTGGCGCTGTCCCCTGCCGACTACGCGCGCTACACGGCCGAGCGCAAGCGGATGCCCGGCGGCCCCGCCCCGCGCGTCGAGTTCGTGCAGGTGGAAGGCACGAAGCACGTCAACCCCGTGGCGCTCGAGCGCGTGCTCGACGACAACATCGGCAAGCCGTTCGACGTGGACCGCGTATCCGAGCAGATCTCCGACCTCTACGGCAGCGGCGACTTCGACGGCATCGAATACCGCCTGATCGACGAGCGCCATCGCGCGGGACTGCGGTTCGACGTCAGCGAGAACTCGCTCGGACCGAACTACCTGCGCTTCGGGCTCAACCTCTCGACAGACCTGCAGGGCGAGGCGCAGTTCAACGTCGTGGCGGGTACCAAGTCGACGTGGCTCAACAAGTGGGGGCTCGAGTGGACCAACGAGCTGGAGCTCGGCAGCGTGCGCCGCTTCTCCACGGAGTTGTACCAGCCACTGGGACCGGGATCGCCGTGGTTCGTGTCGCTCTATGGCGAGGTCAAGCGCGAACCGATCTACATCTTCCAGCAGGACGGCTCGCGGCTCGCCGAATACAGCCTGCTGACGACGCCGGCGGGCGTGGACTTCGGCTACGCGTTCTCGCACTACGCGGAGGCGCGCGTCGGCTTCGCGCACAACGAGTATCGCGCGGACCTGCAGATCGGCGACCCCGAATTCCCCAACGAGAAGGTCACGGAAAACGGCGTCGCGGCGCTGTTCCGCTACGACCAGCTGGACAATCCCTACTTCCCGCGCACCGGCCTGCGCGTCGAGGTCCAGGGCTTCTACGGCCGCCAGCAGTTCGAGAACTATTCGGACGAGACGGTCAGCCGCGGCCGCGCCGAAGTGCTCCAGGCCATTCCGCTCAGTCCAGACAGCCAGCTGCTGCTGGGCGGCCGCATCGCGTTCACCAGCGAGAACGATCTCGCGCTGGTCAACGAGTACCAGCTCGGCGGTTTCCTCAACCTGTCGGGCCTGAAGCTCGACCAGCTGTACGGACCCTACCTGGGGCTCGCGCGCGCGGAATACCTCTACCGGATGGGCGAGCTCTCGTTCGTCGGTCGCAACTGGTACCTGGGCGGCTCCGCGGAAATCGGCAACACGTGGCAAAGCCGCAGCGAAGTGAGCCTTGGCAAGACGATCAAGGCGGGCTCGGTATTCGTGGGCCTGGACACTTTCCTGGGCCCGTTCTACGTCGCCTATGGCCGCGCGAGCGGCGGGTCGTCGAGCTGGTACATCTTCCTGGGCCGGCCATGACCGGCGGCAACGGCGAGTGGCTCGCGCGCAGCCGCGCGGCGCTGTGGCACCCGTGCACGCAGATGAAGGTGCACGAGGCGCTGCCACCGGTGCCGATCGCGCGCGGCGAAGGCGCGTGGCTCGTCGACTTCGACGGGCGGCGCTATCTGGACGGCGTGTCGTCGTGGTGGGTCAACCTGTTCGGGCACGCCAACCCGCGCATCAACGCCGCGTTGCGCGCGCAACTCGAGACGCTGGAGCACGCGATGCTCGCCGGCTTCACGCACGCGCCGGCCGTCGAGTTGGCGGAGCGGCTCGCGGCGGTTGCGCCGCGCGGGCTCGGGCACGCGTTCTACGCGAGCGACGGCGCGTCCGCCGTCGAGATCGCGCTGAAGATGAGTTTCCATTACTGGCGCAATCGAGGCCAGCCGGGTAAGCGCCGCTTCGTGCACCTCGCGGGCAGCTATCACGGCGAGACGCTGGGCGCGCTGTCCGTGACCGACGTCGCGCTGTTCCGGGACGCGTACGGGCCGCTGCTGGGCGCGCATCCGGCGGTGCCGAGTCCCGCGCTGGGCGACGGCACCGCGCGCGAACGCGCGGACGCCGCCGCCGCCGCGCTGGCGCGCCACCTCGCGGTGCACGGCCGCGAAACGGCCGCGCTGATCGTCGAGCCGCTGGTGCAGGGTGCCGCGGGGATGCGGATGTATGACGCGAGCTATCTCGCCACCGCGGCCGCGTTGTGCGCCGAGCACGGCGTGCACCTGATCGCGGATGAGATCATGACCGGGTTCGGGCGCACGGGCACGCTGTTCGCGTGCGAGCAGGCCGGCATCCGGCCCGACTTCCTGTGCCTGTCCAAGGGCATCACCGGCGGCTACCTGCCGCTGTCCGCCGTGCTGACCACCGACGACGTCTACGCGGCGTTCTACGACGACGACGTCGCGCGCGGTTTCCTGCATTCGCATTCCTATACGGGCAACGCGCTGGCGTGCCGCGCGGCGCTTGCGGTGCTGGACATCTTCGCCGCCGACGACGTGATCGCGGCCAACCGCACGGCCGCGTTGCGCCGGGCGCCGCAGCGCGCCCGCCTGGCCGCGCACCCGCGGATCGCCAACCTGCGCCGCTGCGGGATGATCGACGCGTTCGAAGTGACGTCAACGCGGCCGGACTTCGCGCGTTGGTTCTTTGCCGAGGCGCTTGCTCGCAACGTGCTGCTGCGCCCGATCGGCAATACCGTCTATTTCATGCCGCCCTACGTGACCACCGACGACGAATACGGGCTGCTCGTCGACGCGGTACTGGACATCGCATGAGGATCCGGCCCTGGTTGCTGGCGCTGTTCGTGGCGTCGACGGCCCAGGCCGTGGACCTGCCGCGCCCGATCTCGCGCGCGTTCGGCGCGGCGGGCATCCCGGTGGCCGACTACGCGGTGGTCGTCCGTGCCGCGGGCGGCACTCGCGCCGTCGTCTCGCACCAGCCCGCCAAGCCGATGTCGCCCGCCTCGGTGATGAAGCTGGTGACGACGCTCGCCGCGCTGGAGACGCTCGGCCGCGACTACCGCTGGAAGACCGAGGCCTATCTCGGCGGCCCGCTCGACGCCGACGGCACGCTGCACGGCAACCTGATCCTCAAGGGCTATGGCGACCCCAAGATCACCGTCGAGCAGTGGCAGGCGTTCATCGCGCAACTGCGGGCGGCGGGCCTCAGGCGCATCGACGGCGATCTCGCGCTCGACCGCAGCTGGTTCGCGCTGCCGGCACACGACGCCGGCGCGTTCGACGGCGAACCGCTGAAGCCCTACAACGTCGGCCCCGATGCGCTGCTCGTCAGCTTCAAGTCGGTGCGCTTCCTGTTCACGCCGAGCATCGCGCCGGGCAGCGCGACGCCGCCTTCGGTGAACGTCGCCGTCGATCCGCCGCTCCCCAACATCGCGCTGGGCGCGCGGGTCAGCGCCGACGGTGTCGCGCGCTGCGGGGACTGGCGCGGCGCGGTCGGCGGCACGTTCATCGACCAGGGCCGCACCGCCGCCGCGCAATTCGACGGCCGCTTTCCGCTCGAATGCGGCGAGCGCGAGTGGTACGTGTCGCTGCTGGACCATCCGCACTACGTGCAGGGGATCTTCACGTGGGCGTTCAACGCGGCGGGCGGCGAGTTCGCCGGCGGCGTCCGCGACGGCCGCGCGCCGGCCCGCGCCAAACCCTTCGCGACACTCGAATCGCCGCCGCTGTACGACGTGATGCGCGACATCAACAAGCTGTCGAACAACGTGATGGCCGCGCAGGTGTTCCTGACGCTGGGCGCCGTCGCCGGCCCGCCCGGCACGCCCGACAAGGCGCGCGCGGCGATCACGCGCTGGCTCGCGGCGCAGAAGCTCAGGATGCCGGAGCTGGCGATCGCCAATGGCTCGGGCCTGTCGCGCACGGACCGCATCTCCGCGCAGTCGCTCGCCGCGCTGCTGGACGCGGCCGACCGCAGCGACGTGCGCGAGGAATTCGCCAGCTCGCTCGCCGTCGCCGCGATGGACGGCACGGTGCAGCGGCGCTTCGTCAACGGCGACGTCGCGGGCCAGGCGCTGCTGAAGACCGGTACGCTCGAAGGCGTGCGCGCGCTGGCCGGCTACGTGATCGACGCGGAAGGACGGCGCTGGATCGTCGCGGTCATCGTCAACCATCCGCGCGCGGCGGGCGCGCAAGCCGCGCTCGATGCCGTCGTCGACTGGGTCTATCACGACGCGGGCAAGCTCAGGACCGACCGTGCACAGCCTTGACTGGATCGCCGAGCAGAAGATCGCGGCCGCCGCGCGCGAAGGCGCGTTCGACGACTTGCCCGGCGCGGGCAAGCCCTTGCCGCCCGATGGCGCCGCCGACGCGCCCGAGGAATTGCGCCTCGCGATCCGCGTGCTGAAGAACGCGGGTTACGTGCCGCCCGAGGTGCAGGCGCGGCGCGAGATGGCCGCGTTGCTGGCGCTCGCGACCACGTCCGGCGACGACGACGAGCGGCGTCGCGCGGTCACGCGGCTTGCGCTGCTCGAGGCGAAGTTGGACGCGGCGGGACGGCCCGGCGCGCTGGGCGGCTATCGAGGCGCGCTGCTCGATCGCCTCGATCGCTGATCCGCACCGCGCGGGTCAGTTCATCGGCAGCGGCTTGCTGTCCTTGAAGTACAGGTAGCCGCGAATGATCCGGTAGATGATCCAGATGCCGGTCAGGAACCAGACCGCGATCGCGATCGGGATGCCCAGCAGCGTGATGGCGAAGAGGACACCCAGCGCCGACGCCGCCAACGCCCACCAGAACGTGCGGATCAGGTAGCTCAAGTGCGAGGCGACCCACGTGCCCTGCGCGTCGGCGCGCTTGACGTACGCGATGATCAGGCCGATCACGCCCACCGTGCTGAGCAGCGGCGCGGCGTGCGTGCCCGCCGTGGCGAGCGCGACGGCGCCCGCCAGTGCGAAGAGCGCGTAGACAACCAGCGCGGCGGTGACCGGGGGCTCGGCGGCGGCGGGCGGCGGTGACACGGGGGGCAGCGATTCGGCCATGAGGCGACTCCGTCGAAGGTAATCAGGTTCGGGCGCTATTGTGGCGGGAAATGGGGTCAGACTCCATTTCGACAGCATGGCCCGTGGAAGCCGCCGAAATGGTGTCTGACCCCATTTCCAGTCGGAGCACGCCTGACAGCGGGCGTCGGCGCCGGCCGACACGAGCGCTTCGCCGCGGGTGGCTATAATCGTCGCGCCTCCCCCGATGGCGGCCCGACACTGCGAGGAAATCCCATGAGCACTCCCTTCGATCGCACCCGCGACCAACTCGTCGACGACTTCGCGGCCGTCCTCAACGAAGCCGAGGACCTGCTGGCCAAGGCGTCCACCGAATCCGGCGACCGCGCGCGCCAGTTGCGCGACCAGGTCCAGGCCAAGCTGGTCTCGGCCAAGATCCGGCTGCAGGACCTGCAGGGCGACGCCGTCGACCGCGCCAAGGACGCCGCGCGCTACACCGACGACTACGTCCACGACAACCCGTGGCAGGCCGTGGGCGTCGCCGCCGCGGTGGGCTTCATCGCCGGCCTGATCATCACGCGCCGCTAGGGCGCGCGGCACGCGACGCGATGGACAAGCACGCCGCCGACGAGATGCCGCCCCGCGAGGGGCTGCGCGATTCGCTCGGCAACGTCGCGTCGCACCTGATGGCGCTGGTGCAGACGCGCATCGCGCTGGCCGGCGTCGAGCTGGCCGAGGAGCGCGACCGCGTCAAGACGACGTTGACGCTCGCCATCGTCGGCATCGTGTTCGCCGCGTTCGCGATGATGACGGCCACGCTGCTCGTCATCGCGGCGTTCTGGGACACGCACCGCATGGGCGCGATCATCATCGTGACGGTGGTCTACGCGGCGATCGCGATGCTCGCGCTGTGGCGCGCGTCGACGATCCGCCGCGACGCGCCGGCGCCGTTCTCCGCGACGCTGGCCGAACTCGAAAAGGACCGCGAGCAGCTGAAGCGCGCGTTCGAGCCATGAATCCCGCCTCGCTGGCCGCCCACAAGAAGCTGCTGATCGCCAAGGCGGCGCTCGAGCGCGCCGAAGTGGCCCACGCCTGCCACGACGTGCGCATGCTCGTCGCACCGCCGGTCAGCGACCGCGCCGCCGATCGCGTGCACGGCTTCACGTCCGGCGCCGTGCGCACGCTATTGCCGCTGCTGGGCTACACGCGCTTTGGCAAGCTGCTGCGCTACCTGTCGATCGGCCTCACTGCGTATCGCGTCGTGCGCCGCTGGCGCTAGGCGCTCGTGTTCGCCGGCGTGCGTGCCGGCCTCATCTCTCGCCGCGCGATATGGCGCGGCGGTTCTCGAACAACTCCGCGTACAGCGCGTCGACGCGCGTCTGCACGGCCTTGTCCATCGTGATGGTGCGGCCCCATTCGCGGGTGGTCTCGCCGGGCCACTTGTTCGTCGCATCGATGCCCATCTTGCTGCCGAGGCCCGCCACCGGCGACGCGAAGTCGAGGTAGTCGATCGGCGTCGAGTCGACGAGCACCGTGTCGCGCCGCGGGTCGACGCGCGTGACCAGCGCCCAGATCACGTCGTCCCACTTGCGCACGTCGATGTCGTCGTCGACGACGACGATGAACTTCGTGTACATGAACTGCCGCAGGAAGCTCCACACGCCGAACATCACGCGCTTGGCGTGGCCCGCGTACTGCTTCTTCATCGACACCACGGCCATCCGGTAGCTGCAGGCCTCGGGCGGCAGGTGGAAATCGACGATTTCCGGAAACTGCTTGGTCAGCAGCGGCACGAAGACTTCGTTCAGCGCCTCGCCGAGCACCGACGGCTCGTCGGGCGGGCGGCCCGTGTACGTCGAGTGGTAGATCGGGTCGCGGCGCAGTGTGATCCGGTCGAGCGTCAGCACCGGGAAGCGCTCGACCTCGTTGTAGTAGCCGGTGTGGTCGCCGAACGGGCCCTCGAGCGCCGTCTCGTAGCCGGACGGGTCGTGGGCGTCGGGCCGTATGTGGCCTTCGAGCACGATCTCCGCGTGCGCGGGCACCTCGAGCGGCACGCCGATGGCATCCGCGATCTCGGTGCGCGCATCGCGCAGCAGGCCGGCGAACTGGTACTCGGACAGCGTGTCCGGCACGGGTGTCACGGCGCCGATGATCGTCGCGGGATCGGCGCCGAGCGCCACGGCCACCGGAAACGGCTCGCCGGGATGCGCTTGCGCGTGGTCCCGGAAATCCAGCGCGCCGCCGCGATGCGCGAGCCAGCGCATGATCACGCGGTTGCGGCCGATCACCTGCTGGCGGTAGATGCCCAGGTTCTGCCGCTTCTTGCCGGGCCCGCGCGTGATCGTGAGGCCCCACGTGATCAGCGGGCCCGCATCGCCCGGCCAGCACGTCTGCACCGGCAGGCGCGCAAGGTCGCACGCGTCGCCGTCCCACACGACTTCCTGGCAGGGCGGATTCCGCCGCGACTTCGGCGTCATGTCGATCAGCTTGCGCAGCAGCGGCAGCGAGTTCTGCCATGCGTCAGCCAGGCTCTTCGGCGGCGCGGGCTCCTTCAACGCCGCGAGCACGCGTCCCACTTCGCGCAGCTGCGCGCGCCACTGCGCCGGGTCGGCGTTCAGCGCCCGCGCGACTCGTTCCGGCGTGCCGAACAGGTTGCCGAGCACGCGGATCGGCTTGCCGTCGGGCCCTGGGCGGTTGCCGGCGGGTGCGTCGAACAGCAGCGCGGGACCGCCGGCGTTCAGCGCGCGGTCGCACAGCGCCGTCATCTCGAGATGCGGATCGACGGGCTGCGCGACGCGGATCAGCTCACCGTCGGCTTCCAGTTGCGCGCAGAACTCGCGCAGGTCGCGATAGGCCATCGCCGGCGCGCCGCCGTTACGGTAGCGCCTGCGCGCCGCCTTCCATCGCGAGGTTCGCGCCGGTGACGTAGCTGGCCGCGTCCGAGGCGAGGAACACGGCGACGCGCGCGATCTCTTCCGGCTTGCCGATGCGTCCGAGCGGGATGCGCGCCTGCTGGCGCGCGAGCAGCGCGTCTGGCGATTCGCCGGTCATGCGCGACTCGACGGCGAGTCCCTGCTCGACGCGGCCGGTCAACGTCGTGCCGGGGTTGATGCCGACGACGCGCACGCCGCGCGGGCCGAACGCGGCGGCCAGGCCTGCCGTCGCGAGCATCAGGGCCGCATTGGCCGCGCCACCGGGCAAGTGGACGGGGCTCGCGACGCGCCCGCCGGAACCGATGATGTTGACGACGACACCGCTCCCGCGCGCCGCCATCCGCTGCACGGCCAGCGTGGCGATCTGGATGTAGCTGAAGAACTTCGCATCCATCGCCGCGTGCCACGCGACGGCGTCGAGCTCGTCGGGTGGATAGCGCTTCGCCGCGCCGGCGGAGTTCACGAGCACGTCGAGCGGGCCGAGCGCGGCCTCGGCTTCGTCGAGCGCGCGCTTTGCCTCGCCGGCGTCGATCAGGTTGGCCGCGATCGTGGCGACGCCCGGCAGGCGGGCACGCGCCGCGTCGAGATTGGCGCGGTCGCGCGACACGATGGCGACGCGCGCGCCTTCGGCGACGAAGGCTTCCGCGCATGCGAGGCCGATACCCTTGCTGCCGCCGGTGACGAGCACGCGGCGTCCTTTCAGATGGAGATCCATGGCGCGCACTTTACATCGTCGCGAACGCCCCCCTAGAATCGCGCATCCCCCACCGGCCGGCATCGCCCCCGCGTCGTTCATGGTTCGTTCGCTGCGACGCGCGCTGCCTGTGCTCGCGATCCTCGTGTTGCCCGCCGGCGCCGACGTCGTCGTGCCGGCGAACGGCTCGCTCGCCACCCTCGGCGGCGCCCTCGCCCTCGCGTGCACGGACCTGGTCGTGCAGGGCACCGTCGAGCTCGAGGCGGGATCGATCACGCAGGTCCGCGACGTGGTCGTCATGCCAGGCGGCGTGCTGGTCGGCGGCACCGGGTCGCTGACGCTGTCGCGCAACTTCGTCGTGCAGCCGGGTGGGCAGTTCCTCGCGCAGGGAGCGACGGTCGCGTACGACACCGAATGCGGGCCCGGACGAACGACCGCCGTGCCCGTTCCCGCGCCACACGGCGCCTTGCTCGCGTGGCTGGCCGCGGCCCTTGCACTGCTCGGCGCCGCGCAGGCCCGTCGCGCCCAACGAATCGCAGACGCCTGGAACCCACGATGACTGTCATCCCCGCACGACGCCGAGCACGCTCGGCACACCCGTCACGCCCGTCGCGCCCGTCGCGCTCAGCGCGCTCGGCGCGCCACGTGGGCGCAATCGCCCGCCGGGCCGCTTGCACCGTGCTCGCTGCCGCGTGGCTCACCGCGCCGACGGCGCGCGCGGCCGACGTCGTCATCACGCCACCGCCCGGCGGCAGTGTCGCCGTGCCGAGCCTGCCGTCGGCCGCGCAGAAGGATCGCGCGCTGTGCTTCGACAGCAGTACCGGGCAACTGGGCCAGTGCCAGCCGGGCGCATTGCCGGCAGGTCCTGCGGGTGCGCAGGGCAACCCGGGACCGAAGGGCGACACGGGATCGGCCGGACCCGCCGGCCCGGCCGGCGCCGCAGGTCCTGCGGGCCCCGTGGGGCCCAAGGGCGACACCGGCGCGAACGGCGATCCAGGCCCGAAGGGCGACACCGGCGCCAAGGGCGATACGGGGCCGCAAGGTCCCGCCGGTCCGGTGAGCGCGATCGCGCTGGCCGAAACGGCGTGCAGCATCGCAGGCCAGTCCAGCATCCTCGCCGTCGTCACGGACCAGGCGACCGGCACCGTCACGTTCACGTGCGTGCCGCCCGGCCGGATCGTCCTCAGCGCCGACACCGGCAATTGCCCGGCCAGTGGCGGCACGTGCTTCGGCCGGGTCTACGGCGCCGGCCTCACTCCGGGCGCCGCGTGGTACGTGCGCCTCGGCAACGGGTCCAGCTTTACGTACAACACGGTCCCCGCGAACGGCATCATCACCGGCTACCTGAACATCGCCTGCAACGCCGGCTACATCAGCCTGAACGTGTACACGTTCACCGATGCCGGCGAGGTGGCGTCCAACACGGTGCCGAGCCCGTGCAACTGAATCACCACCACGCCTCGAGTGCGCGCCACGCGGCGAGCTTTTCAGCCAGCGGCCGGGTGTACGCGGGGCTCGTCGACGGCAGCTTGAGCGTCGCATAGCCCGCGGCGCGCCACACGGGTTCCGCGCGCGCGGCGGTGTTGCCGTTGAACGCCACGACGGCGAGCCCGCGCGCGACGCGCGCGATGCGCTCGATTTCGCCGCGCACGGGATTGCGGATGTCCGCGTCAAGGCTGCCAGGACGCTCGCACGCGACGATCGTGTCCCAGATCGCGATGCGCCGCGCCTTGACGCGCGCGAGGCGCGCCCGGTACGGCAGCGCCGGCAGCGGCTCGTCGAGCAGCGTGCCCAGAATCGTCCAGAAGTGATTGCGCGGATGCGCGTAATACTGCGCGGCCGCGAGCGACGCGACGCCCGGGAAGCTGCCGAGGATCAGCACGCGCGCCCGGCGGTCGATGACGGGCGCAAGACCGGCGAGCGGTGCGTCGCTCAATGCATCGACGGCCATGCGCCGAACTTCACGATCAGCGCCAGCACCGTGCCGCCGAACACGATGGCGCCGAACCACGCGTTGTTGCGGAACGCCCAGAAGCAGGCGTCGCGCTCGCGCGTGCGGATCACCCACACGTGGTAAGCGGCGAGTGCCGCCGCCGCGGCAAGGCCGCCGAAGTAGACGATGCCGAGACGCCGCAGCCAGCCCACCCACACCATGCCCGCGAGGTAGGCGACGTAGCACAGCGCGACGATCAGCACGTCGTAGCGGCCGAACGTGATGGCCGACGTGTGGATGCCGGTGCGCACGTCGTCGTCGCGGTCGACCATCGCGTACTCCGTGTCGTAGGCAAGCACCCAGAACAGGTTGATGCCGAGCATCGCCCACGCGAGCCAGTGCAGGCGGCCCATCTCGGCGGCGAACGCCATCGGGATGCCGAAGCTGAACGCGATGCCCAGGAAGGCCTGCGGGATGGAGAACACGCGCTTGACGAACGGATAGGCGATGGCGATGGCGAGCGCCGGCAGCGACATCAGGATCGTCACGCGATTCGTGAAGCACACCAGCACGAACGCGGCGAACGCCAGCGCGGCGGCCACGTACAGCGCCTCGCGCGGCGCGATCTCGCCGGTGACGATGGGCCGGTTCGCCGTGCGCTTCACGTCGCCGTCGAAGTCGCGGTCCGCCCAGTCGTTGAGCGCGCAGCCGGCGGAGCGCATGAGGATGGTGCCGACGACGAAGATGATGATGTCGGCCACCGTCGGCCGGCCCCACGACGAGATCCACAGCGCGGTCAGCGTGGGCCACAGCAGCAGCATCCAGCCGACGGGCTTGTCGAGGCGCACCAGGCGCTCGTAGGCATCGAGGCGTGCGCGCCAGGTGGCGGCACGCGGCACCGGTATCGCATGTGTGCCGAGCGTGGCCGCTGCGGCGTCGCCCCCAGCCGGCGCGATGCGTGACGTGGCTTCGCGCGCACGGGCCTTTGCCTTGGCGTCGCCTCGCGATCGAGACTTGACGGTGCCCGATGCAGTGGGTGCCGCACCCGCGGCCCCGGTCGTCGCGGCCGGCTGCAGCACCTTGGGCCTGGCCGGCAACGCCAGCGTGCCGTCCGACTGCCGCGGCGCCTCGTCGACGATCCGTTGCGCCTCCTCGGCCCGTTTCTCGCGCTCGAGCTTGCGCCGCAATTTGGCGAGCGCGTCGGCCTGCGGCGAGCGCGGTGGCGCCTTGTCGTCGCTCACAGCTCGAGTCGCATCTGGCGCGCCGGCGTGCGCGGGCGCGCCGCCGCGAACATCGCCGCGGGCTCCGGATACGCAAGGCGCACGCGCAGCTCGCGCTTCATCCGCGTATTGGCCAGGCGCCGCGATTCGCTCATGAACGACAACAGCATGGGCGCGATGCGCGTCTCCGCCTCGTCCCAGTCGACGCGCGGCGGATGCGGCAGGCCGTGGGCGTCGGCGACGAGGTCGAACCACGCGCCCATCTTCAGCTCGGCGTCGTCGGTGACGTTGTAGGCGCGGTTGGGACGCCCGCGATAAAGCGCCGCCACGACGGCGCCCGCGAGGTCGGCCGCGTGGATGTGATTGGTGTGCACGTCGTGCGCGTCGACGAGCACCGGCGTCTGCTGGCGGATGCGGTCGAGCGGTAGCCGCGTGGCCGCGTAGATGCCGGGCACGCGCAGGATGGCCAGCGTCACGCCGTTGTCCGCCGCCCAGCGGCGCAGCTGGTCTTCGGCGGAGACCCGGCGTTGCGCGCGCGGCGTCTCGGGATGCCGCGGCCGCGTCTCGTCGATGCGCGCACCGCCGCAATCGCCATAGACGCCGGACGTCGAAATGTAGACGAAACGCTGTGGTATTCTGCGCGCCGTTCCAAGGGCGGCCAGCAGGTGGCGCGTGCGCGGATCGTCGCGGCCTTCGCCGGGCGGCGGCGCGGTGTGCACGACGGCATCGGCGAGCGACGCGAGTCGCGCCAGCGTGGAGCGCCGATCGAGATCGCCGACGACGGGAACGATGCCGCGCTCGCGCAACCGTGCAATGTCGGCGGGGTCGCGCGTGAAGCCGACGAGGCGAGCCCGCCCCCGCAGCCGTTCAGCGGCACGCAACGCGATATCGCCACAGCCGACCAGCAGGATTCGCATCACGCGCGAAAGCAGCGCTCGAAGCACGCCGCGTAAAGACCATCGATGTCGTTTCAGATTACCATAAAGCCCAGCGATCACGCGTTCGCGTGCGGCGCCGACGACACGGTGCTCGAAGCCGCGATGCGCGCCGATCTGCTGCTTCCCTACGGCTGTCGGAACGGAGCGTGCGGCACGTGCAAGGGACGCATCCTCGCGGGCGACGTCGACTACGGCCCGCACCAGGCCACGACGCTCACCGACGACGAAAAACGGCAAGGACTCGCGCTCTTCTGCTGCGCGAAGCCGCTGACCGACCTCACGATCGAAGTCCGCGAGGTGCGCCGTGCCGGCGACATACCGATCAAGCGCCTGCCGGTGCGCATCGAGACCATCGACAAGCCCGCCGCCGACGTCGCCATCGTCAAGCTGAAGCTGCCCGCCACCGAGCGGCTGCAGTATCTCGCGGGCCAGTACGTCGACTTCCTGCTGAAGGACGGCAAGCGCCGCAGCTTCTCGCTGGCCACGCCGCCGCACGCGGATTCGCTGCTCGAGCTGCACATCCGCCATATCGCCGGCGGCTTCTTCACGGACCCGCTGTTCACGCAGTACAAGGGCCGCGAAATCCTGCGCATCGAAGGCCCGCACGGCAGCTTCTTCCTGCGCGAGGATTCCGACAAGCCGATGATCTTCGTCGCCGGCGGCACCGGCTTCGCGCCGATCAAGGCGATGCTGGAGCACTGCTTCTATCACGAGGTGACGCGCCCGATGGTGCTGTACTGGGGCGTGCGCTCGTTGAGCGACCTGTACCTGCCGCACCTCCCCGGCGAGTGGCAGACGCGGCACAAGCACTTCACGTTCATCCCGGTGCTGTCGGACCCGAAGCCGGACGACGCCTGGCCGGGTCGCACGGGCTTCGTGCACCAGGCGGTGCTCGACGATTTCCGCGATCTCTCCGGCTACCAGGTGTATGCCTGCGGCGCGCCGGCGATGATCGACGCAGCGCGACGGGACTTCACGACGATGCGGAAGCTGCCGGCCGAGGAGTTCTACGCGGACAGCTTCACGTACGCGGCGGCGACGGAGTAGCACTCACCCCCGCGGCGCATCGATCTCCTTGCGCCGCAGCTCCGCCAGCGCCAGCTTCAACGCCGCCGCGAGATGCGCATTGGCCGCGTCGTCGCGCTCGAGCTTCGCCAGCATCTCGCCCAGCGCCACGTGCGCGCGCCAGCCGTTGTCGAGCGCGAGGCTCGCCTCGTAGTAGGTCTGCGCCTTGCCCCAGAGCTGCGCGCGCTCGCACAGCTTGCCCAGCGCGTACAGGAGCGTGGCGTCCCGGCTGTGCCCCGGCAGCCAACGCTCGGCGTTCTCCAGCAGCCGCGATGTGTCCGTCGTGCGGCACTCGGCATACAGCAGCACGAGCTTCGGGTCCCAGTGCGCCTCCAGGCTGCGCGCCAGCAGTTCGGCCGCGTCGCGATCGCCGCCCAGCGCAAGGTAACTGCGCGCGGCCGCTTCGGCCACGCGCGGGTTGAGCCGATCCGCTTCGAGCAGCCGCTGCCAGTAATCGCGCAGGCCGGCGGCGTCGTGCGAGAGCTGACGCAGCGCCTGCGCGTGCGCGCCGGCGCGGATCAACTCGGCGTGCGGCACGTCGTAGACCTTGCGCTTGACGAGTTCCGCAACCACGCGCGGCACGTCGGCGTAACGATGCGATGCCATCAGCGCACGCATCTCCAGGCGCAGCGCCGCCGTGTGCGAGCCGGCTTCCTTTTTCAGCGCCGCGAGCTGCTGCAACGCATCGGCCGGCAGCCCGCGCTCCAGCGCCAGTTCCGCCGACAGCATCCGGCGCGGGATGTCCAGGCTGTGCGCCTGCACGTCGTCACGCGCCAGGAAAGTCTCGGCGACGTCGAAGTCGCGCGTCTCGATGGCAGCGCGCGCGCCGATCAGCGCGGCCAGTCCCGATTCGTGCGGCATCGCCAGCGCCTCGTCGACACGCTGGCGCGTGCGCCCGTAGCGGCCTTCCAGCAGCGCGATCACCGCGCCGTCCTGCTTGACCCGCACGCGCTCCGCATCGCGCGCCCGACGCCGCTGCTGGACCTCCACCGGCATTTGCGCCACGCGCGTGACAAGGCGCAGCAGCGCGAAGGCGGCGATCACCGCCAGCACCAGGCCCACGACGAAGGCATTCAGCGAAATCTCGACGCGCCACGGTGGCGCGACGAACATCGCATAGCCGCCGTTGGCGCGCGCCAGCAGCGCGACGCCGATCGCGATGCCCGCCACGATCAGGAACCACAGGACGCGCCGTGCGTTCACCGCGGCGTCTTCGTCAGCGCCGCCAGTGCGGACAACGTCGGCGCCAGGTCGGGCAGCGAGCCCGGCATCGTCACGGCGGACAGGTCCGCGAGCGTTGCGTTCACCGCCTGCACGGGCTTCGCCTGCAGGTCGAAATACTTCGCGATCCACGCGGTGGCCGCGCGCACGTCCGCCTTGAAGCTCGCGTCGTTGCGCGCGATCAGCGCGTTGCGCGCGGACAGGAGCCGCAGCCGCAGGTTCTCGCGCAGGAAATATTCCTCGCTGGGCAGCAGCAGCGCCGGCGCGGGTGCGGTCGTCGACTGGATGCGCACGACGTCGTGCAGCCGCGCGAGCATGTCGTCGAGCCAGCGGCGCCACGGCGCGCGCGTGTCCGCAGGCGCCTCGGGCTGTGGCGGCGGCGTCACGATGGCCGGCGGCGCGGCCTTGGCGCCGCCCTTGCGTGGAGCGGTGGCGCCGGCGGCGGGCGGCGCGGCAGTCGCGGCGGCAGGCTTCAGTCGCGCATCGCGCGCCAGCGGCAACGTGTCGACGGCAGCGACCACGCTGTCCAGCCGCGCGATGAGGCCCGGCACGTCGAGCGTCGGCACCATCTTCAGCCGGTCCATGTCCGTGGCGAGCGCGCGGCGCAGCGGCGCGAAGCGCGGGCGATCGAGCCGCGCGAGCCGGGTGTCGGCGAGTTGCAGCGCGACCAGCGCCGCCTGCACGTTGCCCCCGAGCGCGAGCTGCTGCACGGCGACGTTGACCCCCGTCTCGACCTCGGCGAGCGCCAGGTCGTCGCGCGTCGGCGCCAGGTCGCGGTATTGCGTCTCCAGCGCCTCCTCGCGCGACTGCATCTCCGCGATCCGCGCGTCCAGCAGCGCGCCCTTCGCCTGCGCGTCGCGCAGCCCGGCGAGGATCTCGTTCTGTTGCGCCATCATCCGCGCGGTGGCGGCATCGGAGGCCGCGAGCTTCTGCGCGAGGTCGGCCTGCAGCGTCTTCTGCGCATTGCGCACGTCAAGCACGGCCACCATGCCGGCAGTGACCATCGCCAGCGTGATCACGACGATGGCGAGTACACCGCGGCTGCGGGTATCGCGTTTCGATTCGGGCGGGGCGTAGGGTGCGTCGCTCACGGCGGGCCTGCTGCATGCGGAAAGGCGGGCCAATTCTAGCAAGCGCGCCTCGCGGTCCCGGTCCGTTAGGCGCTGCCCCGGCGCGGGCGGTGCGCTGCTCTAGAATCCGGCTTTCTCCGCAAGAGAGGGCCGCCGTGAACGGCATCACGCTCGTGGCGCTGCTGGTGCTTGCGATCGGCCTGCCCATCGCATTCCGCATCGGCTACGACCGCGGCCGCCGGATGCCCGCGCGCGCGGCCGACATCCTGCGGCCCAATGGTTACGCGGCCGACACGTCGCCGGCGGTGGCCGCCCCGGTCGCCGGGGCAGTACCGGCTCCGCTCGTCGAGGCGCCTGTCGTCGAAGCGCCGGTGGCCGCTGCGTGGGCCGCGCCCGCCTTCGCGCCTTCCCCCGATGCCGCGGACGGCCTCGCCCTCGACGCCGAGCGCGCGCGCATCGTCCGCACCGCCAACCGCGAGACGTGGTCGTTGCGCGCCGCCGCCGCCACGACATCCGCGGCCGCCGCGCGCGACGCGGAACTCGCCGAGGACCGGCACCGCCTCTACCGCGAACTCGCCGCCGCACGCACCGCCGTGGCCGGCTACCGGCAGTTGCTGGTCGAGCTCGAAGACAACGCGCCGCCGCCGCTGCTCGACGGACCCAACACGCCCGACGACCTGAAGCTGATCGTCGGCGTCGGGCCCGTGCTGGAGCGGATGCTGCAGCAGCTCGGCATCGCGACGTACCGGCAGGTCGCGCGCTGGTCCGACAGTGACATCGACGCGTTCGACGCACGGCTGCCGGAATTCCACGGGCGCATCCGCCGCGACGCGTGGGTCACGCAGGCCCGCGCGCTGCACCAGAGCAAGTACGGCGAGCGCGCTTGAATTCCGCGCCGCGCACGGTCGCGGCCATCGCGATCCTCGCGCTGGTCTGGGGCTGCAACTGGCCCATCCTCAAGATGGGCGTCGCCGAGGTGCCGCCGCTCACGTTCCGCGCATTGACGCTGCCGCTGGCGGCGCTGGGCATGCTGGCGACGTCGCGCGTGTGGCGCGTGACGCTGGCGATCCCGCGCGAATACCGCTGGAAGCTCGTCGGCCTCGCGGCGCTGAACATCACGGGCTGGAACGCGTTCGTGCTGTTCGGCGTGCGCGAGCTCGAGTCCGGCCGCAGCGCCATCCTGGCGTACACGATGCCGATCTGGGCGACGCTGATCGCGTGGGCCGTGTTGCGCGAGCCGCTGTCGCGCCGCAAGCTCATCGGCTTCGCGCTCGGCTTCGGCGGCCTTGCGGTGCTGCTCGTCGACGAGCTCGCCACGCTGCGCAACGCGATGCAGGGCACGCTGATGATCCTGGCGGCCGCGCTGCTGTGGGCGATCGGCACGGTGATGATGCGGCGCTGGCCCACCGACCTGCCGCAGACGACGCTGTCGGGCTGGATGATGCTCGTGGGCTGGGTGCCGATCGCGTTGGCAGTGCCTTTCTTCGACCCGCATCCATTCGCCCGCCTGGCCGGGCTCTCGGGCACCGCGTGGTTTTCGATCGCCTACAACATCGTGCTGGCCGGCACCATCGCCAACGCGCTGTGGTTCATGCTCGCGCGCACGCTGCCGGTGGCCGTGTCGTCGCTGTCGTCGCTGCCGATCCCGATCGTCGGCGTGTTCTCCGGCATGCTCGTACTGGGCGAACGGCCGGGACCGGCCGAGTGGATCGCGCTGGGTCTGGTGGTGGCGGCGCTCGCGTTCGTGCTGATGCCGACGCGCTCGCGGCCGGCCGCGAGCGTCCGCCAAGCGCGCAACTCCGGCTAGCTGCGCAACTCGGGCACCAGCGTCCGCAACGTCCGCGACGCGAACCATTGCTCGACGTTGACGCGGCACAGGTCCGCCATCGCCTGCCGCGTCTCCTGCGTCGCGCTCCCCACGTGCGGCAGCAGCACGACGTTGGGCAATGCGCGCAGCGCCGCAGGGACGTCCGGCTCGTGCGCATAGACGTCCAGCGCGGCGGCGCGCAGCCGTCCGCTCGCCAGCGCGTCGATCAACGCGGGCTCGTCGACGATCGAGCCGCGCGCGATGTTGACGAGCGTCCCCTTGGTGCCAAGCGCCGTGAGCACGCGCGCATCGACCAGGTTGCGCGTCGCCGGTCCGCCGGGACACGCGACGACGAGGAAATCGGAGTCTGCCGCCAGCGCCGCGAGGTCGGCCACGTAGCGATAAGGCACCGGCTGCGCTTGGCGGCCGGTGTAGGCGATGTCCATGCGCATCGCGGCGAGCCGCTCCGCGATCGCCTTGCCGATGCGCCCGAGCCCCAGGATACCGACGCGCTTGCCCGCGAGGCAAGTGGTCAGCGTGCCGGTGCCGCGCGCCCAGTCGCCCTCCATCAGCGCCGCGTTCGCCGCGAGCAAGCCGCGCGCGCTCATGAGCACCAGCGCGACGGCGATGTCGGCGACGTCGTCCGTCAGCACGTCAGGTGTGTTGGTCACGCGGATGCCGCGCGTGCGGCAATAGTCGACCGGCACGCCGTCGTAGCCGACGCCGAACACCGAGATGAGCTCCAGCGCGGGCAGCTTGTCGAGCAGCGCAGGCGGCGACACGCCGCCGCCGGATTGCACCAACGCGCGCACCGAAGCGCCTTCGCGCGCGACGAGCGCATCCTTGTCCGCAGCACCCGCGTAATCGACGCAGCGGAAGCGCGCCTCGAGCGGCGCCTTCAGCATCGGCGGCAACGCGGACAACAACAGGACGGATGGTGATTCGTTCATGCTTCCTCCTGGCGCGGCGTGGGCGCCGCGGCGAAATGGTCGAGCAGCGCGGCGACGAGCCCCATGTCGCCGGGCGCCGTCGTAATCACGGCGAGGCCCAGCGCACGCGCGGCCTCGGCGATCCGCGGATGCGGCGCAAAAGTCGGCACCGCACGCAGGCGAACGCGCGTCGGCTCGTCGAGCATCGTCCACAGGTTGCGCACCGCCTCGCTGGACGTCACCGTGAGCGCCTGCACGGCGCCGCGCGCGACGAGCTCGATGAGCCCCTGCGCCAGGCCAGAGGGCGCCACGCGCCGGTAACAGCTCACAGCGTCGACGACGGCGCCGCGCGCGCGGAGCGTAGCGCCGAGCAACTCGCGTCCACCGTCGCCGCGCAGGATCAGGAAGCGCTTGCCGCGGATGGCCGCGAGTTCCGGCAGCGCGAGCAGGCCTTCGCTGTCCTGCGAATGCTCCGGATAGCGAACGGGCGCGATGCCCATGTCGATCAGTTCCGCGGCCGTCGCGGGTCCGGGCGCATACGCCGGCAAGCCCGCGGGCCACGCGCCGGGCGCGGGCACGCCGTACTCCACCGCGTTGCCGGAAACGAAGAACACGCCGTCGTAGCGCGCGAGGTGCGCGAGCGCGTCGTCGAGCGTGCCGCGTTCGGCGGGCGGCAGGATCACGATGGCCGGCACCACGATCGCACGCGCGCCCATCGCCTCGAGCTTCTGCGCGAACGTCGCGGCGCGGCGCGCGGGCCGCGTTACGACGATGCCGAGGTCCGCCAGCGGCCCGACGCGCGGCCGCATGCCGGCGACGTCCATCACGGTTGCACCAGCCGGTGCGCGCCGCGCCCCAGCAACTCGCTGGCGAGCGCGATGCCCTGCGCCTCCGCCTCGTCGGCCGTCGCGATCACGCGCTCGCTCTCCGCGCGCAGCATCTCGCTGCCGTCGTGGCTCGCGATGAACGCGCGCAGCCACAGCGTGTCGCCTAGCCATTCCGCATGCGCGCCCATGGGCGTCTGGCAGTTGCCGAACAGCGTGCGCGCGAACGCGCGCTCGGCCGTCACGGCGATCGACGTGGCGGGATCGGCCAGCGGCGCCAGCAGTTCAAGCATCTCCGCGCGCTCGCTGCGGCACTCGATGCCCAGCGCGCCCTGCCCCGGCGCCGGGATGCTGTCGGCGATGTCGACGAGGTCGCGGATGCGGTCGTCGAGCGCCAGCCGCTTCAGGCCCGCGGCCGCGAGCACGATCGCGTCGTACTCGCCGGCATCGAGCTTGGCGAGCCGCGTGTTGACGTTGCCGCGCAGCGGCTTGATGACGATGCCCGGATAGCGCTCGCGCAACTGAACTTCGCGGCGGATCGACGACGTGCCGACCACCGCGCCGGCCGGCAGTTCCGCGAACGTCGCGTAGCGGTTGGAGACGAACGCGTCGCGCGCATCCTCGCGCGCCATCACCGCCGCGAGCGCGAAGCCCTCGGGCAGGTCCATCGGCACGTCCTTCAGCGAGTGCACGGCGAGATCGGCGCGGCCGTCGGCCATCGCCATCTCGAGCTCCTTGATGAAGAGGCCCTTGCCGCCGATCTCTGCGAGCGGGCGATCCAGGATGCGGTCGCCGCGCGTCGTCATGCCCAGGAGGTCGATCGTCGCGCCGCGGTAGAGGCGCGCGAGCTGGCCGCGCACGTGCTGCGCCTGCCACATCGCAAGCGCCGACTCGCGCGTCGCGATCACGAACCGGCGTGGTGTCCCTTTCGCCACGCGGCGATTCTAGCAGCGGCGCACGCGACGCCCGGCGAACGGCGCCGGGTTCAGCCGACGCGGTCGAGCACGTCGTCGCGCGCCTCCGCCATCGGCTCGACCGCGTCGATCGCCGCGCGCAGCGTGTCGACGCCGCTGCCGCCGCCGCGATGCGGATCGGACAGGATCTGCCGGAAGCGCCGCCCGCCCGGCTGGCCGAGGTAGAGGCCCAGGATGTGGCGCGTGATCGAGCGCACCGGCACGCCGCGCGCGTGCTGGCGCTCGACGTAGGGCAGCAGCGCGCGCAGCACGTCGAGCCGCGTGAGCACGCGCGTTTCGTCGCCGAACACGCGCCAGTCGGCCTGCGCGAGCAGGTAAGGATTGTGATACGCGGCGCGACCCAGCATCGCGCCGTCGACGTGCGCCAGCGCGGCGTCGACGCCCGGCCAGTCCGTAATGCCGCCGTTCAGCACGATCGTCAGCGCGGGAAACTCGCGCTTCAGCCGGTGCACGATGTCGTAGCGCAACGGCGGTATTTCGCGATTCTCCTTCGGCGACAAGCCTTTCAGCACCGCGTTGCGCGCGTGGACGATGAACGTGTGGCAACCGGCCACCGCGACCGCGCCGACGAAATCGCGGACGAAGCCGTAATCCTCGTTGGCGTCGAGCCCGATCCGGTGCTTGACGGTCACGGGAATCGCCACCGTATCGCGCATCGCGTGCACGCATTGCGCTACGAGCGCCGGCTCCGCCATCAGGCACGCGCCGAAGCTGCCGCTCTGCACGCGCTCCGACGGGCAGCCGCAGTTGAGGTTGATTTCGACATAACCCCAGCGCTCGCCGAGCTTCGCCGCATGCGCGAGCTGGACGGGGTCCGACCCACCCACCTGCAACGCGACCGGATGCTCGGCGGGATCGAAGTCGAGGTGGCGCGGCACGTCGCCATGCGTCAGCGCCGGCGCCGTCACCATCTCGGTGTACAGCAGCGCATGGCGCGTCAGCAGGCGGTGGAAGTAGCGGCAGTGCCGGTCCGTCCAGTCCATCATGGGCGCCACGCAAAGGCGGTGCTTCGACGCGGTCATGCCCGCGATGGTGGCATACGTCGCGAGCGGCGGCCGGGCGACTACTAGCCCAAAGCCTAGTTGACGCTCCGTACAGCGCCTCGGAGCATCGCGGAATCCTCCTTCCCGAACGATGAAAGGGATTCCGGTGAATTCGCTCAACCGCACGCGCTGGACGCTTCCGTTCGCCGTGGCCGCCTGCCTCGGCGCCATCGGGATCGCCACGGCCGCCCGCGACGCGCAGGCGCAGGCCGCGCAAGGGCCCGTCATCTACCTGAACCAGGCGTGGTCGCCGGCCGACCGCGACTGGTACTACAACTTCTCGCAGGGGGCGACGGTGATGTCGTACGACATCTTCCTGAACCTCGAAGTCGCCGACGGCACCACGCTGTTCCGCTCGGACGCGGTCAGCGAGCGCTATGGCCTTCTCACGCAGCCGGCCAGCGCCGCCAACCCGGACGGGCTGCCGATCGGCATCAGCAAGACCGTGATCGCCAAGCCCGCGTGGCCGGGCGCGCAGACCGGCGAGTTCGCCGGCGTCACCTGCGCGATGTGCCACGAGTCCGAGTTGCAATACCAGGGCAAGCGCATCCGCATCGACGGCGGCAACGGCCACGCGCTCGACTTCCAGGGCTACATCCGGGCGCTCGACGCCGCGCTGCAGGCCACGCTCAAGGAGCCCGCCAAATTCGACCGCCTGGCCAGCCGGCTCAACGCCACAAGCGCAGATGCGAAGGCCGCGTTGCGCAAACGCTACGCGGCGCAGGCCGAGACCACGCATTACTACGCGACGCGGTCGCTCGCATCCGCCTCCGACTGGGGCCCCGCCCGCATCGATGCGCTGACGATGATCCAGAACCGGCTGACGGCCAACCTGCCCGGCATCCCCGAAAACACGTCGACCCCCAACGCGCCGGTCAAGCCGCCGTTCCTGTGGAACGCGCCGCAGGGACTGTGGACGCAGTGGGCCGGCATCGTGCAGGACCCGATAGCGCGCAATCTCGGCGAGACAATGGGCGTCTACATGGACATCAACCTGCGCGCCGCGTCGCCGGCCGAAGGCCTGTTCGCGTCGAATGCCGCCATCCACAACCTGGCGCGCGTCGAAGACCAGTTGAGCCGGCTCGCGCCGCCGAGCTGGCCCGAGGATATCTTCGGCAAGATCGACCGCGCGAAGGCCGCGCAAGGCAAGGCGCTGTTCACCGAGTTGTGCTCAAGCTGCCACAACCAGTGGCCCTACCGCTGGACGCAGCCCAACAAGTTCGGCAAGAGCTTCATTCTCGTCGGGCTCACGCCGCAGAACTACATCGGGACCGACGGCACGCAGGCGATCGCGATCCGCCCCTTCGCGCTCACTGAGGGAACCGCCGACAATCTTCCCGGCGAGATGCGCGGCAAGGCAGTTTTGCCGGCACCGGACTTCAAGCTCGGGCTTGCCCGCTCGATCCTTCGTCGCGCGCTGGAAGAAGCCAGGCTCAACGACGCGGAGCTGGTGGCGATCAACGGCTATCGCGAATTCCCTCCGCCACCCACGCCCGATCTCGTGTACAAGGCTGCACCGCGCGACGGCGTGTGGGCAACGGGTCCGTTCATGCACAACGGCTCCGTGCCGAATCTCTACGAGATGCTCGTACCGGCCGCGGAACGCACGAAGAAGTTCTACGTCGGCCGCGAGTTCGACCCTGTGAAGGTGGGCATCGATACCAGCGGCAAGTCGGGCGGCTTCCTGCTGGACACGGCGCTGCTGGGCAACTCCAACGAGGGGCATTCGTTCCAGGACGGCCCCCGCGGCAAGGGCGTGATCGGCCCGCGGCTATCGGACGAGCAGCGCTGGGCGCTCGTCGAGTACCTCAAGTCCATCCCCGAGGAGCCCGGCCGCGTGACGCCGTTCGGCGGACCGCCGGCCACCGCGAGTGCGAGCGCGGCCACGCCGGCGCCCGCGCAGTCGTGGAAATGATCGTCGGCGCTTAGCGATACGAAGAGGCCCAGGCCATGTCCGACCACATCGACGGACCGCGCGTCATCGGCGACCCGGTTGCCGACGTCACCGACCTGTTCGCGTTCACGAGCCCCGGGAACCCGGCGCGTACCGTCGTGGCGCTCGACGTGTTCCCCGGCGCGGGCGCCCAAGCGATCTTCTCGAACGCGATCGCGTACTCCATGGCGATTCGCCGCGTCACGGTGACCGGAACCGGCAACGCGGCCGGGTTCGCACCCACCGGCGACGAGATCCGGTTCACCTGCGAGTTCGCCAACCTCGTGCCCGAGGCCAAGGGCGGCCCGGGCGCGCAACGGGGGACATGCACGCTGCCCGACGGCCGCAAGCTGGACCTCGTCGTCAACGACGAGCAAGGCGCCTCCACGGGGGACGGCACGTTCCGAGTGTTCGCGGGGCTGCGCTCGGACCCGTTCTATCTCGCGTGGGACATCGGCAACATGCGCCGCATGCCCAACCTGCTCGAGCATGACAACGTGCTGTGCATCGTCGTCGAGTTCGACACGCGAAGCGTGCTCGCTCCCGAGAAGGGCTCCTTGTTCGGCATCGTCGGCGAGACGGTGCCCATCCCGCGGCCCGGATTACCGGTGGGCGGCGAGCCGCCGCGGATCGACTGGGTCGGGCGTCCGGAGCAGACCAACGTCCGCCTCAACAACGTCAAGGTTCCCCACTACGTCGACATCCGCGACCTGTGGAACCAGCAGACACCTTTCGCCATCGATCCGGCGCTGAAGCCCATGTTCCGGCAGCACCTGGCAGCCAGCTTCGAGAACTACGACCTGCGCGACGGCAAGGCGGACTGGACGCCGGAAGCACTGGCCGCCAACGTCAACGTGTTCCTGGACGATTTCCTGGTGTTCGACGTGGCAAAGCCGATCACCGACGACAGCCATCTCGAAATCGAACGCAGCACGGTCAACGGCAAGGCCTACACGACCGGCGGCGGGCGCACCCCCGACGCCAATTCGATCGACATCCTGCTCACCTGGCTCGTGAATCGCGACCGCGAATTCCTGCAGGGCGGCGCCAAGGGCGCAACGAAGCCCGGCACGAAGGTATTCCCCTACTTCGCGGCGCCGAACACCGAATTGCAGGTCGTCGTCGACAGCATCGATCTCGCTGCGCCACCGGACAAGGTCTGGTCGGTGGTCGGCGGCTTCGGCGGGACGTGGCATCCCCTGATCGCCCGCATTACGCTCACCGGCGCGGGCGTCGGGCAATTGCGCTTCATCGAGACCATCGACGGCAAGCACATCGTCGAGCGGCTGGACGCCATGGACGACGCCAACCGCTTCTACCGCTATACCAACATCGGCGGCATCCCGGCGTCGAACTACACGGGCGAGTTCGCCGTGAAGCCCAAGGGCACGGGGTCCACGGTGGAATGGCGCGCGCAGTTCCTGGCCAACGACCAGGCGACGTTCATCGTGAAGCTCATCGTGTCGACGCTGTTCAGGGTGGGCCTCGAGAGCCTGCCGCCGCGCTTCGGTGCGCTGAAGTGAGCGCGGCCGCGACGCTCGCGCGGAGCCGCTACCTCGCCACCGACGGCGCGATCGCGGTCGCCAACCTGCAGGGCGCGCGGCGCCGCTCGTGGCGGCGCTTCGCCGCGACGCCGCTGGCCGCCGGATGCGCGGAGCGCGTCGTCGACGAGGAGCAGGCGACGCTGCAGTTCCTCGGTGACGTCGACGCGCTGGACCGCCTGGCGAGCCTCGAGGCCGAACTCCAGCGCGTGGACCCGTCGTCCGCGCGCACGGCGCTCGTGTGCGCCCAGGTGGCCTCGGCGGCGCATCGCTTCGCCGACGCGCGGCGCTACCTCGCGGCCGCGCGCCATGCCGGTGCCGCGCCGGACGCGCTGCTGCGCGTGGCGCTGGCGCTGGACCAGGCCTGTGGCACGCGGCTCGACGACGTGCTCGCCGAGCGCCGCCGCCTCGCCGAGGCGTCCGGCAACCTGGCGGACCTCGTGCCGCTGGGTGCGCTCCTCGCTGACCTGCACGAGTTCGCCGCCGCCGACACCACGTACCGGCAGGCGCTCGAGTCCTACGACGACGTGTCCCCGTTCGCGCCGGCTTGGGCCGCGTTCCAGTTGGGGATGCTGTGGGGCGAATGCGTGCCCGCTCCGGATCTCGCGCAGGCCGCGGCCTGGTACGACCTCGCGCTCGACTACATCCCCGGTTACGTGAAGGCTCGCGTGCATCGCGCGGAAATCCACCTGCGTGCGAACGAAGCCGCCGCCGCCGCGAAGCTGCTGGAGCCCGCCATCGCCAGCGGCGACCCGGAAGTCCGCTGGCGGCTCGGCGACGCACTCGCGGCGCAGGGGCTCTACGTCGCGGCCGGTGCGGCACTCGCCGCGGCACGCGCGGGCTATGCGGAGCTGCTGGCGCGCCATCGCCTCGCGTTCGCCGACCACGCGGCCGAGTTCCATGCGGGAAGCGGCGGCGACCTCCGCCAGGCGCTGGACCTCGCGCTCGCCAACGTCCACAATCGACCGACGCTGCGCGCTTTCGAGCAGGCCCACGCGATCGCCGTCGATGCCGGCGACCCGGAGGCCGCCTCGCGGCTCGCCGCCGCCGCGGAAGCGACGTGGGGCGCAACGCGCGCGTTCGCGCTCTCGCTGTTCGCGGACGCTTAGCGCGCTTGCGCGCTCATCGGAGACCCGGCATGAACATCGATCGCAGGACGTTTCTCGTGGTGACCGGCGCGTGCGCGGCGGCGCCCGCGCTCGCCGGCCTTGCCAACCTCGGTGGACCGGAGTCGCGACGGGTCGCCGCTACGACCGAGGCAGCGCGTCCGCGCATGCCGGCCGCTGGCGCGGTGGGCCGCGACGGCTTCGCGCTCAGGATCCAGGGTTGGGATGCGGCCCCCGTCTCCGCGGATGACGGCTCGCCCCCCTCCGCCATCGACGCAGGGTGGCTCGCGATCAACGGGCGCTGGCGTGTCGCCTGGCGCTAGCTTCGGCCGCAGGCGCATTCGCGCCGGCCTCGTGCGCGCACCGACGCCCAGCGGCGCGCATCCCTACTCGCGACTCGCGTCGGCCGCGTGCGAACCGACGGCCGGTGCGCCCGGTTGACGCTCGCGGGCGCGCAGCGCAACGTGCGGCACCAGCGCCGCGACGCCGACGAGCAGCAGCGCCACGACGAGCATCGCGACGAACATCGTGTGCAGCGATGCGGCGAGCGCAGCCAGCAGGTCGGCGTCGAGCACGCGCGCGGCCTCGGGATCCGCCAGCAGGCGCTTCAGCGCGTCGGCGTGCGCCGCGCGATCGCCGGGCGCCCGCGCGAGGCCCGCGTTGACGATGGCGCCGAACAGCGTCGCGCCCAGCGTGCTGCCGAGGTTGCGCGCGAAGACGCTCGACGCGGTGACCGCCCCGCGCTCGGACCAGTCGACCACCTCCTGGATGAGCACCATCGCGCTCACGTTGGCGAGCCCCATGCCGAAGCCCATCAGCACGGAGCCCGCGCCGGCCTGCCACACGCTCGAATCCGGCGTCAGCAGCGCGAAGAAGGCCGCACCGAGCGGCAGGAACACGCTGCCCGCCACCAGCACGTTGCGCACGCCGAAGCGCGGGAACAGCCGCGCCGACAGCGTGGCGCCGATCGGCCAGCCCAGCAGCATCATCGTCAGCGCAAAGCCCGCGACGATCGGCGAGCGGCCGAGCACCACCTGCACGTACATCGGCAGGAACGTGGTGAGTCCCATCAACGCGATGCTGGCGAGGCCGCTGACACCGTTGGCCGTGAGGATCGGGCGCCGCATCCACATCGCGAACGACACGATCGGATCGGCCGCGCGCCGTTCCTGCGCCACGAACAGCAGCGTGGCGGCGACGAACACGGCCAGCGCGGCCAGCACGCGCGGCGCGCTGCCGGTACCGATGTCGCCCAGCGCGACCATCAGCGAGCCGACGACGACGACGAACAGCAGCGAGCCGGCCACGTCGATCGCGCGCTCGCGATGCGCCACGTCCTCGCGCAGGTGCCGGGCATAGATCGCGGCGGCCGCGATGCCCACCGGCACGTTCAGCCAGAACACCCAGCGCCAGGAGAATTCGTCGACGATGAAGCCGCCGACCAGCGGGCCGACGACCGCCGAAAACGCCCACACGCTGGCGAGATAGCCCTGGATCTTGCCGCGCTCCGCGGCGGGATAGAGGTCCGCGACGATCGTCATCGCCACCGGCTGCACGACGCCGGCGCCGATGCCCTGGATCACGCGCCACGCCACGAGCGAAGGCATCGACCACGCGCAGCCCCCGGCCGCGGTGCCGACCAGGAAGATCGCGATGCCCACCTGCATGACGGGCTTGCGCCCGTACATGTCGGCGAGCTTGCCGGAGATCACCGTCGTCGCGGTCTGCGCGAGCAGGAAGGCCGAGAACGTCCAGCTGTACCACGCAAGGCCGCCCAGGTCCGCGACGATGCGCGGCATGGCGGTCGACACGATCGTGGCCTCGATCGCGACCATGAACATCGACGCCATGATGGCGGCGACGATCCAGGGACGGTTGAGCGAGGGCAGCGTGGCCATGCGGAAAGGCGACGCGGCCGCCCTTCCGCCATGGTACGCCGGAGCCGGCGCGCCGCCGCCGCGCCGCGCAACGTCCCGCTACATCCGCGTCATCGCGCGTACCGGCGCCACGACGAGCAGCTTCGCAAGCAGCACCAGCCCGCCCACGACGAAGGCGACGAAGCCCAGCGGCAGCAGCACCAGCCAGAAGAGCGGCCACAACACGACGAGCAGGATTACCGCCGGCCAGAACAGCAGGCAGAAAAACCCGACGCACAGCATCGTCAGCAACAGGCGCATGGATCCTCCCGGGGAACACGCGAGCGACGGGCCCACGATACGCGCGTCGCGCACCACGCCAACCCGCGTGAGGCGAAGGCCCGCCGCGCCGCGACCAGCGGCGACGGGCGGGGACCGGTGGCGGGCGCCACCTCCGCGCGCGGACGTCAGCGCGGCTTGCGGGCGGGCGTGGCGCCCATCAGGCCCGCGAGGCCGCGCGCGTGGGACTCGGGCCCCAGGTCGCGCATGATCGTTGCCTGCACGATGTAGCCCAGCAGCGTGGACATCAACGTCTCGGCGACGTCGATCGCCGGCACGTCGGCGTTCGCGAAGCCCTCGCGTTGCCACGCCTCCACGCGCGCCACGATCTGCGCGCGGAACTGCAGGTAGTAGCCGCGCAGCACGTTGCGCACCTCTTCGTCGCGCTGCGCCTCGCTCCAACCGTGGATGCCGAGCGGCATCAGATTGAAGTCGCGGCGCGCGCAGAAGCGCTCGAGGCCCGCCAGCATCTCGCCGATCCACGCGTCCGGCGGCCGCGGCTCGGCGCCCGTCAGCAAGGGGCCCAGCGCGGCGCCGAGCCCCGTCAGCGACGTGGCGATCGCCGTCCGGATGATGTCGTCCTTACCCTTGAAGTAGCGGTACATCGCGCTGGCCGACATGCCGGACTCGCCGATGATGTCGTCGATCGTCGTGGCCTGCACGCCGTTGCGGAAGAAGCAGCGCCAGGCGGCTTCGAGGATCTGCTGCCGGCGCTCCTGGCGTTGCTGTTCGCTGATCTTGGGCATGCGGCCAGTCTAACCTAAAGGGAATAAATATTCCTTGACAGCCTATTTAACGGGGTCCATTATAGGGAACGTTCATTCCTTTTTCAACCGCCGAGGAGACCGCCGTGCCCGCTGCCCTGCCCGCCGCCGTGCCCACCACCCCCGCCGCTTCCGGTTATCGCGTCCATCACCTCAACTGCGCCTGCATCCAGCGGCTGCGCATCCACGGCATGCAGCTCGCCTGCCATTGCCTGCTGGTCGAGACGCCCGACTCGGGCCTCGTGCTGGTGGACACGGGCCTCGGCACGCCGGACCTCGTCGACCCGGCGCAACGGCTGGGGCTGATGTTCACGTACGTGTACGCGAAGCCCAAGCGCGATCCGTCGCTGGCGGCGGTCAACCAGATCCGCGCGCTGGGCTTCGACCCCAGGGACGTGCGCCACATCGTGATGACGCACATGGACCTGGACCACGTCGGCGGGCTCTCCGACTTCCCGCACGCGACGGTCCACCTGCACAAGCTGGAGTTCGACGCCGCGATGCAGCGCCGCGGCTTCAAGGCCAAGCACCGCTACCTGCCGAAGATGTGGGCGCACATGCCGCGCTTCTCGACGTACTCGGAGGAAGGCGAGCCGTGGATGGGCTTCGAGGCGGTGCGCGGCCTCACGGGCCTGCCGCCGGAGATCCTGCTCGTCCCGCTGTTCGGCCACACGCTCGGCCACTGCGGCGTCGCGGTGCGCGACACGCGCGGCTGGCTGCTGCACGCGGGCGACGCCTATTTCGACCCGCGCGAGGTCAACGGCCCCGAGCGGCAGTGCGCCTTCCAGGTGGGCGTGTTCCAGGCGATGGTGCAGACGCGCCGTGCGGACCGGCTGCGCAACCAGGCGCGGCTGCGCGCGCTCACCGCCGCGCATCCGGAAATCCGCGTGTTCAGCGCGCACAACCCCTTCGAGTTCCTCGACGCCGTCGGCAAGCCGGACCCCGCCGGCGCCCCGCACCGCGGCCGACCCGATTCCGCGTGGGCGCTCGCGTGACGGGGAGGACGGCGTGCTCATGAGCCCGGTCTGGGTCAGCTTCGTCGCCGCGTGCACGGCGCTGGTCGCGTCGATCTGCGGGCCGCTGGTCACGCTCGCGATCACGCGGCGGCAGTTCCGCTCGAACGTGCTGTCCGTCAATCGCGAGAAATGGATCGCGACGCTGCGCGAGATGACGGCGGAGCTGATCTCGCTCGCGGCCGCCGTCGACGTCGTGCGGCGGCGCTCCGCCGGTGAATGGAAAGGCGGCCACGACGCCCTCGCGGCCGACGTGGCCCACCTTGCCAAGTTCGAGCGGCTGGTGCTCGTCCGCTGGAACATCCGGCTCCTGCTCAACGCGGAGGAACCGGCGCACGCGGAACTGATCGAGACGATCGACGCGATGGTGGCCGCGCTGCAGCAGGACCCGGACCGCGTGCGGCCCTTGCTGGACTACTCGAACGCCGTGGCGGCGAGCGCGCGCATCGTCATCCGCGCGGCGTGGCAACGCGTGAAGGCCGGGACCTGACGGTCAGTTGACGCGCGCGGCCTCGAAGAACGTGGCCGCCGGCCGCGCACGCGAACGCGCTATCCACTGCGCCATTTCGGCGGCGGGCATCGGCTGCGCGAACAGGAAGCCCTGCAGCTCGTCGCAATGCGCGGCGCGCAGCACGCGCGCCTGCTCGACGCTCTCGACGCCTTCGGCGACGACCTGCAGGTTGAGCGTCTGGCCCAGCCCGATGATCGCCATCGTGATCGCGCGGTCGGACGGGTCCTCGAGCATGTCGTCGACGAACGAGCGGTCGATCTTCAGCTTGTCGATCGGGAAGCGCGACAGATACGTGAGCGACGAGTAGCCGGTGCCGAAGTCGTCGATCGACAGCACCACGCCCAGGTCCTTCAGCGCCTGCAGCTGGCGCAGCGTGAGGTCCACGCTTTCCATCAGGATCGACTCGGTGAGTTCGAGCTCCAGGTCCTGGGGCCGCACGCCGTGGCGGTCCAGCGCTTCCGCCACCGACTGGCGCAGGTTGGGGTCGCGCAGCTGCAGCGCGGAGACGTTGAGCGACAGCGTGAAGCGCTCGTGGTCACGCCCGCCGCTGCGCCACTGCGCAAGCTGGCGGCAACCTTCGTCCAGTACCCACGCGCCGATCGACTGGATGAGCCCGCACTCCTCGGCGATGGGGATGAAGCGGCGCGGCGACACCCAGCCCAGTTCCGGATGATGCCAGCGCAGCAGGCCCTCGACGCCGCGCAGCGCGCCGGTCGCGGCGTCGATGCGCGGCTGGTAGCACAGCGTCAGCTCGTTGCGCGCGATTGCGTGGCGCAACTGGTTCTCCATGTTGAGGCGTTCCTGCGCGCGCAGGTTGAGGTCCTCGGTGAAGAAATGCACCTGGTCGCGGCCGCTGGCCTTGGCCTCGTACATCGCGACGTCGGCGTGGCGCATCAGCTCGTCGATGTCGGCACCGTCGTCCGGGTACAACGCGATGCCGATGCTGCACGAGATGTGCAGCTCGTCGTTCATAACCGAATGGGCCTTGCGCATCAGCGGCACGATGCGCTGCTCGAGCATCCGCGTCACCTCGTCCTCGGCCTTGATGCCGTCCAGGATCACGACGAACTCGTCGCCGCCCAGCCGGCTCACCGTGTCGCCGCCGCGCACGCCCGCCTGCAGCCGCGCCGCCACGGAACGCAGCAGCGCGTCGCCGACGTGATGACCCAGCGAATCGTTGACGTTCTTGAAGCGGTCGAGGTCGATGAACAGCACGCCCACCTTGTCGCCGCGGCGGTCGGCGGCGCGCATCGCCGTGCGCAGCCGCTCGACGCACAGCGAGCGGTTGGGCAGATCCGTCAGCACGTCGTGGTCGGCGAGGTAGCGGATGCGCTCCTCGCTCGCCTTGCGGTCGGTGATGTCGATCGAGATGCCGATGTAGTGCGAGATGGTGCCCTGCGCGTCGAGCACGGCCGTCAGCGCAAGCCACGCGGGGAACGTGCCGCCGTCCTGCCGGCGCACCCACACCTCGCCCTGCCATGCGCCGCGCGCGTCGACGGTGCTCCACAGCGGCTCGATGTCGGCCGGCCCTTCGCGCTCCATCTGCAGGAACGTCGGCTTGCTGCCGACGACGTCGCGGAACTCGAAGCCGGTGCTGCGGGAGAACGCACGGTTGACGGACAGCAGGTGGTGCGTGCCGTCCATGATCATGATGCTCTCGGACGACGCCTCGAACACCTTCGCCCACAGCTCCAGGCGTTGCTCGAGCGACTTCAGGTGGTTGATCGGCGCGAACGCAGTCAGCACCGCGTCGCGGCCGAGGTACTGCAGCCGCCGCGCCGACAGCACGGCCCACGGCGTGTCGATGGCGCCGCGCCACTTCACCTCGAACTCGTCGACGGCGCCGCGGTCGGCGAGCTGCTGGAACAGGCGCAGCCGCACGCTGGAATCGAGCCCGCGGCTCCACGGATCCGTCGTGCCGCCCTCGAGCCAGGGCTGCGCGGGCTCGTTGGCGTGCAGCACCTCGTGGTGCGGGATCGACGTCACCACCAGCGGGATCGGGATGGCGTCGACGAGCTCCTGCTGCGCCGCCGCCGCGCGTGCGCTGGCCGCCATCTCCTGCTGCACGATGCGGT
The DNA here is from genome assembly GCA_044225845.1 of Casimicrobiaceae bacterium. Classification (GTDB taxonomy): domain Bacteria; phylum Pseudomonadota; class Gammaproteobacteria; order Burkholderiales; family Casimicrobiaceae; genus VBCG01. The sequence goes on from JBGAIC010000008.1 coordinate 35,307, forward strand.
TGCGGTCGAGCTGGTCCAGCATCGCGTTGAAGGCGCGCACCAGTCGCCCGATCTCGTCCTGGCTCGTCCAATGCGCGCGCAGCGCATAGTCGCCGGTGCTGCTGACCTTGTCGGCGACGTCGGCCAGGTGCTTCAGCGGCCGCGCGATCTGGCGCGCGACGAAGAACACGGCGGTGAGCAGCAGGCCCAGCAATGCGAGCGCGGTGCCGAGGTGCAGCCACATGCGCACGAAGAAGCCGTGGATGCGCGTGTCGAGCAGCACCTTCATCTCGGCGTTGGTGGCGCCCCAAGCGTTGCCGAGCGCCTCCAGCAGCCCGCTCCGCGCCTGCTCGATGGCCTGCCAGCGCGCCGGCGACGCACCTTCCTCGACGAACGCGCGCGTGGCCTTGCGATAGTGGTCGATCGCGGCGGCGAGGCCCGCGCGCGTGGGACCCAGCGCGTCCTTGAGCCGCGGGTCGGACGTCGACGCGAGCGCCTCCGCGTAGTCGCTGTCGATGCCCTTGGCGATGGCGTCCAGCCGGCCTTCGCGGATGAAGTACTGCGTGCGCTCCTCCGACGACACCGGCGCGCCCGCCGCGAAGCGCTTGGCGAGCGACGTGCCGATGCCGCCCTCGATGTCCAGCAGCTCCGGGAAGCGGAGCAGCAGCAGCGACATGGTGTAGTAGCTGTCGAGGTCCGGGTCCAGGATCAGGTTGGACTGGTTGCCGACGCGCGTGACGAGTGCGCGGCCCGCGTCCATGGCGGCATCCGGGTCGCCGTCGCTGTGGCCCAGGCGCGCGAGCGCGTCGTGGAAGGTACGGGCCAGCGCGTCGCTTTCCATGTTGGCGCCGAAGTCGCGCTCGGCCCGCTGGACGGCATCCGCGTGCTCGGCGAACGGCCGCCGCGGCGGCTCGAACTGCGAGCGGCCGATGTCCAGCAGAGCGTCGCGCACCACCGCGATGTAGCTGTTGCCCAGCAGCTCCTTGCGCGCGAAGTCGATCGCGATGAATTTCTCGTTGATCAGGATCCCCGAGATGAAGATCACCGCCGACAGGTCCAGCAGGTAGATGAGCAGCAGCTTCCGGCCGACGGGCAGGCGGGCGAGCATCCGGGTGAAGAGGCCACGCATAGCCTTGGCGCGATGCAACATCCGTGCCGCCGGGGCGCATCGGCGCCCGCTGGGCGCGGTGTGTGCGTGTCAGGGCGCCGCCAACGCCTGCCTCAGGTCAGCCACCAGCTCCTCGTAGAGCGCTTTCCGGCTGGCCTCGTCGGGAGCGCGCAGCACCGCCGACGGATGCCTCGTCGCCGTGTCGGCCGCGCCACCTGCATGCCGGAGCGCCGTGCCGCGCGCCTCGCCGACCTTGACGCGGCGGCCCAGCGTCGCCGCGAGCGCGGTAGCGCCCAACGCGACGATGCGGCGCGGCCGGACGCGCTCGATCTCGGCTTCGAGCCACAGCCGGCACGCCTCGATCTCGCGCTGCGCCGGCGTCTTGTGGATGCGGCGCTTGCCGCGCAGTTCATAGCTGAAGTGCTTGACCGCATTGGTGATGTAGACGGCGGCCGCGTCGCCGCCGGCCTCCGCCAGCGCACGCCGCAGGAGCCGACCCGCGGGACCGACGAACGGACGGCCCGCCAGGTCTTCCTCATCGCCCGGCTGCTCGCCCACGAGCATCAGCGTGGCGGCGAGCGGACCCTCGCCGGGAACGCCTTGCGTTGCCCGCGCCCCAAGTGGGCAGCGGCGGCACTGGTCGAGTCGCGAGCGGTCGGGGAACTCCAGCGGGTGGCCCGGCGCTCCGGCAGTGTCGTGCGCGCCGCCGTCGCGTGCCGCCGCCCGTGGCGGCGCGCCTCGCCCGCCCCCGCATCCGCCGGCGACGCCGCGCTGGTGCTGCGCATGCGCGGCACGCGGCATGCCCCGCGCCGGCGCAAGGCCCGCCGGTACCGGTGCCAACGTCGCCGGCTGCGCGCGGCGCGCCGCCGCGACGAGCGCCGGAATGGCCGCCGCCTCGGGCAGGTGCTTCCAGTACGCGCGCGGCATCTCCTGCGCCATCATCGCCACGTTGAGGCGCGCGGGATTGAAGATGCTCGTGTAATACGTGAGCCACAGCGGCTCGGCTGCGTCGTCCGCCGGCGGCGCCGGCGCATGCGCGGCGGCGAACAGCGCGAGGCATGCGCGATCCCAGCGCGCGCAGCCGTCCGGCGTGACAAGGGTCCAGTCCATCGTCGCGAAGCGGCGCACGAAGAACGGCGCGGCCAGCGCCAGCACGTCGTGCTCCGGCACGAACACCGCGATCCAACGCTCGCCGCCCTCGACGACGACGCGGCGGAAGCGCACGAACGCGGTCATCTTGTGGCGCGCGCGGCTCACCGCCTTCGCCATGCGCACGAGCTCGGCCACCTGCGGATCGGCCGCGTCGTCGAGCAGCGCGCGTTCCCCATGCACGATGCGCCACAACACCGCGTACATCCGCGCATGGCGCCCGGGGTCGCGGTGCGCGGCCACCAGGCGGAACAGCTCGAGCGCACGCGCGGGAACTTGCGGCGCAGCGCCCGCATCGAACGCCATCCGCCGGCGGGCCGCATCCTCGTGATCGGCCCGCCCCGACCACAGTCCCGCGGCGCCGGTCCACGCGGGCCAGTCGGCGGCGTGGGGCGGCACGCGTTCGCGCAGCTGGCGCCGCGCCTCGCCGCGCCATGCGGCGAAGTCGCGCGGCGCGACGACAGCAGGCGGCGCGACAACGGCCCGCGGAGCGGCCACCACGCGCGGAACGCTCACCACAGCGACGCCTGGCGCGGCGGCGCCAGCGCGCGGCGCACCACGTGCGTCGCCGCGTCCGCGTGCGGCGGGTTCCAGTCCGCGGTGACGACGAAGGCGCGCGCCTTGCCGAGATCGCAGCGCAGCGTCGCCAGATCCGCATAGCGAAGCCGCCGGTGGCGACGCGACGCGACGATCCGCTTGACGTTGCGCACACCGATGCCGGGCACGCGCAGCAAGGCCTCGCGCGGCGCGCGATTGACGTCGACCGGAAAAAACGCGCGATGGGCGAGCGCCCACGCGAGCTTCGGGTCGATGGCGAGATCCAGGTTGCCCTGCGGCAGCGTCTCCACGATCTCGCACGCCGTGTAGCCGTAGAAGCGCATCAGCCAGTCCGCCTGGTACAGCCGATGCTCGCGCTGCAGCGGCGGCGCGCGCGGCGCAAGATGCGGGGACGGCGACGGAATGGGGCTGAACGCCGAGTAGTAGACGCGCTTCAGGTCGTACGCGGCGTAGAGCGTGGAGGCCGACGTCAGGAACGCGGCGTCCGTCGACGCGTCCGCGCCCACGATCATCTGCGTGCTTTGCCCCGCCGCCGCGAAGCGCGGCGCCAGCGCCTTGCGCGCGCCTGCACCGCGCGCGGCGGCCCGCGTGGCGCGATCCTCGGTGCGTGCGACGTGGATGCGCGCCATCGTCTGCTTCGCCGCGTGCGACGATTTTTCCGGCGCCAGCGCAGCGAGCGACACGTCGGTGGGCAACTCGAGGTTCACCGACAGCCGATCGGCGTAGCGGCCCGCGAGCGCGACCAGGCGCTCGTCGGCGGCCGGGATGGTCTTCAGGTGGATGTAGCCGCGGAAATCGTGGTCGAGGCGCAGCGAGCGCGCGACGGCCACCACCTGCTCCATCGTGTAATCCGGCGAGCGGATGACGCCGGACGACAGGAACAGCCCTTCGATGTAGTTGCGGCGATAGAAATCGAGCGTCAGCTGCACGACTTCGTCGATGGCGAAGCGCGCGCGCGGCACGTCGCTCGAGCGCCGGTTGACGCAATACTGGCAATCGTAGAGGCAGAAGTTGGTGAGCAGCAGCTTCAACAGCGAGATGCAGCGGCCGTCCGGTGCGTAGCTGTGGCAGATGCCCATGCCGGTGGTGGAGCCCAGGCCGCCCTGTGCGCTGGACGCGCGGCCGCCGGCGCCGCTCGACGCGCACGAGGCGTCGTACTTGGCGGCGTCCGCGAGGATCGCGAGCTTCTGCTGAAGTTGCATGACGTCGATACCGTATGGATATACGGATGCTAACGCACCGGGTGCGGGCACGTCCTCGCACGTGCGTACACAACCGGCGCCGCCTCGTAGAATGGGCGCGCCGCGTGAAGTGCCCCATCGAGCACCGCGCGGCCTGCGGAGGATCCATGGTCTCGCCCACTGCGTCGCGTGCGCGCCGATGAAGCTGCTCGTCGTCGAGGATGACGAGGTGTTGGCGGCCGCGCTGGCCCGCGCGCTGACGCAGGCCGCGTACGTCGTCGACTGCGTCGGCGACGGCGAGGCTGCGCACCAGGCGCTCGCGAGCGCCGACTACGACCTCGTCGTGCTCGACCTCTCGTTGCCCAAGGTCGACGGGCTCGCCGTGCTCGCGCGGCTGCGCGACCGCCGCTCGCGGATACCGGTGCTGGTGCTCACGGCGCGCGACACGCTCGACGAGCGCGTGCGCGGCCTGGACGCCGGTGCCGACGACTACATGACCAAGCCCTTCGACCTGCCGGAGCTGGAAGCGCGCGTCCGTGCGCTCCTGCGTCGCGGCCAGATCAACGCGGGCGCGGACATGACCCATGGCCGGCTGCGCTTCGACGTCGCCGCGCGGCGCCTGTTCCACGACGCGGTGCCGGTGGAGATGTCGGCGCGCGAGCTCGCGCTGACCGAGTTGCTGCTCGCGCGCCAGGGCCGCGTCGTCAGCAAGGAGCAGATCATCGACCAGATGTTCGGCTTTGCCGAGGACGTGGGCGTCAACGCCATCGAGGTCTACGTGCACCGCGTGCGGCGCAAGCTCGAGCCGTTCGGCGTGGAAATCCGCACCGTGCGCGGCATGGGCTACCTGCTCGACAAGCACGATGCCCGCGCCTGACGGCGCGCCCGTGGCGGGCGGGACGGGCGCCGCTTCGCACCCGGCAGGCGCTCCGCACCCGCCCGGCGCCTCGCTGCGGGCCCAGCTGCTGCGCTGGCTGCTGCTTCCGCTGTGCGCGCTCTTCGCGCTAGTCGTTGCAACGGGCGTGTTCCTCGCGGGGCGGCTTTCCGACCGCGTCAACGACAACGAGCTCGTCGAGGTGGCGCGCGAGCTGGCGTTGCACGTGCGCGTGGCGGAGGGGCGGACGACCTTCGACCTGGCCCCCGACGCGGAACGCGCGCTGCTGCTCGACCCCTTGGACACGATCCGCTACGGCATCTTCGACGCGAGCGGCACGCGCATCGCCGGCGATCCCGCGCTTGCATTGCCACCATCCGGCGCGCCGTTCCAGGATGCGCGGCTCGGCGGCGACGCGGTGCGCGTCGCGCGCTTCGACACGCGCGTGGACGGCGCGCCCGTCGCGATCGCCGTCGCTTCCACGCGCAACGGCAACGATGCGCTGGCGCGCGACATCGTCGCCGGCGTCGTCGTGCCTTCGCTCGCGCTGATCCTGCTGACCGGCGTGCTCGTCGGCTGGGGCGTGCGGCGCGGGCTTGCGCCGCTCGATCCGCTTCGCCACGCGGTGGCGGCGCGCTCGCATCGCGACCTGAGTCCCGTGCCCACGACCGGCGTGCCTTCCGAGGTCCGGCCGCTCGTCGAGTCGATCAACGACCTGCTGGCACGCCTCGACGAGGTGCTGGGCGTGCAGAACCGCTTCATCGCGGATGCGGCGCACGAGATGCGCACGCCGGTGGCGGGCATGAAGGCGCACATCGAGCTCGCGCTGCGCGAGGAGGACCCGGCGCGCGTGAAGGCGTCGCTCGCGCACCTGTACGTGAGCGTGGAGCGGATGACGCGCCTCGTCGGGCAATTGCTGTCGCTCGCGCGCAACGAGCCGACGACGGTGAAGGCGATCGAGCTCGCGCCGCTGGACCTCGCGCAGGTGGCCTTCGACGTAACCACCGAATGGGTGCCGCATGCGTACCGGCAGGGCATCGACCTGGGGTTCGAGGGCGCGGACCAGCACGTCACGATCGCCGGCGACGCGGGGCGGCTGGCGGAGCTCCTCAACAACCTGATCGACAACGCCATCCGCTACAGCCGCGACGGCGGTCGCGTGACGGTGCGCGTCGCCGCGGGTCCGGCGCCGCGCGTGTCCGTCAGCGACGACGGGCCGACGATACCCGTGGCCGAGCGCGAACGCGTGTTCGAGCGCTTCCACCGGCTGCTCGGCACCAAGGCCGACGGCAGCGGGCTCGGGCTCGCGATCGTCCGCGAGATCGCGTCGCTGCACGGCGCCACGATCCGCCTGGAGGACGACGTCGACGGCGTGGGCAACACGTTCACGATCCAGTTCCCGGGGTCCGACCCTGTTTTTCGGCGCCCGCCCGCCGGCTGAATGGGGTCGGCCACCATTTCCGCGCTATCGCATCACGGGGTCGACGCGGCAAGGAAATGGTGTCTGACCCCAATTAGCCGTGACCCCAATCAGCCGCTGTAAGGCGCGCGAAAGCTAACCGTAAGGGCCGGTTCAGCCCGCCCCCGCAAGCTTGCCTCCACCCGCCCGACGAGAGCGGCCACCGGAGGCAAGTCCGATGTTCGAAGCCCTGCACAACCCCGACATGTGGACCGCGCTAGCCAAGATCGCGGTCATCAACGTCGTCCTGTCTGGTGACAACGCCGTCGTCATCGCGCTGGCGTGCCGCTCGCTGCCGCCCGCGCAGCAGCGCAAGGCGTTCATCGTCGGCGCCGCCGGCATCGTCGTGCTGATGACGGCGCTGACGTCCGTCGCCGCGCTGCTGATGAGCCTGCCGTGGATCCAGCTCGTTGGCGCCGCGCTGCTGCTGTACATCGGCATCAAGCTGCTGCTGCCGGAGGACGACGGCGACAACGTCACCGCATCGGCGAGCTTCTGGGCCGCCGTGCGCACGATCATCATCGCGGACATCGTGATGAGCCTCGACAACGTGCTCGGCATGGCCGGCGCGGCGCGCGGCCACTACGGCATGCTGTTCGTCGGCCTCGCGATCACGATGCCGCTGATCCTCTTCGGCTCCGCGCTGCTGATGCGCGTGATGGAGCGCTTCCCGATCGTCGTGTGGATGGGCGCGGGCCTGCTGGGCTACGTGGCCGGCGACATGGCGGTCAGCGACCTCGCCGTCGCCGGCTGGGTGGAAGCGCATGCGCCGGTGCTCGACTACCTGGTGCCCGCCGCGGGCGTGCTCATCGTGCTCGCCGCCGGCCACCTGCTCTCGCGCCGCCACGCGACGCGCGGCGAAATGCCCGCGGTGCTCGCCAACGACCTCGGCGCCAAGCCCGCTGCCTGACGGAGCCTCGACATGACCACACTGCTGCTGCCCATCGCCACGCGCGGCGAAGCCGCGCGCCTTGCCGAGCAGGTCGTCGCGCAGCATCGCGGCGAAGCCATCCGCGTGCTGCTCTTGAACGTGCAACCGCCGCTGCCGCGCCACGTCGCCCAGTTCTTCGCGGCGAGCGACGTGCACGCCTACCACCAGGAAGCCGGCATGGCGATCCTCGCGCCCGCCATCGCGGTGCTCGACGCCGCCGGCATCCCGCACGCCGCAACGGTGCGCGTCGGCCATGCGGCGCGCACGATCGTCGGCGTCGCGGAAGCCGAGCACTGCGCCGACGTCGTGCTGTCCGCGCCGACGCACGGCCTCGCGTCGCTGCTGCGCGCGGGCTCCGTCGGCAACCAGGTGCGCCACCTGATGGAAGTTCGCACCGCCTGACGCGCGCGACACCAATGCATTAACCTTGCGGCGGTCCCGTTCGCAAGGTTCGCCGCATGCGGCAGTGGTTCGTCTGGCACCGCCTGCCCGCGTATGCCGTCAACGGCATTTCGGTGGCGCTGGGCATCGTCCTCGTCCAGCAGCTCGCGACGCTCGTCGCGGGCCATGCCGCCGCGCAGCTGATCGTCAGCGGCGCCATCTGCACGAGCCTTCCGGACCAACCGAACCACCCCGCGCGCACGTGGCACCGCGTGGGCGCCGCCGCGGTGCTCACGTTCGTCGCCGCGCTCGCGATCGACCTCGCGCGGCCTTACCCGATGGCGCTCGGCCTTGCGATCGGCATCGTCGGCTTCGGCTCGATGCTCGCGATGGCGTGGGGCGCGCGAGCCGGCGCCGTCTCGTTCTCGCCGATCCTGTCGATGATCTTCTCGATGGCGGTGCCGCCCACGGGCCATCCGCTGTCGGTGGCCATGTGGAGCGCGTTCGGCGGCCTTGCCTACCTCGCGTGGGCGATGCTGTCGAACACGCTGCTGCAACGGCGCTACCGGACGCTCGCGCTCGCGGCTGCCGTCGCCGGCACCGCGGACCTCTTCCGCTCGCGCGCCCGCGTGCTGGCCGCTGCCGGCCACGCGGCCACCGGCGAGCGCGCCGAGGAGGCGTGGATCCGCGGCGAGGCGGCGCTGGCGGACCGCCTGCAGGCCGCGCGCGACGTGCTGTTCGCCGCGCCCGACACGCCGCGCTGGCGGCGCCAGACCGCAATCTTGCTGCGGATCATCGACCTGCGCGACATCCTCATCGCCAGCCCGCTCGACGTGGAGCTGCTGGGGCACGACGAAGCGACGCGCGTGATCCTGGACGCCACCGCCGCCTCGCTGGCTGAAGCGGGCCGCGGGCTCGACCGCTGCGCCGATGCCATCCGCAGCGGCGTCGCGCCCCGCGCAACTGCGTTCGACGTCAAGGCGTTCGCGCATCGCCTCGCCAGCGCGCCGCTGGCGCCCGGCGACGCGCGGCTGCGGCTGCTCGCGCCGCTGCGCGACCGCATGCAGCGCTTCGTCGACGACGTCGTCCGCATCCAGCGCCTGGCAGCCGGCGGCGACGAGCCCCTGCCGCTCACGCGCGAGCAGTTGCTGCAATTCGTCGCCGCCGAAGGCTGGCCGCTGTCCGCGGTGGCCGCGCAGATGGACCTCGGCTCGCCGGTGCTGCGGCACGCGGTGCGCAGCGGCCTGGCGCTCGCCATCGCGTACTACATCGGCCTGGTGCTGCCCTGGGGCTCGCATCCCTACTGGCTGGTGCTGAGCGTGGCCGTCGTGCTGCGCGGCACGCTGGGCGAGACGCTCGCGCGGCGCAACGCGCGCGTCGCCGGCACGGTGCTCGGCTGCCTGATCGTCGTCGCCGTCGCGTCGGTCGACGCGCCACTGCTGGTGCAGCCGCTGTTCTTCGTCGCGGTGGGGGTCGCGCACGCGTTCGCGGTGCGCCGCTACTGGCTCACCGCCACGGCCGCGAGCGTCATGGCGCTGCTGCAGGCGCATTTCGTGAGCCCGGAGATGGGCTTCCCCGTGATGGAGCGCATCGCCGACACGCTGCTGGGCGCCGCGCTCGCGTGGTCGCTGAGCTACGTGTTGCCGTCGTGGGAGCGCGAGGCCGCGCGCCGCTCCGTCGTGCGCATCGCCCGCGCGTTGTCGAGCTATGCAGGTTATGCGCTGCACGCGCGCGACGCGGACCCGGTGGCGGAGCGGCTGGCGCGGCGCCAGGCGTATGACGCGCTGCAGGCGCTGACGCTGGCGCTGCAGCGCAGCCACGTCGAGCCGCGCGCGGTGCGCCTGCCGGCCGCCGACGTCTCCGCGCTGCTGGACCACGGCGAGCGACTGATGGCGCACCTGTCGATGGTGCGGCTGCTCCTCGCGCAGGTGGGTGACGACACGCCGCAACCGGTGGCGCAGCTGCTGGCGAAGTGCCACGCGACGCTGCGCGGCGCGCTCGACCTGGAGCACGCTCCGCCGTCGGCGAGGCCTGTCGCGCGCGCGGACGGCCTGACGCTGCTGCCGGAGCAGCCGGCACGCGAGGACATGCTGCCCTGGCTCGCGCGGCGGCTGCACCTCCTGTCCGCGGAAGCTCAACGCCTGCGCGAGGCCATCGAGCGCGTGCGCGCTGCGGCTGCCATCGCCGCGTCATCCGCCTCGCATTGACACGACGCATGGCCACACGCCGGGATGAGCGCCCGCGGTTTCACCGGACCAGCGCATCAGGGAGATCGGGCCGCGGCGTGCCCATCCGTATACCTTCCTTCGCCACGTTGATCGCGAGCGCCGCCTTTGCAACTTCGATCGTGCCTCGGTCAAGCTTGTAATGCCCTCGCGATTTCAGCCAGGTCAACACGTCTGCGAGATGCCAGATCGACGCACTCCCCTCGTGAACCGGTATTGGAAACGAGGTGGGATGCGCAAGCATCAGTTTGCGCATGGCTTGGCGCGAGATGCCCACGATCTCGGCCACGTCGGTCAGTCCCACGAAGTCCGGCGCCACTTCGATGAGACGGATCAACGGCGCGGCACGGTGCACGTCCGCGAGCGCCGAGAGAATGGCTCTGCGGGCATCCGGCGATTTGCGGGTGAATTCGAGACCCAAACGCCCGGCTTGGCCGATGCCCACCAGTGCGTCGTCGCATCCGGCGTCGGCGAGTCGCCCGATCAGCCCGTCGATGTCGCGCTCTTCGTCTCCCAGTCGATATCGCAGCGTGAACGCATATTCCACGTTCATTCCCCCACCTCGTCTTCTCGATCTGCGCGAGCGCGTTGTGCGCGGCAACGGTCGACCACCCTCCGCAATGCGCGCGCGTGATTGCCCGCATTCCGCGGCGTGGACCAGACGCTGGTTATGCAGAACTCACCGCACCGGCAGTCGACACTGGGTTGGGAGCAGTAGATCCGCCCCCAAGCATGACTTCCACCCGGCTCGACGCGCCATCCGCATTCCTCGGCATGCCGCAACGCAGCCTCGACCTCCTTGTCGGGGTGCAGTCGACGCGGCTTCGGCATGGACTCTCTCAGGAAAGTGGAAGGTTGTCAAATGACAACCCACGCAACGGTCCACAAGTCTCGCTGCCCTGCCGATGTGAAGCTATCAGCCGAAAGGATAACTACCCGTCGAGCCGCTGCAAGCTTTCGATCGTCACCACGCTGCCGGGATCGTCGAGTTCGTATCCCGGCACGCGTTGCATCATCCTTGCGAAGACGTCGCCACGCAGCAACTCGACCAGTTCCGCGACGCCCGGCGCCGCCAGCGTCCGTCCCATCGCCAGCAACATGTAGCGTTCGCGCAGCAGCGGGATGAAGTCGAGCTTGAACTGGCGCGCGGCGGGCTCGACGCCGATGGCGACGTCGGCCATGCCGCTGGCGACGAACGCCGCGACGGCTGCGTGCGTGAACTCGCCGCTGCCGTAGCCGCGGATCGACGACGGCTCGATGCCGCCCCGCGCGAGCATGCCGTCCAGCAGCGCGCGCGTGCCCGACTCGGGCTGGCGATTGACGAACGTGACGTCGCTGCGCGCGAGATCCGCCAGCGACTGGATGCCGCGCGGATTGCCGCGCGCCACCATCAGCCCCTGCGTGCGCAGCACCATGCGCACGACGCGCTGCTGCCGCGGCTTCAGGTAGCGCGCGTACTGCGCCCACATCCGCGGCCCCTCGTCGCCGAGTGGGACGTGGAAGCTCGCGAGATCGCAGCCGCCGCGGAACAGCGATGCCAGCGCCTCGGTGCTCGCCATGTACTTCAACTCGACGTCGGCGTTGCCGTGCTCGCGCATCAACGCCGGCAGCTTCTCGACCGCGTAGCCGTGGCTGGCGTGGATCCGGATCACCGGCGCGCTCGGCTGCCGCGCCTTGCGGATCTCCACGTTCAGCTCGGACGCGATGTTCTCGAGCTGGGGAAAGAGGCTCGCCTCGGTCCGCTGCTCGGCCCACAGCAGCTTCTCGCCCAGCGGGGTCAGCCGCGCACCCTTGCCGCGCTCCATGGTCACCAGCGGGCTGCCGAACTGCTCGCCCCAGCTCCGGAGCAGGTCCCAGGCATGGCGGTAGCTCATGCCGATGGTCTCGGCGGCTTCGGTCAGCTTGCCGGCCGCGTGGATAGCGGCGAGCAGGCGAAACAGGCGAGGTTCGAAGTGATCACCCACTTCGTCGCTCAATACCCATGCCGGCTTCAGGATTACCCGCGTCATATGTTCATTCCCGCATATTGGTGGGCGGCGCCGGCAATGGTACGGTGTCGCGTAACAATAGCTGCCGGCCCGCATTCATATGCAATGCACATCATATAAGGGTTTGGCGCGGCGCGCGAGGCGCCGATGGAGGATGGCATGAACGAATTGCGAGCAGACGCGAGCGATGCGCCGCACACCGCGCAACGCAGGAAGCGTCGGCCGTCGCGGGCGCCATCGCGCGCCACGGCGCCGAACCCGGTGGCCTGATGCCCTTGCTGCACGACGTCCAGGATTCGCTGGGTTACGTACCGCCACGCTCGTTGCCGACGATCGCGAAGGCCATGAACCTGTCGCGCGCCGAAGTGCACGGCGTCGTTACGTTCTACCCGCACTTCCGCCAGCATGCGCCCGGCAAGCACACGGTGCAGATCTGCCAGGCGGAGTCGTGCCAGGCGATGGGATCGGTGGCGCTCACGAAACACGCGACGACGAAGCTGGGCGTCGAGTTGCATCACACCACCGCCGACGGCGGCATCACGCTGGAGCCCGTCTACTGCCTCGGCAACTGCGCGTGCTCGCCTGCGGTGATGATCGACGGCGAGCTGCACGGCCGCGTCGATGCGGACATGTTCGACACGCTGGTCGCGGAACTGCGCGCGAAGGTGGTGTCATGAGCGGCCCTATCACCGTCTACGTCCCCTGCGATTCCAGCGCGCTGTCGCTGGGCGCCAACGCCACGGCGCTCGCCATCGCCGAGACCGCCGCCGCGCGCAAGCTCGACGTGCGCCTGGTGCGCAACGGATCGCGCGGGATGTACTGGCTGGAGCCGCTGGTCGAAGTGGTCACGCCCGCGGGCCGCGTCGCCTACGGACCCGTCCGCGCGAAGGACGTCGCGAGCCTGTTCGACGCGGGCTTCCTCAACGGCGGCGAGCATCCGCTGCGCCACGGCCTCACCGATGCGATGCCCTGGCTCGCGAAGCAGGAGCGGCTCACGTTCGCGCGCGTCGGCATCGTCGATCCGCTGTCGCTCGACGACTATCGCGCGCACGGCGGCTATCGCGGCCTGGCCAACGCGCTGACGATGGACGGCATGGCCATCGTCGCGGGCGTCACCGATTCCGGCCTGCGCGGCCGCGGCGGCGCCGCGTTCCCGACCGGCATCAAGTGGAAGACCGCGGCCGGCGCCGTGGCCGACCAGAAGTACGTCGTCTGCAACGCGGACGAAGGCGACTCGGGCACGTTCTCGGATCGCATGCAGATGGAAGGCGACCCGTACACGCTGATCGAGGGCATGACCATCGCGGCGCTCGCGGTGGGCGCGACGATCGGCTACATCTACATCCGCTCCGAATACCCGCATGCCGAAGCGACGACGCGCGAGGCCATCCGCCGCGCGCGCGAGGCGGGCTACCTGGGCCGGGACATCTGCGGCTCCGGCCGCGCGTTCGAGCTGCACGTGCGCCGTGGTGCCGGCGCCTACATCTGCGGCGAGGAAACCTCGCTGCTCGAAAGCTTGGAAGGCAAGCGCGGCATGGTGCGCTTCAAGCCGCCGCTGCCCGCGCTCGAAGGCCTGTTCGGCAAGCCGACGGTCATCAACAACGTCATCTCGTTCACCAGCGTCCCGGTCATCCTGGACCGCGGCGCCGCGTACTACCGCGACTACGGCATGGGCCGTTCGCGCGGCACGCTCCCTTTTCAGCTCGCAGGCAACATCCGGCACGGAGGACTTGTCGAGAAGGCCTTCGGGCTTACGCTGCGCGAGCTTCTTTATGACTTCGGCGGCGGCTCCGCGAGCGGCCGGCCGATTCGCACCGTGCAGGTGGGCGGCCCGCTCGGCGCCTACATCCCGGAAGCGCAGTTCGACACGCCGCTCGACTACGAGTCCTTCATCGCCATCGGCGCGATGGTGGGTCACGGCGGCGTCGTCGCGTTCGACGACACCGTCGACATGGCGCAGATGGCGCGTTACGCGATGGAGTTCTGCGCGCTGGAATCCTGCGGCAAGTGCACGCCCTGCCGCATCGGCTCCACGCGCGGCGCCGAAGTGATCGACCGCATCGTCGCCAACCAGGAACGCGCGCTCAACGAAGTCGTGCTGCGCGACCTGTGCGACACGATGCTCGGCGGCTCGCTGTGCGCACTGGGCGGCATGACGCCCTACCCCGTGCTGTCCGCCCTCAACCATTTCCCCGAGGACTTCGGGCTCGCGCGTCCCGGCACGCGCGCCGCCTGAGTTCAACATCGCCCCACCGGAGAACGCGATGAGCATGCAGACCCTCACCGACTACGGCACGCCCGCCAGCCCGTCCACGGCGGAAGTCACGCTGGAGATCGACGGCGAACAGGTCACCGTGCCCGCGGGCACGTCGCTGATGCGCGCGGCGATGGAAGCAGGCGTCAAGGTGCCCAAGCTGTGTGCCACCGACTCGCTGGAACCGTTCGGCTCCTGCCGGCTGTGCCTCGTCGAGATCGAGGGCCGCAAAGGCTTCCCCGCGTCGTGCACCACGCCTGCCGAAGCGGGCATGAAGGTGCGCACGCAGACGCCCAAGCTCGCCAAGCTGCGCCGCGGCGTCATGGAGCTCTACATCTCCGACCACCCGCTCGACTGCCTCACCTGCGGCGCCAACGGCGACTGCGAGCTGCAGGACATGGCCGGTGCGGTGGGCCTGCGCGAAGTGCGCTACGGCTACGACGGCGCCAACCACCTGAAGTCGGTGAAGGACACGTCGAACCCCTACTTCACGTTCGACCCGTCGAAATGCATCGTCTGCTCGCGCTGCGTCCGCGCGTGCGAGGAAGTGCAAGGCACGTTCGCGCTGACGATCGACGGCAAGGGCTTCGCGTCGGTCGTGTCGGCCGGCCAGGACGAGCCCTTCCTGCAGTCCGAATGCGTGTCCTGCGGCGCCTGCGTGCAGGCCTGCCCGACGGCGACGCTGATCGAGAACACGGTGCTCGACAAGGGCCAGCCGGAACATGCGGTGGTGACCACCTGCGCGTACTGCGGCGTGGGCTGCTCGTTCCGCGCCGAGATGCGCGGCAACGAAGTCGTGCGCATGGTGCCCAACAAGGACGGCCAGGCCAACCACGGCCACAGTTGCGTCAAGGGCCGCTTCGCCTGGGGCTATGCGACGCACAAGGACCGCATCACCAAGCCGATGATCCGCAGCAGGATCACCGACCCGTGGCGCGAAGTGTCGTGGGACGAGGCGATCAACCACGCCGCCAGCGAGTTCAAGCGCATCCAGGCGAAGTACGGTCGCGACTCCGTCGGCGGCATCACGTCTTCGCGCTGCACCAACGAGGAAACCTACCTCGTGCAGAAGCTCATCCGCGCGGGCTTCGGCAACAACAACGTCGACACCTGCGCCCGCGTGTGCCACTCGCCGACAGGCTATGGCCTCAAGTCGACGCTCGGCGAATCGGCGGGCACGCAGAACTTCGACTCGGTGCACCAGGCCGACGTGATCATGGTCATCGGCGCCAATCCCACCGACGGCCACCCGGTGTTCGCGTCCGCGATGAAGCACCGGCTGCGCGAAGGCGCCAAGCTGATCGTCGTCGACCCGCGCACGATCGACATCGTCGACACGCCGCACATCCGGGCCGACTACCACCTGAAGCTGATGCCGGGCACCAACGTGGCCGTCGTCAACGCATTGGCGCACACGATCGTCGACGAAGGCCTGGTCGACGAGGACTTCGTCCGCGAGCGTTGCGAGACCGAGGCGTTCGCGCAATGGAAGGCCTTCGTCATGCGGCCGGAAAATTCGCCGGAAGCGATGGCGAGCGTCACCGGCGTGCCGGCGGAGACGCTGCGCGCGGCCGCGCGTCTGTACGCCACCGGCGGCAACGGCGCCATCTATTACGGCCTGGGCGTGACGGAACACAGCCAGGGCTCGACGATGGTCATGGGCATCGCCAACCTCGCGATGGCCACCGGCAACATCGGCCGCGAAGGCGTGGGCGTCAACCCGCTGCGCGGCCAGAACAACGTGCAGGGCTCGTGCGACATGGGCTCGTTCCCGCACGAACTGCCCGGCTACCGCCACATCTCCGACAGCATTACGCGCGGCCTCTTCGAGGACGCGTGGAACGTGAAACTCGCCACCGAGCCGGGCCTGCGCATCCCCAACATGTTCGACTCCGCCATCGAGGGCACGTTCAAGGGGCTGTACGTCGAGGGCGAGGACATCGCGCAGTCGGACCCCAACACGCAGCACGTGACGGCATCGCTGACGTCGCTCGAATGCCTCGTCGTGCAGGACATCTTCCTCAACGAGACGGCCAAGTTCGCGCACGTGTTCCTGCCGGGCACGAGCTTCCTCGAAAAGGACGGCACGTTCACGAACGCCGAGCGCCGCATCTCGCGGGTCCGCAAGGTGATGCCGCCGCTGCCGGGGCTTGCCGACTGGGAAGTGACGATGGCGCTGTCCAACGCGCTCGGCTACCCGATGAGCTACCAGCATCCGTCCGAGATCATGGACGAGATCGCGCGGCTCACGCCCACGTTCACCGGCGTCAGCTACGAGAAGCTCGACGAAATGGGCAGCATCCAGTGGCCCTGCAACGACGCGGCGCCGGACGGCACGCCGACGATGCACCGCGAGGAGTTCGTCCGCGGCAAGGGCAAATTCATGCTGACGCAGTACGTGCCGACGGAAGAAAAGGTCAACAAGCGCTATCCTCTGATCATGACCACCGGCCGCATCCTGTCGCAGTACAACGTGGGCGCGCAGACGCGGCGCACGGCCAACGTGGCGTGGCATGCCGAGGATCGGCTGGAGCTGCATCCGCACGATGCGGAAGAACGCGGCATCCAGGAAGGCGACTGGGCGGGCATCACCAGCCGCGCCGGTGAGACGGTGCTGCGCGCGACGATCAGCGAGCGGATGCAGCCGGGCGTCGTCTACACGACGTTCCACTTCCCGGAATCGGGCGCCAACGTGATCACCACCGAGAACTCGGACTGGGCCACCAACTGCCCCGAGTACAAGGTCACGGCGGTGCAGGTGGTGCGCGTGTCGCAGCCGTCCGAGTGGCAGAAGAACTTCGAGCGCTTCTCGAAGCAGCAGGTGCAGTTCGTCGACGAGCGCATCCCGCAAGGGGCGGATTGAACACGTTGCGCGCCGGCGTCTCGATCCTGCCCGCGGAAACGCGGTCCGGCGCGACGACACATGCGCACACGGACGCCATCGCGGACGAAGTCCCGGTGGCGCTCGTCTACAACGGCATCTCGCATGCGGTGATGCTGGCCACGCCCTGCGACCTCGAGGATTTCGCGCTCGGCTTCTCGCTGTCGGAAGGCATCGTCGCGCGCGCCAACGAAGTGCGCGACGTCGAGATCGAGGGCGGCCCGCGCGGCATGACGGTGACGCTCGAGATACCCACGGAGCGCTTCGTCGCGCTGAAGGAACGCCGCCGCAATCTCGCCGGCCGCACCGGCTGCGGGCTGTGCGGCACCGAGAGCCTCGACGCCGTGTTCCGCCCGCTGCCGGCCATCGCGCCGGGCTTCGCCATCGACGGCGACGCGATCGTCCGCGCGTTCGCGACGCTGGGCGAGCGCCAGCCGCTGCATGCCGCCACCGGCGCAGTCCATGCGGCCGGGTGGGGCCTGGCCGACGGTTCCGTGGCGGTGGTCCGCGAGGACGTGGGCCGCCACAACGCGTTCGACAAACTGATCGGCGCGATGGCGCGCGCCGGCGTGTCGTTCGAGGACGGCTTCGCGCTGCTCACCAGCCGCGCCAGCAGCGAGATGGTCCAGAAGGCCGCGATGCTGCGCATCCCGATGATCGCCGCCATTTCCGCCCCGACGTCGCTGGCCGTGCAGCTCGCCGACGACGCCGGCCTCTCGCTCGCGGCCTTCGTCCGCGGCAACCGCTACAAGGTCTACACGCACGGCGAGCGCATCCGCATTCCGGTCGCCGCCACGACACCATGAGCCACGACAAGCACGCCCACCTGGTCCAGATGGCGAACCAGATCGCGCAGTATTTCGAGGTGCAGCCCGCGCACGCCGAGGCCGTGAACGGCGTCGCCGATCACATCCGGCGCTTCTGGGAGCCGCGGATGCGGCGCGCGATCACCGAGTACGTCGACGGCGGCGGCAGCGAACTGCGGCCGCTGGCGCGCGAGGCGATCGTCAAGCTGGCGGCGGAAGCCGCAAAGGCCACGTCAACATAGGACGGTGGGTCAAACGGGGCGTTGAGTCGCTACGCGAGCTTGGACGACGACACTCGCGAACTCGAGCGCCACGGTTTCGACAGCGCATTCCAAAGTCCGGTAAATGGAGACCAGAAGGTCTGCCATCCTTCACCGAAGCCAAGTATGAATTGTTCGCGAAGACTATTCATGATTCTGTCCCCGATTCAGCGCCTGACGAATTCGACCACTCGCGGCGACAATGGTTTCCACCGAGAATACTGCGAGCCCTGACAAAAAGACTACCGCAACCGAAGGTAACGCGAGATAGCAAAAGCGTCCCTCATCCGTTTGGGGGTGGCGCCCAATCCAGAAAAGCGTGAAGGGGCCGGAATTCCCCGGCCCCTTCGTCATCTTCAACACGCGTTCTGATTACGTTTTGTCGGCGCGACAACCTTCGCCTGTGACCGACATGCGACGCAGGTGGCGCCGCCGCGCCCTCAATCCATCAGCTTCTGCGTCAGGTACGTGTACTCGAGCGCGGAGCGCAGCGCCGTCTCGTTGAGGTTCGCGTCGGCCGCGTGGCCGCCGTCGATGTTCTCGTAGTACAGGAAGGGATCGCCCAGCGCTTCCATCCGCGCCGCCATCTTCCGCGCATGCGCAGGATGCACGCGATCGTCCTTGGTGGACGTCTCGAAGAACGGCTCGGGATACTTCACGCCGGCCTTCAGCGCCTGGTAGGGGCTGTACTTCTCGATCCACGCACGCTCGGCAGGAATCGCCGGGTCGCCGTACTCGCCGGCCCACGACGCGCCCGCGCCGATCTGCGTGTAGCGCAGCATGTCCAGCAGCGGCACCTGGATCACCACTGCGTTGAACAGCTCGGGCTGCTGCGTCATCGCGACGCCCATCAGCAGGCCGCCATTGGAGCCGCCCATGATGCCCAGGCGGCGCGGCGACGTGACTTTGGTGGCGATGAGGTCGCGCGCGACGGCGTAGAAGTCGTCGAACACGAGCTGGCGATGTTCCTTGAGCCCCGCGCGATGCCAGCGCGGCCCGAACTCGCCGCCGCCGCGGATGTTGGCGACGACGAGCACACCGCCGCGCTCCAGCCACAGCTTGCCCATGACACCGGAGTACCAGGGCGTCAGGGCGTTCTGGAAGCCGCCGTAGGCGTACAGCAGCGTGGGCGCGTTGCCGTCGAGCGCAAGGTTCTTCGGGCGCACGATGAAATACGGGATACGCGTGCCGTCGCTGGACGTCGCCCACTTCTGCTCGACCACGTGGCGGCTGGCGTCGAACATCGCCGGCAGCGTCGCGAGCTTGCGCACCTTGCCGGTGGCTGCGTCGACGTACCACTGCTCCGTCGGCGTGAGGAAGCTGCGGGTCGTCGCGATCACGCCGTTGTCGTGCGACGAAGCCGACTGGATGTCCACCGAGCCGCCCTTGGGCAACGCCACGTCGATGCGCGTCCACTTGCCGCGCTCGTGCCGGTAGCTGACGAGGCGCCCCTTCACGTCTTCGTACAGCGCGACCACCAGCCGGTCGCGCGTCGCCGCCACGCCGTCTGCGGCCTCGTTCTGCGCGGGGCGCAGCACCAGCGTCGCCTTGGCCGTCGCCGGGTTCGCCTTCAGCGCCGCGAGATCGAAGCTCGCGAGGTCGCCCTCGTGCAGCCCCTGCGCGGCGTACTCCTCGCGCACCTCGACGACGAGCTGGTTGTCGACGAAGCCCTTGATCGCCGTGGTCAGCGGAAACGGCAACGGCTTGGCGCCGTCAGGCAGCAGCAGGAAATACTTGTGCTCGTAGAACGACAGCCCCTGGTCGATCAACACGGCGACGGGCTCGCCACGGGCATCGCGCAACACCATCGGTCCCGCCGCGACATCCTTGGGCGAGCCGCGGAACACTTCCTGCGCGGCGGCGAGCGGCGTGCCACGCTTCCACAACTTCACGACGAACGGATAGCCCGATTCGGTGAGCGTCCCCGCGCCCCAGTCGCGCGCAATGTAGACGTGGTCCTCGTCGTACCAGTCCACATCCTGCTTGCTCTCGCCGGCGACGAAGCCGCCGTCGACGAACTTGCGCTTGGCCGCGTCGAATTCGCGCAACGTCACCGCGTCCTTGCCGCCGTCGGACAGGTTGGCAAGGCAGCGCGTCTTCGCGGGCTCCAGGCAGGACGCACCGTGCCACACCCAGTTGGCCTTCTCCGCGGCGGCGAGCGCGTCCACGTCGAGCAGCGTCGTCCATTGCGCCGGCTTCTTCGTATAGCCGGCCAGCGTCGTCTGCCGCCAGATGCCGCGCACGTGATCCTTGTCCTGCCAGAAGTTGCGGAACTGCCCCGCGCCCGCGAAGGCTAGCGCCGGTATGCGGTCCTTGTTGGTGACCACGGCCAGTGCGTCGTCGTACAGCTTGGCGTAACGCGGATCGCTCTTCAGCACGCCGAACGTCCGCGCATTCTGCGTACGCGCCCAGTCGAGCGCCTGCGTGGAATCCGCCTGTTCCATGTATTGATAAGGATCCGCGGCCGCGGCGGGCGCTTGCGATTCGGCGGGCGGCGGTGGCGGCGGCGGACTCATGGCGTTCTCCGGCCCTGCGGGCGGGGGCAGTTGGCAACCTGCGATCGCAATGACGAGCAGGCTGGCGGCGGCAATTCGGTGCAGTGACGGCGAAGGCATGACAGCGGACCGCGAGATTGAACAAGGCCGCGATTTTACGCCCTGCGGGATGGCAGGCCCCGGCGACGCAGCGCGGCATTGACACGCGCCCGGCTCCATGGAGAATGGCCGGCCGCACGCTGCAGCGCACCCCGCCCCAAGGAGTTCTCCATGCGTCACGTCCCTTTGCATACCTCGGCAATCGCTTTCGTCGCTGCAGCGCTTCTCGCAGGCGCCGCGTCGCACGCCGGCGCACAACCTACGGCTGCCCAGCAGAGCGCGATCCGCGCGAGCTGCCGCGCGGATTTCATGGCGCAATGCGCCGGCGTCAAGCCGGGCGGCGCGGATGCGCTGCAATGCCTGACGCAGCATGCGAGCGACGTGTCGCCGGCCTGCAAGCAGGCGCTGGCGGCCATCGCGAAGCCCGCGTCTGCGCCGATTGCGGCAGCACCTGCAGCGCAGAAGGCTGCGCCAGCCGGAACACAAGCCGCGGTCGGTTCACCCGCGCCCGGCGCATGGCCCCATGCGATCGTCGTCAACGGCACCACGGCGACGGTTTATCAACCGCAGGTTGTCGCCTGGCCCGACCGGCGCACGTTGAACACGCGGATGGCCATCGGCCTGCAGCGTGCCGGCGCCACGACACCCACGCTGGGCACCCTCGACGTCGCGTTCGACAGCAGCACGGACCTTGCCACACGCACGGTGACGCTCACCGCGCCGCGCCTGATCGCGACGCACTTCCCGACGCTGGCTACCACTGACGCCGCGCAGGCGGAAGCGAACATCCGCACGATCGTCGCGGGCGTCGGCCCCAAGACCGTGCCGCTCGACACCGTGCTGCTGAGCCTCAACCGCAATGCGATCGACAAGCCGGCCAACGTCGCCGTCAACAACGATCCGCCGCGCATCGTCTACAGCGATCGTCCCGCAAGCCTTCTCGTCTTCGACGGTGACCCGGTGTGGTCGCCGGTGCAGGGGACGTCGCTGAAGTTCGCCGTCAACACCAACTGGGACGTGTTCGCCACCGCCGACAACACGCTGTACTGGCTCAACAACGGCGGCTGGCTCACGGCCGCCAACGTGCAGGGACCGTGGCAGCCCGCCGCGCGCGTGCCGGCCGAGTTTTCGAAGATCCCGGCCGACTCCAACTTCGCCGACGTGAAGAAGATGATCCCCGGCCGCACGTTCACCGCCGCGACCATGCCCGCCGTCTTCGTGAGCACCAAGCCTGCCGAGATCATTGTCACCGACGGCCCGCCGAAATTCGCTCCGCTGCCGCCCACGCCGATCAGCTACGTCGTCAACACCAACGCGAACCTGTTCTACGACACGCGCGACAGCCGCTACTACGTGATGACGTCGGGCCGCTGGTTCGCGGCGACGTCACTGCAGGGACCGTGGACATTTGCCACGACGTCGCTGCCGCCCGAGTTCGCGCAGATCCCGCCGTCGAGCCCGCGCGGCTCGGTGCTCGCATCGGTGCCCGGCACGCCGCAGGCGCAGGAAGCGCTGATCCAGGCGTCGATTCCCACGCAAGGCACGCTGTCGCGCGCCAACGCGAAGCTCGTCGTCGTGTATTCGGGCAGCGAGCCGAAGTTCGAGCCGATCGCGGGCACGCCGATGTTCTACGCGGTGAACACGCCGTACAGCGTGATCCGCGTAGACGCCACCTACTACGCGGTCTACCAGGGCGCGTGGTTCAAGGCGCCGACGCCGACGGGCCCATGGGTACTCGCCGACTCGATTCCGCCCGTGATCTACACGATCCCTCCGTCGAGCCCGCTCTACAACGTCACCTACGTACAGGTCTACAACGCGACGCCCGAGTACGTCACGTACGGCTACACGTCCGGCTACACGATGGGCTATGTCTCCGCGGGCGTCGTCGTGTACGGCACTGGCTACTACTACCCGCCCTACTACTATCCCGCGCCGATTCCCATCTGGTACCCGTATCCGTATTCGTACTCGGGCTCGGTCTGGTACAACCCGAACACCGGTGCGTGGGCGCGCGGCGGCACCGTATATGGCCCGTACGGCGGCGCCGTCTCCGGCGGCACCGCGTACAACCCCAACACCGGCGCATGGGCGCACGGCGGCGCGATCTACGGACCCAACGGCGGCGCGGGCGCGTGGTCCGCGTACAACCCCGAGACCGGCCGCTATGCGCACGGCAGCGCCACGTGGAATGGCTCGAGCGGCACGGCCAACGCGAGCTTCTACAACAATCGCACCGGCGTCTCCGCGGCCACCAACCAGAATTACAACCAGTATGGTCGTTGGGGATCGAGCGTGATCAACACGCCGAACCAGACGATCCACACGCAAAGCCAGAGCAACGCAAACGGCAGCGCGGGCAGCTTCAACTCATCGACGGGCGCCAAGGGCGCGGGCGTGCACGGTGCCAACGGCAACAACGCGGGCGTGGTGAAAGGCGCGGGCGGCGACGTGTACGCGGGCGCGGACGGCAACGTCTATCGCAAGACCGACGACGGCTGGCAGAAGTGGAACGACGGCTCGTGGTCGCAGCCGCAGCAGCCGGCGAAGAACGCGCAGAACGACATCTCAGGCCAGACCCGGCAGAGCCCGTCGAGCAACAACATTTCAGGCGAGACGCGCCAGAATCCCGCGGGCAACAACATCTCGGGCGAGACGCAGGGCGCCGCGAGCCAGCGCCAGTCCGCGCGCAGTCAGGACATCTCCGGGCAAACGGAGCGCGGCGGGCAGTATCGCGACGAGAACTTCAACGGGCTGCAGCGCGACAGCGAGGCGCGCACGACGGGCGCGCAGCGGCAGATGAACTATCAGCGGCAGATGGGTGGGATGCGCGGGGGCGGCGGGGGCGGTCGGCGGCGTTGACGTGCACCTTCGTGCCCGACGCCGGGACTTTGGCGACGTCGGCGCGCGACCCGGCCGTCAGACGAGCGCGATATTCGCCCGATGGCCCCCTGCCTTGGACAGTTTCACATCTCGCGTGATCAAAGGAGCCGCAAGGGCTTCAGCCAGCGCAAGATAGGCCGCGTCGTAGGCCGTGGCGTTGTTTCGCAGCTCCCATATGCGAAACAGGAAGGGCTCATGGGGATAGCGCGCGATCGGGAAGTCCGCGAAATCCTGGAGCGCCTCCTCACCGCGCTTGGCGTCGAGGTCACCCGCCAGCACAAATCGGCGCAAGACCTGCGCAATTTCGAGATCGATCAGGTGCGGCGCGTGCAGCGTCTCGCCATCGGCAAAGATTTGCTCGGCGATTCGTGTCGCCGACGACGTGCCCAGCAATACCTCGATAACAGCGGAAGCATCGAGCACTATCAACGGGCATCCCGCTCAGCGCGGACGGCTTTGGCGGGCGAAAGCGTCAAGCGGACCGGCGTGCGGCTCTCGAGGCGAGTACGCAATTCAGCGATTGTCGGACGGTCTGCAATGTCGCGGATTTCGCGCAGCAAATAATCGGAAAGGGACATCCCCGCCAACGCAGCCCGCGCCTTGAGCTTGCGGTGGAGATCGTCAGGCACGTGGCGCAACTGAATCATCGTGGACATGTAGTTAGCATACAAACATGTGCAACACATGTCAATTGCCAGGACGTTTGGGCTCGACCGTCACTACGCAATCAGCTTTACGTAGCCGGCAATCGACTAGTCAGGCTTCCCACCGCGCCGGTCCAGCGAATTCAGCGCCTGCTGCAACACCGCCCGCACGCGCTCCGACGACTGGTGATCCACAGCGGCCGGGTCGAGATAGAAATCGAGCCCGGTCATGTGCTCGCTGAAAATCGACACCTTGGCGCCGGAGCCGTCGAGCATGCCCTCGATCTCGTAGGGCACCACCTCGCGGCTGATGCCCTTCATCGTGAGCGGCGCGAGCGCATGCGCGGCGACGATGCTGCGCACCAGTACGTAGGTTTCGTAGCTGACGACGATGCGCCCCGGCTCCGCGATCGACTGCAGCCGCGCGGCCAGGTTGGCCTCGGCGCCGATGATCGTGTAGTCCATCCGGTCGTTGCTGCCGAAGTTGCCGACGTTGCAGAAGCCCGTGTTGATGCCCATCCGCACACGGAACGGCTGCTCGACGCCCGCGTTGCGCCACTTGATGTTGAGCTCCGCCACGCGGCGCTGCATGTCCAGCGCCATCCGCATGCAAGCGAGCGCGTCCTCGCCCTCGCCCTTGGTTTCGGGGTCGCCGAAGAAGATCAGCATCGCGTCGCCGACGAACTTGTCGATGGTGCCGCCGTGGCGGATGGCGATGGCCGACATTTCCGTGAAGTACTCGTTGAGCAGCTGCGTGATCTGCTCGGGCTGCAGCCGCTCGGTGGTCGCGGTGAAATCCTTGATGTCGGAGAAGAAGATCGTCAGCTTCTTGCGCTCGGTGTGGATGGTGACGTCGCGCTGGCCGCTGAAGATGCTCTTGTAGATCTGCGGCGACAGGTAGCGCGAGATCTTCATCGACAGTGTGGCCAGGAAGTCGTTGGCGGCCTCCAGCTCCGTGTTCATGCCGTCCAGCGCCTTCTGCTGCCGCCGCTGCATGTAGATGAACGTGACGCCGGTGAGCGCCAGCAGCACGAAGTAGCACAGCAGGTACTTGAACGCGAAGATGTTGGCTGCCAGCGGCTGCTCGACGATCACTTCCTGGATGCCGCGCACGTCGCCCACCTTCCAGTCGCGGATGGGGCTTTCCGGGTGCGAGTTGTGGCAGCTCACGCAGGCCGCACCCATGATGATCGGCGCCACGATGCGCACCTTGTCGGTGAACATCGTGTCCTCGACGTTGGTGACGAGCTGCCTGGGATTGGCGCGCAACTGCATCAGCGCCGTCTGCTCGAAGCCGTCGAGCGCGTGCGGCGCGCGATTCTTGAACGGATGGTCGGAGACGAAGCGGTAGGTGATGTTGCGCTGCTGCTCGGAGATCACGCGGCCCAGCTCCAGCGACAACGTGGCGGGAATCGGGATGGCGCCCGGGATCGACTCGTAGTTGTGCGTCACCTGCGTGTCGTTGCCGTGCGCCGCGAGCACGCGGCCCACGACGTTGCTGGCATAGAACGCGCGCACGCTGCTGATGACGGAGTTCAAGTCGCCCGCCTGCCGGCGCAGCGCGGTCTCCGTGATGTTGCGCAGGTCCAGCCACACCGCGAGCGGCAGGCCGATCAGCAGCAGCAGCACGAGCAGGATCAGCAGCGCGCTGCGGGCGCGCGAATCGGCGATGTCGGCGGCAAGGGGCATGGCTTTGCGCGGGGCGAGGCGAAGGCGGCGAGCTTAGCAGCGCGGAGGCGTCGGCGTCGAACGATGCACGCGGGCGGCGCAGCGGCGCTCGCGAGTGGCGCGAGCCTGACGCACGTTCAATCGAGGCGGCCGCGCACGCTGACGGTGCGCAGCGGCAGGCGGCTGTACGTGTCCTGCACGGCGGTGCGGGCGCGCAGCGCTTCGGTAAGCGCGATCAGCGCCTCCTGGTCGCGGCACGCGACGCGCAGCAGGTAGTCGAAGCGGCCTGTTACGAGCGTCGCCTCGAGCACGCCCGGCATCGCGGCCACCTCGCGCTCGAACGCGTCCGTGGTTCCGGGCGCGAGCTTCACCTCGATGATCGCCTCGAGCGGCAGGCCCAGCGCGCGCAGGTCCAGCTTGACGTCGTAGCCGCGGATGACGCCTGACGTCTCCAGCCGGCGCACGCGCTCCGAAACCGTGTTGGCGGACAGGTGCACGCGCTCGCCCAGCTCCTTGAACGTCATCCGGGCGTTTGTGCGCAGGCTCTCGATGATTTCGCGGTCAATGGCATCCATTGTCGCATTTTACGCGGCTGACATAGCGTTTTGTCCAGTAGAAACGCGCCAAATTCGGCGGCCCCGGCGGTATGCTCTGCCGCCATGCGCTTCCCCTTCCTCGCCGGCCTCGCCATCGCCATGCTCTACGCCATCGCCACGCCCGCCGCGGACAACGATCCCGCGGTCACGCCCAAACTCCGCGCCGACGTCGTCGCCGCGCTCGTCGCCAAGCTGCATGCGTCGTACGTCTTCCCCGACGTGGCCGATCAGGTTGCGAAGCAGTTGTCCGCGAAGGTGGCGAGTGGCGGCTACGACGGCGCCACTACGTCGCGCGCGTTCGCGAAGGCTTTGTCGGAAGACCTGGCCACGCTGGGCAAGGACGCGCACTTCCGCGTTCGCTACCAGCCCGGCTTCGTGCCCGAGCCCAGCGACGACCGCGCGCCGACACCCGACGAACTCGCGGCGATGGAGAAGGAGGCGCTGGCGTCGGGCTATGGCATCGCCCGCGTCGAGCGGCTGCCGGGCAACGTCGGCTACATCGACCTCCGCGGCTTCGGCCCCGCCGAGTTCACCGGCGAGGCGTACACCGCGGCGATGTCGTTACTGGCCGGCACCGACGCGATGATCGTCGACCTGCGGCGCAACGGCGGCGGCGATCCGTCCGCCGTGGCGTACTTCATGAGCCACTTCTTCGCCAACGGCGACCGCCGCCATCTCAACGACATCTACACGCGACCTACCGACGTCACCGAGCAATACTGGACGGTGCCCGTGAAGGTGCATTACACGCGGCCGGTCTACGTGCTCACGTCGAAGCACACGTTCTCCGGCGGCGAGGAATGCGCGTACGACTTCCAGACGCAGAAGCGCGCGACGCTCGTCGGCGAGACCACCGGCGGCGGCGCCAATCCCGGCGACATGGTGCCGCTGGCCGGCGACTTCGTCGCGTTCATTCCCACCGGCCGCGCCATCAATCCGATCACCAAGACCAACTGGGAGCACGTGGGCGTGAAGCCGGACGTCGCGATGGACGCCACGCAGGCCAAGCAGTACGCCTATGCCGCGATCCTGCGCGCGGAGATGGCGGCCGCGCCGGATGCCGAATCGCGCTACGCGCTGGCGAAGATCCTGGATCGCGTGGACAAGGACGACGCCGACTAGATTAAATGGGGTCAGACTCTATTTCTTTGTGCTTGCCAAAAGAAATAGAGTCTGACCCCATTTAATCGGCGTGCGGGCTCAGCCACCGCACCAGCGACGCCGAGTCCACCGCCCCGGACTGCCGCGCCACCTCGCGGCCATCCTTGAACACGATCATCGTGGGAATGCTGCGGATACCGTAGCGCCCCGCGATCTCCTGCGCTGCTTCCGTATCCAGCTTCGCGAAGCGCATCCGCGGCTCCATCTCGCCGGCCGCGCGCGCGAAATGCGGCGCCATCATCTTGCACGGCCCGCACCACTCCGCCCAGAAGTCGACGACCACCGGGATGTCGTTGCGCGCGATCTGCGCGTCGAAGTTGTCGACGGTGAGTTCCATCGGGTGGCCGTCGAACAACGGCTCATGGCATTGACCGCACGAGGGATGTTGCGCCAGCCGCGCCTCCGGCACGCGGTTGGTGGCGGAGCAATGCGGGCAGACGATGTGGAGGCTTTCGGCGGCCATGGCGGTCGGACTTCGGTGGGAGGACGGTAGTCAAGATGGCGGCGCCCACGCCCCGGGTCAAGCTGCGGCGCGTCATCCTCGGCCGGGATCCACCGCCCACGTCGCATCGGACGCCGACAACCGATGCGCCATCACGCCCGCGACGATCAGCAGCACGGTGGCAACCACCGTCGCCGCGAAGACACTCACCTTCAGCGTAACGAGCGCGCCCAGCGCTGCACCCGCGCACATCGCGAATACCGCCGCCGCGCGCCGTCGCCAAGCGCGCGTCCCGCGCCCCGCCAGCCGCGAATCGGACGCCAGCGACGACAGCGTCGAAGTGAGCACGGTGGTGGACAGATCCGGCACGCCGACGCCGCGCGCCGCTGCGTTCTGCAACCCCATCGCCAGCGCCAGCACGACGATCATCGCATAGGCATGCGGCCCGTCCGGCGAGAGCAACCCCCACGCCACGCCGGTGGCCCCCACGAGCAGCGCAATCTCCACGTACAGCGCCGTGGCGAGCAGGCGCCCACGATGATCGCCGAAGTGCGTCACCACGCGCCCGCCGATCACCGCACCCACCATGAACGACAGGATGGCGGTAAGCGACGCGCCGATCGAGAACGCATGCGGCGCCGCCACCGCAAAGCCCAGGAACACGACATTGCCCGTCATGTTGGCGACGAACACGTGGTCGAGCTTGAGGAAGCTGATGGCGTCGACGACGCCGGTGACCAGCGTCATCGTCAGCAGCACCACGGGCAGCGGGCCATGCGTGTCGTCGCGCAGCACCGTGGACATGGCGCGTCAGTCCGGCAACGGGATCTTGAGCCGCGCTTCCGCCTTGGGAATCTCCGCGCGCATGGCCGCGGCCTCCGCTGGCTTGCCGGTCTTGTCCAGGGCGTCAGCCCACGTCTGGTACATGAGCACGTTGTCCTTGTCGAAGCGCCCCGCGATGGCCAGCGCCTTCAGCGCCTCGTCGACATGGCCCTGCGCAAGCTCCGCGCGCGCGATGCCCGTGTACGCATTGCCGGTGGGCAGGAACGTCGTGGCCGTCCTGAACTGTTCCACCGCATCGGCAGGCCGGCCCAGCTTGAGCAGCGCCTCGCCGTAAGTCTCGCGCGACCCCGTGCTGCGCTCGTTCTCCGCGATCACTGCCTGCAGATCGCGCGCGGCGCCCGCATCGTCGCCCCGCTTGTACTTGCCGTACGCCATCAGCCACCGCGCGCTCAGCATCGACTCCACATCGTTGCGCGCCCTGGCCTGCTCGTACTCGGCGTTGACGATGGCAAGGCCCTGGTCGACCTTGCCGTTGAGCATCAGGAAGCCGCCGTGATTGAGCGCGATCTCGTGGTCGTTGGGCCGCCGCTTGGCCGCGATCTCCGCCCAATGCAGCGCATCCGCATTGCGGTGAACGTAGTAGAGCGCGATGGGCCGCCAGGTGAGCGACAGCTCGTCGTCCGGATCCTTGGCCAGCACCGCGCGCGTGGCCGCCACCATGCCCGCGAAATCCCCGATGCCCGCATGCATCATCACCAGCGGCCGCAGGTCGTCCACGTTGCGCGCCGCCGCTTCCCGCGCGGCAAGGTAGCGGACTGCATCGTCGCTCCGCCCCACCCGTGCCAGCGCGCCGACGTAGTTGCCGCCGATCACGGGCAATTGCGGGTCCAGCGCCAGCCCGCGCTCGAACGACTTGATCGCCTGCGGGTCGTCGCCCATCTCGGAGTAGACGAGGCCCTGCAGGTTGTAGGCCCACGCATCGTCGTTGGCGGGCGGATGGGTGAGTACGTAGTCGATGGCCGCCAGCGTCTGCGGGAAGGCGTTGCCCTGCTTCTTCTCCTGATCGTGCATCCAGGATGCGAGGACATAAGGATCGACGAGCTGCGTGAGCGCGCGCCCGCCGTCGCGCAGCAGTGCATCGACGTTGCCGTCCGTCCGGGTGACCGTCACCGATTGCGTGCGTGGGCCCTCGATCACATGCAGGTTCATCCGCAGCGCGGGCGGGTCCTGCAGAATCTCGCCCGTGATCCGGTGCTCCGGATAGCCCAGCAGCCGACGGCCATAACGCACGATGGACTTCATCGACAGCCCGCTGGACGCCACCTGCACGTCCGGGATGTCGCTGGCCGACTCCAGCTCCCGCCGCGCCCGCGACGTGGACGCCGCGTTCTGGATCTGCCGCGATTCCTCCAGGATGGCGCCCGC
Organism: Casimicrobiaceae bacterium; assembly: GCA_044225845.1. Lineage (GTDB taxonomy): Bacteria > Pseudomonadota > Gammaproteobacteria > Burkholderiales > Casimicrobiaceae > VBCG01. The sequence continues at coordinate 65,537 of JBGAIC010000008.1, forward strand.
GATCACCGCGCCCGTGTAGCCGCGCTGCGTCAGCTCCAGCGGCGCGCTGATGCCGTCGATCTCCAACGTGTCGCGCCGCATCTCGCGGATGAACGAGTAGACCAGCGCGACGATGGCCGCGATGAGGACCAGGCTGACGGCGATGGAGAACAGCGCGCCGAGATTCTCGGCTAAGAGCTTCAGGCGGTCCTTCAACTCCAGCTGGGTTGGTGTTGCGCCTGATAGGGCGAGGTTACGCGGGTCTGTAGCCGCGCGCGGGCGCCGTGTGAAGAACGGGTGCGAGGACAAGTCGCGAATGGCCGTAATGTGGCGGCCGGGGCGAAACCATTGGCGGCGTATAGACACGCCGCAATCCTACTCCTGCTAAACGCGGGCCCTTAGAGCTGAACGTGGCTTTCTAGAGCCCCGATCTTATCAATCACCCCAGTGCGCGGCATGCTGGCATGTACGAGCTTCCGGGGCCGCGTCTTACTAAGGTCTACGATAGGCAAGCATGACTAACGTAGAGCCAACAGACGTTGCAAGGTTCGCTTTCAACTCTCTGAGCCTACCCGAGTCCTCCGAGAGTCTTTAGAAATCGAACCTCATCGGCCTCCAAGCTGAGCCGCTCAGTGGTGGATATCTACGTACCTGTTCGCCGACAGTCACATCTTCAGGGGTGCAGCTTGCTGTGTCGCAATCGTATCCGGAGGTCCAGTAGACGCTAAATCCATCAACTTTTGGGTGAAACAACCATGACTCCGGCCCATTCAGGCGCAACTTGGTAAAGCCGGGAAAATACGTCAACACCTTCGACGCAGAATCGAGCTCAAGAGTCGGGGCTTCGAACCCGAACTCTTGCTGTATCGGCGATGGATAGACTGAGACTTCCCAAGTGTAGTCAATGTCGTATATGAAATCCCCCCGCGGAAGCAGGAGAGCGATGCGACTGAAATCCCCGGGTCTTAAGACATCAACACGCGCAATACCAGTTCGCACCCCGTCGATCTCAGTCGTGACATTTAGCCGCTTAATGGAGTTCTTGTCACCCGCGAGCGAGTTCGGATCGACATATGGGTCCATTCGGATGAACTTGCCGTCCGCACCGTAGATTGGAATGTAGTCCTCCGCATTTATGAATGTCAGGAACGCCGGCTCTGCGATATCCTCTGCACCAATTGCTATCGCCTCCTGCTCGCTACCAAGCACGCCCACAAAGACAATTTGAAGATGCGAGTCACTCGCCCAAATAGGAATTGGGCTCCGTGCGAAGTCGAAATTGAACTGTGTTTCGACGTCGCTACTCAAACCGTCTATGGTTATCGGTTCGGAAACAGCGACCATTTCGTTCATAGCCAGTTCGCCCTTCGGCAAACGCCCTTCATATCCGCGGAAGTGTGGCGTCTCAGGCGACCCATCGAGCGTACTCGTTAAATCTGAATTGACGTGAAATCGGACGATGGCGCGAAGCGTGCCGCGACCGATGCTTTCGCCCGCTGCAGTTGAATTGCGCAGCTTTGTGCTTAGCGACGTAAACCCGCAGATGGTCTTGCAGCCGTTGACATCAAGATTGATCACAGAAAATGGGGCCACTTCATCCGACGATATCTCAATATCCCCCCGAAATGTCCAATCGAAAAACGCGCGAACGTACCCAACTGCTCGAGGAATTAGAATGTCCTGGGCAGCACAGAAATTAAAGCGATTCTGCGTAAACGAGCGTGCGACTTCGCGCACACCGTTATAGAACAATCCGAATGCCGTCCCACGTTTGTTCGATATTGAGGCACCGTTAAGCCGATCATTGACATTGATAGCGCCGAACGCAATCTTTCCATCAACTGTCGTAGCTACAGCGTTGCCTTTACACGACTTGTCTGCCTCGACATCTGACAGGTTGAACCATTCGAGCGTTTTCGGTGGTTCGGGCAGGGGAAAGTTTTTATTGGGCCGCACGATATCGCGGTTTCGAAAATTTGTCCCAGCCGAAACGAAATTTCTATTCGAGAAATCCGCCAGACCAGTACCACCGGAAGTCGACCAGATGTCCTCAAGCCGATTTATCGCACCGTTCGGCACCTGATATCCGCCGTAATTCAATCGACTTCTTACCAAGTTCGTAAACTCTTCGTATGGGCTTCCTTCAGTGTGCCCATCGTTTCTCGTATGTTGAGGTTGTGCCAGATCCTCAATTAGGTGCGCCACTTGCCCCAGACTTCGTAAAGCCAAACCAATTTGGCGATTGCGCTCGGACAGATCGGTCGATGTCATCGCCGTCACTATCGCTCGCTTAAAGTCCGTATACGAGTGCATTTGGCCGGAAATCGGCTTGACCTCGCCTCCCCACTCTTGGGAGTCGAAATCCGCGGTGTACGGTACCCGAACGCCGTATTTCCGCGCATATCCATCGAATTTGTGCACTGAATGTGTCGGATCGTAGAAGTGATTGCCATATCGAAACGGCCGCTCATTGGTTGACTCAGTCGCATCTTCACAGAAAGCCCCGCGCCGGACCATGGCGACAATTGTGATGGGAACCATTGGACCCACACGGATGCAGCTCGGAGAGTAAGTCGGGTCCCATTGCTCGCCGGCACCGTCTTCTTCCGACGCAAAGATGCCGCGATTCATAACGCGCGTGTTGTCCAATATCGACTCACCTAAGCGAAGAATTCCCAACTTGGCGAGCGCCAGAGGCATCGTTGAGGATGTGAGCGCCTCTTCGGTCATTCGCGTGTGTGTATCAACCTCGTAGGCATGTCCGTCATGCACTAGTGTCAAGAAGCCTCCGAGCACGAGTGCCTCCAAGATGGATGCAGTTCGCATAGTCATCTCCTTCACGCTTAGGGGCGCGACGAGTCCCATTCGCGAATCGTGGCGACGAATTTTGGGCAATTTCCATTGCAGTCCATCGCGGCATCTGAGACGTCTGCGTACGCCCGCCATTCGTCCCGCCCGTCGCCCCGGAACGGCTCCAAGTTGATTTGCGCTCCATCCCACATCGAGCGAGGCGCCGTTCGCCCCTGGGTGGCACTCGAAGGCACGTTGTGTACCTGATCGCTTACGTAACCGCGTTTAAGAATCGTCAAACGTGGCGAAAAAATTCCTAATTTGCTCCCCGGCCGCCTTGCTCGCGGCCCCCACCCTGGAACCACATATCGGCCATTGGCATCAGTTAAGACTTCGATGCTCTGAACACTTCCCCATGCACCTGCCCGCCCGCCGCCTTTCGATATCGGGACCCATTGCGCGAGAACAAGCGCTCCTTCAACGGGTAGATTTGTATTGGCGTCGATGATTACGCCGTGAATTGGTCCGGAATAGTAGGCTGGCGAGGCCGTCGCAATGAAATCTGCTCCAGCGGCCACAGCAATCAATCCGGAAACGAGGAGAATTGCGCTCAATAGCTTTCGACTTATGGTGCCTTTGCCATACATCTTCAATTGAGTTCCCTTCATGGTGCACGTTTTGGTCACGCGGCGCTCCTCGCGCTTCGGCCGAATTCGCCTATTGGCACCTGCGAAATTGCCCACCAACCGCTTACATTGAAACAATCCGCCATACCCCGTCTCCGCCCTTGCATGCGTATACGAAGAATGCATACGTTTCATCGTCAATCGATCGCTTAATTGCAAACTCCGCGCATTGTCCATTCATGTGAATAGGAATCGGGTCGGAGAATGATGTCGCAATTTCTGCAAGCGAATCTCCAAGATCGTCAAATAATTCAGAGTAGCCTTCCATTGCATCTAGCGCCAATTGCCGCGTCGCCCGTGTGTTATCGCGCGCCTTTAGTGCCGCGGTAAATGCGTCCCAAGTCCGCTGTACAACCGCCTGCACTTCACTGGTACGAAATACGTGAAGGACGTAGATCTTGTCTAGCGCAATCTCTCCTAAGTCGTTACGTACGCGAATGCGCACGGGTACATCACCGAGTACGGAAAACGATAGCTCAGCGGAATACGTGCCGTTAGCAAGCGTACCCACGCGATCCACGCTTCCATCGGCGCCATAGTCGATGTCAACCGTCCCACCTTGGCCATCAGCGCGAGCGATCACGGTCAAGCGACTCGATGTGCCCAATGACTGGAGGGTTGGTCCCATGCTCACGAAGTAGGGCGCTTGACCCACGGACTCCAGAGAGATGGTTTTCGACAGCGCCGTGCCATCATCTTGCGTTATGTCGATTACGATCTCGTTAGTGCCGGGCTGGAGTGGTATGTTTGCTGCGCGGAACCGCCCATCTGTGTTCCATTCCGCCAGTTGCCCGTTCACAACGACGCCTGTATTGGCGGATCCCGTTACAAGTCCCTCAACATCGACAAAGTCGTCAGAGATTGTCGCCCCCTCAAGCGGGTCGACGATCTCAAGCGACAGCTTCGGATTTACGCGAACACGAACCTGTGCCGATGTAGAAAGATGTCCAAGATCATCTACCGCTACCGCGCGTATGTCTGGGTTTCCTGACGCGGGTTGCCATTGGATCGCGTAGGGGGCGGTCGCTACCGTCGAGATCGGCACATCGCCCGAATAGAACGTCACGCTCGAGACGGTTCCCTCCGAATCGGCTGCCTCGGCGACAACCTCGACAAGTTCATCTGCGGAGAATAGTTCTCCTTCTGTGGGCCGTACTATCCGAACGAAGGGCGGCAGATTCGGCTTATCAGCAACAGTTATGCTTACTGCGGCCGACTCAGTGGCAGCATCCCGATTATCCGTAGCCACCGCAAGAATCACGTGCTTCCCAATTGGCGGCGCACTCCAGTCGAACTGATAATCCCCACCGACATTCTTGCTACCGAGGCCTAGCGGTGCGCCGTCGACCTTGAACATCACCGACACCAAGGTCCCGTCGGCGTCGCTAGCCTTCGCAATCAACGGAACGGACTGGGACGTGAGATAGAACGAGCCGTCCTCCGGCGACAGCAGGGTCACCACCGGAGGCACATTCGGCTTGTCGGTAACCGTGATATTGACCGCCGCGGATTCGGTATACGCACCCCGATCATCCGTCGCAACCGCAGTAACGACGTGCTTCCCGAGCGCTGGCGAAAGCAAGGTATACGCATAGTTGCCATCCGCGTTCTTGGTTCCCAGGCCACGGGCGCCGCCATCGACGTTGAAGATGACATTCGCGATGGTGCCGTCCGAATCGCTGGCGCGGGCCACGAGAGGTACAGCCTGCGACAGGCCGAACTCGCTTCCATCTGCAGGCGACACCATCGATACAGCGGGAGGATCGTTGGGAATTGCCACCACGTCTATCGCCACGCCGGCGGAATAGGCGACGCCTCCTGTATCCGAAGTCGCCTTGGCGACGAGCGGATGTGGACCAATTCCCTTCGCGATCCAATCGAACTCGTACGGCGGCGGAATGTCGCCCTTCAGTAGGCTCGCATTGTCCGTCATGTCCACGCGCGCGACGGTCCCGCCATCCACGCTGGCCGCGATCTTCATGTACACGACGTCGCCGACGTAGTACTGCGCATGAGCGGCGGGCTCCAGGATTTGTACGGTGGGCGTCCGGACAGCGGCATAAGTGACCGATACGGGCGCGGAGTCGGTGAACGCGCCTTTGCGATCGATCGCTCGCGCAACGAGCGAGTAGGTAGCGTTGACCGTCGGTTTGAACTGGAAGCTGGACGTCACGGACTTGCCATCAAGATCGTCGCCCTGCTTTTGCACTCCATCCACCAACCACTCGACGCGCTCGATCCGGCTGTCGGCGCTCGCCGCCGTTGCCGATGCCGTGATCGACGCGGTCGAGAATTTCGTGCCCGATGCCGGCGACGTGATCACTGAAGTCGGAGCGCCCGCGTCCTTGATGCCGACGACCGAATGAGTCTCGACGTCGACTGATCCCTTTGGCGAGACGACCTTCAGCGAAACCGTCCCGGGGCCTTCCGGTATATCGACAACCCGGCGGACGCGCAGCAACGCGTTGGCCGTCGACCCCATGTTGAGGTTGGTCGCTCCAGTAGCGACCACCTCCACGGGAAGACCGTTGATCGTGATCGCCGAGCCGACCGGGCCATAAGCAACACCCTCGACCAGTACGGGCCCAGCTCGAACATTCGTGTTGGTCGGTGTCGTGACGGGTCCCGCGTGCGGGTACAAATTGGCGATGCGCACGGCTGTCTGCAGCACGCCGCCTTCCGGAGACAGGAGGGTGGCGATGGCGTACATGGACCGCTCGAGCGTCGGTATCGTGACGTGGAAGTTCGCGCCGTCCAGCGCCGCGGGCACTCCGTTCACGCTGATCGTGCTCCCTGCCGGTGCCGAAAACGTACCAGTCACATCGATCTCGCGTGCCTCGATGACGGCATTACTATCCACCGAGGCGGCGTGGGGAGATGTGATGGCCAGCTTGAGCGAAGGCGAAGCACGCTTGACGGTGATCGTGCGCGAAACCGTGCGCGCATCCGGCAGCGCCAGCGTGACGTTGATGGCGTTGGACCCTTCCTTGAGAACGACCATCGACTGGAAGCGCATGCCGGCAAGTGTTGCAACCTTGGCAGTTGCCTGGTCGGCTCGCTGAACCTTTACCGATGAACCCTCCGGGCCCAGAAACCACCCTGCCATGGATACAAGAGGCCCTTCGACCACGGCGCCATCGGCCAACGAGTCGATCGCGATGCGCGCATTCCGATTCTCGACCGAGACTGCGGTTTCGACGCGCGCGCCACCCTCGGCAATGCCGACGACCTTGAGCTGATTGAGCCCGTAACTCAACGCCACGCCCTTGATCTGGAAGCGCCCGTCGGCGAAGGTCACGGCGCGGCAATCGCCCGGGAACGACACTGACTTGATCTTGTCGGTCACGCCCTCGATGTCGACGGTGTCGCCATCGATCACGTCACCATCCTTGGGACTCGTGATGGTGAGCGTGCCGTCCGCAGTCGGGCGCGCCTCGACTTTGACCATCACCGATGCGCTGGTCGAGGTGGCTCCGGCATCATCGCGCGCCACCGCGGTCAGGGTGTGCGTCCCGATCGCGGCGCCGGTCCAGTTCCAGTTCCATGTTCCGCCGAGGCCGTGCGCAATCGACGCATCGCCATCGCGCAACTCGACGTCGGTGATCGAGCCATCCGCGTCCGATGAAGTTACGGTAATCGGGATGGACACTCCCTCCTGGAAGGTCAAGCCGGATGCGGGCGAGACGATCTCTACAGCGGGCGACTCGTTCGGGGAAGTCACCACGACAATCTTCGTATTCGATCGCTGTCCATCGGGATTGCGAACGCTCACGTCCAGCTCGGCAGGCAAGGTGAGCATGGATCCCGGCAGGTCGAACGCGAGCTCGGTCGACGTGGTGGATATCGGTTGGGCAAGCAGCGTACCGGCCTCCACCACCGATCCCACGACGTACCCGGTGCCAACAAGTGTTATGCGCGTCGTTGCCGAGCCGGTGGACAACTCGGCGGGGCTGACGCTGGTCAGCGTCGGCGGAGGCGAATCGGTGCACGCGCGCGCGGCGTCGGCCGGAACGTTCAAGACGATCGTGCAGCTCGCACCCGGTGCGAGCGACCCACACGTGGACGTCGCAACGAACGGCGCAGGGTCGGACCAACCGGTGATGCGGACCGCGCGCGTATCGGCGTTGGTGACGGTGAGTGACTTCGAGGGTGTCGCGCCGCCCCCGGTAACGACTTCGAAATCGAGTTTGGACGGAGACACGGTGAGCGAGGGAGCGCCACTGGACTGCGCATTGGCCACGCGCCATAGATCCGCCGCGCTCCACCACGTGGCGCACGTCAATGCCGCCGCGAGCAACAGCGCGTGTGTCCGCGCCTCTCGACGTAGCGATCGCGCCCCCGCCAACGCAATCAGGACCGCCATCGACACGAGTGCCGCCAACCCGATTCCGGGGATCGGCGTTGGTGGCGCGGCAACGCGGGCCGGGTCGACTTCGGTGATCGTCAATATCGAGATCGCCGGCTCGACGATGCCTTCGCCCACCACGGCCATGACGCGGCGGCAAACCATTTCCGCGGCCGCTCCCTTCGACAACGTGGAGGCAACGAGGGCAATACCCATCGCAAGAAGCGCACGCGCGCGACTCGCCGCTTTCGCACACCTCGGCCAGTGCCACCTCACGGGCAGTCCTCCGGGTCGAGGACATCGACCGATACCTGCGCTTCGGTCTTGATGACGCCAAGGTCGTAAGGAAGATGTCGGGCGCGGACAACATGCCGTCCAGCGACAAGCGCTCCCGGAGAAAACGTGATGCGCGTCTGCGCGGAGTCCAGCGGTTGGGTGCGTGCCAGGCGCCCGTCCACATACCACTCGAGCACGCCTTCGGCTTCAGGCACGATGGCAGTGACCCAGATGGGCACACGGATCGCCACCGGATCGGTATCCACCGTCAGCTCCAGTTTCTCGGGAACCGCAAAGTCCGCCAGCAGTGCCGCGATGTACGTCGATCCCGTCTCGAGCCCGGTGCCGTAGGCAGCGGTAGTCGTCACGCCGCCATTCCACGCAAGCATCGGGCTCTGCACGATGAAATCCGGCGACGTCGTGTACCCGGCCACGTAGAGCTCGCCGGCGGGGCGATAGGCGACGTACGTGTTGAACGCCTGGTACCGTCCGCCCAGCAGCATCAGCGACAGCACGCCTTTGCCGCTGCGCGCCATCGCCGTCACGAACGCGTAGTTGTAGACGAGGTTGTCTTCGAGTGGCAGGCCCGTCGCCGTGCTCCCCATGGATCCGGACGCGATGACGTGCCCCGCTCCATCGCTTGAGATGCCGTCGATGCGCGCCGGCGTATTGCTGTCCTGGCCGAGATCGAGAAAGGTCGAGTAGTGGACGAACGAGCCGTCCGCGGCGACCTTGGCGAGGAACGCCGCCATCCTGTTCGCCGTATCGGTGGGCAAGCGCCGAGTGGTGAGGCCGCCTTCGATCGCATCGACCAACGGAAAGAGCGGCGAAGTCGTGCGGCCACCCACGTACGTGTTGCCGTCCGCATCGGCCGCCACCGCGCGCGCTTCGTCGTGCTCGGCGCGGCCGCCGCCGATCGTCGTGTGGTGAATCACGCGCGCGTGATCCACGTCGATCCTCGAGACCCAGACACCGGTATCGAATTGCGTTGCCGCGGGCAGTGATGGCGACAACGGCCCGTGACCGTATTGGGTGCCCTTTGCACTTCCGCCGACGTGCACGAATCCCGCCGGATCCACGGCCAGGCCGCGCACGGTCGTCGCCTGGAGACACAACAATGCATCGTCGGCATTGTTGGCGGCCACCGTGCGCGTCAAGATCACGTCGCCGCATGCCATCGTCGACTCGGACGGCGGCGGCGCGGGCGTAACGGCGGCCGTCAGCTTGCCCGTGGCGGCCACGACCGTGCGGCCCGAGCTGTCGATCGCTACCAACGGATCGACGCGATCACTTTCGCCTGTCGTTGTGGTCCTCGGCGAGTGGTAATACGCATAGCGCAACGCGCTCCCGTCGGCTGCCAGGCGCGCGACCGCGTTATAGAAGAGCGCCGACGCCGTGTCGGGCAACGCACTCCGCCAGGCGTTCAGCGAAGGAAACGTCGTGCCTTTGGTGACGAGTCCAACGACGGCTTCACCGTTCGGCGCAATGGCGATGCTTCCAGGCCGATCGCCGCTGCTGCCCCCAAGCACCACGCGGTAATCGATCGACTGCCCATCGCGGGCGAGCTTCATCACGAAGACGTTCGAAGACGAATTGAACGCGGAGGAACCGTAGTCGACGCCGATGGCGTCGCCCGTGAGAGGCGGTGTAGCTTCGCCCGGGAGCGGCCAGCCATCGGTGCTGCCCAGCACGAAAGCCGACCCGTCCGGACCCACGGCGATCGACGTCACGCTGCCACCGATGAACGTGGAGAAATCGAGCTCCGGGTCGATGGTGAGGCGCGCGTTGGGCGAATGGTTACCGACCACCACACTCCACGCGCCGTCCGCATGCTGTGCGTAGCGCGAGTCGACCGAGCGCGAATCGCCGTTGCTGACTTCGACACTCACGGGTTGCGACAGCTTGATGCTGCCGGCCGCCGCTTGCACATGGATGCCGCCGTCGGCGGACGTCGTCGCCGAACCATCGGCCACGCGGAAACGGATCGCGGCCGTATCCACGCCCGGCGCCACGTCGAAATCGAACTCGAGCTTGCCGCGACGCGCGTGAAAGACCTGGTCGACGCCGGGATAAACGTTGCGTAGCCTCACCGAGCGGTAGTTGCGAACGTTCGTGTGCCACCCCGCCGGGTCCGCGCCCACGAAATAGTGCGTGCGGGTCGGAGCTTCGTCCTCGTAGGCGACTTCAGGCGAGGGATTCGAGCCGACCAGCTGGATGGCGGCGATCGCATCGACGCGCGACGCGGTGGCAGTTGCGGACGCGTGCTGCACCGACACCAGGGAGGCGGAAGATTGGACGCGAGACCGCAGCAGCACGCGGCCATCGCGCGCGATCTGCACGCCCGCCGAAAGGCCGTTCACGCTGGCCACCACCCCGGCATCGAACTGGCCCACGTTTTCTTCGAACAACGGCGCCGCAACGGTTGCTGTCCACGGGGCGCGGACAGCATCGACATTCGTCGCGACGACGGGATGCGTGCCGGCCACCAGGCCGGCCATTGACAGGGCGAATGCCAGCCGCCACGCGGCGCGCCGTATGGCGGCCGGCGCTGGCGCATCCGGCATCCCCCTGCCAATCCCGAAAAACACGCCGCCTCCCCTCGCTCCGTCGGAGCGCTGCTTCGTGTTCGGGGGAGCCTAGGTCGGGTGTGGGGCGCCCACAACTGTCATTTTTGACAGGTGTCGACTACGTGGCCAGCCTTGCGAGGTCGTTGCGGAGCTGGAATCCGCCCCATTTCGGAGCGGCGTTGGCGGCCAAGAGCGCCAGGACCTTGAAGCGCTCGCCCATCTCGGCAGGCGCGACGAGTTGCTGGACTGCAGCGGCTTGGCGGATGTAGGCGTTCCCGGCGGGGTCGCCAGATTCGGCCAGCCGGTCCAAAAGTCCCGCGCAGATCAAGTAGGTAGCCTGCGTTGCGTAGCCGGCAGCCTGCGCGCCCCCAGCCTCCGCCGCCTTGGTCACCGCACTGAAGTCCACATGCGACGTGATGTCGCTCAACCCAGGCCACACGAAAGGATCAGGCGTGGCGCGATGCCGATAATGCGCCATCAACGTCCCTTCGCTGCGCTGCGGGTGATAGAACTCGTGCGCGGGATAGCCGTAGTCGATGATCAGCATCGCGCCTGAGCGCAATCGCCGCGCAAGCTCCGCCACCAGGCGCTCGGCATTGCGATTGATCTCGCTGTAGTAGTCGATGCCGGGCGGAAAGCGCGCTTCGGCCATCGCGCGCAACTCCTCATCCTCGATGGGGCTCTCGGCCCACACAAAGCGGCCTTCGTGCATGGCCACGCCGCGCTCGAACCACTCGCCGTTGCGCCGGCTCACGATGTCCACGGGCAGCGCGTCCAGCACCTCGTTCATCACGATGGCGCCGTCGATGCGCTCGGGCAGCTCGGTGAGCCAGTGCACGCGCGGGTCGTTGCCCACCGTGGCACGCTGGCGGTCGACCAGGTCCGCGCTCACGTCCAGGATGTCGTAACGCTCCACCTTGGCGCCCATCGCGTCCAGGCCCGCCAGGATATCGCGCGCGAGCTTGCCGCTGCCGGCGCCCAGCTCCAGGATGTGGCGCTTGTCCGACGCGGCCAGGATGGCGGCGACATCCGTGGCCAGCGTGCGGCCGAACAGCGGCGTCAACTCGGGCGCGGTGATGAAGTCGCCATCGGCGCCGAACTTGCGCGCGCCCGCCGTGTAGTAGCCCAGGCCCGGCGCGTACAGCGCGGTGTTCATCCAGTCGCGGAACGGGAGGAAGCCGTGGGCTTGCGCGATCTGCTGGCGCAGAAGCTCGCTGACGCGCTCGCTGTGGGCGCGGGCGTCCGCGGAAGGTTCGGGCAGCCTGAAATCAGGCCGCAAGGCGCGTGACTTTCAGGTGCTTGCGCGATTGCTCGGCATGCCACAGGTCGTACTGTGTCTGCTGGTTAAGCCAGCTCTCTGCCGTGGTGCCAAAAGCGATCGACAGGCGCACTGCCATCTCCGGGCTGATGCCTGCTCGACCATTCAGGATCGAGGACAACGTCTTGCGGCTGACGCCGAGCGCCGCCGCGGCGTCGGTAATGCTCACACCCAAGGGCTCGAGGCAAAGCGTCTTCAGGATCTCGCCGGGATGAGGAGGGTTGTGCATGCGCATGGACATTGATCTCAGTGATAGTCTTCATAGTCGACGACGTCGGCATCGGCATCGACGAAGCGGAAGGTGATCCGCCAGTTGCCGCTCACCCATACGGCCCAAGTGCCCTTTCGCTCTCCCTTCAGCGGATGAAGTCGCAGGCCGGGCAGGCCCATGTCCTCGGCCTTCGTTGCAGCGTTCAGTCGGCCAAGGATCAGGCGGAGGCGTTCGGCGTGCGCGGACTGGATCCCCGCCTTGGAGCCGGTGGTGAAGAATCTCGCCAAGCCCTTGTGCTTGAAGCTCCGGATCACGAGTGCGATTGTAACCTATTACGTTACACGTTACAACCAGTTCGCGCACCGCGTTCCGACAGGTGAGAGGATCGGTCCGGCAGTGGGCGAAATGCATCATCCGACCTCCCGCGTGACGCAATTGGAAACAGGCGGCCGGTGCGGCACGTGCAATGCAGCGGCCGGCAATCGTGGTACATCCAACGCTTCGATTCCTCAACGGAGGCGAACATGACGTCGAAGACATTTTCCAGCATGGCCATCCTCGCGGTGGGGCTTGCCGCAAGCGCCACCGCCCTCGCGCAGAGGAGCCCCGCGTGCAAGCCGGTGCTCGACGCAATGGTCAAGGTCGAAGCGACGGACCACATCGTGGAAGCGACGCGCGAAGGCAAGACCGCGCAGGTGGTCGCGGTGGGCGGTGCCTTCTACATCCAGCGCAACGGCAAATGGATGAAGAGCCCGGCATCGATGGCGGACATGCAGGCGCAGGAGAAGGACAACATCGCCAACGCCAAGGTCTACACCTGCACCCCTGCCGCGGCGGTGCCGGGCGTCAGCGGCACGGCTTACCACGTGCATTCGGTGTCCGAAGACGGGGACGTCTCCGACGGCACGGTCGTGCTGGGCAGCAACGGGCTGCCTGCCATGATCGACATGAGCCGGACGATGGACGGCAGCACCACCCATTCGGTGCAGCGCTATTCCTATACGGGTGTGCGGGCGCCGATGTAGCGTCATGCGGCCTCCCGGAGGTGGCTGCCGCCACGGCGCCCGCCTCCGGTAGACTTGCCGCGTGCAGGACCACACCATCCTGATCACCGGCGGCGCCAAGCGCGTGGGCGCGGCCATCTGTCGCCGGCTGCATGCGTCGGGCGCGCGGCTGATGCTGCACTATCGGCGCTCGGCGGGCGAGGCGCGGCTGCTGCAGGCGGAACTGAATCGCGCGCGGCCCGATTCCGTGGCGCTCATCCAGGCGGACCTGCTCGACGACGCGCAGCTGCCGGCGATGGTCGAGCAGACGGTGCAGCGCTTCGGGCGGCTGGACGCGCTGGTCAACAACGCGTCGTCGTTCTTCGAGACGCCCGTTGGTTCCATTACGGCTGCGCAGTGGAACGACCTGATCGGCACCAACCTGCGCGCGCCGCTGTTCCTGGCGCAGGCGGCTGCGGGCGCGCTGCGACGGACGCAAGGCTGCATCGTCAACATCACCGACATCCACGCCGAGCGGCCGCTCAAGAACTACCTCGTGTACTCGGTGGCCAAGACCGGGCTTGCGGGATTGACGCGCTCGCTCGCGCGCGAGCTGGCGCCGGACATCCGCGTGAACGCGGTGGCGCCGGGGCCGGTGATGTGGCCGGAAGAGGATTCGTTCGACGAGCTGGCGCGAGCGCGGATCGTGGCGCACACGCCGCTGAAGCGCGAAGGGCTGCCCGAGGACGTCGCGCGCGCCGTGCATTTCCTGATCGCGGACGCGCCCTACGTCACCGGCGAGACAATCAACGTCGACGGCGGCCGCAACATCGCGCTCTAGGAATTGGGGTCAGGGCGGGAATTGGGGTCAGACACCATTTCTTCCCTCACCAGCCGCCGATTTGCTCAACGCTTCCGAAGAAATGGTGTCTGACCCCAATTCCCGCCCTGACCCCAATTCCCGGGACCCTGCGGCGCAGCACTCGGCCCCCGCATTCGCCGCGGCCGTCTGGGCCTTCGTCTACTTCTTCGCGCTGCTGGCGGGCTACTACGTGCTGCGCCCGATCCGCGACGAGCTCGCCATCCAGGGCGGGCCGGCCGAGCTGTCGCGGCTCTTCACGTGGGTCTTCGTGTCGATGCTGGTGCTGGTGCCGATCTTCGGCTGGCTGACATCGCGCGTCCCGCGCAAGCGCCTGCTGCCCTGGCTGTACGCATTCTTCGTCGCCAACCTGTGCGGCTTCTACGTCGCGTTCAACCCGGGCGGCGAGCAGCCGCGCGCGCTCGCGGTGACGTTCTTCGTGTGGGTCAGCGTCTTCAACCTGTTCGCCGTGAGCCTCTTCTGGAGTTTCATGGCGGACATCTTCGACACGGGTGAAGCCAAGCGTTTCTACGGCGTGATCTCGGCGGGCGGCACTGCAGGTGCGCTGGCGGGCCCGACGCTCACCGCGACGTTCGTGACGCTCGTCGGCGCCAAGGGCATGCTGCTCGTGTCCGCGGGCTTCCTGGTCGTGGCGATCGTCGCGATTCTGCAACTCCGCGCATGGGCCGCGCGGCATCGCACGCACGCCGTAAACACCGCGGACGGTGCGCCGGCCGCCAGCGAAGCCCCGCTCGGCGGCGGCATGTGGCAAGGCCTGGTCGACGTGGCGCGCTCGCCCTACCTCATCGGCATCTGCGTGTTCCTGCTCTGCTACACGCTGCTGTCGACGTTCCTCTACTTCGCGCAGACGGAGCTGTTCCCCGCGGCGGTGAGGAGCAGCGCGGAGCGCACGCGCCTGCTCGCGCTGATCGACCTCGCCGTCAACGTGCTCGCGCTGTGCCTGCAGCTCGCTGCGTTCCGCACGCTGATGGAACGCTACGGCACGACGGTGACGCTGGCTGCGATGCCGATGGTCGCGATCATCGGCTTCGGCGTGTTCGCGATGTCGCCGGTGCTGGCCGTGCTGGTGGCGTTCGGCGTCATCCGCCGCGCCGGCGAATACGCGATCAGCAAGCCGGCGCGCGAGACGCTCTACAACGTCCTTCCGCCCGAACAGAAGTACAAGGCGAAGAACGTGATCGACACCGTCGTGCATCGCGGCGGCGATACCGCATCGAGCTGGATCTTCAACGGGTTGCGCGCGCTGGGACTCTCGCTGACGCAGATGGCGTGGATCGCCGTGCCGCTGTCGTGCGTGTGGCTGGGCGGCGCGCTGTGGCTGGGTCGCGCGGCGCACGCGCGGCAGCATCAGGCCGCGGGCGATGCGGGCGCGATGGCGGGTGCGGCGGACGCCAACGGCGCCGCCACCGGCGTCAACCGCGACGCCAGCGTCTCGAGGTAATCGTCCACGACGCCGTGATCCGCCAGCGCGGCGCGCGCGGCGTTGAGGTATTCGCGCGAGCTGCCGAACGCGCCACAGGCGCAGCTCAGTACGCGCACCTGCTCGTCGAGCGACAGGTTGCCCGCGTACTGCGGATGGTCGCGGCGCACGACGAACGTGATTGCGTGCCCGCGCTTGCCGTTGCCCAGTTCGGTGGTGACCCAGCGCGGCTCGTAGCCGCCCATCACCATCTCGCGCCGCCACAAGAGATGCAGTTCGTCGATGGCCAGCGGCGCCGGCAGGCGGAACGCGAGCCCGCGCACCGAGCCGCCGCGCTCCAGGCCCAGAACCAGTCCCGGTTGCTGCCGCGTGCCGCGCGACGCGAGCGAATACAGGCAGAAGCGTCGATGCAGGCCGCGCACGCGCGCCGGCCGCGTCTCCGCGACGGGGAAGATGGGATTCCACAACAGCGAGCCGTAGCCGAACACCCAATATCCCGCGCCCTTGGGCCGCGCGGCGAGTGTCGCCATCAGCGACGCCGCCATCTGCTCGTCGGTGAGCGGCGCGTGGCCGCTGGCCTGCGCGTACAGCGCGCGCATCCGGTTCTGCTCCAGGTCGCGGCGACAGAGCGTCATTCGCAGGTGGATGGATCGATCATGCGCATGTCCATGGATCGATCATTCGTAGGTCGACGGATCGCGCAGCGACTTGGCGAGCGCCATGCGCGCGTCGCGCCGCTTGGCCGACGTCGTCTTCTCGTGCGGCCCGCTCTTGGCGAGCAGCGGCGAGCGCGCGACGGGATTGCGCGGCTTCACCACCACCTTGTGGCTGATCACGATCTTCTTGCTGCGTTTCATGGGGCCTTGCTCACTGCGCGCCGCATCCGGCGTTCACTCGATGCCACCCGGCCGCGGCGTCCGCGGCGCGAGCTTCGCCTCGATCCATGCGGCGACATTCAACAACGCGTCGTCCGCGTCCGGCGTTGACGCAAGCTGCATGCCCAATGGTAGCGCGCCGGCGCCGCGACCCATCGGCAGGGCGATGGCCGGCGCGCCCAGCAGGCTCCAGAGCGTGCAGCAGCCGGGGTCGCCGGTGCTCCCAAGGCCCGCGGGTGCCGATCCCGGTGCGGCCGGCGACAGCACCGCATCGTAATGGGGCAGCCAGTCGAGCGCCGAGGCGATCATCACGCGTCGCGCCGCCAGCGCCGCGCGATACGCATCGCCGTCGATCGCGCGACCTTCGTCCAGCGCTTCGTTGAGCCGCGTGGAGAGCTGCGCGCGGGAGCGCCGCTGGACGACCTCGAGGTGGCGCGCCGCCTCGTGGAACGAAATCGCGCGGTGCACGGCGGGTGCTTCCGTCAATGCATCGGGCAGGCCCACAACGACGATCTCGGCCCCGGCCATGCGCAGCCGCGACGCGACGGCGTCCAGCCGCATGTCCATCTCAGGCGTAACGTCCGACCACGGATAGCGCGCGAGCAGCGCGATGCGCGGCGGCTTCTCGCGCGGCACCGTCGCCGGCGCGATGCGCCCGCGCTCCGCAAGTACGCTCGTCAAGCGCACGGCGTCGGCCACGTTGCGCGCGAACACGCCCACCGAGTCGAGCGTCGGGCTGAAGAGGCTGATGCCGGTACAGGGGATGGCGTCGCGCGACGGCTTGAAACCCACGATGCCGCAGAACGCCGCGGGCCTGATCACCGAGCCGTTCGTCTGCGTGCCGATGGCCGCAGGGATGCTGCCTTGCGCCACCGCGGCCGCGCTCCCCGACGATGATCCGCCCGGCGTGTGCGCCGCGTTCCACGGATTGGTCGTCGGGCCCGGCGTGTAGAACGCGAACTCCGTCGTCACCGTCTTGCCGAACACGTACCCGCCCGCGGCGCGCAGGCGCTCGACGCAGGTGGCGTCGTGGTCGAGCGTCGTCGCCGGCGGCGCCGTCGAGCCGCAGTGCGTGGGCAGGTCGGCCGTGCCGACGATGTCCTTCACACCGATCGGGACGCCGTGCAGCACGCCGCGCGCGGTGCCGTGTGTCAGGTCCGCGCGCGCGGCTTCGCGGCGTACGTACGCGGGATCGAGATGCGCCCAGGCGTGCAGCGTAGGCTCCGCCTCTGCGGCTTCCGCGAGCAAGGCTTCGGCGTAATCGGCGGCGGTGAGCGTGCCTTTCGCAAGCCGGGCTTGCGCCTCGATGAGTGTCAGCGCAGCGAGCGAAACGCTCATGCGAGGAACAGCTCGGTGAGGTCGTTGAGGAAGAGGCCGCCGAGTGGCGTGGGACGGATCACGGCCGGGTCGGCATCGAGGAGGCCGCGCTTCGTCGCTTCCGCCAGCGGCGCCGCGATCGTCGCCAGCGGCACGCCGCAGCGCTCGGCGAACAGCGTCGTCGGCACGCCCGCGGTCAGTCGCAGCGCGTTCAGCATGAACTCGAACCCCAGGTCGCCAACGTCGATCAAGCGCGTTTCCATCGTCGGCACGCCCGCTGCCACCTGCGCGAGATAGTGCGCCGGCTGCTTGTAGCGCACGGTGCGCTCGATGCGATCGGCGAACGAGAGCTTACCGTGCGCGCCCGCGCCGATGCCGATGTAGTCGCCGAAGCGCCAGTAGTTGAGGTTGTGCGCGCATTCGCGGCCGGGCTGGGCGTACGCCGAAACCTCGTAGCGCGTATAGCCGGCGGCAGCCAGCCGGCTCTCCACGTGGTCCTGCATGTCCGCGGCCGCATCGGCGTCCGGCAACGCGGGCGGATAGCGCGCGAACAGCGTGTTGGGCTCGAGCGTCAGTTGATAGAACGACAGGTGCGGCGTGCCGAAGGCCAAGGCAGACGCGATGTCGGCGTCGAGCTCGTCCAGCGACTGGCCCGGCAGCGCGAACATCAGGTCCAGGTTCACGTTGCCGAAGATCATCATCGCGGCCTCGGCGGCACGGCGCGCGTCGTCGGCGTTGTGGATGCGGCCGAGCGCTTCCAGTTTCGCGGGCTCGAAGCTCTGCACGCCCAGCGACACGCGATTGACACCCGCGGCGAAGTAGCCCGCGAAGCGCGCGCGCTCGAACGTGCCGGGATTGGCTTCGAGCGTGATTTCCGCGCCCGGGATCACCGGGATGCGCGCGCGGATGCCGGCGAGCAGCGTGTCGACGGCGCGCTCCGACAGCAGGCTGGGCGTGCCGCCGCCGATGAAGATCGCGTGCACCTTGCGGCCCCACACCGACGGCAGCGTGGTCTCGAGGTCCGTGAGCAAGGCGGCGACGTAGTCGTCCTCCGGCACGTCGCCGCGCAGCTCGTGCGAGTTGAAATCGCAATACGGGCATTTGCGCACGCACCACGGGACGTGCACGTACAGCGCCAGCGGCGGCAGCGCGGTGAACACCGGATGCGTGGTCGCGTTACGCGTGCGCGGGTGCGCGATCGGGATGACCGTGGTCATCGGCCGTCCTGCAGCCGCGCGATCAGCGCGCGCATCGCGATGCCCCGGTGCGAGCGCGCGTTTTTCCGTTCGAGCGGCATCTCGGCGCCCGTGAGGCCACTCTCGAGGTCCTCGAAATACGGGTCGTAGCCGAAGCCGCCATCACCGCGGGGTGCATCGATGACGCGGCCGTACCAGCGGCCGTCGGCGATGATCGGCTCGGGATCGTCGGCGTGAAGCACCAGCGCGAGCACGCAGTAGTAATGCGCGCGGCGGTCGGCAATGTCGCGCAGCGCCTCGATCAGCTTCGCGTTGTTGCGCGCGTCCGACTTCGGCTCGCCGGCGTAGCGCGCGCTGTAGACGCCGGGGGCGCCGCCGAGCGCGTCGACGACGATGCCGGAGTCGTCCGCCAGCGCCGGGAGTCGCGCGTGCGCGCTGGCGTGGCGCGCCTTGGCGAGCGCGTTCTCGACGAACGTGACGTGCGGCTCCTCCGCGTCGTCGATGCCGAGCTCGCGCTGCGCGATCACCTCGATACCGAGCGGCGAGAGAAGCCGGCGCATCTCGCGCAGCTTGCCCTCGTTGCCGGACGCGAGGACCAGCCGGTCCATCAGCGACCCAGCGCGGCGCGCTGCGCGGCGACGATGCGTTCGATGCCGCCCGTCGCGAGCGCGATGAGCTCGTCCACCTGCGAGCGCGTGAACGGCGCGCCCTCGGCCGTGCCTTGCAGCTCGACGAACCCGCCGCCCGCCGTCATCACGACGTTCATGTCCGTATCGCAACCCGAGTCCTCGGCGTAGTCGAGGTCGAGCAACGGCACGCCGTCCACGATGCCGACCGACACCGCGGCGACGAGCTCGCGCATGGGGTCGCCCGTGACGAGGCCCCGCTCGCGGCACCACGAGATCGCGTCGGCAACGGCGACGCACACGCCGGTGATGGACGCGCAGCGCGTACCGCCGTCGGCCTGCAGCACGTCGCAGTCGAGCTTGATCGTGCGCTCGCCGAGCGCCGCGAGATCGACCACCGCGCGCAGGCTGCGTCCGACGAGGCGCTGGATCTCCTGGGTGCGCCCGCTCTGCTTGCCCTCCGCGGCCTCGCGCCGGCCGCGAGTGTGCGTCGCGCGCGGCAGCATGCCGTACTCGGCCGTCAGCCAGCCCTCGCCGCGGCCC
>JBGAIC010000009.1:0-86681 GCA_044225845.1 Casimicrobiaceae bacterium
CGTGCCGAGCAGCGCGGCGCGCGGCGTTGCGCGCCGCACCCACGGCGCGACGAAGCCGCCCGCCATCAGCACGAAGCTCTGCACGAACACCCACGTCAAGCCGGCTTCCCAGCCCTTCACCGGGTCCCCGGTTTTCAGCGCGATCGGCAGCATGATCACGAACACGACGACGAACATGTGCGGCACGCTGATGCCCGACGGCAACGCGCACACGTCGCTGCGTCCCGTCTGCTTCGCGAGCCGCCACGCGAGCCATGCGTAGTACGACGTCGACAGCGCCATCATCAGGCCCGCGGCCGGCACGATGCGCCCGAACACCAGGTCGTCCGGCATCTTCAGCACGAACCGCAGCAAACCCGTCAGCACGAGCAGGTTGACGAGGATGTTGGTGCCGAAGCCGAACAGCGCGTTCCAGTCGCCGCGCGTCCACAGCGCGGGACGGAAGGCGGCCCCCGGGGCCGCGCGGGTTGCGTCGCTCATGCATGCCTCCCTGGCATCGCGTTCATGAAGGAAGCGCCGCGAGCACGCGGCGCGAGTCGGTGACCCAGCCGAAGATGCCGCCCTGCGCCTTGATCATCGCGAGGCCGGCGGCGTGGAATTCGGGGAAGTAGGACGCGCACGCGTCGCCGGGCACCAGGCAGCGATAGCCGCGGTCGTTGGCCTCGCGCACCGTCGTGTGCACGCACACCTCGGTGGTGACGCCGCAGACGATCAGCGCGTCGATGTCGCGGTTGGCGAGGATGCTCGCGAGGTCCGTCGCGTGGAACGCGCCCTTGCCCGGCTTGTCGACGACGGGCTCGTCGTCGCGCGGCGCGAGTGCGTCGATGATCGCGTGACCCGGCTCGCCGCGCACCAAGATGCGGCCCATCGGTCCCGGCGCGCCGATGCGCAACGACGGGTCGCCGCGCTCCACCTTGGCGGGCGGCGCGTCGGCGAGATCGGGACGATGGCCTTCGCGCGTGTGGACCACCAGGATGCCGAGCGAACGCGCACGCTCGAGCAGCGCGCGACACGGCCCGATGGCCGCCGCGAGCAACGAGACGTCGTTGCCGAGCGATTCGCCGAAGCCGCCCGGCTCGAGGAAATCGCGCTGCATGTCGATGATCACGAGCGCCGTGCGCGTCGGATCCAGCGGCAGCGCATACGGTTCGGCGTCGATGGTGACCGTGGGCAAGTAGACCCTTCCATGCTGCGGCGCGGGACCGCGTCGCGGCCCCGCCCGGCGCTATGCAGCAATGCAAGAACCAAACCACGCGATGTTGCGGTGCATGGAACGGTTGATGCTTCGTTGCAGCGGCCGCGTCGGCCGTCAGGAGATGCCATGCTCGACAAGACCGTGATGAAGTTCTCGCACGTGAAACCCGGAGACACTGATTTCAAAGGAGAAGGCCTGCGCGACTTTTTCGAATACCGCGATCTCGGCATCGCCGAGGCCACCGCGGGCAAGGTCGTGGCGCACCTCGTTCGTGCAGCCAACGCACCGGAAAAAGGCACCGGCTGGCACTACCACGGTGCGGACTTCCACATCGTCTACATGACGAAGGGTTGGGCGCGGTTCATGTACGAGGAGAAGGAGACGCTCGTGTCCGCCGGCGACTGCGTGCACCAGCGGCCGGGTATCGTGCACTACCTGTTCGATTACTCGCCGGACATGGAGTACCTGGAGATCGTAGGACCCGCCGACTTCACGAGCGTCGAAGTGAAGGGGCCGGGCTGTGCGATTCCCGATCCCACGCCGTGGAAGTAAGCGGCGCGTGATCCGCACCGCACGCAGCGTCGCGCTCGCCCCGGCGCGACCAGCGTCAGAACTCCATGTCGAGTTCGTCGATGTCTTCGGGCTCCAGCCTGGCGGCTGCCGTCCACTCCTTCAGCTCCGGCATCGCCAGGATCGTCGCGCAGTAAGGCGCGGCCTTGCGGTCGATCTTCACGTCATAGGTCACGAAGCGCGTGACCACCGGCGCGTACATCGCGTCGGCCATCGTCCGCTGCTTGCCGAACAGCCACGGTCCACCGTACTGGGCGAGGCAATCACGCCAGATTGCCTCGATGCGCTCGATGTCCGCTTGCGCGCGCGCCCACACCTTGTGGCCCTTGAAGACGCGCTTCAGGTTCATCGGCAGCGCCGAGCGCAGGTTGGCGAAGCCCGAGTGCATCTCGCCCGACACCGACCGGCAGTGCGCGCGCGCCGCGCGGTCCGCCGGCAGCAGGCCGCTCTTCGGCTTGATCTCGTTCAGGTACTCGGCGATGGCCAGCGTGTCCCACACCTTGATGCCGTCGTGCGTGAGGCAAGGCACGAGGATCGACGGCGAGAGCAGCAGGATTTCCTTGCGCGCGTCGGCGTCGTCGGGTGGAATGACCACTTCCTTGAAGTCGAGTCCCGAGAACTTCGCGAGCAGGAATCCGCGGAGTGACCACGATGAATAGTTCCTGCTGCTGATCGTCAACGTTGCCTTCGCCATGAATCCATCTCCTTCGATGCACCAGATTGGCTCCGCTTTCGCGCCCGCGGCCGCCGCGCCTGCCACGTTTGCAAGCGACATGCCAAGCGACGAGCTGATCACGGCGCTCGTCGAGGCCCTGCCCGACTCGCTGGCGATGTTCCGGCCGCGGCGCGGCAGCGTCGCCTACGCGCTCTACCAGTCGCACGCGGACATGATGTGGCCGCTGCGCACGATGGCGAAGACGGCGCTGCCCGCGCTGCGCGGCGCCAGCGACGGTCCTGCCGAGGACAAGGCGATGCGCAAGCTCGCCGCGGCCTGCGAGGTCTTCGTGCTCGCCGCGCTGACGCACGAGCGGCCGCCGTTCCGCATCCCCATCGTCACGGTGGGCGACCGCGACATCGCCGTGCACGAGGAAGCCGCGCACCGCACGCCGTTCGGCACGCTGCTGCACTTCCGCAAGGAGATGCCGGACCCGGGCCCGCGCGTGCTGATCGTCGCGCCGCTGTCCGGCCACTTCGCCACGCTGCTGCGCGACACCGTGCGCGTGATGCTCGCCGACCACGACGTCTACATCACCGACTGGCACAACGCGCGCGAGGTCCCGCTCGCCGCGGGCCGCTTCGGCCTCGACGAGTACACCGAGCACATCATGCAGTTCCTGGGCGTAATGGGCCCGGGCTCGCACCTGATGGCCATCTGCCAGCCCTGCGTGTCCGCGCTGTCGGCCGTCGCGCTGATGTCCGAGGACCAGCATCCCGCCACGCCTGCGAGCCTGACGCTGATGGCGGGGCCGATCGACTGCCGCATTTCGCCCACCGAAGTGAACCAGCTCGCCACCGAGAAGCCGATGAGCTGGTTCCGCGACAACCTGATCACCACGGTGCCGCTGCGCTATGCGGGCGCGATGCGCAGCGTGTATCCCGGCTTCCTGCAGCTGATGGCGTTCATGAGCATGAACCTCGACCGCCACCTCGACTCGTTCCGCGGCCTCTTCAACGACCTTGTCAACGGCGAGCACGAGAAGGCCGCGGCCACGCGCTCGTTCTACGAGGAATACCTCGCCGTCTGCGACCTGCCCGCGGAGTTCTACCTCGAGACCGTCAAGCGCGTGTTCCAGGACTACGACCTGCCGCAAGGCAAGCTCACGTGGCGCGGGCGCCGCGTGGATCCGGGCGCCATCCGCCGCACGGCGCTGCTGACCGTCGAAGGCGAGCGCGACGACATCTGCTCGCTCGGCCAGACGCTTGCCGCGCACGAGCTGTGCAGCAACCTGCGGCCCTGGATGCGGACGCACTACGTGCAGGCCGGCGCCGGCCACTACGGCGTGTTCAGCGGCCGGCGCTGGGCCGGCAGCATCTATCCGCTGGTCCGCGAAATCGTCCACCAATCTCAGGCGTGACCCGCACAGCGTGATGTAATGCCCGCACGGCCGCGCCCGCGGCCATGCCACCCGCCCCGGAGCGCCGATGACGACCCGAGGATTCACCGGCCGCCGCCCCACGGCCGACGCCGCCAGCCGGCTGCCGCCCGGCCAGTACCAGACGCACGACTTCCCGGTCCTGTCGATGGGGCCGACACCGCGCGTGGATCTCGCGACGTGGTCGCTGACGCTGCGTGACGGCCCGCGCGTGCTGGCCCAGTGGGACTGGGCCGCCTTCAACGCGTTGCCGCAGACGTCGTGGCAGCGCGACATCCATTGCGTGACCAAGTGGTCGAAGTTCGACACAGCGTGGTCCGGCGTGACGTGCGACGACCTGTTCACCGCCGCGGGCATCGCGCCGCCCAGCGCATGGCTGCTCGCGGAGTCGTACGACGGTTACGACACCAACGTGCCGCTCGCCGACGTCGCGGGCGGCAAGGCGATGGTCGCGACGCACTACGGCGGCGCGCCACTCGAGGCCGAGCACGGCGGCCCGGCGCGGCTGCTGGTGCCGCACCTGTACTTCTGGAAGAGCGCCAAGTGGCTCAAGGGCCTGCGCTTCACGCCACGCGACGAGGCCGGCTTCTGGGAGCTGCGCGGCTATCACCTGCGCGGCGACCCCTGGCGCGAGCAGCGCTACACGAACGATCCGTGAGCGAGGCCCGCTGGACGCCGGCGACGGTCGAGCGCGTCGCCGTGCAGACGCCGCGCGTGACCAGCGTGTTCCTGCGCGCGGCGCTCGCGCGGTCCGAAGCCGGGCAACACGTCGACGTCAAGCTGACGGCCGAGGACGGCTACAGCGCCGAGCGCAGTTACTCGATCGCGTCCGCGCCGGGTGCACCGCTGCTGGAGCTCGCGATCGAGTGGTTGCCGGACGGCGAAGTGTCGCCTTTCTTCCACGACGTCGTGCAGGCCGGCGACACGCTCGACGTGCGCGGCCCGATCGGCGGCCATTTTGTCTGGCGCGCGCAGGACGGCGGCCCGCTGCTGCTGGTGGCGGGCGGCTCCGGCATCGCACCGCTGATGGCCATCGCGCGGCACCGCGCGGCCGTCGCGCCGGGCCTCCCGACGCTGCTGCTCTACTCGTCGCGCACGTTCGAGGATGTCGTCTTCCGCGACGAACTGGCGACGCTCGCCGCGGCCGATCCTTCGCTGGCGATTCGTTTGGCGATCACGCGCGAGCCGCCGCAGCGTGACTCTGACATCGCCGGCCGCCTCGACGCGCCCCGGCTCGCGGCGGCGCTCGCCGCGTGGGGCGCGCAGCCGGCGCGCACTTACGTCTGTGGCGCCAACCGCTTCGTCGAAGCGATCACGACGGCGCTGGTGGACCGCAGCGTGCCGGCCGCCACGATCCGCACCGAGCGCTTCGGCGGCGCGGGCTGACCGGCCGCGCGGCGTCCGCGCACGGGGCGGCAACGGGGCCTTGTCGACGCCTCAGCGCGCCGTTACAGCCTGCGGTTATCAGCACAGCACCATCCGTTCCTTCCGGTCGGCGCCAGGATTCCCTAACCTCGCGACATTCTCGATTTCCGGAATGCCCGATGGGCGCTGCACTGCTGTCCGCCGAAACCACGCCTGCCGCCGCCGTCGCCGACGAGCGCGCGGCTTTCGCGCGCCGGCTGCTCGCACGCGTGCCGCAGGGCAGCGTGTTGCTGTCCAGCTTCGGCGCCGAGGACATGGTGCTGATCGACCTGATCGCGCGCGACCGGCTGCCGATCGCCATCGCCACGCTCGACACCGGCCGCCTGCCCGGCGAGACCTACTCGCTGATGGACCGCAGCCGCGACCAGTACGGCATCGACATCGAGGTGTTCACGCCGGACACGGCGGCGCTCGAGGCTTACGTCCGCGCGCATGGCTTCAACGCTTTCTACAAGAGCGTGGAGTTGCGCCACGGCTGCTGCGGCGTGCGCAAGGTGGAGCCGTTGCAGCGCGCGCTCGCCGGCCGCGCCGCGTGGATCACCGGCTTGCGCCGCGCGCAGTCGCAGGGCCGCGACGCGGTGGCCGTCGAGGAATTCGACGCGGCGCACGGCATCCCCAAGTTCAATCCGCTCGCCGACTGGAGCGACGACGACGTGTGGGCGCACCTGCGCGCGCACGGCGTTCCCTACAACCCGCTGCACGACCGCGGCTTCCCGAGCATCGGCTGCGCGCCGTGCACGCGCGCCGTCGAGCCGGGTGAAGACCCGCGCGCCGGCCGCTGGTGGTGGGAACGCGGCGGCAACCAGGAATGCGGCCTGCACCGGCGCCCGCTCGACGTGCTGCCCCGTATCACCGTGGAAACTTCCCGATGAACCCGACGTTGTCAGTTGCCATCGCCGCCGCCGACGCCACGCGCCTGGCGTGGCTCGAAGCCGACGCGATCCACATCCTGCGCGAGGTCGCCGGCCAGTGCGCGCGCCCTGCGCTGCTCTTCTCCGGCGGCAAGGATTCCGCGGTGCTGCTGCGCCTGGCCGAGAAGGCCTTCCGCCCCGGCGCGCTGCCCTTCCCGCTGCTGCACATCGACACCGGCCACAACTTCCCCGAGGTGATCGCCTTCCGCGACGCACGTGCCGCCGAGCTGGGCGAGACGCTGATCGTGCGCACGCTCGACGAGTCCATCGCGTCGGGCCGCGTCGTGTTGCGCCGTCCCGACGAAAGCCGCAATGCGCACCAGTCGGTGACGCTGGTCGACGCCATCGCCGAGTTCGGCTTCGACGCGCTGATCGGCGGCGCGCGCCGCGACGAGGAGAAGGCGCGCGCGAAGGAGCGCGTGTTCTCGTTCCGCGATGCGTTCGGCCAGTGGGATCCCAAGAACCAGCGGCCCGAACTGTGGAATCTGTACAACGCGCGCGTGCACGCCGGCGAGAACGTCCGCGTGTTCCCCATCAGCAACTGGACCGAGCTCGACGTGTGGCAGTACATCGCGCAGGAAGGCCTTGCGCTGCCGTCGCTGTACCTCGCGCACGAGCGCGACGTCGTGCGCCGCGGCAAGGCCCTCGTCGCCGTGACGCCGCTGACGCCGCCGCGCGAGGGCGAAGTGGTGGAGCGCGTGTCCGTGCGCTTCCGCACCGTCGGCGACATCACGTGCACCGCACCGGTTGCGTCAAACGCGGCGAGCTATGACGCGATCGTCGCCGAGACGGCCGGCGCCACGCTGACCGAGCGCGGCGCCACGCGCCTCGACGACCAGACCCACGACGCGGCGATGGAGCTGCGCAAGAAACAGGGGTATTTCTGATGTCCGCCCACGAACCGCCGGGCGTGCTCGACCACGGCGTGCTGCGCTTCCTCACGGCCGGCAGCGTCGACGACGGCAAGAGCACGCTGATCGGCCGCCTGCTCTACGACACCAAGGCGATCCTCGCCGACCAGCTCGCGTCGGTGCGCACGACGTCGGAACGGCGCGGCAGCGCGCTCGACCTGTCGCTGCTCACCGACGGCCTGATCGCCGAGCGCGAGCAAGGCATCACCATCGACGTCGCCTATCGCTACTTCGGCACCGCGCACCGCAAGTTCATCATCGCGGACGCGCCGGGGCACGAGCAGTACACGCGCAACATGGTGACCGCCGCCTCCACCGCCGATGCGGCCGTGCTGCTCGTCGATGCGCGCCATGGCGTCGTCGCGCAGACGCGGCGACACGCGACGCTGGCGCACAAGATCGGCGTGCCGTGCACCGTCGTGGCGATCAACAAGATGGACCTCGTCGGCTACGACCAGGCTGTCTATCAGCGCATCCGCGACGACTACGTGGCGTTCGCGACGAAGAGCGGCATTCCGCTGCCCGACTTCATTCCGCTGTCGGCCGCGCAGGGCGACATGGTCGTCGACCGCGGCGACAACCTCGGCTGGTACGACGGCCCCACGCTGCTGCAATGGCTCGAGACCGTCGAGGTGCGGCAGCGCCTGGCGGACGCGCCGTTCCGGATGCCCGTACAAGTGGTGTCGCGGCCCACGGGCGACGAGCCGCGCCGCTATCTCGGCCGCATCGAGGCGGGCCACGTCGCCGTGGGCGATCGCGTCACCGTGCTGCCCTCGGGCCGTACGACGCGCGTCCGCGCGCTGCGCACGTGGAATGCGGACCTGCCGGCCGCCGGCGTCCATGCGTCCGTCGGCATCGTGCTGGAGGACGAGATCGACATCTCGCGCGGCGACGTGATCGTCGCGGCCGACGCGGCACCTTTGCTGCTGCGCGAAGTGGAGGCCGACCTGTGCTGGCTCGCCGACGCGCCGCTCGACCCGCGTCGCACCTACGTGCTGAAGCACACCACACGCGACGTCCGCGCGCGCATCAAGCGCATCGTGTCCGCCTGGAACCTGGCGACGCTCGCCGACGAGCCCGCGGCCGCCACGCTCGCGACCAACGCCATTGCGCGCGTCGAACTGACGCTCGCACAGCCGATCGCCGCCGATCGCTATCGCGACAACCGCGCCACCGGCAGCTTCGTGCTGATCGACGAGACGACCAACGACACCGTCGCGGCGGGGATGGTGCAATGACTCGCGTGATGGATCACGCGCGCGAGCGATGTCGACGCATCGCGCGCGCCCGAGCTGCCTGCCGGCAGCTTTTTTTGACGACCATATAGACCCCAAAGTTATTTTCAAGCATTTACATATTCCGGAGACTCAGATGAAGCGCATCAACACCCTGCTCGCTGCCGCGACGTTCGCACTCACGGCACCGTTCGCGCATGCGGACACGACGATCCTCAACGTCTCGTACGACCCGACGCGCGAGTTCTACCAGGCGTTCAACACGGCATTCGCGAAGCAATGGAAGGCGCAGACCGGCGAGACGCTCACCGTCAAGCAATCGCACGGCGGCTCCGGCTCGCAAGGCCGCGCGGTGATCGACGGCCTCGAAGCCGACGTCGTGACGCTGGCGCTGGCGTCCGACATCAACGCGATCGCGGACAAGGCGAAGCTGTTGCCGGCCGACTGGCAGTCGCGGCTGCCCGACGCGAGCTCGCCGTACACGTCGACGATCGTGTTCCTCGTGCGCAAGGGCAACCCCAAGGGCATCCACGACTGGGCCGATCTCACGCGCCAGGGCGTGGCCGTCGTGACGCCGAATCCCAAGACCTCGGGCGGCGCGCAGTGGAGCTACCTCGCCGCATGGGCCTACGGCAAGCAAGCCTCCGGCAGCGAGGCTGGCGCGCGCGACTTCGTCACCAAGGTCTACCGCAACGTGCCGGTGCTCGATTCGGGCGCGCGCGGTTCGACGGTGACGTTCGCGCAGCGCGGCGTCGGCGACGTGCTGCTGTCCTGGGAAAACGAGGCCGACCTCGTGAAGGCCGAGTTCGGTGCGGGCCAGTTCGAAGTCGTCTATCCGTCGCAGAGCATCCTGGCCGAGCCGCCGGTCGCCGTCGTGGACAAGAACGTCGACAAGCACGGCACGCGCAAGGTGGCCGAGGCTTACGTCAAGTACCTGTACAGCGACGAAGGCCAGGCACTCGCGGCGCAATACCACTACCGGCCGCGCAACCCCGCCATCGCCGCGAAGTACTCGGCGGCCTTCCCCAAGTTGAAGCTCGTAACGATCGGCGACTTCGGCGGCTGGCCCGCGGCCACGAAGGCGCACTTCGCCGAAGGCGGCACGTTCGACCAGATCTACCAGCCGGGCAAGCTGTAACCGGCGCTCACGGCAAGGGGCCACGACCATGGACACACGCGCATCCGCCACGCTCGACAACGGCCTCGTGACGACGCTCTCGACGTCGCACGATCGCTGTCGGGCCGACGCGCGCGCGCCGCGGTCGCGGCCCGTGCTGCTGGTGCCCGGCCTGCGCGACAGCGGCGCCACGCACTGGCAGAGCGAGTGGCAACGCGTGCTGCCGCGCGTCCACCGCGTGTACCAGGACGACTGGAACACGCCGGACCTCGCGCGCTGGAGCGCGGCCGTCGCGCGCGCGATCGACGCGATCCGCGAGCCCGCGCTGGTGGTCGCGCACAGCTTCGGCTGCCTCGCCAGCGTGCAGGCGTTGGCGCACTACAAGCGCGCGGCCGCGGGCCTGCTGCTCGTGGCGCCGGCCGATCCCGATCGCTTCGGTCTCGGCGCGACGCTGTCGACGGCGCCGCTGCACGCGCCCGCCACGCTCGTCGCCAGCAGCAACGATCCCTGGTTGCGGCTGACCAAGGCCGCGCATCTCGCCAGCCGCTGGCACGCGCGGCTCGTGGCGCTCGCGAACGCGGGCCACGTCAACGCAGAAAGCGGTTACGGTCCGTGGAGCGAAGGACGTGCACTGCTTGCCGGGCTCGCCGCAACGGCCGCAACCGCCGCGCAGGCACGCGCAGGTGCGGCATGACACTGCGGATGCCCACGCGGCTCGCGCTCGCCGGTGACGCCGAAGCCGCGGGCGCGGACCGCGACTTCCTGCTGGCGCGCGCCTTCGACGCAGGACCACCCGCGATGGAGTTCCGCGCACGTCCCCGCAAGCGCCGCGTGCTGCCCGGCTTCGGCCTCACGCTGGGCTTCACGCTCGCGTGGCTGTCGCTGATCGTGCTGATCCCTTTGGCGGCGGCGTTCCTGAAGACCGCGCAGATGACGTGGCCGCAGTTCGTGCAGGCGGTCACCGCGCCGCGCGTGCTGGCGGCTTACCGGCTAACGATCGGCGCGTCGCTCGCCGCTGCCGCCACCAACGCGGTGTTCGGGCTGCTGACGGCCTGGGTGCTCGTCCGCTATCCGTTCCCGGGACGGCGCATCGCCGATGCGCTGGTCGACCTGCCGTTCGCGTTGCCTACTGCGGTGGCCGGCATCGCGCTCGCGGGATTGTTCGCGGCCAACGGCTGGCTCGGCGCGCCGCTCGCCGCGCTGGGCTTCAGCGTCGCGTTCACGCCGCTGGGCGTCTACATCGCGCTGACGTTCATCGGCCTGCCCTTCGTCGTGCGCACGCTGCAGCCGGTGCTGGAGACCTTGCCCGCGGAGATCGAGGAAGCCGCGACCACACTGGGCGCATCGCCGGCGCAGACGTTTGCGCGCGTGCTGCTGCCGACGCTGACACCCGCGCTGCTGACCGGCTTCGCGCTGGCGTTCGCCCGCGCGCTCGGCGAGTACGGCTCCGTGATCTTCATCGCCGGCAACATGCCGATGGTGTCGGAGATCGTGCCGCTCGTCATCATCACGCGGCTGCAGCAGTACGACTACGCCGGCGCCACGGCGATCGCGGTCGTGATGCTCGTGGCGTCGTTCGTGCTGCTGCTCGCGATCAACGCGCTGCAGGCGTGGACGCGGCGGCGCCAGGGAGCGGCAACGTGAGCGCTGGAGCGAGTCTCGCCGCGCTTGCGCAGGCAGGCACCGCAGCGACCCGCCGCGAGCCGCGCTGGGGCCGCCGCGCGCTGATCGGCGTCGCGCTCGCGTTCCTGCTCGTGTTCCTCGCGCTGCCGCTGGCGTTCGTGCTCGCGCAGGCGCTGGCGAAAGGCGTCGCGTTCTTCGTCACCGCCGTTACGGAACCGGATGCGCTGGCCGCGCTGCGGCTCACGCTGCTCGCCGCCGCGATCGCGGTGCCGCTCAACGTCGTGTTCGGCGTCTGCGCCGCGTGGGCGATCGCGCGCTTCGACTTTCGCGGCAAGAGCGCGCTGATCACGCTGATCGACCTGCCGTTCTCCGTGTCGCCGGTGATCGCGGGCCTGGTCTACGTGCTCGTGTTCGGGCTGCAGGGCTGGTTCGGCCCGTGGCTGCGCGAGCACGACCTGCGCGTCGTGTTCGCGGTGCCCGGCATCGTGCTCGCGACGGTGTTCGTCACGTTCCCGTTCGTCGCGCGCGAGCTGATCCCGCTGATGCAGGCGCAGGGCAGCGAGCAGGAGGAAGCGGCGACGGTGCTCGGCGCCTCCGGCTGGCAGATGTTCCGCCGCGTGACGCTGCCCAACATCGGCTGGGGCCTCCTGTACGGCGTGATCCTGTGCAACGCGCGCGCGATGGGCGAGTTCGGCGCGGTATCGGTGGTGTCCGGCCACATCCGCGGCGAGACCAACACGCTGCCGCTGCACGTCGAGATCCTCTACAACGAATACCAGTTCACCGCCGCGTTCGCGGTGGCGTCGCTGCTCGCCTTGCTGGCGCTCGTGACGCTGGGCGCCAAGGCGCTGATCGAACGCACGCACCTCGCGCGGCCACGCGCGGCGCCCGCGAAAGGATCCGCATGAGCATCGCACTCGACCACATCACGCGCCGCTACGGCGACTTCACGGCCGTCGACGACGTCTCGTTGACCGTCGAATCGGGCGAGCTCGTCGCGCTGCTGGGACCGTCGGGCTCCGGCAAGACGACGCTGCTGCGGATCATCGCGGGCCTCGAATCGGCGGATACCGGCAACGTGCGTTTCCACGGCGAGGACGCCACGGACCGGCATGCGCGCGAGCGCCAGGTGGGCTTCGTGTTCCAGCACTACGCGTTGTTCGGCCACATGACGATCTTCGAGAACGTGGCCTTCGGCTTGCGCGTCAAGCCGCGGCGCGAACGGCTGCCGGAGGCGCGGATCCGTGCGAAGGTGGGCGAGCTGCTGGAGCTCGTGCAGCTGGCGCCGTTCGCGACGCGCTTCCCCCGCGAGCTGTCCGGCGGCCAGCGCCAGCGGATCGCGCTGGCGCGCGCGCTGGCGGTCGAGCCGCGCGTGCTGCTGCTCGACGAGCCGTTTGGCGCGCTGGACGCCCGCGTGCGCCAGGAGTTGCGGCGCTGGCTGCGGCGTTTGCACGACGAGGTGCACGTGACGAGCGTGTTCGTCACGCACGACCAAGAGGAAGCGCTGGAGGTGGCCGACCGCATCGTCGTGCTCAACCACGGGCGCATCGAGCAGGTGGGCACGCCCGAAGAGGTCTACGACGCACCGGCCAGCGCATTCGTCCGCGAATTCCTGGGGCACGTGAACCGGCTGCCGGCCGGCGAAGGCGCGACGCTCGCGCGTCCACACGAGATCGACGTGTCGACGGCGCCGCGCGAGGCGGCGTACGCGGCAACGCTGGTGCACGGCGTGGGCGTGGGCTCGACGGCGCGCCTCGAATTCAGGCTGGCGCCGGACGGCGAGGCGGTGCACGTCGAATTGCCGCGCGAGCGCTGGCGCGCGCTGGCGTTGCGGCCCGGCGACGCGGCCTGGCTCAGCGTCGCGAAAGCCGCCTGAAGCGTCAGCCGGCGCGCACCGCGCGCAGGTCCGCTTCCGCGCGGCCGAGCAGCGCGTCGAACGACACGCCCTTCTCGTCCGTCTGCGCGGCGCCGATCGACAGCATCACCGGCGCGTCCTGGCCCTTGACGATGATCGCGCGCGCGACCACGTCGTCGACCGCCGGGAAATCCGCGTCGATCGCCGACTGCATCAGCACGAAGCGGTCGCCGTCCCAGCGGATGACGACGCTGTCGTCGCCCGCCGAGCGCACGAGCCGCGTCGCATAGGTTTTCAGCACCAGGTCGCACGCGATGGCGCCGTGGTCGGCGTTCAGCTCCGCGAAGCGGTCGATGTCGGCGACCAGGATGCGCACCGTGCGCCCACGCTTGATCGCATCGTCGAGGTAGGCCTTGCCCTGCTTGCGTCCGGTCATCCGGTTCCACAGCCCCGTCAGCGAATCGCGCTCCGTCTGCACGCGCTGCGCGTCCTCGTTGGCGCGCACGCGGCCGGCCAGCGCCGCGAGGCCGCGTGCGATCTGCGCGGCCGTGTCGGTGCCCGGCAGGTCGAGCCGCGCCGGCGTCTCGCCGTCGACGTAGGCTTCGAGCACCTGCAACGCGCGATCCAGCGGCGCCAGCAACCGGCCGGCCGCCCAGATCGCGAACGCGCAGCCCAGCAGCGCAAGCCCCGTCAGCACGATCGCCAGCGTCATCAGGCTCATGCGACCCGCGCCCAGCATCATCACCACCCACGCGAGGAACAGCGGCAGCCCGAACGCGACGACCAACACCGCGACGAACTTCGCGCGATAGCTGCCGAGCGTCGGGAACGACGCGAGCAGCCGGTAGAAGCCGAGGGGATCGTTACGGGTGGCCATGCGGGGGTCGAGGGATGGGCGCACGAGACTGCAAGGTCGCGCGACGGCGCGATTGTAAAGCAGCGACATGGGCGCGGCGTTGCCCGAACGCGACAGCGGAGGCCTTCGCAACACGAGAAGGCGGCGACGTTGGCGCGCCGCCCTGCGGAATGGGTATGATAAGCGTTCGCATCTAGAACAAGCAGGGCCCTGCCGCGTCACGGAGCCCGCAGCCACGGGAGACCCACGATATCCATCCGCACCCTCGCCGCCGCGATCGCGCTGACGCTGGCCGCGTCGCCCGCACTCGCACTGCCCCGCGCGTTCGATCAACCCGCGCTGCCGCTCGACGCCGCACTCACCCGCTTCGCCGCCACGGCCGGCGTGCGCGTCGACGCCAATCCCGCGCTGGTGCAAGGCAAGACCGGCGCTTCGATCAACACGACGGCCGAACCGGCGGATGCGCTGGCGCTGCTGCTCGGCGGCACGGGGCTCGTCGCGGTGCCCGTCGCCGGCGGCTTCGAGATTCGCGCCGGGACGCCGGAGGAAGCGCGGGTGCTGCCGCCCGTCAACGTCGTGGGCCACGCCGAACAGGCCTGGAGCCAGGTCGAAGGCTACGTCGCGCATCGCAGCCAGACCGCCACCAAGACCGACACGCCGATCCTCGAGACGCCGCAATCGGTGGCCGTGGTCACGCGCGAAGAGATGGACGACCAGAACGTGCAGAGCGTCAAGCAGGCGCTGCGCTACACGCAGGGCGTCACGCCGGACTCGCGCGCCAATTTCCAGGGCTTCGACGTGCTGTACGCACGCGGTTTCACGGCCGACCGCTACCTCGACGGCCTGAAGCTGCTCGGCGGCGCCAACTACACGACGCCGCAGATCGACCCATATGAACTCGAGCGCGTCGAAGTACTGCTGGGACCCGCCTCCACGCTGTACGGCCAGGCATCGCCGGGCGGCATCGTCAACATGATCAGCAAGCGGCCCACCAGCGAGACGCAAGGTGAAGTGCGTGCCCAGGTGGGCAACTACAGCACCTACTCGTTCGCGTTCGACGCGAGCGGCGCGCTCAACGCGGACAAGACGTGGCTGTACCGCGTCACCGGCATCGCGCACGACGGCGACACGCAGGTCGACTACGTCAAGGACCGCCACTCGTCGATCGCCGCCGCGCTCACGTGGCGCCCGTCGCGCGACACGGAGTTCACGTTCCTGTCGCGCTACGACGACGCGCCGGACGCCGGCTACTACAACTTCGTGCCCGCGCAAGGCTCGCTGCTGCCCAACCCCAACGGCACGATCCCGACGAGCTTCAACTCCGGCGACCCGTCGTTCCAGACGCTGAAGCGCCGCGAATGGTCGCTGGGCTACCACCTGGAGCAACGCCTCAACGACACCTGGGTGCTGCGCCAGAACCTGCGCTACATGTCGGTGGACGGCACCGTGAACTCGCTGCAACCGCTGTTCCTGGAGGACGACCTGCGCACGCTCGAGCGCTACGTGCTGGCGGACGACGGCAGCCTGCAGGCCTTCGGCGTCGACACGCAGCTGGAGGCGCGCTTCGCGTGGGGCAAGACGCAGAACGTCGTGCTCGTCGGCATCGACTACCAGCACCTGCAGGAAGACGACACGCTGGGCCTCGACTACGGCCCGCCGATCGACATCTTCGCGCCGGTATACGGCCAGAGCGTGGCAACACCCGCCGCGATCTCGGACACGCGGCAGACGCAACGCCAGCTCGGGATCTATGCGCAGGAGCAGCTCAAGGTCGACGACTGGGCGTTCCTTGCGGGCATCCGGCAGGATGCGTTCCGCGCGGCGACGCTCGACAACTTCAGCGCGACGACGTCGAGCCAGAGCGACGACAAGTTCTCGTGGCGCGTCGGCGGCACGTACACGTTTGCCAACGGCGTTGCACCCTACGCGTCGTACGTAACGTCGTTCCAGCCGGTGGCGGGCATCGATTACGCGGGCAATGCGTTCCAGCCGACGACGGGCAAGCAATGGGAGGCCGGCGTCAAGTTCCAGCCGCTCGCGTACAACGCGCTGTTCACGGTCGCGCTGTTCAACCTCGAGCAGTCCAACGTGCCGACGATCGACCCCGACCATCCGACGTTCAACACGCAGACCGGCAAGATCCGCACGCGCGGCGCCGAGTTGTCCGCCAAGACGTCGCTCGACAACGGCCTCTCACTGTCCGCGGCCTACACCTACCTGGATGCGAAGGTGGTGGACAGCGAGGACGTCGACCAGGGCAAGGTGCCGCTGTACGTGCCGCAGAACGCCGCATCGCTGTGGCTCGATTACGCGTTCCAGACGGCTCCGGTCGTCGGGCTCTCGGCCGGCATCGGCGTGCGCTACGTCGGCGCCACGTGGGCCGACGCCGCCAACACCGTGCAGGTGGGGTCCAACACGCTCGTCGACGCCGCGTTGCGCTGGGACTTCGGCCGCTCGAGCATGGGCCTCAAGGGCTTCAGCGTCGCGATCAACGCGAGCAACCTGTTCGACAAGAAGTACGTGTCCGAGTGCACCAACGACAACTGCCTGTACGGGCTGCGGCGCGTCGTGATGGGGACGCTCGCGTATCGCTGGTAGTCGGCGGTCTGCGCCGACCCGGGCCCCGCGCGGAGGGGCGCCGGCCCGCGTCGTGCAGTCAGTCCTTCGCGTCGCGCATCGCCTGCGCCATCGCAGTGTCGCCGCGCGCCTCGAGCGTCTCCGCCGCGCCAAGCCGGTCGCGATCCTCGCGGTTCTGGCTCAGCTTGGCCTTGCCCACCAGCGAGGTCACGGCGATCTCGAGGCCGACGATGTTGCGCAACATGCTGTCGATGAACTCCGGCGACGAGTCGCCCATCTTCCAGGGCTTGGGCTCGCCCGCCTCGTGCCGGCGCGTGAGCCGCGCGACAAGGCCGCGGACGAAGCGCTCGTCGTCGTGGATCGTGAGCGTGCCGTGCGCATGCACGACCTCGTAGTTCCACGTCGGCACCAGCTTGTGTGTCTCGTGCTTGCTCGGGTACCAGTTGGGCGAGATGTAGGCGTCCACGCCGCGGAAGATCACCATCACCGGCGTGCCGGTCGGGCAGCGCTGCCACACCGCGTTGTTGCGCGAGACGTGCGCGGTCAGCGTGCCGTGCGGACCCTTGTCCGGGTCGTATTCGAACGGGATGTGCTCGGCGTCGAGGCCGGCGTCGCCGTGCGACACGAGCACGCCCAGCGGATGCGTGCGGATGATGCGTGCGAGTTCCGCGGGGTGCTGCTCGGCGAAATGGGATGGGATGTACATGCTGGACGAAGTCTCCGCTGGTGCCCAGGGCCGGAGTCGAACCGGCACGCCTTGCGGCTGGGGATTTTAAGTCCCCTGTGTCTACCAGTTTCACCACCCGGGCGCACCGGGCGATTCTAGTCCAGCCTTCGCCCGCCCGCCGGACCGGGCGCCGCGTCAGTCCTCGTCGGACGTCTTCGGCACCTTGATTGCGAGCTTCGCGCTGCCTTCCGCTTCCTGGTTGCGCTTGGCAAGGTCCGCGAGCAACCCTTCGTCGCTGAGGTCCAGCGCGACGGATTCCTTCCAATCGTGATGCGAGGTCTTGTGCAGCCGGTCGATCACCGACGACTCCGCCGTCTCGATCGCCAGCTCGCGCCGCGAATCGAAGCTGCCCGGCGTCAGGTTGATCGAGCCGACGATCGCGCGCTTGCCGTCGGCCAGCAGCATCTTGGCGTGCAGGCGCAGCTTCCTGATCTTGTGCACCTTGGCGCCGACGTCGTGCAGGATGCGCAGCGCGCCCACACCTTCGACCAGCTTGTCCTTCTTCAGCGTATGCGGCGGCTTGGCGAGCACGTGCAGCTTGACGCCACGGCGCACGGCGCGCACCAGCCGCTCGACGATCACCGTGTCCTGGTAGCGCTCGTTCTGGATCAGCAGCGAATCCTTCGCGCCGTCGATGAATTCGGCGATTCGCTCCCGGCCGTTGTTCGGGCACCAGATGAGCCGCGACGAAGCCGGCGCGACAAAGTCCTTGCGCGTCCAGTCGGCGTCGAAGCAGTGGCCCATCTCCGCGACCTCGGCGGCTACGTCGGTGACGATCGCATAATCGCGCGTGCCGTCGAACTCGCGCTCTTCCCAGTTCAGCGACTCGACGAAGCCGATCTTGTCGTCGATCACCATCGACTTCTGGTGCGTGAGGTCGAACGCGGGGTTGCTGTCCCTGACGTCGATGCCTGCGGCGTGCAAGGCCTTGCGCACCATCGTGTTGTCGTCCTCGCCGGTACGGCGCGCCGGGTTCAGCATCACGCGCACGTCGACGCCGCGCTTGCGGGCCGCGACGACGGCCTGGATCAGCGCGTGGTCGTTGAACACGAACATGCGGATGCGCAGCGACTTCTTCGCGCCGGAAATCGCGTCGAGGAACGGCTTCTCGGTGTCTTCCGGGAGGACGATCAGCGTGTGGGTCATCGCGTCAGCGTATCAGGAGGATGGGGGCGTGGCAGGCGAGGAACCGGCGTCCGGCCCGAACTGCTCGCGCCACAGCCCGGCGAACACGCCGTTGCGCGCGATCAGCTCGGCCACCGTGCCCTCCTCGGCCACGACGCCGTTGTCGAGGACGATGATCTTGTCCGCGTCGCGGATCGTCGACAGCCGGTGCGCGATGGTGATGACCGTGCGGCCCTTCATCAACCGCTCGAGCCCTTCGATCACCAGGTGCTCCGACTCGGTGTCCAGCGCCGCGGTGGGCTCGTCGAGGATCAGGATGGGTGCGTTGCGGATGATCGTGCGCGCGATGCCGATGCGCTGGCGCTGGCCGCCGGACAGCGTGAGGCCGCGGTCGCCGACCATCGTCTCGTAACCGTCCGGCATGGCGGCAATGAAGTCGTGCGCGTTGGCGAGCTGCGCCGCGGCCACGATGTCGTCCATCGACGCGCCCGGCCTGCCGTACGCGATGTTCTCGCGGATCGTGCCGTGGAACAGCACCGTGTCCTGCAGCACGTAGCCGACGCGGTCGCGCAGCGAGCCGAGCTCTACGTCGCGGACGTCGATGCCGTCGACGCGCACGACGCCGCCCTGCGGGTCGTAGAAGCGCGGGATCAGCCCGACGACCGTCGACTTGCCGGTGCCGGTGGGACCCACGACGCCCACGAACTGCCCCGGCTCGATCGTGAAATTGACGCCGCGCAGGATGGGATTCTTCGCGTCATAGCCGAACACGACGCCGTCGAACTCGATGGCACCGCGCACGGTGGGCAGCGCCTTCGCGTCGGGCTTCTCGACGATGATCGTGTCGGTGTCCAGGATCGTGCGGATGCGCTCCAGCCCCACCGACGTCTGCGCGATGGCGTTCGACATCTTGGCCAGGTCCTGCACCGGCTTGAAGAACTTGGACAGGTAGGCGAGGAACACGGTGAGTGCGCCCACCGTCATCGCGTCGGTGAGAATCAACGCGGTGCCGCGCCACAGGATGAAGCCAGTGCACAGCGCCACGACCACCGACACCACCGGCGACAGCAGCGACTTGACGCGCCGCGCGCCCAGCGCGGCGCTCACCTGCGCACGGCTCGCCGCATCCATCCGCTCGCGCTCCATGTCCTGGCGGCCGAACGCCTTCACCACGCGCACGGATTCGAGCCCCTGCTGGACCACGGCCACGATGTCCGACTGGCGCTTGCGCACTTCGTGCGTCGCGTCCTTCACGAGCTTCTTGAAGTGCATGACGAACAGCAGCAGCACCGGCGTCACGGCCACGGCGATCAGCGCGAAGTCCCAGTCCAGCCAGAACATCAGCACCAGCATGCCGATGATCGTCAGGAAGTCGACCAGGATGCTCAACGTGGCCGACGACGCGAAGTCCTGCACGGTGGCGACGTCGCTGGTGATCGTCGACAGGAGCGGCCCGGTCTGCTGGTGGTCGTAGAACGACAGCGACAGCCGGTGCAGGTGGTCGTAGACGCGCGTGCGCAGGTCGTGCGCCACCCACTGGCCCACGCTCTCGGTGTAGTAGTTGTCGATGTAGCTCGCGAGCGCCGAGAACGCCGCGATCAGCACCGTCGCGATGCCGGCCAGCAGCGCGAGCCCCAGCTTGTCCTGCGCGATGGGCAGGTCACGGATCCAGTGCAGCGCCTCCGGCAGCTTGTGGTTGCCGACGACGTTGTCGATGACCACCTTGACGGGCCACGGCGCCGCCAGGCTCGCAGCGGTCTCGACCAGCATCGCGGCAAAGACGATCAGCAGCGTCCCGCGATACGGCCGCACGAGCGTGCGGACGAAGAGCCAGAGGCCCTGGCCGGCAGGCGCTGCGGAAGGGGAGGATCGGGCGGGGGGCACGCGCGGCGGAAGGCTCATCGGCTCGAGCGCCGATCTTCACAAACCGCGCGCAATCCCGCAGGACAATTCTTGACAACGGCGCCCGCCGGCGCCGGCGGTCAGCGCCGCTGCGCGTAGCGGCTGAAATCCGCCATCATCTTCTGCATCTGCTCGAAGGCGCCGCCGCCCGACGTCATGACGCCCTGCATCGCGCGGACGACGTTCTGCATCTGCGAGACGTCCGGCATCATGGCCAGCGCCGCCTTCGTCTCCTTGACGCCCGGCATGCCGGACACCTGCGCCTCCATCAGCGTGAACAGGCGCTTCTGCATCTCGACGATCAGCTCGAACGTCTGGCTCCAGTAGGCCATCGCGTGCTCGACCGCTTCCTGTGCGGCGCCCTGCCCCGCGGCCATGAACTCGGTGGGCGAGCCGGCGGACGTGGCGCTGCGCACGGCCTTCTTGCCGAACGCGCGCGCCTGCTCTTCGCCTTCGAACTGGTGCTTGCGCATCTTGGCCGTGCCTTCGATGGCGGCGTTGATGATCTCCAGCGCGAACTTCGCGTTGGACTTGTAGAGGTCGATCGCCTGCTCCGGCGTCATCAGCTTGGCGGATGGGGCGAGCTTGGCGAAATCCGGCATGGCGGCGGCAAACGCGGCGGCCGGCGCGGCCTTGGGGGCTGCCTTCTTCGCACGCTTGCGGGTGGCGGTCTTCGTGGTCTTGGCAGCCTTGGTGGCCATGCGGATTCTCCTTCGCGCAGTGTCGATCGGAAAGCGCCATCAGACGCCGGATGCGGCGGCGCGTCAAGCGCGACGTATAACATCGTACGAAGGTTAATGACCCCTTTCGAGAGGCCATGGTTCCAACGCTGTCGATCGAAGAGACGCTGCTGAGGCTCGCCGTCGCGGCGCTGCTCGGCAGCATCATCGGGCTCGAGCGCGAGCGGATGGCCTGGGCGGCCGGCCTGCGCACGCACATGCTGGTGTGCGTCGGCTCGACGCTGATGATGATCGTGTCGGCCTACGGCTTTGCCGACGTGCTCCGTTACGAGCACGTGGCGCTGGACCCGTCGCGGATCGCCGCCCAGGTGGTCACCGGCGTCGGCTTCCTGGGCGCGGGCACGATCCTCCTGCGCCACGACTCCGTGCGCGGCCTCACCACCGCGGCCAGCGTGTGGGCCGTCGCCGGCGTCGGCCTCGCCGTGGGCGGCGGCATGTACGTGGCGGCGGTGGGCGCCACGGTCCTCATCTTCCTGATCCTCGCCGTCATCAAGCCGCTGGAGCGGCGCTACTGGAGCGGCGCGCGGCAGGCCCACCTGATCACGCTGCGCGTGGACCGCGATCCCAGCCCCGTCGAGGCCATCGAGAAGCTGCTGGGCGGCATGGCGCTGGTGATCCGCTCGCTGACGGTAGCCGAAGTCCCCGACGACGAGCTCCTGCAGCAGGTGCAGATCGAGATCACGCGCGTGCGGCAGAGCGAGCTCATCCACGTGATCGAGCGACTGTCGGCGCTGGACGGCGTGCACCGGGCGACGCTGGGCGAGCGGTGAGCGGGGGCGCTTGACGCCGGGCCTTCGCCGCCTATAATCACGGTACCGAACATCCATACGGTAACCGTGAACACTCCCCGCAACCGCCGCCCCTTTGCCCATCTCGTCGCCGCCTCCCCCACACCGGCGCTGACGGCCCGCCAGCAGCAGATCCTGGACTGGATCCGCAGCCAGATCGAAGCCAACGGCATGCCGCCCACGCGCGCGGAGATCGCGCAGGCGCTGGGCTTCTCCACGGCAAGCTCGGCTGAAGACCACCTGCAGGCGCTGGCGAAGAAAGGCGCCATCGAGATCATCCCCGGCGCGTCGCGCGGCCTGCGGCTCAAGGAGATGCCGGGCTTCCCCGTGCAGGGCACGCTGCCGCTCGTGGGGCGCGTGGCCGCGGGCCAGCCGCTGCTGGCGGTGGAGCACATCGAGGCGCATTACCGCGTCGATCCCGGCCTCTTCGCGCCGCGCGCCGATTACCTGCTGCGCGTGCGCGGCGCCAGCATGAAGGACATCGGCATCCTCGACGGCGACCTCCTCGCCGTGCACCGGACGGACGAGGCGCGCAGCGGCCAGGTGGTGGTCGCGCGTGTCGACGACGAGGTGACGGTCAAGCGGCTGAAGCGTCGCGGGCGCGAGGTGACGCTGCTGCCGGAGAACCCGGCGTTCGAACCCATCGTCGTCGACCTCGCGCAGCAGGCCTTCGCGATCGAAGGCCTGGGGGTGGGCGTCATCCGCGGCGGCAAGC
Organism: Casimicrobiaceae bacterium; assembly: GCA_044225845.1. Taxonomy (GTDB): domain Bacteria; phylum Pseudomonadota; class Gammaproteobacteria; order Burkholderiales; family Casimicrobiaceae; genus VBCG01. The sequence goes on from JBGAIC010000009.1 coordinate 22,366, forward strand.
CGCTGTAATCCTCAGTTTCCTGCTCAGTTTCCTGCTCAGTTTCCTGGCTTGTCGGAAAGGTCCGCATGTACACGCTCTATGGCATGAAAGGTTCGGGCTCCGCGTCGGTGGAAGCGGCGCTCACCGCGCTCGGCGTGCCCTATCGCATCGTCGAGACCGCGCAATGGGAGCGCAACGCGGCGTTCGCGGAGTTGCTGAAGCTCAATCCGTTGGGCCAGATCCCCACGCTGCAATTGCCCGACGGCCGCGCGCTGTCGGAAAGCGCGGCCATCCACGCCTACCTGGCGGACGCGCATCCGGACGCGCACTGGCTGCCGGCGGAACCCGTCGCGCGCGCCGAAGCCCTGCGCGGCCTGGTGTTCATCGCGGCCAACTGCTACCCGATGATCACGATCATCGATTACCCGGAGCGCTTCGTCGCGGACGGCGAAGGCGACGAGGCCGTGCAGAAGCGCATCCGCGACGGCACGCGCGTCACGTTGCACAAGCACTGGTCGATGTTCGCCGACCTCTTCCCCGCCACGCCGTGGCTGAACGGTGCCACGCTGGGCGCGTTGGACGTCTACGCGGCCGTCGTCAGCAAGTGGGGCGGCGCACGCAAGCACCTCGAGACGGAGCGGCCGGAGTTCTTCGCGCTGCTGCAGCGGATCGAGAACGAGCCGCGCGTCGCCGCCGTGTTCGCGCGTCACTGGCCGCCCAAGGCCTGACGCTCCCGCTCCCTCTGATTCCTGACCTCTGATTCCTGACCTCTGATTCCTGACCTCTGATACCGATGAATGCAACCGCCGCCGTCCAGAAGATCCCCACCGGTTTCGAATCGGTGATTCCCTACCTGATCGTCCGCGACGCGCCCGCCGCGCTTGCGTTCTACGCCAGGGCGCTCGGCGCCGTCGAGGTGCTGCGGATGCCCGACGACAAGGGCCGCATCGGCCACGCCGAGATGCGCGTGGGCAAGAGCGGCATGATCATGCTGGCCGAGGAGATGGAAGGCCATCCCGGTCCGCAGACGGTGGGCGGTTGCCCCATCACGATGCTCGTCTACGTCGACGACGTCGACGCCGCGTACGCACAGGCCATCGCCGCCGGCGGCAAGAGCACGCGCGAGCCCGCCACGCAGTTCTACGGCGATCGCAGCGCCGGCATCACGGATCCGTTCGGCTACACGTGGTGGCTGTCGACCCACGTCGAGGACGTGGCACCCGACGAGCTCAAGCGGCGCATGGCCGCGCTGGGCCAGGGCTGACGGCGGGACAGGACGCGGAGCACGCGACATGGGCACCGGCTTCGTGCACGGCAGCGGAACGGCGGCGGGCCTTGCGGCCGTGCTCGCCAATCCCGCCATCTGGCGCGGACGCGACTGCGCGCCCGAGCCCGCGGCACTGGCCACCGGCTTCGGCGCGCTCGATGCGGCGCTGCCCGGCCGCGGCTGGCCGCGCGCGGCGCTCACGGAGATCGTGCTGGAGCGCGAGGGCATCGGCGAAGTGCGGCTCACCTTGCCCGCGCTCGTGACGCTGCAGCGCGATGCCACGCAGGCCAGACGCGACGTCGTCTGGATCGCGCCGCCCTACACGCCGTACGCGCCGGCGCTCGCGGCGGCCGGCGTCGACGTCAGCCGGCTTTTCATCGTGCACTGCGCCACGGCGCAGGAAGCGCTGTGGGCCTACGAGCAGGCGTTGCGCGCCAACGAATGCGGCGCGGCGTTCGCGTGGCTCGCCACCGACGATGCGCGCGCGTTGCGCCGGCTCACTGTCGCCGCGCGCGAAGGCCGCACGTTCGGCGTGCTGTGGCGGCGCCCCGGCGTTGCCGCGCGTGCACCCACGGCCGCGCTGCGGCTGCGGCTCGCGCCTGCCGGCGGCAAGCTCGCCATCCACGTCGACAAGCGCCGCGGCGGCGCGCTGGCGCAACCGCTGGTCGTCGACGTCGAGCGTTCGCATGCGCATCGCGCGGACCTCGCCATCCTGCCGCGCCCCGTCGCTGCCCTTCCCCACGTCGCCGTCGCACTGGGCCGCCTCCGCATGAACGCGCCGCCACCCCTGCCGCCCACCTCGCCGCTCGCGCACCACCTGTACACGATGGCCTGGAACAACGCCTGGGCCAACCACCGGCTGCTCACCGCATGCGGCGCGCTGTCGCAGGCAGAATTCGCGGCGACGCGCACGAGCTTCTTCCCGTCGCTCAAGGCGACGCTGAACCACATCGTCACCGTCGACGAGTATTACGTCGATGCGCTGGAGCGCGGGCTCGCGGATAAGCCGCCCCATGCCAACCCGGCAAGCTTCTTCGATCCCGAGGAGCCGTTCGCCACGTGCGCGGAACTGGCCGTCGCGCAACGTGCCGTCGACCAGCGCCTCGTCGCGGTCTGCGCCGGCCTCACCGACGCCAACCTCGACAAGCCGATCGGCGTGCCGCGCCGCATCGGCCTCATGCTGGAGCCCGCCACGCGGCTGCTCGCGCACCTGTTCGAGCACCAGATCCATCACCGCGGCCAGGCGCACGCGATGCTCGCCGGGACTTCCGTGCCGCCACCGCAGCTCGACGAATTCTTCTGCGCCAACGAGGCCCACCTGCGCGCGGACGAACTCGCGGCGCTCGGCACGTCGGAAGGCGCGATCTGGAACACGCGCACGGGCGCCTGATCGGCGGCACCATGCCGGACCCCGTAGCTTCCGTTTCGCCGCCACCGCGCGCCGCCGCGGGCGGCCACCTGTGGATGGCGGTGCTGCTGCCGGCATTGCCGCTGGAAGTATTTGGGCCTGGCACGGCGCGTGGCGATGCGACGGCGCCCGGCGCGCCTGCACCGCTCGGTCCCTTCGCCGTGGTCACCGACGACCCGCAGCCCGTGATCCTCGTCCCCAACCGCGCCGCGCACGCGGCCGGCGTGCGGCGCGGTCAGCGCGTCACCGCCGCGCTGGCGCTTGCGCCCGCCCTCACGTTCGCCGCGCGCGATACGGCGTGCGAGGCCGCCGCGCTGGAGGCCGTCGCCACGTTCGTGTTGCGCTTCACGCCGCACGTGTCGCTGGTGCGACCCGCGGCGCTCGTCGCCGACCTCGCGGCCAGCCTGCGGCTCTTCGGCGGCTTTGCGCGGCTGGCCGGCGCGCTGGCGGACGGCATCGCGGCGCGCGGCCACGCGGCGCGCCTCGCGTTCGCACCGACGCCGCTCGGCGCGCTCGCATTGGCCCGCGCGCGCCACGCGACGCCGGTGTTCGACACCGCCACGCTGTGGCCGCTGCTCGCCGCGCTGCCGCTCGCGCACTTCGACGCCGATCCTGCGGCCTGCGACCTCCTGGCCGGGAGCGGCATCACGACCTATGGCGAAGCGCTGGCGTTGCCGCGCGAAGGCCTCGCGCGCCGCTGCGGTCCCGCGTTCGTCGAGTTGCTCGAGCGCGCCAACGGCCGCGTCGCGGATCCGCGCGAGCCCTACGTGCCGCCGCCCGTGTTCCGCACGCGCCTGCCGCTGCCCGTGCCGGTGCACGACGCCGGCGCGCTGCACTTCGTCGCGCGCCGCGCGCTGCGCGAGCTCGCCGACTGGCTGCTCGCGCGGGGGCTGGGCGCGTTGCGCGTCGAGCTGGTGCTGGCCCACGAGCGCTACACGCACGTGCGCACCGGCATTCCCGCGACGACGCTGACGCTCGCGTTCGGCGGCCCCACGCGCACGCTCGGTCACCTCGACAGCGTGCTGCGCGAGCGGCTCGCGCGCGTCGAGCTGCCCGCGTCCGTCGAGGCGCTGACGCTCGTCACGCGCGCCACCGCGCCGCTGGCCGCGCACACCTTCGGCTTCCTGCCCGGCGACGAGGCCGTCGCGACGACGGCGCCGCTCGTCGACCGGTTGCGCGCGCGGCTGGGCGAAGGCAGCGTGCTGCGCGTCGCGCCGCTCGCCGAGCATCGGCCGGAACGGGCGATGCGCAGCGATGCCGGGGGATTGCCAACGGCAGCGGCAGCGCCCGTTGCGCCGGCGGCTGCCCCGCCCGATGCGGCTGCACTGGCCCAAGCCGACGGTCTCACGCCGCGCACGCGCTTGAAGAAGCCGTCCGCCGATCCGCAGCCCGTCTCGACGCCCCACCTGCCCCGCCCGCTGTGGCTGCTGCCGGTGCCGGCACCCGTCTCCACGACGCGCGCGGCCGAGCTCGCGGCACGCCACGGCGCTGCCGAGCGCATCGAGTCGGGCTGGTGGGATGGGCACGACGTGCGCCGCGACTATCACCGCGTGGTCACGCCCAAGGGCACCGAGCTGTGGGTCTACCGCAATCACCGGCGTGGCATCGACGACGGCGACTGGTACGTGCACGGGTTGTTCGGTTGAGTCCTGCGTTACGGCCGCGACCTCGGTTCCCCGGCAGATTTCAGACCGCTACGCAATCATCCATCTGGATGATGGTCCGGAAGCACGGTTCCCGTGCATCCTGCCCGCATGCTTGACTCATTGCGTCCGCTTGCCGCTCTGCGGACCTCGCCCATCCTCCGCACCCTCCGCACCCTCCGCACCCTCCGCACCCTCCGCACCCTCCGCACCCTCCGCACCCCACGCACGCTGTGCACGCGCATCGCACTGGTCGTGTCCCTGTCGATATTCAGCCAGGCGCCCTCCGTCGCCAACGCCGTGGACGACCTTGACGCCCGCTATGCCGCCCTGGACCGAATCCAGGACCGCGCGCGAGGCCTGCTCCCCGCCGACCCCGAAACGTACCTCGCGCAGATGGAAACCTATGTCGACGGGTGCCTCGCGTTGCGTGAGACGCATCCGGAACGTACCGAAAAAAGCCGATGTATCGCCGCTGAGGGCGAACTGATACGTTCCGGCGATGTGGCGCGCTTTACGCTGCACGACCCGCGCCGCGCACTCACCTACTACCGTCGCGCCGCGCGCGCGGCGAAGATCGACGCCACGCCGTTTGCGGCGGACACCCTGGAATTCGACCTCGACAACAAACCCGCCGCCATCGCCGAGTACAAGCGCCTGCTGGCGGAACACGCGCGCAATCCATCCACGCGCAACGACGAAGCGATCGTCGATCAGATGATGGACAACGCCTGGCGTGCCGAAATCGCGTGGCTCGAACGTGCCGAGGTCTTTCGCGGCAAGTGCAGCGGCGAAGACATCCTCGCGTTCAAGATGGCATCCGAGTTCCGCTCGGCGATGCTCCAGCACGTCGATCGCGGCACGTTGCCCAAGCTCGGCAACATGTTCGAGCCGGCACCGGGAGCGGCGCAGGCACTGCGGGCAGCGCCGCGCTCGCTCGACCTGATGCTGGCCGTTGCAGGGCACGCGCTCATGATGCGCGAGCAGGATGCCGTGCGCGATTACATGCGGCGCGTCGACCGCGCCGGTTACCTGTCCGCGTGCTACACCGAGCTGCAGGGACGGATGTACGTGCGGCCAGTCGACGTAGACCCGCCACGCGAGCCCCCACCCGCGATCAGGATGCAGGCTGCTCCCGTGCCGGCGCGGCCACCGATCGCCAGCACCGGTCCTGCGCAAACGGCGGGCTCGCCATCGCGAGCGGCACCACAGGGCTATGCGCAACAACAGGACGCGCGCCCGGCGCAGTCCGCAGGCGCCGCCGCGGACGCCCGCACTCGATTCGCGTCACCGGAAGCCACGTGGAGCACATTGATGAGAGCGCTACGTACCGGTGACGTGGAGATCGCACTCGCGTGTTTTACCGCCGGCTATCGCAACACCATCGCCAAGGACCTGCGCACGATGAGCCGCGCGGAACTGCGGGCGTTCGCGGATTCGTTCGGGCCGCTCTCGATGATGACGCGCTACGGCCCGTTCTGGGAAGGCGCCACCCAACGCACGATGCCCAACGGCAAGATCGCCGGCATCGTCACGTTCCAGGCCATGGTGAACGACTGGTTGATCAACCAGCTGTAGGGCGCGACGGTCCTGCGGCCGCGAGCCTCAGATCCCCGCGAACCACTGGTAGCCGTTGTCTTCCCAGTAGCCGCCGTTGCCGCCCTCGATGTGCGCGAAGCTCTCGACGAGCTCCAGCCGCATCACGTATTTCGCGTGCTTGTAGCCGAGCTGGCGCTCGACGCGCAGCCGCAACGGGGCGCCATTCCCGATGGGCAGCGGTGCGCGGTTCAGCTCGTATGCGAGGATCGTCTGCTCGTGGTTGGCGTCCTCGAGGTCGATGCTCTCGTAGTAGAAATCGGTGCCGTCCTCGTTCATCGGGTCGGCGCAGTGGAACACCACATAGCGTGCATTGGCTTTGGGCTTCGCCGCAGCCAGGATGGACGACAGCCGCGCGCCCTTCCAGCGCGCGATCGCGCTCCAGCCCTCGACGCAATCGTGGCGCGTGATCTGCTCGCGCGACGGCAGCGCGCGCACGTCGTCCAGCGTCAACGCCAGCGGATTCTCGACGAGGCCATCGACCACCAGCTTGTACGTCGAGAACTGCGCTTTCGCCAGCGCGACATAGGCATCGGTGCCGGGATCGGACGTGCCGTTGCTGCGGAAGCTCGGCGACAGCGCGCTTTCCGGGAATTCTTCCGCCATCGCCTTGCGCGCGATCGTCTTGGCGAGCGTGTTGTTCACCGGTTCGACGGCGTTGAGCACCTTGGGGAACCAGTCGGTGCGCGACAGCTTGTCGCAGCCGGCGAGGAGCAGCGCGCCGGCGGTGCCGAACGCCTGCGCGAAGAAGCGCCGCCGTGGCGTCTTCATGGCTGCACCCCCGGCTGCGGCTCGCTGTCGACGCGATAGCGCCCCGTGATCATCGAGCGCACGTTGTTCCAGAGGCCCGTGATGATCACCTCGAACACGTGGATGCAGACGAACAGCACGATCAGCCATGCGCAGACGAAGTGGATGGTCCGCGCCGCCTGGCGGCCGCCGAAGAGCTCCACCCAGCCCGGCCACACCGCGTTGGCCCACGGCGACAGCGCGAGGCCCATCAGGATCATCAGCGGCAGCAGCACGAAGATCACGACGAGATAGGCGAGCTTCTGCAGCACGTTGTAGCGCGTGGCGGCCTCGCCCTTCGCGTGCCTGAATTTGAGGTGCTCGACGATCGACGCGCCGAAGCCGCGCAGGTCCATCCGCGTGGGCGCCAGGTCTCGCGCCAGGTGGCGCGACCACAGCGCATAGCCGACGTAAGCGAGCCCGTTGATGACGAGCACCCACGCGAAGAACAGGTGCCAGGTGCGGGCCATCGCGAGCCAGTTGCCGTCGGGGATCGTGAGCCAGGACGGGAAGCCGCGCGCGGCGAGCTGGCCGTTGGGTGTCGTGGACAGGCCGAAGACGCCGGTAGTGTCGAACTCGTGGCCGAGGACACGCGTGACGCCGCGCGGGCTGCCGTCCGGCGCTTCCTTCAGCGTCATCATCAGCAGCGGCGGCTTGCCCGAGTACGACGACGAGCCCCAGTACAGCGCGGGGTGCGCGTTGAAGATGTTGAGGCCGCTCATCAGCAGCAGGGTCAGCGCGACGGCGTTGGTCCAGTGGAAGATGCGGATGGCCGCAGCCGCGTCGTCCGCCACGTCACCGGCCACGCCGGCGGCGGCGGTCGGCCCCTGGCGCGGCGGCACTGGCGGCAGCCGCGGCCTCAACGGGACGCGGCTCAAGAAACCCGCCGCCGATCCGCGCCTGCCTCGACGCCGCACTTGCCGCGCCCGCTGTGGCTGCTGCCGGTGCCGGCGCCGGTGTCTGCATTGCGCGCGGCCACGCCGGTGCACGCCGCGGCGCCGCCGAGCGCATCGAATCCGGCTGGTGGGACGGGCGCGACGTGCGCGCGACTATCACCGCGTCGTCACGCCCAACGGCAGCGAGCTATGGGTCTACCGGACGCATCGCCGGGGATCGACGACGGCGACTGGTACGTGCGTTCGGCTGACGCGCCCGCAGGCGCGGCCACTTGGTCCAGCCGCAGCGAAACCGCAGCCCTGGACAATGTGGCAGGTCTCCGGTCGGTCGACAATCATCCGTTCGGCCGATGGCGGCCGATGAAAAGCGACCTCATGCTCGCTCGATGCTCAGGCACGTGGTCGAGGCGGCCACCCACCACGCGCAGCGCCCGCGACGGCGCACGGCACTGACTGCGCTGCTCGCGTTCGCCCTGCTCGCCGGCGCGGCGCCCGCATGCGCCCGCGCCACGCTGTGGACGCCGACGCAGCTGCAGGCGCTGATTCGCATCCAGAACTGCGCGCAAGCCGCCTGGAGACGGTCGATCCCGCCAGCTACGTGCAGCAGATGGAAATCTACGTCGAGGCCTGCCAGGCGCTCGTCGAAAACCGGCCCAATGACCCTCCCGCCGCCACGACGCGCGCGGTCAGTGGCTGGGCATGGCAGACGTCGCGCGCTTCGCGCTGCACGATCCGCGCCGCGCACTCGTCTATTACCGCCGCTTTCGCCGCTGCGCAGGGGACCGCTGCATCGCCGTGGGCGGCGGACCTTCTGCAGTTCGATCTCCACGACACGCCCGCCGCCATCGCCGAGTACCGCGCGCTGCTCACGCCACGACCGGAATACGGCACCGGCGTGCTGCTGGTCCATGCCGCCGCGCGCAGCTCGCGTGGCCGCGCGGCAGGTATTCCGCGGCACGTGCAACCCGGACGCGCGGCGCCATTGCACGGCGATTCGAAGCAGTCGCCATTTTCCGTGGCATCTCGCTCGAACACATGCACGCCCGCGGCCTTCAGGCAGATATTGTGGCTGACGCCGCCGACGGTGGAAGCCCGCGCCACGCTGCAGGCGTTGCCGCCGTCGCTCGATGTTGCTGTTTGCCGTCGCCAGCGCGCTGCACCGGGACGACGACGACGCGGTGCGCGAGTACATGCGCCGCGTCGATGGCGCGGGCGAGCGCATCGCTATGCCGCGCTGCATGCTCGCAACGCGGCGCGACGGTCGATCCCGCCGCCACGCAGCCCGCTGGCGTTCCGGCGGCGTCGGCACCGGCCGGGATCGACGACGGCGACTTGCGCCGCAGCGTGCAAGGATTCGTTCGGGCCGTGACGCGCGGCCCGTGGCGCCGCCGCCCCGCAGGTCGCCGGCCGCGTGCCGGCCGAACGACTGGTTGATCAACGCGCGCGGCGCGCGGGCCTCAGATGCCCGCGAACCACTGGTACCCGTTGTCTTCCCAGTAGCCGCCGTTGCCGCCTTCGATGTGCGCAAAGCTCTCGACGAGCTCCAGGCGCAGCAAATACTTCGCGTGCTTGTAGCCGAGCTGCGCGCTCGACGCGCAGCCGCAGCGGCGCGCCATTGGCGATGGGCAGCGGCGCGCGGTTGAGGTCGTACGCGAGGATCGTCTGCTCGTGATACGCGTCCTCGAAGTCGATGCTCTCGTAGTAGAAGCCGGTGCCGTCGTCGTTCATCGGGTCGGCGCAATGGAACACGATATAGCGTGCGTTGGCTTTGGGCTTCGCCGCGGCCAGGATCGCCGACAGCCGCGCGCCCTTCCAGCGCGCGATCGCGCTCCAGCCCTCGACGCAATCGTGCCGCGTGATCTGCTCGCGCGACGGCAGCGCATGGATGTCGGCGAGCGTCAACGCCAGCGGATTCTCGACAAGGCCGTCGACGACGAGCTTGTACGTCGCGAACTGGCCTTGCGCGAGCGCGACGTAGGCGTCGGTGCCCGGGTCCGACGTGCCGTTGCTGCGGAAGCTCGGCGACAGCGCGCTCTCCGGGAATTCCTCGGCCATCGCCTTGCGCGCGACGGTCTTGGCGATCGTGTTGTTGACCGGGCTCGGCGACGTTCAGCACCTTGGGGAACCAGTCGGTGCGCGACAGCTTGTCGCAGCCGGCCAGCACCAGCGCGCCGGCCACGCCGAAGGCGCGCGCGAAGAACCGGCGGCGCGGCGCGCTCATTGGTGCGCGCTGCGCGTCCGGGATGAGCGCTTGGGAGCGGCGCGGCGCGCTCATGATTGCACCTCCGCCGGCACGTCGCTGTCGACGCGATAGCGCCCGGTGATCATCGAGCGCACGTTGTTCCAGACGCCGGTGATGATGACCTCGAACACGTGGATGCAGACGAACAGCACGATCAGCCACGCGCAGACGAAGTGGATCGTCCGCGCCGCCTGGCGGCCGCCGAAGAGGTCCACCCAGCCGGGCCACACGGCGTTGGCCCACGGCGACAGGCCGAGGCCCATCAGGATCATCAGCGGCAGCAGCACGAAGATCACGACGAGGTAGGCGAGTTTCTGCAACACGTTGTAACGCGTGGCGGCTTCGCCCTTCGGATGCCGGAACTTGAGGTGGTCGACGATCGACGCGCCGATGCCGCGCCAGTCCGCCGACGTCGGCGCGAGGTCGCGCGCGATGTGGCGCGACCACGCCGCGTAGCCGACGTACGCGAGCCCGTTCAGCACGAGGATCCAGGCGAAGAAGAAATGCCAGCTGCGCGCCATCGCGAGCCAGTTGCCGTCGGGGATCGTGATCCACGACGGGAAGCCGCGCGCCGTCAGCTGGCCATAGACCGTCGACAGGCCGAACACGCCGGTCGTGTCGAACTCGTGGCCGAAGACGCGCGTGACGCCCCGCGCCGTGCCGTCGGGCGCTTCCACGGCGTCATCATCAGCAGCGGCGGACCGCCCGAGTACGACGACGAGCCCCAGTACAGCGCCGGATGGGCGTTGAAGATGTTGAGGCCGCTCATCAGCAGGATCGTCAGCGCGACGACGTTGATCCAGGGAACATGCGGACCGGCAACGCGTGGCGGCGATACGTGTAGCCGCCCGGGACCGGGCGCGCGTCTTCGCGCGGCAACGGCGCGTCCGGTACGGCGGGGATTGCGGGTGCGACGGGCTGGGGCGGCGTCGGATCCATGGGCATCGGGGCTCGCAGGTCGTTCAATGTAGCGCACCGGTCGGTGCCCGCGGGCCGAACCTTACAATGACGCATGGACGCACCGGCCCACCCGTATGCTGCGCTGACGCCGGACGTCGTGCTGGATGCCGTCGAGGCCTGCGGCAGCGTGCCCGACGGGCGGCTGCTCGCGCTCGGCAGCTACGAGAATCGCGTCTACCAGGTGATGCAGGACGACGCGCCGCCGCTCGTCGTCAAGTTCTATCGCCCGGGTCGCTGGAGCGATGCGGCCATCGCGGAAGAGCACGCGTTCGCGCTGGCGCTGGCCGAGCGCGAGGTGCCCGCGGTGCCGCCGCGCGTGATCGGCGGCCGCACGCTGTTTGCGCATGCGGGCTTCCGTTACGCGCTGTACGACAAGCGCGGCGGCCGCCCGCCCGAGCTCGACCGCGACGACGTGCTGATGTGGATCGGCCGCTACCTCGCGCGCATCAGCACGGTGGGCGCCGGCGCCGTTCGCCGCGCGGCCGACGCTGGACATCGCGAGCTTCGGCGACGAACCGCGCGAACGGCTGCTCGCCGGCGACTGGCTGCCCGCCGACCTCGTCGAGCCTTACCGCACCGTCAGCGCGCAGGCGCTCGACGGCGTGCGCCGATCGTTCGCACGGGCGGCGATTTCGCGCGCATCCGCATCCACGGCGACGTGCACGCCGGCAACGTGCTGTGGACCACCGGCGCCGCAGGCGAAGGTCCGCACTTCGTCGACTTCGACGACGCGCGGATGGGGCCCGCCGTGCAGGACCTGTGGATGCTGCTCGCGGGCGACCGCACGTCGATGCAGCGGCACTTCGCCGTGGTGCTCGAAGGCTACGAGCAGTTTCGGGCGTTCGACCGGCGCGAGCTGTTGATCGAGGCGCTGCGCACGCTGCGGCTCATCCACTACGCCGGCTGGATCGCCGCGCGCTGGGATGATCCCGCAGTTCCCGGTCGCGTTCCCGTGGTCCGGCACGCAACGCTACTGGCAGGACCGCATCCTGGAGCTGCGCGAGCAGGTCGCCGCGATGGACGAGGAACCGCTATAGGTCCGACCCTATTTATTATGTCAACTAGGGTCGGACGACCGCGAGGCTAACGCTCGATTCACCGTGGCGCGGACCGCGCCGGCACTTCGTGCCGGGCGAGCAGGACGACCTCGGGCGAGCGCGTCGAGGTTCAATGTAGCACCGGTCGGCGTCGTGGCCCGAACCTTACAATGCCGTATGGACGCACCGGCCCATCCTTACGCTGCGCTGACGCCGGACGTGGTGCTGGACGCGGTCGAGGCGCGCGGCGTGGTTCCCGACGGGCGGCTGCTCGCGCTCGGCAGCTACGAGAACCGCGTCTACCAGGTGATGCTGGACGATGCGCCGCCGGTGGTCGTCAAATTCTACCGGCCCGGCCGCTGGAGCGATGCGGCGATCGCCGAGGAGCACGCGTTCGCGCTCGCGCTGGCCGAGCGCGAGGTGCCCGCCGTGCCGCCGCGCGTGATCGGCGGCCGCACGCTGTTCGAGCACGCCAGCTTCCGCTACGCGCTGTACGACAAGCGCGGCGGCCGGCCGCCCGAACTCGACCGCGACGACGTGCTCGCGTGGATCGGCCGCTACCTCGCGCGCATCCATACGGTCGGCGCCGTCGCGCCGTTCGCCGCGCGGCCGACGCTGGACATCGCGACGTTCGGCGACGAGCCGCGCGAGCGGCTGCTGGCCGGCGACTGGCTGCCCGCCGATCTCGTCGAGCCTTACCGCACCGTCAGCGCGCAAGCGCTCGACGGCGTGCGCCGGTCGTTCGCACGCGCCGGCGATTTCACGCGCATCCGCATCCACGGCGACGTGCACGCCGGCAACGTGCTGTGGACCACCGGCGCCGCCGGCGAAGGTCCGCACTTCGTCGACTTCGACGACGCGCGCATGGGACCGGCGGTGCAGGACCTGTGGATGCTGCTATCCGGCGATCGCGCTTCGATGCAGCAGCAGCTCGCCGTCGTGCTCGAAGGCTACGAGCAGTTCCGCCCGTTCGATCGGCGCGAGCTGTTCCTCGTCGAGGCGCTGCGCACGCTGCGGCTCATCCACTACGCCGGCTGGATCGCCGCGCGCTGGGACGATCCCGCGTTTCCCGTCGCGTTCCCGTGGTTCGGCACGCAGCGCTACTGGCAGGACCGCATCCTGGAACTGCGCGAGCAGGTGGCGGCGATGGACGAGGAACCGCTCGCGGCGTAATCGGCCTAATTGGTGTCAGACACCAATTTGACCGCGGCGCGCACGGCCCCCGCCTTCTCGTGGCGCGCAACGAGCGTCACGACCTGCCCCGCCGAGCCCTGCACCACCCACTCGATCTTGCGGCGGTCGTCGGTGACGTTGTAATCGGGGAAGAACGACACGCCGGTGTGCTTGCCGGAGCGGCCCTCGAGCTGGCCGTAGTCGTCCCGCGCCTTGCCGACGACCAGCGACGCGCCCTCGGGCAACTCGACGTCGACGATCACGCCGCGCACGGTCTTGCGGTCCAGCGCGCGCTTGCTGACGTAGGCCGGCAGCCAGCCCTCGTTCTCGACGACCAGCGTGACCTTCCACGTGTCGGACCCCACGCGCTCCGCGCCCGCATGCTTCAGCACGAGCCGCGGCGAGCACAGCGCCTGCCACACGAGCCAGCGCGGGAAGCGCGCGACTTCCTTCTCCAGGAACGCGGGCGGCGGATTGGAGAACGCGTGGAAGCGGTTCCAGCCGCCGATCTCGACACGCCCGAGCTGCGGATGATCGAAGGCCTTCCACGGAATGTGGCCGATACCGCCCAGCGTGGTGTCGCTCCAGCGGATCAGCGCGAGATCGTCGTCGACCGGATGATCGCGGAACCAGTCGATGAACTTGTAATCGCGGATGCCCGCCTCGCGCATCGGCGACCAGATCTCGACGACCCACGAGAACAGCCCGAGGTGCTCGTAGATCCAGTCGAACGTGCCGCCGATCACCTCTTTCGGGTGATAGCGGAACTCGTGATACACCGAAATCGCGGGATAGCCGGTGAGCTCCTGGCCCTTCTTGCCCTGCGCCTGGTAGACCCACAGGTCCTCCGCGTGCATCTCCTCGTCGGGCAGGTGCTCGAACGGGCGCAGCAGCACGCCGCTCCACGTGTGGAACGTGGTGCCGCCGCACAGGTTCGTATGGCGCGTGATGAAGTCGACGACGGCGCGGATCTCGGGCTCGGACGTCGGGTAAGGCCCGGCGCCCATCTGCTCGAACTCCTGGCGCCACGACGCGGGGAAATTGCGGTTGAGGTCGAGGCGCTCGCGCGGCTTCTTCACGCGCAGCGTGTGGCCGTCGTAGTTGTCGTAGCGGCCTTCGGGCACGATCCGGTAGTACTCGCCGCCCGTTTCCGTGGGGTCGCGGCGCACCATCAGCCGCGGCTCGTAAGGATGCGGCTTCCACACGCCGTTGTCGTCGCGGATGCGCATCTGCAGGATGCGCCCGTCGCCGTCGATGTCCTCGACGACCAGCCCTTCCGGCTCGTCCTCGTCGAACGGATAGGGCCGCGTGCTGGAGCGGATCCACTTCGGATGATCGGCCAGCGCCCATTCCGCGCCGTCCGGATTGATCCGCGGGCAGATATGGAACGCACGGGTGTCGAGTGCCCGCGTGATCTCCGGGTCCTTGCCGTACTGCGTGACCAGCTGCTGCAACAGGTAAAGGTTGGCGACGGAGGCGGCCACTTCCGTCGCATGGATGTTGCCGTCGACCCACAGCGCCGGCTTGTCGGCGGCGCGTCCCGTCGCGGTGTTCGTCACGGTGACGACGAAGATGTCGCGACCCTCGTGGCTCTGCCCGATCGCCTCGACGGCAACCAGTTGCGGATACTCGCGCGCGAAGTCGGCGAGCAACGCCGACAGCTCGGCGTAACGGTAGAAGCGGTCGAAGGCGATCGTGGGCATGGGTGCGCGGGCGGGCTCGAATGGACGACGCGCGCAGGCGGCATCGGCTGCGCGCGTCCACGCCACCATGTTAACGCGGCCGGGCGCCCGGCCCCGCCGCCGAGACTATTGCCGCGTTCCGGATCGCGGCCGGCAGCGGGCTGCGCCCATCAGCGCACACGGCACGAGCAACGCGAGGATGATCAGCGACTGTGGGGATAACGTCGGCACGGCCAATGATGTCGTCGACGGCACGACGGGCGCGTCGTTCACGTAGTCGATCGTGCCGACGCCCTGTGCGTCGCACGTGGCGGTGAGCACAACCCCGCGGCCCGTGGGCGCGCCGTCGACCGCCGGGTAATAGCTCTCCACGACCGTGTAGGGAGGCGCAGTCGGCGTAGACGGGAACACGGCGAACGTCGGTCCGCCGGCGACGCTCGTGCCGCCCGGCTGGGTCAGCAAGGTGACGACGTCCGGCCCGCCGTTGACGGACACCCGGAGGATGACGTTGTCCGACGTGTACGGCACCACAAAATGGACTTGCCCGTCGGTGATGGGCTCCACGACCTCGTCGGCCGTGCAGGTCCCGGGCGGCATTGGCGTCCCCGAAGCGGTGACCGAATACTGCGCGATCGCGGCGTTGCTCGCAGCGGCGAGCGCAAGCGCGACGGACAACATGGCGGGAACGAGCGGGCGCTTCATTGGAAGATCTCCTGGCGAAGATTGCGAGACGCGCCCGCGGGTGGTCGCTGACGAATGTCCATGCGCGCGAACAACACGGCGACGACGAGCGAGAGCGCCACGAGAGCGGCAACCGACAGCGTCGGCACGCTCGTCGGCGCAGGGGGCAGCTGCCGCGCCGGCACGCCGTTTTCGTAGGTCAACGTGCTGACGCCTTCCGCATTGCAGGTGGCGGTCACTTCGACGCCCGAGCCTGTCGGCACACCACCGACCGCCGGGAAGTCGGTCACCACGACCGTATATGGCAGCGTCGCCGGAGCCGTCAGATCGATGCTGAGATCCGGCGACGCTACGACCGTGAGCGTCGTCGGATACGACGCGATTTCCACGTGAGGGGCGCTACCGAGACGCCGTTGGCGTCGCAGGTCCCGGGACCCGTGATCGTGCCCGCAAGCGTGACCGACGGTGCCGCCGACGCACACGTCGCCGCCATGCACAGCATCAGCGCGGCGAACGCGCACGCGAATCTCAACGGCTGACGAGGCACTGCCCGCCTTCCATCGCGAACGCCTGCTCGGTCGTCGACGTGCTCGAACCGTTGGCATCCTTCTGCGTTTGCGTGACTTTGAGAGTGGCCGTGTTCCCGTCGACGGTCAGCACACCGGACGCGCGGATCGCCGCTGCATACCGGTCGGGCGGCATCGACATCGACTTCGCCATGTCGGCCATCATCGCGCGATCCTTCTGCGGCATCGCCGCCCACCGCTTCTGCATCGCAACTGTGCTGAGCTTGTTGGCACCGGCGACGTCGCCGGCATTCAGCAGGCCCATCTGCCGGACGGCGGTCTTGCCGCACGGGTGATCGAGGATGGGGGCGCCCTTGATCTCCGTTGCGGACCACGCCGGGGCGGCGAGCGTGGCGACGAGGCCGGCCAACGCGAGCGACGAAACGGTCCAGGCAGCCAGGCATTTCATGGAAGGTCCCCTTCACGACAATGGCGAACAACTGCCGGCGCCAGGCGACACCGGCGAACCTCGATGCGCGCGCACTCGACGCGGCGGCATTCGTCCGTGCGGAGGCAGTCTACGGACGGGGGCCTTTCGGATCGCTAACAGATCGTGATTCGCACGATCACGGGCCGCGGCGTTGCAACACGCCGGGCGCCGTGGATGACGTCAGCCCGCGTACAGCGAGCGGAACAGCGCCTCCGTGTCCGCCGACGGCGGGATGCCGAGCTGCACCGACAGCATCTCGCGGCAACGCCGGTACACGCGCGCCGCTTCGGCCGGCTCGCCGCGCGCGATCCACGCGCGCATCAGGCGCCGATACAGGTCTTCGGCGAGGTTGTCCTCTTCCAGCGCGCGGTCGTAGAGCGCGATGGCGCCGTCGACGTCGCCGTGCTCCTCGCAATGCCGGCCCGCGTCGGCCAGCGAACGCCGCAGCCGGCTCTGCCAGCGGTCGCGTGCGGGAAGCGACCAGCGTTGCGGGTCCTCGTTGCCGAGGAAGCGTCCGCGGTAGCGCTCGACCAGGCGCGAGGCGAGCGCCGCGACGTCATCCGCGCGCTCCGGCTCGCGCAATATGCGCTGCAGCGACTCCACGTCGGCATCGAACGCCCAGACGTCGAGCCACACCCGGGCGGACTCGAATCCCACCTTGCCTTCGTCGACGCGCAGCGCGGTGGCGTCGCCCAGCAGCTTGCGCGTGCGCGAGATCAGCACGTCGAGCGCTGAAGCCGACGTCGCGGCATCCGCGTCCGGCCACAGCAGGTCCTGCAACCGTTCCTTCGGCACCGCGCGGCCACCCAGTGCGATCAGCACCTTCAGGAATTCGAGCGGCTTCTTCTGCGCCTTGCCCTCGAACGCGAGCACCGAGCCCTGCAGCTCGACGACGAAGCCGCCGAGCGCGCGGATGCGCACCGGCCACGGCCACGATTCCGGCGCGTCGGGCGGCGGCGCGATGCCGCACGTCTGCACGAGGCTGCGCACGAAATCGACTTCGATCCCCTGCTCGAGCGCGAGCGCGCACAGCCGGGCGCCAAACGCGGGCAAGCCGTCGAACGTGTCGTAGAACTGGCGCTCGCGGACGCGCCGCCATGCCGCGCGGAAATGCGCGAGGCCCGTGTCGCGCTCGCCCCGCTGCAGCAGCGACCACGCCTCGACGAACGCGATCATGTCGTCGATCTCGTCGACGAAGCGCGCCGGCACCATCGACACCGCCTCGCGCAACAACCGCAGTGCCGTGTCGAATACGCCGAGCGCGAGATGCGCCTGGCCTTCGCTGACGATGTAGACGGCGAGCACCGGCGGCGGGAACGCGAGCTCCCGCGCATACTCCGTCGCCCGCGTCGCGTGGAAGACCGCACCGTCGAGCCGGCCTTCGAGCCCGGCGAGCTTGGTCTTCAGGTACTCGAGACGCTGCAGGTCGATGAGCTCGCGTCATCGACCATGGCTTCGTACCCGGCCACCGCGCGCCGCACGGCACCGACATCGCCCCCCGGCAGGCTGCGCGCGACGTCGAGATAGCTCAAGCCGCGGCGAATGTCCGCGAGGCCGTGCCGCGCGACGAGCGCCCGCACGTCCGCCTCGGCCTGCCGCGCCTGGCGCGCCTCCTTCGCGTAGCGGGCCGCGCGCGTCCAGTAGATCAGGAAGTGCGCGAGCCGGTGGGGGGTGAGCCGCGGGTTGTTGCGCGCCGGCGCGAGCACGCTGTAGACGCGCTGGCTCAGCACCCGCAATTCGCGCGGCTCCGAGTAGTAGAGCAGCAGACGCCCCGCGGCAAAGCGCCGGTTCACGTCGAGATCCTGCTCGACGAGCGCGAGCAGCCGCTCGACGCACGTGGGCAGGAACGGGTCGTCGTTGCCGAAGTACACGAGACCGGCAAGCAGGCCCGACAGCACGAGCAACTCGTCGTCCGCGCTCCGCCACGGGTACGCGGCATCGCGCACCGGCGCCGTGTCGGCGATGAGCCGGGGAAAGTCGCGGAAATTGCTGCGGACGTGGCCTTCGATCAGCAGCGCCGCCGCGAGCATTGCCGTCTGCGCCGGGTCGCCGGCGGCGCGCGCGTTATCCAGCGCGTGGGCGATCTGCCGGTGCGCCGTCATGTCGCCGCTGTCGGCGGCCACGAGTCCCGGCATCTCGCCGTTGTCCTGTCGGCGCGGCATGGGGGAAGTTTACTGTGGCGACGCAGGCGTCTCGACGAGTTCGTAGCGGACGCTCCGGCCGCCGCCTGCCGGCTGCAGCAAGCCCCGCGCGACGAGTTCCGCGAGGTCGCGCTGGGCGGTCGCCGGGCTCACGTGCGTCAGGTGCGCGTACTTGCGATTGGTCATGCCGCCGACGAAGCCGCCGGGACCGGCGTCGAGCAGCGCGTTGAGCGCCTTGCGCTGACGGTCGTTGAGGCTCGCTTGCGCGTGCCGCATCCAGAAGCGCGCCTTGCGCAGCACGCTTTCGACGATGCCGGTGCTGGCGCTGCACGCGGCGGCCACCTGGACGAGGAACCACTCGAGCCAGGCGGTGGCGTCGAGGCCTTCCACCGACAGCGCCTCGAGCGCCGCGTAGTAGTCGTTGCGCACGGCCATGAAGCGCGACGACAGGCTGAACAAGCGCGCGGCGCGCGGCTCGTCCTGCGCCAGCGCGCGGTCGAGCAACGCGCGGCCCACGCGCCCGTTGCCGTCCTCGAACGGATGCAGGAGCTCGAACCATGCATGCGCAAGGCCGGCGCGCAGCAAGCCGTCGAGCGCGCGCGGCGGCTGGTTGAACCAGGCGAGGAATTGCGCGACCTGGCGCTCCAGCCCGCGCCGCGGGGGCGCTTCGTAGTGCACGCGCTCGTGGCCGATGGGGCCGGAGACGATCTGCATCGGCGCGGACCCGCGCAGTTCGCCGACCCGGATTTCGACGAGGCCCGAGCGCCCGGTGGGGAACAGCGCCGCCTGCCAGTTCGCGAGCATCGCGAGCGTCAGCGGTTCCTGCGCATCGCGCGTCGCGTCCAGCAGCACGTCGACGAGCCCTTCGATGAAGCGCGGCGGCCTTTGCACGCCGTCGAGCGGCAAGCCCAGCCTTTGCGCCAGCGAGCTGCGCAGTGCATCGGGATCGAAGCGCTCGCCTTCGATCGCGCTGGTGGCGATGCCTTCGGCCGCCAGCACCTCGAGGCGGGCGCGGAGGTCGGACGCGGGATCCATGAGGCGCGCCATCCCGGTGAGCTCGCCCTGCGCCTTGCGCGCGGCCGCGAGCGGCTGGACCAGGCGCGCGGCATCCCAGTGGAACGCCGGCCAGTCCGGGTGCTGCCATATCCACGGCTTGAGGTGATTGGGCGCCATAATCAAATCACTATTTGAGGTGATTATGGCGGTTTATCGCCTCACGGCGCAAGCCTTCCTCACGTCGACGGATAGCGTCCGCGCCGGTGCATCGGGCTTTCCCCGAACGCGCATGATACCGTATATTCGTACGGTATCTATCCCTCCCACCGGCCGTCATCGTCGTGTCCACCCGCGCACCCCTTCCCGCCTACGCCGAGCTGCACTGCCTGTCCAACTTCTCGTTCCTGCGCGGCGCGTCGCACCCGGACGAGCTCGTCGACCAGGCGATCACGCTCGGCTATCGCGCGCTTGCCCTCACCGACGAGTGCTCGCTGGCCGGTGTCGTGCGCGCGCACAGGGCGTTGCGGGTGCAGCGCGAGGCGTTGCAGAACAGGGTCGCGGGGCCACTCGAAAAAGGACACCCGCTGGAACTCGTCATCGGCAGCGAGTTCACGCTGGCCGACGGGCTGAAGCTCGTGCTGCTGGCCGTCGACCGTTCGAGTTACGGCGACCTCTCGCAACTGATCACGCAAGGACGCCGGCGCGCGGAGAAAGGCCACTACGTGCTGACGCGCGACGACGTCGCCGCGCTCGGCACGCGCTGCCAGGCGCTGTGGGTGCCGGGGCCGCACCAGGACGGCGCGCGGCTCGCGGGCGAAGCGCGCTACGTGGTGGAAGCGTTCGGTCGCACGGCCGCCATCGCGTTCGCGCATCATGCGCGCGGCGACGAGGCTGCACGGCTCGCGGCGCTGACGCGGATCTCGCGTGCGAGCGGGCTCGCGCTGGCGGCCGCCGGCGACGTGCACATGCACGTGCGCGAGCGACGGATGCTGCAGGACACCCTCACCGCCATCCGCTTGCGCAAACCGCTCCCCGAATGCGGCCATGCACTGTTCCCCAACGGCGAGCACGCGCTGCGTTCGCGCGGGCGGCTCGCGACGCTCTATCCGCCGGAGCTGATGGCGAAGAGCGTCGAGATTGCGGAGAACTGTCGCTTTTCGCTCGACGAGCTGCGCTACGAGTATCCGCAGGAGATCGTGCCGGAGGGCAAGACGCCGATCGGGCATTTGCGCGATCTGGTGGAGGCCGGGGCGTTGCGGCGCTACCAGCATCGCGCCAAGGACCCTGCGGAGCCGGTGCCCGCGTCGGTGGTCCGGCAGATCGAACACGAGATGGCGCTGATCGAGGAACTGCAGTACGAGCCGTTCTTCCTGACGGTCAACGATGTCGTCGTGGAAGCGCGCAGGCTCGGCATCCTGTGCCAGGGCCGCGGTTCGGCGGCCAATTCGACGGTCTGCTACGTGCTGGGCATCACGGAAGTGGATCCGACCGAACAGCGAACGCTCGTCGGTCGCTTCATGAGCGCGGAACGCAAGAACGAGCCGCCGGACATCGACGTCGACTTCGAGCACCAGCGGCGCGAAGACATCATGCAGTACGTCTACAACAAGTACGGCCGCGAGCGGACGGCGCTCGCCGCCACCGTCATCTGCTATCGCGCGAAGAGCGGGGCGCGGATCATCGAAGGTAGTGGCGGAAATTGGTGTCTGACCCCAATTCCCCCGACCCCAATTTCCCTGCAACTCGGCCTGCGCATGATCAAAGGTCTGAGCGAGGAATCCGCCAAACGCATCGTCGCCGCCCGCACTGAGCGTCCTTTCACGGATGTCGCCGACCTCGCCCACCGGGCTGCGCTGAATCCCCGCGAACGCACCGCGCTCGCCAACGGCAAGGCCCTCGCCTCGCTCGCCGGCGACCGCCATCGCGCCGCGTGGAAGGTGGCCGGCATCGAGCACCTGCACGGTCTCTTCGACGGCGCGCCGCTCGCCGATCCCGACGTCGAACTCGAGCCGCCGACCGAAGGCCAGGACCTCGTCGCGGACTATCGCCACCTGGGCTACACGCTGGGCCGGCATCCCGCTGCCCTGTTGCGCAGGCAGCTCGCGAAGCGACGCCTGTCCACGGCCAGCGAAGTCGCGGCCACACCCACGGGCCGCATCGTGCGCACGGCCGGCATCGTGATCGGCCGCCAGCGCCCCGGCACCGCGGGCGGCGTCGTGTTCGTCACGTTGGAGGACGAGACGGGCGCTACCAACGTGATCGTGTGGCGTGACCTGGGCGAGCGCCAGCGCAAGGAACTGCTGACGGCGCGGCTGATGGCCGTGTACGGCAAGGTGGAGCGCGAGGGCATCGTCGTGCACCTGATCGCGGAGAAGCTCGTGGATCTCACCGCGATGCTGGGGCCGCTGGAGACGCGGTCGCGGGATTTTCATTGAATCTCCACTGGACGTCCGCGGTGAGCCGCCTCAGAATCGGCGCGCCTTCAGGAGGAGGATCCATGTCGATACGCACGCGCATCGTCTGCTTCTGTCTGCTCGCAGGTCTTGGCGTTCCGCTGCCGATCGCTTACGCCGACGGGACGCCACCGTCGACGCCCGCCGACTGGCAGGCCATCGCAAGCCGCGACCTCGACGCCACCTATCACGCGATCGTCCACGTGCATCCCGGGGCCATCGACGCGCAAAACCCCGCATTCCGCGACTGGATGACGGACGGATACATCGCGGCGAAAGCACTCCTGCCGCGCGTCTACGACTACAGCAGCGCGCTGCTGGCGGTCCGCTACTACGTCGTCGGCTTCGAAGACGGGCACCTGCTGCTGTCCGACAACACGCGCCCACCCGAGGAGCTCTTGCCGTTCATGGGCTGGGCCGTCGAGGATCGCGACGGCGAACTGTATGTCAGGAATGTCGCCGCGAAGTGGGACGCCCCGCTGCCACCCATCGGCGCACGCGTCGTCAGCTGTGACGGACGGCCGGCGCCAAGGATACTGAAGGAGGACGTCGCGCCCTTCTACGATCGCCGGCCGCTTGTCGATAGCCGGGCTTCGGGCGCGTCGATGTTCGGCGACCCCTTTGCGTCGATGGGCAAGCGTCTGCGCCAGTGCACGTTCCTCGATGCCGGCGGCCGCACGACGACGCTGGACGTTCACTACCAGGACGTGGACTTCATCGCGTGGCTCACCGTGTTGCGTGGCACGCGGACGCAGCCCAGGCACGACAACGAATTCACGCTGCGCGATGGAGTCCTCTGGATAAAGGCTGGCAACTTCCAGCCGAACAAGGACCAGTACGCCGCGCTGCAAGCCATGCTTCCCAAGCTGCAGGCTTCCCGCGACGTCCACGCCATCGTCTTCGACGTCCGTGGAAACGGGGGCGGCAACAGCGGTATCGGCGATGCCATCTTCGAAGCCGCTACGGGAGGGCTCGTCTACGACCAGAGCAAACTGCAGCATGTGCCTGTGGCCTATGCCCAATGGCGCGTATCGGACGCGGCGATCGATGCGCTGAAGAAGAGCGTCGCCCGCGCCGAGAAGACCTACGGGCCGCGTGATGCCACGACGATGGACCTGCGCGATCGTCTGCATGCGTTGGAAGCCGCCCAGCGTCGCGGCGATGCGTGGGCCGTGCAGATGACCGACCAACGCCTCCTTACGCGCGAGCAGATCGCCGCTCGTGGAGGCCACCTGAAGCGGTTCAACGGACAGATCGTCATCGATGGACGGCCATGGCCGCGAGCGCGTGCCTCGATTTTCGTCGATGGTGCGCTTGCGCGTGCCCGGCTCGCTCCACCTGGGGCAGACCACAAGCGCGGACTCCGTCTACATCGACGTCGGAAACGTGGCGCTGCCGAGCGGCAACCACCTCGTCATGCCGTTCAAGGTCTGGCGCAACCGCATTCGCGGCAACAATGAACCATGGGTCCCGGATGTCGCCTATGACGGCGACATCCGCGACGACGCAGCGGTCGAGCGTTGGGTACTTGCGCAGTTACGACATTGACGGCGCGGACCGCCCCGTCATAATGGCGCCGCTCGGCCATCAGCATAACAACCATCAGGAGGAACTCATGAAGCTTCGCCACGCCCTGCCCGTCACCGTCGGCATCGCCGCCCTCGCCTTCGCCGGCGCGCTGGTCGCGCAGAACTCGGCGCTCACGCGCACGCTCGTCACCAAGGCCGACGTGTCGGTGCCCAACCGCGAGGCGGTGATCGCCAAGGTGGAGATCGCGCCGGGCGGCACTGCCGGCTGGCACACGCATCCCGGCGACGAGATCACGTACGTGTCGGAAGGCGAGACGGAACTGATGATCGCGGGTCAACCCACGCGCGTCGTCAAGGCCGGCGATGGCTTCGTCATCCCGGCGGGCGTCGTGCACAACGCGCACAACGCGGCCGCGACGCCGACGAAGCTCGTGGGCGTCTACGTCGTCGAGAAGGGCAAGCCGCTCGCGTCGCCCGCGCCGGCCCCGCAATGACGTAACCTGCGTCGCGGCGCCTGCAAGTGCCGCGACATGGCGCCACCGGCCTCAGGCGGCCGCGTCCGCGCGCGCCGCCTTCGCCTCGCCCACCGGCGCGACGCGATGCGTGTCGACGCCGTTCTTCACCGCCGTGATCTCGGCCAGGATCGAGATCGCGATCTCGGGCGGCGTGCGGCTGCCGATGTAGAGCCCGATCGGCCCGTGCAGCCGCGCGATCTCGGCGGGCGCCACGTCGAACTCGAGCAGCCGCTCGCGCCGCTTCTCGTTGTTCTTGCGCGAGCCCAGCGCGCCGACGTAGAACGCCGGTGACTTGAGCGCCTCCATCAGCGCAAGGTCGTCGAGCTTGGGATCGTGCGTCAGCGCGACGACGGCCGAGCGCTCGTCGAGCTTCATCGCCTTCACCGTGTCGTCGGGCATCGTGCGCACGAGCGTGACGCCGGGCACATCGAACGTCTCCGAGTATTCGTCGCGCGGGTCGCAGACGGTGACGTGATAGCCGAGGCCTACGGCCATCGACGCGAGGTACTTCGACAGCTGCGACGCGCCGATGACGAGCATCCGGTAGCGCGGGCCGTGGATCGTGACGAGCGTGCGGCCGTCGAACGAGAGGCCGTCGTTCGCTGTCGCGGGATGCAGCGTGGCGAGGCCACTCGGCAGATCGAGCTTGCGCGCAACCAGATGGCCTTCGCTCACCTCATGCATCAGCGCGCGGATGCCGGACTCGCCGGTAAGTGGCTCCAGCACCAGCTCCAGCGTACCGCCGCAGGGCAAGCCGAAGCGCCGCGCCTGATCGGCCGACACGCCGTACGTCACCGCTTCCGCCTTCTGCGCGGCGAGCCCGTCCTTACGCACGCGATACACGATGTCGTCCTCGATGCAGCCCCCGGACACGGAACCAACGACAAGGCCGTCGTCGCGCACGGCCAGCATCGCGCCTTCCGGCCGCGGCGCGCTGCCCCAGGTCTTGACGATGGTCGCGAGCAGCACGCGCCGGCCCTCGTCGAGCCATCCGGCGCTGCGCTTCAGCACTTCGAAATCGACGCTGTCCATGGCAACTCCTCCTTCGGCGGATCGACGTCCGCTCTCAGAAATGTCCCTTGTGGGTGTACATCCACGCGAGCAGCACGATGATCGCCGCGATCGCGATGTAGCGCGTCCAGGTCTTCGAGCCGTCGCGGCGGCGGACGGGCACGGCGGGTTCTTCGGCGACGTCCGCAGCCACGGTCGCTTCGGCGTCCTCTGCGGCCGGCGCCACGCGCTCGACGAAGCGCGCGAAGAAATCATCGGCCATCTTGGCCGCCGCCCCGTCGACGAGCCGCGAGCCGATCTGCGCGAGCTTGCCGCCGATCTGTGCCTTCACCGCATAAGCGAGCGCGGTGGTGGCGGCCGTCGGCGCCGTCAGCGTCACGCGCGCTTCGCCGTTGGCGAAGCCCGCTGCGCCGCCCTGGCCTTCGAAGCGCAGCGTGTACGCGGTGGGCGGCACGACGTCCGCCAGCGTCACCTTGCCGTTGAAGCGCGCGGAGACCGGGCCCACCCGTGCCTGCACGCCGACGCGGTAGCCGTCGTCCGTCTTCTCGAACGTCTCGCAGCCGGGGATGCAGGCCTTCAGCGTGTCGGGGTCGTTGAGTGCCGCCCAGACGGTGGCGATCGGCGCGTTCAGCGTGCGGGTGCTCGTGAGTTCCATGATGGGTCGGACAACGTCAAGTCAGTCGGCAATCGGCGCTCGAGATCGGCCAGAGCAGGCGCGTACAGCGCGTCCGCCAAGCGTCACCGCATGGTCTTATGGCGGGTCTCTCGATTCGAGCTGTTTGAACTGCTCCCGAGTATAGAAGCGAAGCCCGACAAGTTCGGACCTGTTGCCTGGCGCGAACGATTTGTCAAAAGAGATCACCGGGCCATAGACATAACCATGCAGCGTACCGAACGACGAAAGGCTCTTCACTACGGTGAGCTTGTAGCGCTTTCCGTTGAAGAACTGCGTACCGCCATCTGCAGGCACCGGGGCCTTTTCGTCGCGCACCGCGTGTCGGGGCAAGCGTCCGCTCTGCACTCGTTCAAAGTCTTCCGACGCCTGAATGATGACTTCTTGCTGCTCCGCATCCAGCGCGCCAAGATCAACGCCTTGGAACGGCCCAGAGGAAGGCGAGGGATCAGCGCCTGCCGACAGCGACGCTGCCATCAAGCAAACTGAAGTGAGGAAGCGGATCATCTCGATTGTCCAACAGTGGTCATCCGGGCAGCCGATCGATCACGCGACTCGCCGGGCGGCATGTAGAGGCCGTGCCCCACGCGCGCTGCGGACGTGCCGTGCGCCTTCCAACGCGCCGGCGATGTCGACCAGCGAATCGAGATTGTGCACCGGCCGGAACTCGTCGACGTACGGGAGCATCGCGCGGATGCCGGCCGGCCGCGCCTCGAAGTCCGCGTAGCGCAAGAGCGGGTTGAGCCAGATGAGCCGGCGCGACGACTTGGCGAGCCGCTCCATCTCGAACGCGAGCCCCGTGCCCGCGTCCGCATCGAGCCCGTCGGTGATGAGCAGCACGACGGCGTTCTGGCCCAGCACGCGGCGCGACCAGCGGCGGTTGAACGCCGCCAGGCTCACGCCGATCAGCGTGCCACCGGACCAGTCGTCGACGGCCGCCGTGATGCGTTCGAGCGCAACATCGACGTCGCGATGCTTCAGGTAACGCGTGACGTTGGTGAGCCGCGTGCCGAACACGAACGTGTGCACGCGGTCGCGGTCGTTGGTGATCGCGTGGACGAAGTGCAGCAGCATCCGCGCGTAGCGGTCCATCGAACCCGAGATGTCGCACAGCACGACCAGCGGCGGACGCTGGTGGCGGCGCGTACGGCGCGCGAGTGGTGTCGCCATGCCGGCGGCACCGCGCATGCGCTTGAGCGTCGCGCGCAAGTCGGCGCGCGCGCCGCGCGGATCAGGCCGGTAGCGCCGCGACGGCAACTCGGGCAGCGGCAGGCGCAGGCGACGCAGCAGGCGCTTCACCGCGGCCAGTTCCTCCGCGTTCATCGTCGCGAAGTCCTTCTTCTGCAGGATCTCGCGTGCCGAATAGGTGAACGTGGCGTCGAACTCGACCGGCGCGTCGGGGTCGTCGTGCAGCGCCTCGCGCTCGAGCGGCGGCAGCATCGCCTCGGCCAGCCGCGCGGGCATCGCGGGTGCGCCGTCGTCCTCACCCGGCAAGCCTTCGACATGCGGCAGCAAGGCCGCGAGCATCCGCTCGACGAGCCGCGGGTTGCGCCAGTAGAGGTCGAACGCCTGCTCGAACAGTGGCAGGTGCTCCGCCCGCGAGACCAGCGTGGCGGACAACGCCGCGCGGAAGTCCTCGCGCGAGTCGAGGCCCACCGCCTCGACGGCGCCCAGCGCGTCGATCACCTTGGCCGGCCCGACGGGCAGCCCCGCGCGCCGCAGCACGCGGACAAAATGCACGACGTTGGCGGACAGGCGCCCTGCCGGCAGGTTGGGCACCGGCAATTGCGCGCGCGACCACGCACCGGGTTCGACGGTTGCGGGCATGGACGCGGCGCGTCAGGCGCCCCCGTGCTCCGCCGCGGCGAGCGCCGCACTCGCCTCGGCCTTCGCCTCGTTGACGAGCCGCGCCGCCACCTCGGGCGACAGCGCGCCCACGTCGTCCTGGTACTTGAGCAGCACGCCGATCGTGTCGACGACCGTCTGCGGGTCGAGCTCGAAGCGATCGAGCGCGATCAGCGCCTCGGCCCAGTCGAGCGTCTCCGCGATGCCCGGCGCCTTGAAGAGGTCGAGCGAGCGCACGCGCTGCGTGAACGCGACGACTTCGCGCGCCAGCTTCTCCGGCGCCTGCGGGCACTTGCGGCGCACGATCGCCAACTCGCGCGCGACGTCCGGATAGCCGACCCACTGATAGAGGCAGCGCCGTTTGATCGCGTCATGAATCTCGCGCGTACGGTTGGACGTGATGATGACGATCGGCGGCGTCTTCGCGCGAATGGGCCCCAGCTCGGGAATCGTCACCTGGTATTCGGCGAGCACTTCGAGCAGGTAGGCCTCGAACGGCTCGTCGGTGCGGTCGAGCTCGTCGATCAGCAGCACGGGCGCGACGCCATCGTCCGGATCGAGTGCTTCGAGCAGCGGCCGCTTCAGCAGGAAGCGCGGCGTGAAGATGTCATGCGCCAGCGCTTCGCGCGACGCGCCGCCCGCCGCTTCCGCGAGCCGGATCTCGATCATCTGGCGCGGATAGTTCCACTCGTAGACCGCCGCCGCCGTGTCGAGCCCCTCGTAGCACTGCAGCCGCACGAGCTTGCGGCCCAGCGCGGCAGCGAGCACCTTGGCGATCTCCGTCTTGCCGACGCCCGCCTCGCCTTCGAGGAACAACGGGCGGCGCAGTTTCAGCGCAAGGAAGATCGCTGTCGCAAGGCGGCGGTCGGCGACGTAGTCGTGGGCCGATAGCAACGCCAGCGCGGCATCCACATCAGCGGGCAGCACGGGGTCCATGCTGCGAGGATATCACCGCCGCTAATGTCATAGCAGATTTGACAAACGTCATATGATAGGTGACACTTCAAGGCATGGATATGACGGCGTTGACACTGTTCGGCCGTGCCCGTTACCGGGTACTTGCCACGTTGTTCGCGCTCGATGAAGCCGACGGCCTGCACCTTCGCGAGATCGCCCGGCGCGCGGAGCTGACGCCCACCGCGGTGCAGTACGAACTGCGGCTGCTGAACGACATTGGCCTGGTCATCCGCGACGATGCATCCGGCCGCGTGCTGTACCGGATCGACGCTGCGCATCCGGTGGCCACCGATCTCCGCCGTATCGTGCGCAAGACTTCATCCCAAGCCATGGTTTCAACCCAGCGCGACAATGCGCATTGGTCCAGCAAGCGCGCGCAACAGCGCGGGGACTATTCCAGCCATGGCCTTGGCGACAAGTCCGCTTTCCTTGCCAACCCGGCGTGGGTTCGCAGCATGACGATTGAACTCCCCCCTGACGTGGACTGACGTGGCTGCCGTCGACCGTGTCCGGGACCGAAGGATCACGGGCTCCGAGTTGGAAACGGCCCTCCATGTCGCTGGCGATGATGTTCTGATCGGTGGGCAGGCTGTTGCGTTCTGGCTCGCGTGGTTCGGGCTTCCTTTGCCAGCGGGACCGCGCGCATACATCAGCCGCGACGCCGACTTTCTGGGCCTGCGTGAGAGCGTCTCCCGCTTCGCGCATGCACTCGGGGCACGTCCCGAGTTTCCCGGCGATCGCCAGCTATCCGCCCTGCACGGTTCGGTGGTCACCCACCATTCAGGTCAGCCGCAGGTCCTCGTCGACGTCCTGCGGTCCGTCGTCGGCATTCGCAGCGATGTCATCCGCAGCAATGCGATTCGCGTCACACTGCCCGACCCGCCGTACCGATCGTTTCTGGTGATGAGCCCCGGCGACTGTCTCGTGAGCCGGCTCGAGAACCTCCGGAAGTTGGCCGACAAGCGCAACGAGATCGGAGTCTGGCAAGCGAGGATCGCAAGCGAAGTTTGCGGCGCGCATATTGTCTACCTTCTCGCGAGCGGAAACGAAAGAGCGGCGCGCCGCGTCGCAACGAAAGTGCTGCAGCTCGCCGGGCAGCCCGCCGGCCTCCAGGCGTACGCGCGTTATGGCATCGATATCGTCGACGCGATCCCGCTTGCGAACTTTGAGACTCGCGAATTCCGGGACCAGCAATACCCGCGCATGGTGCAGAAGATCCGAACCCTGCGCGGCCTTGCCGCTACCCGCGTGGCCTAACCCGCCGCCGCCATCGCCCGCGCCGCGAGCACGCCAACGAGATGCGCGCGGTACTCGGGCGAGCCGTGCAGGTCGTTGTTGAGCCCGTCGGCCGACACCTTCGCGCCTTTCGCCGCATCGGCCGTCCAGCTGCGCATCAGTGCCTCCTCGACCGTCTTCGCGCGGAATACCGAGGGCGCGGCGCCCGTCACCGCCACGCGCACGCCACCCGCCGTCTTCGCGACAAACACGCCGACGAGCGCGAAGCGCGACGCGGGATTGCGGAACTTCTCGTAACCGGCCTTCTGCGGCACCGGGAATTCGACGGCCGTTATCAGCTCGTCGGGCTCCAGCGCGGTTTCGTACAGCCCGCGGAAGAAATCGTCGGCGGCGATGCGTCGCTTGTTCGTGACGACGGTCGCACCGAGCGCGAGCACCGCGGCCGGCCAGTCGGCGGCCGGATCGTTGTTGGCGAGCGAGCCGCCAATGGTCCCGCGGTTGCGCACCTGGCGATCGCCGATGTGCGCCGCGAGCCATGCGAGGGCGGGAATCGCCGCCTTCACGTCGGCGGACTCCGCCACCTCGGCGTGCTTCGTCATCGCGCCGACGACCAGCGTATTGCCGTTGCGGCGGATGCCGCGCAACTCGGGGATGGCGGACAGGTCGACGACGGTGCCGGGTTGCGCGAGCCGCAGCTTCATCGCTGCGACGAGGCTCTGGCCACCGGCGAGCGCCTTGCCACCGGACTGCGCGAGCTTCGACGCCGCATCCGCGACGGAGGTCGCGCGCTGCCATTCGAATGCGTACATGGTGGTGGTCCTCCGCTCAGTTCTTGCGTGCGGCCGCAGCCGCTTTTGCGTGCTCGATGGCCGACCACACGCGATGCGGCGATGCGGGCATGTCGAAATGCGTGACGCCGACCTCGGCGAGCGCATCCATCACGGCGTTCATCAGCGCCGCCGGCGAGCCGATGGCGCCCGCTTCGCCGCAGCCCTTGGCGCCCAGCGGATTGTGCGTGCACGGCGTCACGCGCGTCGCCACCTGGAACGACGGCAGGTCGTCCGCGCGGGGCATCGCGTAGTCCATGTAGCTGCCGGTGAGGAGCTGGCCGCTCTCGGCGTCGTAGACGCAGTTCTCGAGCAGCGCCTGCCCGATCCCCTGCCCCAGGCCGCCGTGCACCTGGCCTTCGACGATCATCGGGTTGATGATGTTGCCGAAATCGTCGCAGGCGGTGAAGCGCTCGACGGTGACGACCCCTGTATCGGGATCGATCTCGACTTCCGCGATGTGCGTGCCGGCGGGGTAGGTGAAGTTGGTCGGGTCGTAGAACGCGGTCTCGTTCAAGCCCGGTTCCAGCGTGGCGAGCGGATAGTTGTGCGGCACGTAGGCGGCCAGCGCGATCTCGCCGAACGTCTTCGCGCGATCGGTGCCCGCGACGGTGAACTTGCCGTCGGCGAACTCGATGTCGCCTTCCGCGGCTTCGAGCAGGTGAGCGGCGATCTTCTTGCCCTTGGCGATGATCTTGTCCATCGCCTTGACGATCGCGGTGCCGCCCACGGACAGCGAGCGCGAGCCGTACGTGCCCATGCCGAACGGGATGCGCCCCGTATCGCCGTGCACGACGTCGACGTTTTCGACGGGAATGCCCAGCTTGGTCGCCACCACCTGCGCGAACGTCGTCTCGTGGCCCTGGCCGTGGCTGTGCGAGCCGGTGAACACGCTCACGCTGCCGGTAGGATGCACGCGCACCTCGCCCGCTTCGTAGAGTCCGGCGCGCGCGCCGAGCGCGCCTGCGATGTTCGACGGCGCGAGGCCGCAGGCCTCGATGTACGACGCGTAACCGATACCGCGCAGCTTGCCCTTCGCGGCGGATGCCGCCTTGCGCGTGGCGAAGCCGGCGACATCCGCCATCTTCATCGCGCCGTCGAGGCAGGCGTCGTAGTCGCCGATGTCGTACGTCAGCGCCACCGGCGTCTGGTACGGGAACGTGCGGACGAAGTTGCGCCGGCGCAGCTCGTCCTGTGCGATGCCCATCTCGTGCGCGGCCTGGTGGACGATGCGCTCGACGACGTAAGTCGCTTCGGGCCGCCCGGCGCCGCGATAGGCATCGACGGGCGCCGTATTGGTGAACACCGCCGTCACTTCGGCGTAGATGGCCGGCGTCGTGTACTGGCCCGCGAGCAGCGTCGCGTACAGGATCGTCGGGATGCACGACGCGAACGTGGACAGGTACGCGCCCATGTTCGCCGTGGTGTTCACGCGCAGCGCCAGGAACTTGCCGTCCTTGTCGAGCGCGAGCTCCGCGTGCGTCACATGGTCGCGGCCGTGCGCATCCGACAGAAAGGATTCGCTGCGCTCCGCCACCCACTTGATCGGCCGGCGTACGCGCTTGGACGCCCACACCATCGCGGTCTCTTCGGGATACAGGTAGATCTTGGAGCCGAAGCCGCCGCCGACGTCGGGCGCGATCACGCGCACCTTGTGCTCGGGCAGGCCCAGCACGAACGCGGTCATCAAGAGGCGCTCGACGTGCGGGTTCTGGCTGGTCACGTACAGCGTGTACGCGTCGTCGGCCGCGTTGTACGTCGCGTTGGCGGCGCGCGGCTCGATCGCGTTGGGGATCAGCCGGTTGTTGACGATGTCGATCTTCGTCACGTGCGCGGCCTTGGCGAACGCCGCGTCGACGGCGGCCTTGTCGCCCAGCGCCCACGTGTAGCACTTGTTGCCAGGCGCCTCGTCGTGGACTTGCGCGGAACCCGGCTTCAATGCATCGACGCTGCCCACGGCGGCCGGCAGGATTTCGTAATCGACGTCGACCATCTCGGCCGCGTCCTTCGCCTGCGCGAGCGATTCGGCGATGACGATCGCCACACCGTCGCCGACGTAGCGCACCTTGCCCTTGGCGAGCACCGGATGCGGCGGCTCGTTCATCGGCTTGCCGTCGGTGCCGGTGATGAGCCAGCCGCACGGCAACCCATTGACGCCTTCGAGGTCCGCACCGGTGAAGATCGCGACGACGCCAGGCGCCGCCTTCGCGCGCGACGTGTCGATCGAGCGGATCCGTGCATGCGCATGCGGCGAGCGCACAAACGTGGCATGGGTCTGCCGCGGCTCGACGACGTCGTCCGTGTAGCGGCCCGTGCCGGTGAGAAAGCGCCCGTCTTCCTTGCGGCGAAGCGCGCTGCCGATGACGCCCGATTCGTTCGCACCCATCGCGGCCTCCTACCTGCCCATCGCGGCGGCGCCCTGCTGCACGGCCCGCACGATGTTGTGATAGCCGGTGCAGCGGCACAGGTTGCCGTCGAGCGCCGAGCGGATGGTCGCCTCGTCGGCGCCCGGATGGCGCTGCACGAGGTCGATGGCGCTCATCACCATGCCCGGCGTGCAGAAGCCGCACTGCAGCCCGTGGCATTCCTTGAACGCAGCCTGCATCGGGTGCAGCGCACCGTCCGCCGCGCAGATGCCCTCGATCGTGACGACGTTGGCGCCATTGGCCTGCACGGCGAGCACGTTGCACGATTTCACGGCCACGCCGTCGACGTGCACGGTGCACGCGCCGCACTGCGCGGTGTCGCAGCCGACGTGCGTGCCGGTGAGGCCCCGGTTGTTGCGCAGGAATTCGACCAGCAGCGTGCGCGGGTCGACATCGGCGTCGACGGCCTGGCCGTTGACGTTCATCGTCAGCTTGACGGACACGGGGCTCTCCTCCGGTAACGCGGCCCGCTGGATGGTGGCGCGGGCTCGTGCGCGCGAGCGCGCGGGCGGCCCGTCGTTGCGGCGGCTCTTGCGGCTGGCGCGCAACGCGCGTCGCGTGCGCGCGCGTCGGCGCGACGTCGTCCATCCTGGTGCGCGCGGCCGGGCACCGCGCGCCGTCGACGTTGTCGCCCTGGCACGACGCGGGTGACTCGCCGCGCGTGCAGCGCCAGTCGACGTCGAAGATTACGCCGCGCCGTGTTGATGTACAGCGCGTTCTGGAACGCCGGCATCATCACGTCGAGCGTGGTCCGCGACGCCGTCGTCGGCGAGCACGCGCGCTCGTATAGCCGCGTCGGCTGCAGGTGCGCGAACACGACGACGACCAGTGTCACAGCCTCGGCGACCCGGCACCCCGAGCGCCGGCGGCGTTGACCTTGCCGGCTTGAATCGAAGCCCGTCGCCGGGGGCGCCAGGTGCTCGCTGCCCGGCGTGGCGATCGTCGTCGCGCGAGGACGGCTGCTGCTGGATCATCCGGCGCGCCGGCACGCAGCCGAAGTCCAGTCGCCACGAGGCGGCTGCCAGCGCAGCGACGGTCGCCGACGATGCGCGGTAATCCTCGGGCGGGAACCAGCGCGGCCGCCGCGCGCCCGGTGCGCCTCAGTCGCACCGCGCGCCGCGGCCGGTACGGCGTGCGCCGCGAGCTTGCGCTGATCGGGCAGCGCGAGGATCGCAAGGAAAGTGACGAGCGAGATGGCCGCCATCACGAGCAGCAGCGTCGAGAAGCCTGCGGTCTTCACGAGCGGTCCCAGCGCCCAGACGGCCAGCGAGCTGGCGCCGAACGCGACGGTGAGGCGCATGCCGGCCACGCGCGAGCGGATGCGGTCGTCGACGAAGCGGACGATCGTCGCGTCGGTGAACGGGATGGCGCCGAAGATCAGGATCATGAACGCGATCATCAGCGCATACAGCCACCAGCCGTGCGCCATCGACGCCGCAACGAGCATCGGGATCTGCAGCAGCACGATGGCGCCGTACAGCACCTTGAGCGGGACGCGGTCGATCAGCGCGCCGACGATCACCTGCGCGAACGACGCGATCACGTAGACCACCGCGAGCAGCATGCCGAGCGTCGCGGGGTCGCTGATGATGCCGTCCATCCGCTCGCGCAGGAACTCGCCGTTGCCGTTGGTGGCGAAGTTGAACAGCAGCGTCGCCGACGACGACGTGATCGTGATGACGAGCAGGAAGCGCGCGAGCGCGCCGGACGGCAAGGCGACGGCCGCCGACTTGCGCTTGGCGGGCGGCTCGCCCTCGTGCGGCGCGACGCGCGCGAACACGAAGCCCAGCGCGATCGTGATGATGCCCGGCACGACGAAAGCCCAGCGCCAGCCCGCGTACTTGACGAGGAAGCCGGTGACGACCGCGGCCAGCGCAACCCCGAGGTTGCCGACGAGCCCGTTGATGCCGATCGTGAGGCCCGGCCGCTTGCTGTGGCGCACGAGCATCGGGATGCCCACCGGGTGGTAGATGGCGGCGAACGCGCCGAGCAGCGTCAGCGCGCCGGCGATGCCAGGCGTTGCGCGTCAGCGCGACGAGCAGCGCGGACGCGCCGATGCCGAAGAAGAACACGATCATCATCCGCCGCCGGCCCCAGTGGTCGCCCAGGCGCCCGGCGGGCAGCGAGCCCAGGCCGAACAGCGCGAAGGCGCCGACGCCGTAGGGCATCAGGTCTTCCCAGCGGCCGACGCCACGCCGCGATGCTCGCGACCGCGGCGGCGAAGATCAGCATGAACACGACCGTGCGCCACGTTCAGGATGCAGGTGGCGCGCGGCGTGGTGGTCGGGCGCGGTGATCGGCAGTTTCCATGGCGCCCATGGAAGGAACGCGCGGGACCCGAATCTGCGAAAATGGGACATCCTGACACGGGGAATTGCCATGGAACGCCCATTGCGCCAGCACGTCCCCCGCCCCGTCGCGGCCATGGCGCGCACCTACCCGGACCAATGGTCGATCGACCTGCACGACCACCCGCGCGCGCAGCTGATCCACGCGGTCTCCGGCGTGATGATGGTGGAAGCCGCGGATCGCGCATGGCTCATCCCGCCCGGCCAGGCGCTGTGGATGCCGGCTGCCACGCCGCACCGGATGCGGATGTCCGGCGAGGTGTCGATGAAGACGCTCTACCTCGCGCCACGCGCCGTGCGCCACCTGCCGCGCGAGCCGGTGGTGATCCACGTGACGCCGCTGCTGCGCGAGCTCGTCGTGCGCGCGACGCTGCCGGTGCTGTACGACCGCCGCGGGCGGGCCGCGTCATGCGGATGATCCTCGACGAGCTCGCGGCGATGCGGCCGTTGCAGCTCTCGCTGCCGCTGCCGCGCGATCGGCGCGTGCGCCGCGCGGCGCTGCGCGACGACCTGAAGGGCAGCGTGCCGCTGGCCGTGCACGCGAGCCGCCACGGCATGACGGAGCGCACGCTGGCACGCGCATTCCGCCGCGACCTCAACATGACGTTCGGGCAATGGCAACGCCAGTTGCGGCTGCTCGAAGCCACGCGCCGCCTCGCGGCCGGCGAACCCGTCGCCACCATTGCGACGGACCTGGGCTTTACGGGACCCAGTGCGTTCACCGCGATGTTCCGCCGCGCGCTGGGCATGGCGTCGCGACTACAGGCGCTCGCTGCCGGGCGCCGCGCGCCGCGACCGCCGGCTGCGCGCTCAGGTCGCGAACAGGCTGTCGATGTTCGCGAAAGCCTTGAACTCGATCGCGTTGCCGAACGGATCGAGGAAGAACATCGTCGCCTGCTCGCCGGGCTCGCCCTTGAAGCGGACGTAGGGCTCGATGACGAAGCGCGTGCCGGCCGCCTTCAGCCGGTCGGCCAGCGCATGCCACGCCGGCAGGTCCAGCACGGCGCCGAAGTGGCGCACCGGCACGTTGTGGCCGTCGACGAGGCTCGTCGCGTCGGTCATCTGCGATGCCGCGACCTTGTGCGCGACGATCTGGTGGCCGTAGAAGTCGAAATCCACCCAGTCGTCGGAACTGCGGCCCTCGGCACAGCCGAGGAAGTCGCCGTAGAACGCGCGCGCCTTGGCGAGGTCCGTCACGGGGAACGCGAGGTGGAAACGCGGATAGGGTGTCGTGGGCAGGTGCATGTCCGGGCTCCGTTATTGCCAGGGCAGGCGGTCGAGGTCGACGTTGCCGCCGGTGATGATGATACCGACGCGCGCACCGGCGACGTCGAGCGTGCGTTCGAGCAGGCACGCGAGCGGCACGGCGGACGACGGCTCGATGACGAGCTTCATCTTCTCCCACGTCATCCGCATCGCGCGGACGATCGCGTCCTCGCTGCAGGTTCCGAACGCGTCGACGTTCGCGCGGATGGCGCCGAACGTGCGCGGCGCAAGGCCGGTGCGCAGGCCGTCGGCGATCGTCGTCGTCGCCAGCGGCGGCGTGATCCGGCCTTCGCGGAACGATTGCGCCGCATCGCCCGCGTTCGCGGGTTCCGCGCCGTACACGCGCACGCCGGGCGCCAACGCCCTTCGCCGCGATCGCCGTGCCGGACAGCAGTCCGCCGCCGCCGCAGGGCGCAATGACGATGTCGAGATCCGGGACGTCCTCGAGCAGCTCGAGCGTCGCGGTCCCCTGCCCCGCGATCACGTCGGCGTTGTCGAACGGATGGATCAGCGTCGCGCCGGTCTCGCGCTGCACGTCGGCGCACGCCGCCTCGCGCGCCGCGACGGTCGGCGCGCAGAAGCGCACCGTCGCGCCGAAGCCGCGCACGTTGGCGACCTTGATCGCCGGCGCGTTCTCCGGCATCACGACATGCGCCGGGATGCCGCGGCGCGACGCCGCATACGCGAGCGCCGCGCCGTGGTTGCCCGACGAGTGCGTGACGACGCCGCGCGCCGCGTCGGCGGCGGACAACGAGAACACCGCGTTGGTCGCGCCGCGCGCCTTGAACGCGCCGACCTTCTGCAGGTTCTCGCACTTGAAATACAGCACGGCGCCCGCGGCCTCGTCGAGCGACGCCGAATGCATGACCGGCGTGCGGTGGACGCAGGGCGCGATACGCGCCGCCGCGCGGCGGATGGCGTCGAGGTCGGGCAGCGCCAGCTCGGGCGCGCCAGTGGAAGCTTGCAGCGGGGCATTCATCGTAGGTCAGAACGCGAAAGTGGTTTGCACGACCGGCGCGAAGGAGCGCCGGTGCGCGGGACAAGGCCCGTGCTGCGCGAGCGCCGCCAGGTGCGCGGCGGTGGCGTAGCCCTTGTGCTGCGCAAAGCCGTACTGCGGGTACTGGCGGTCCAGCTCGACGAGCATCGCGTCGCGCACGGTCTTGGCGAGGATCGACGCCGCGGCGATCGCGGCGTGCGTCGCGTCGCCGCCGACGAACGCGCGCGCGGCGCACGGGAGCTCGGGGCAGCGGTCGCCGTCGATCCACGCGGCGTCCGGCATCACCGACAGCGCCGCGACGGCGCGCTGCATCGCGAGCATCGACGCCCACAGGATGTTGAGCGTCTCGATCTCGGCGACGTCGGCGGACGCGACGGCCCACGCGACGGCGCGCTCGCGGATCCGGTGCGCGAGGTCCTCGCGCCGCTCGGGCTTCAGCAGCTTGGAATCGCGCAGCCCGCGAATGGGTCGCTCCGGACCGAGGATCACGGCCGCCGCGACCACCGGGCCCGCGAGGGGCCCGCGCCCGGCCTCGTCGA
Organism: Casimicrobiaceae bacterium; assembly: GCA_044225845.1. Classification (GTDB taxonomy): domain Bacteria; phylum Pseudomonadota; class Gammaproteobacteria; order Burkholderiales; family Casimicrobiaceae; genus VBCG01. The sequence continues at coordinate 60,474 of JBGAIC010000009.1, forward strand.
CGCCGGCGATCAGCACGCCGCGCACCTGCGCTGGCATCTGCTGCGCTGCGCGCCGCAATTCGTCGAGCACCGCCCCGGCAGCGAGCGCGCCGGTGTCGACGGCGAGGTCGCGCGCGAAACCCGCGAACACGGTGTCCATCCGGCGCCGCGTGACGCTGTCGTCGAACAGGTTCAGCGCGGCCTGCGCCAGGTTGGCCGGCGTCGCGGCGTCCTGCAGCAGCTCGGGGACGACGAAGCGGCCGGCGAGCACGTTGGGCAAGCCGACGTAGGGCAGCAGCAGCTTGCGCTCGACGATGCGCGCCGTCAGCGCCGGACACGCGGTAGTAGATGACGTGCGGGCAGCGCGCGAGCGCGGCCTCCAGCGTCGCGGTGCCCGACGCGACGAGCGCGACGTCCGCCGCCTGCAGCGCGTCGTTCGCGTGGCCGTACAGCAGCGTGATCGGCAGGCCTTCCGCGCCGAACGTGTGCAATGCGCGCGAGAACGCCTCGCGCGTCACGCGCGACACCAGCGGCACCTGGAAGCACGCGTCGGGCCGCGCCTCGAGGATCTTGCGCGCCGTCGCGATCAGCAGGCCCGCGTGCATCTCGATCTCGGACAGCCGGCTGCCCGGCAGCAGCGCGAACACCGGCGTCGACGACGCGAGCTTCAACGTCTCGCGCGTGCGCCGCCGCGATTCCGGCGTCGCCGCCTCCTGCGCCAGCGGATGGCCGATGTAGTCGACGCGGATGCCCGCGTCCTCGTACAGCGTGCGCTCGAACGGAAACAGCGTCAGCATCCGGTCGACGGACCGGCCGATCGTCTGCAGCCGCTCGCGCCGCCACGCCCACACCGACGGGCTCACGCAATGCACGGTGTGCACGCCGCGGTGCTTGAGCCGCCGCTCGAGCCCCAGGTTGAAGTCGGGCGCGTCGACGCCGACGAACAGCGGCACGCGCTCGGCCAGGAAGCGCGCCCGAGCTCGCGGCGCAGGCGGACGAGCCGTGGCAGGTGCGCGATCACCTCGACGAAACCGCGCACGGCGAGCGCTTCGAGCGAATACCACGCTTCACAGCCCGCCGCTTCCATCTTGGGGCCGGCGACGCCGACGAAGCGCGCGCCGGGACAGCGCGCACGGACGCCTTCGATCAACGCGGCGCCGATCGCGTCGCCGGACGCTTCGCCGGCGACGATGCCGATCAGCGGTCCCTGCCCCAGCGAAGCCGCGCGCGCGCGCCCTGACGCATCCGGCCCGCGCGTGCGCAATGCGGCGTCAGCGGACAATGCCGCGCCCCGGGACCGCGAGGAAGTCGACGAGCGGCGCGAGCACCGGCGCGTCCTTGGCGGCCGCGGCGATGGCCGCGCGCGCGTCGTCGAGCGCAGACCCTGCCGGTACAGCATCTTGTACGCGCGGCGCACGGCCAGGATGTCGGCCGGCGCAATGCCGCGGCGCTTCAGGCCCTCGCTGTTGGTGCCGTGCGGCGTCGCCGGGTAGCCCTGCACCGTCGTATAGGGCGGGACGTCCTGCAGCACGATCGCGCCCGCGGCCACCATCGCGTGCGCGCCGACGCGGCCGAACTGGTGGACGCCCGCGTACGCGCCCATGACGACCCAGTCGCCGATGTGCACGTGGCCCGCGATCTGCGCGTTGTTCGAGAACGTCGTGTGGTTGCCGACGACGCAGTCGTGCGCGACGTGCGTGTACGCGAGGAACCAGTTGCCGTTGCCGATCGGCGTGTCGGCGCGGTCCTGCGCCGTGCCCGCGTTGACGGTGACGAACTCGCGGAACACGTTGTCGTCGCCGATCGTCGTGGTCGTCGGCTCGCCGCCGTACTTGCGGTCCTGCGCGATCTCGCCGATCGACGCGAACTGGAACACGCGGTTGCGCGCGCCCAGCGTCGTGCGTCCCGCGACCACGGCGTGCGGGCCGATCACCGTGCCATCGCCGATCCGCGCGTGCGCGCCGACGACGCTGAACGCGCCGACGCTCACGTCGCGGCCCAGCTCGGCGCCCGGCTCCACCAGCGCGGTCGGGTGGATCGTCGTCATTCGGCGCGGGCCTCGCCGTCCTTCGGCAGGTTGCGCACGGCGGCGAGCAGCCGCGCTTCGCACACGAGCTCGCCCTCGACCAGCGCGCGCGGAAAAGCGGCCGACCCCGCGCACCGCGCGCTCGAGGTCGATCTGCAGCGCGAGCGTGTCACCAGGCATCACCTGGCGCTTGAAGCGCGCCTCGTCGATGCCCGCGAACAGCACGAGCTGGCTGCCGTCCGCCTTGGCGACCCCCGACAGGATCGTCAAGAGGCCCGCCAGCTGCGCCAGGGCCTCGATGACCAGCACGCCCGGCATCACCGGGTACGCCGGGAAGTGGCCCTGGAAGAACGGCTCGTTGGCGCTGACGTTCTTGAGGCCGTGGATCCACTTGCCCGCCTCGTAGTCGACGACGCGGTCGACCAGCAGCATCGGATAGCGGTGCGGCAGCAGTTTCTTGATGGCGTTGATGTCGAGCGCCGGCATTGGCGTCCCCCTCCCGTGTTCGTGTGGGTGTCTTCGCGGCGGCTGGCGTCAGCGCCGCTGTCGTGGCGCGCCGTCCGGCGCGTCGGTGGTGATGGATGATGCGGCATGGTCGCGCCGCCGTCGGCCGTCGCCGTCCGCGTCGCCGTCCGCCGCATCGTGCGGCACCGCGACGCCGGTGGCTTCGAGCGCGCGGACGCGCAGCGCCAGCTCGCGCAGGCGGCGCGTTTCCGACGCGACGCGCTTCCACTGCGCATGCGGCAGCGCCGGGAACGCGCTCGTGTAGATCCCGCGCTCGGTGATCGAATGGAACACGAGCGTGCCGCCCGAGATGACCACGCCGTCGGCGATCGTCAGGTGCCCCGCGATCATCGCGGCGCCGCCGATCTGGCAGTTGCGGCCGATGTGCGCGGAGCCCGCGATGCCGACGCAGCCGGCGATCGCCGTGTGGTCGCCCACGGTGCAGTTGTGGCCGATCTGCACCTGGTTGTCGATCTTCACGTCGTTGCCGATGACCGTGTCGTCCAGCGCGCCGCGGTCGATCGTCGTGTTGGCGCCGATCTCGACGTCGTCGCCGATGACCACGCGCCCCGTCTGCGGGATCTTGAGCCAGCGGCCGTCTTCCTCGGCCATGCCGAAGCCGTCGGCGCGATGACGGCGCCCGCGTGCAGCAGCGCGTTCGCCGATGATGCAATCGGGGTAGATCACCACGTTGGCGTTCAGCACCGAATGCGCGCCGATGCGCACGCCCTTGCCGAGCGACACGCGCGGGCCGAGCCGCACGCGCTCGCCGACGACGGCGCCGGCGCCGATCGTCGTGAACGGGCCGATTGTCGTAGAGTTGGGCACGCTGGCCGCCGGGTCGACGATCGCCGTCGGGTGCACGCCGGGCACGACCGGCTCCTCGAAGTGCAGCGCCTGTGCCACGCGCGCATACGTCGCGTACGGGTTGCGCGACAACAGCTTGGGCAGCGGCGTCGCGGCCGCGAGCGACGGCGCGACGATGACGGCCGACGCGCCGGTGGTGGCGGAAAGCAGGCCGCGGTAACGCGGATTGGCGAGGAACGCGATCGTGCCGGGCCCCGCGTGCTCCAGCGTGGCGACGCGGCTGATCAGCGTGCTGCCGTCGCCGTCCAGCGTCGCACCCGTGTGCGCGGCCAGGGCGTCGAGGCGCTGCGGGGAAGCGGTGGAGGCCATCGTGGCGTCTCGCGGCAAGGCGCCGGGTGCCGGCACCTTGCGCGCCGTGGGCGCGGCGCCATTTGTCGGCGAGCGCCTTGATCACGCGGTCCGTGATGTCGATCCGCGGGCTCGCGTAGATCACCGGCTCCTGGATGATCAGGTCGAACTTCTCGTCGGTGGCGATCTGCTGGATGACCTTGTCTTCGCCCGTCTTCAGCAGCTGGCCAGTTCCTCGTTCTTGCGCAGGTTGAGGTCCTCGCGGTACTCGCGCTGGCCGCGCTGCAGGTCACGCGACATGTTGGCGAGGTCACGCTCACGGTTGCGCCGGTCGGCTTCCGCCATCGTGGCGCCGTCGCGGTCGAGCTGCTGCTGCAGCGCCTGTACCTGCTTCTCCAGCTTCTCCAGGTCCGCCTGGCGGCCGGCGAATTCCTTCTCGAGCTTGGCCTGCGCGCGGCGCGCGGGCGCCGCCTCGCGCAGCAGCCGCTCGCCGTTCACGAAGCCGATCTTCAGGTCCGCCGCCTGCGCGGGCGCGACCGCCGCCGCGAGCGGGACGAGCGCGCCGAAGAGCGCGATGATCACGGATGTTCTCAACGGGATTCTCCTGCCTGCGGCCTTGCGGTCCCGGGCGTCAGAATACATTACCGACCTGGAACTGGAAGCGCTGCAGGCGATCGCCCGGCTTGGAGTTGAGCGGGATGCCGTAGCTGAACTTGAGCGGGCCGATCGGCGAGTTCCACGCAAGGCCCACGCCCGCCGAGAAGCGGAACGACTCGAAGTCCGGCTGGTAACCGTCCGCGTAGATCTGGCCCATGTCCGCGAACACGCTGACGCGCACCGCGCGCAGGTCCTTGGTCAGCGGGTAGAAGAGTTCCGCGTTGCCCACGATCTTGCGCTTGCCGCCCAGCGAGTTGCCGTAGATGTCGCGCGGGCCCAGCGAGCTCTGCTCGTAGCCGCGCACCGAACCCACGCCGCCCGCGTAGAACGCCTTGAAGAACGGCAGCGGGTCCCCGGAATAGCCGTTGCCGTAGCCGATGTTCCCGCGCAGCATCAGCACGGCGGGATCGTAGACCGGCCAGAACCACTGGTTGACGTACTCCATCTTGTAGTACGCCATGTTCGACAGCGGCAGGCCGATTTCGCCGACCAGGCTCTGCAGCCGGCCGGAGCTCGGGAAGATGGGATCGTCGCGCGTGTCGCGCGACCAGCCCGCGTTCAGGATGTAGCTGTTGGTGACGGCGCCGAACTCGTTGACGTACGCGATGTAGACCGGCGGGCTCTCCGCGAACAGCGTGATCTTCGTGTGCTCGAAGCGGCCGCCGACGCTGATCGTGTCCGTCTCGCTGATCGGCACGCCGAACGTCAGCGCGGCGCCGAGCGTCGACGACTCGTAGTTGGACACCGACAGCGACGTCGGGTCGATGTTCTTCTGGTAGAGCTCGATGGTCCGCGACACGCCGTCGACCGTCCAGTACGGCTCGAAGTGCCCGAGATCGTCCGGTTGACCTGCTCGTGTTGAACGCGAGGGCAAGCGCGTTGCCGGAGCCGAAGATGTTCTGCTGCGAGATGGACGCGTTGAACACGACGCCGTCGGAGCTCGAGTAGCCGACGCCCGCCAGCAGGTTGCCGGTGTTGCGCTCGGTCACGTTGATCGCCACGTCCACCTGGTCCGACACGCCCGGCACCGGCTGCGTCTCGACGCCCACGTCGTCGAAATAGCCGAGGCGCTTGATGCGAATCTTCGAGCGGTCGATGGCCGCGCCGTCGAACCAGGCGTCCTCGACCTGGCGCGCCTCGCGCCGATCACGACGTCGCGCGTCTTGGCGTTGTTCTCGATGTTGAGCTTGCGCACGTAGACGCGGCGGCCCGGATCGACGTACATCGTGAACGCCACCGTGTTGTCGGTGCGGTTGACGTCCGGCACCGCGTTGACGTTGGTGAACGCATAGCCTTCCTGGCCCAGGCGGTCGCTGATCGCCTTGACCGAAGCCTGCAGCCGCGCGCGCGAGAACGTCTGCCCCGGCTCGAGCTGGATCAGGTCGCGGATCTGCTGCTGCGGGATGACCAGGTCGCCGGCGATGCGCACGTCGGACACGGTGAAGCGCGGGCCCTCGCTGATGACGACGGTGATGTAGATGTCGTTCTTGTCCGGCGTGATCGACACCTGCGTCGACTCGATGTTGAACTCGAGGAAGCCGCGGTCCTGGTAGAAGCTGCGCAGCGCCTCCAGGTCACCCTGCAGCTTCTGCTTCGAGTACTGGTCGTTCTTCGTGTACCACGTGAGCCAGCCGGGCGTCGTCAGCGTCAGCTGGCTCAGCAATTCCTTCTCGGTGAACGTCTTGTTGCCGATGATGTTGATGTGCGCGATCCGGGCCTGGTCGTTCTCGGTGATCGCGAAGTTGATCGCGACGCGGTTGCGCTCCTGCGGCGTGACCGTGGTCAGCACCTGCGCGTCGTAGTAGCCGCGCGCGACGTACTGGCGCTTCAGTTCCTGCTCCGCGCGGTCAGCGCCGAGCGGTCGAAGATGTGCGACACGGAGACGCCGATCTGGCCCAGCGCCTTCGTGATCGTCGGTGTCGAATTCCTTGTTGCCGGTGAACGTGATCGACGAGATCGTCGGCCGCTCCTCGACCTCGACGACCAGCACGTCGCCCTGGCGCGTCAGGCGGACGTCGCGGAAGAAGCCGGTGGCATACAGCGCCTTGACCGCGTCCGGGATCTTGGCGTCGTCGACGCGATCGCCGACCTTGATGGGCAGGTAGCTGAAGATGGCGCCGGCCTCGGTGCGCTGCACGCCCTCGACGCGGATGTCCTTGACGACGAATGGCTCGGCGGCGTGCGCGAGCGGCGCCAGCGCGAGCGACGCGACGACGATGGCGAAAGACGCCACGCGCGCGACGGCACGCGCGAACGTGAGGCCGGGCGGCGCGACAGGCGCTGCGGATCAGAACAGGCGGGAAACGTCATTGAACAGCGCCAGGGTCATCAGCACGGCCAACACGGCCATGCCGATGCGCTGACCGACTTCGAAGGTGCGGTCGGAGACGGGACTACCCTTGATGAATTCGACGAAATAATACAGCAAATGCCCCCCGTCCAATAACGGGACCGGCAGCAGGTTGAGGACGCCGAGGCTGATGCTGATCAGCGCGAGGAAGCTCACGAACGGCAGCGCGCCCGCCTTGGCCGACTGGCCTGCGTAATCGGCCATCGTGATCGGGCCGCTGATGTTCTTCAGCGATGCCTGCCCCACCAGCATGCGGCCCAGCATCTTCAGCGTGAACACGGACAGCTCGCCGGTACGGCGCGCGCCCTCGGCCAGCGCGGCCAGCGGCCCGTAGCGCACGGTGATCGCGAGCGGCGCCGCGTACGCGGGATCGACGGCGAGCTTCAGGCCGGCGACGCCGACGCGCTTGCCGTCGCGCTCCGTGGCATCCGGCACGAGGCTCACGGTGTCGGTTCACCTTTGCGCTCGTACGTCACGCGGATCGGTTCGCCCGGATGCGCGGCGGTGAGCTGCGCCGCATCGGCGGGCGAACGGACCGTCGTGCCTTCGATCGCGACGATGTGGTCCCCCGCGGCCAGTCCCGCGCGCGCGGCCGGCAAGCCGGCCACGGCCTCGCCCACCTGCGGCGGCCCGAAGTCGATGCGCAGGCCCAGCGCCCCCAGCGGGTCGCCTTCCCAGGTTTCCGGCGCCAGGCCGCCGAGCGCCTGCGCCGCTCGACGGTGCTGCCGTCCTTGCGCGCCACGGCGAGCGTCACGAACGCATCGCCCTGCGCCTTCGCGAGCTGCCAGCGCAGCTCCTGCCAGCTCTTGACGGCATGGCCATCGACGGCCGTCACGCGCTCGTCGGCCTGCACGCCGGCGGCGGCGGCGGCCGTGCCGGCAAGCGGCGGCGCCAGCATCGCCTTCTGCGCGGGAACGCCGGCCATGAACGCCGCGGCAAACAGCAGCACGGCGAGCAGCAGGTTGGCCATCGGGCCGGCGGCGACGATGGCGATGCGCTTCCACACCGGCTGGCGGTTGAACGCGCGCGGCAGGTCCGCCGGCTCGACGTCCGCCTCGCGCTCGTCGACCATCTTCACGTAGCCGCCGAGCGGGATGGCGGACACGGCCCATTCCGTACGGTCGCGGCCCAGCGCGCGCGACCACAGCACGCGGCCGAAGCCGATCGAGAAGCGCAGCACCTTGACGCCCGCGAGCCGCGCGACGACGTAGTGGCCGAGTTCGTGGAACGTGACGAGCACGCCCAGCACGATGGCGAAGCTGCCGATCTTCCAGAGGATGTCCATCAGGCGGCGAGTCCTTCCGTGTGCGTCGCGGCCGGCAGGCCCAGCAGCGCGCGCGCCTGGCGGCGCGCGGCCGCGTCGGCGGCGAGCGCATCGTCCAGCGAGCGGATGCGCGCGACGTCGGTGCGCGCGAGCGTGGCGTCGCAGGCCCGCGCGATGTCGAGATAGCCGGCGCGGCCCGCGAGGAACGCGCCGACCGCCACTTCGTTGGCGGCGGACAGTGCGAGCGCCGCGCTGCCGCCCGCCTCCAGCGCCGCGTACGCGAGGCCGAGGCAGGGAAAGCGCGCGAGGTCCGGCGCCGTGAACGTCAGCGGCGCCATCCCGGCCAGCGCCAGCGGCGCGACGCCGCTGTCGACGCGCTCGGGATACGCGAGCGCATGCGCGATCGGCGTGCGCATGTCCGGGTTGGACATCTGCGCGAGCACCGAGCCGTCGACGTACTCGACCAGCGAATGCACGACGCTCTGCGGATGGATGACGACGTCGATGGCCGCGCGCTGCGCGCCGAACAGCCAGTGCGCCTCGATGACCTCGAGGCCCTTGTTCATCATCGTCGCCGAGTCGACCGAGATCTTGCGGCCCATCGCCCAGTTGGGATGCGCGCAGGCTTCGTCGGGCGTCACGTGCGCCAGCGTCGCCGGCGCGCGCTCGCGGAACGGCCCGCCCGACGCGGTGAGGATGATCTTGCGCACGCGCGCGCGTCGAGCGCGGACGCGGACGTGGCGGGCGGCAGGCACTGGAAGATCGCGTTGTGCTCGCTGTCGATGGGCAGCAGCGTGGCGCCGCCCGCCTTCACCGCATCCATGAACAGCTCGCCGCCCATCACCAGCGCTTCCTTGTTGGCGAGCAGGATACGCTTGCCGGCGCGCGCGGCGGCGAGCGTCGATGGCAGGCCCACCGCGCCGACGATCGCGGCGAGTACGGTGTCGGCCTCGGCGAGCGTCGCGACCGCGACGACGAGCCCTTCGTCGCCGGCGGCGACTTCGGTGCCGCTGCCGGCGAGCACGCGGGCGAGCTTCGCGGGCCGCGGCGGCGTCGTGCATCGCGACGAGTCGCGGCCGGAAGCGGCGGCACAGCGCCGCCATCGCCTGCCAGTTGCAACGCGCGGCCAGCGCGCCGGCGCGGTAGCGCGATCCGGATGGCGCGCGACGATGTCGAGCGTCGAGGCGCCGATCGAGCCCGTGGCGCCCAGCAGCGCGATCGTGCGCGGAGCGCTCATGGATTGATGACCCGCAGCATGAGCGCCGCGATGGGCAACGCCGCCAGCAGCGCGTCGATGCGGTCCAGGATGCCGCCGTGGCCGGGCAGCAGGCGGCCGCTGTCCTTCACGCCCGCGACGCGCTTCAACCACGATTCGTAGAGGTCACCGAGCACCGAGACCATCGTCAGCACCACCGCTCCGGCCAGCCATGCCGCGAGTGTAGCCGCGCCCGCACCGCGGGCAAATCCGGGGGCCACGAGCGCCAGGATCGCGACGTAGACGACAACCGCGACCACGGCGCCCGCGACGCCTTCCCACGTCTTGCCGGGGCTGACCAGCGGCGCGAGCTTGTGGCGGCCGAACGCGCGGCCCGTGAAATAGGCGGCCGTGTCGGCGATCCAGACGACCGCCATCGTGGCGAGCAGTGTCCACGGCGAGCGGGCGTGCAACTCGACGAGCGCGGCCAGGAAGCCGGCGAACACGAGGATGCCGGCGAAGCCCATGCGCCAGGCCCCGACGCCCGTCCAGCGTTGCACGACCCACGGCAACGCGGCGAACACCCAGAACGCGCTCGCCGCGACCAGCAGCGCGGTGAGCATCGTCCCCAGGCCGGCGCCCAGCGTCAGCACCGTCCAGAAGCCGATGAAGACCGTGCCGAGCAGCCACTTGAAGCGCTGCGCCTGCGGGCGCGAATAGCGCGCCAGAGCCTCCCACTCGGGTGCCGCGAGGATCAGCACGACCATCGCGACCAGCGCGAACCAGTCCGTGCGCAGCAGGAAGATCGCCGCGAGGACGGCGGGAACCAGCACCACCGCCGTCGCGACGCGCTGCGCGAGCGGGCTCAAGAGAGGGTCTCGCGGGCCGCGCCGCGGACGCGCGGCGACTGCGAAGCGGCGGTCATCCGTCGACCGACAGCGGCGGCACGCTGGCGCTGGCGAGTTGCTCGCTCGTGCGGCCGAAGCGCCGCTCGCGCTGCGCGTACGACGCGATGGCGGCGTCGAGCGCCGCCTCGTCGAAGTCGGGCCACAGGAGGTCGGTGAAGTGGAGCTCGGTGTACGCGAGCTGCCACAGCAGGAAGTTGGAAATGCGCTTCTCGCCGCCGGTGCGGATGAAGAGATCCGGCTCGGGCGCGTAGGCCATCGCGAGGTAAGGCGCGATCGACTCCGGCGCCGGCACGGTGACGGACGCGATGGCTTCGGGATGCGCGCGATAGAACGCATGCGCGGCTTGCGCGATGTCCCAGCGGCCGCCGTAATTGGCGGCGACCGTCAACGTGAGCCGCGCGTTCTCCGCCGTCAGCGATTCGCCCGCCGCGATCAGCTCGCGGATGCGGCCGTCGAACGGCGACGTGTCGCCGACGATGCGAAAGCGGATCCCGTTGCTGTGCAGCTTGCCGACTTCCTGCTCCAGCGCGCGCAGGAACAGGTCCATGAGGATCGACACCTCGTCGGCCGGGCGGCGCCAGTTCTCGCTGGAGAACGCGAACAGCGTCAGGTATTCGACGCCGCGCTCGATGGCGTGCTTGACGACGGCGCGCACCGCCTCCACGCCGCGCTTGTGGCCCGCGACGCGCGGCAGGAAGCGCTGCTTGGCCCAGCGCCCATTGCCGTCCATGATGATGGCGACGTGGCGTGGCACCGCGCCGCTCGCGGGGATGTCGCGCGTGGACGACTGGAACATCGTGCGACTGCCGGACCGCCCGCGTCAGATCGCGAGCAGGTCCTTTTCCTTCTCGGCGAGCTGCTTGTCCACTTCGGCGATGAAGCGGTCGGTGAGCTTCTGCACGTCGGTCTGGCCGTGGCGCTCATCGTCCTCGGACACCGCGTGGTCCTTGAGCAGCTTCTTCAGTTGCTCGTTGGCGTCGCGCCGCACGTTGCGGATGGCGACGCGCGCATCCTCCGCCTCGCTGCGCACGACCTTGATGAGGTCCTTGCGGCGTTCCTCGGTGAGTGCCGGCATCGGCACGCGGACGATGTCGCCGTGCGTCGCCGGGTTGAGCCCGAGGTCGGAGTCGCGAATCGCTTTTTCGACCACCGGGATCATTTTCTTCTCCCAGGGCTGCACGGCGATCGTACGCGGGTCGGCGAGCGTCACGTTGGCCACCTGCGCGAGCGGCATCATCGAACCGTAGTAGTCGACGTGGATGTGATCCAGCAGTCCCGTGTGCGCGCGGCCCGTGCGGACCTTGCCGAGATTGGCCTTCAGCGTTTCCGCCGACTTGCCCATCTTCAGTTCGGCGGATTTCTTGACGTCGTCGATCATCGTGGTTTCCTCCTGCGGTGCACGGCGCTCAGCAGTGCACCAGCGTGCCCTCGTCCTCGCCCTGCACGACACGCTTCAGCGCACCCGGCACGAAGATCGAGAAGACCTTGAGCAGCATGTTCTGGTCGCGGCACAGCGCCAGCGCCGTGGCATCCATGACCTTGAGATTCTTGACGATCGCCTCGTCGAACGTCAGCGACGGATAGCGCTGCGCCGTCGGATCCTTGACCGGGTCCGCCGTGTAGACGCCGTCCACCTTGGTGGCCTTGAGCACGATGTCGACGCCGACCTCGCGCCCGCGCAACGCCGCCGCCGTGTCCGTCGTGAAGAACGGGTTGCCGGTGCCGGCCGCAAAGATCACGACCTTGTGTTCCTCGAGGTAGCGCAGCGCCTTGCCGCGGATGTAGGGCTCGGCCACCTGGTCGATGCGCAGCGCCGACTGCACGCGCGACTCCACGCCCGCGCGCCGCAGCGCGTCCTGCAGCGCCAGCGCGTTCATCAGCGTGGCGAGCATGCCCATGTAGTCGGCGGTGGCGCGGTCCATGCCGGCCGCGCCCGGCGCCACGCCGCGGAAGATGTTGCCGCCGCCGATGACGATGGCCATCTGCACGCCCATCTGCAGCACGTCCGCCACCTCGGCGACGATGCGATCGATGACCTGGCGATTGATCCCGTAGGGATCGTCACCCATCAGCGCCTCGCCCGACAGCTTGAGCAGGATGCGCTTGTAGGCCGCGCCCCGCGGCTTGGGCACCGCGGCCGGGACCACGCCGGCGCCGGAAGACGAAGAGGTCACGCTTTGCAGTGGCGCTACGTTCGGCGAACTCATCGACGCTCCTCTTCGTGGTTGTTTTCAGCGCGGGCTTGCGGTCATCGGCAACGGCTTTCCAGCATCAGGCCTTGGCCATCGCGGCCACTTCCGCCGCGAAGTCGTCCTTCTTCTTCTCGATGCCCTCGCCGACGACGTACAGCGTGAAGCCGTTCACCGTGCCACCCTGCGCCTTGGCATAGTTGCCGACTGTCTGCTTGTCGTCCTTGACGAAGGCCTGCGTCAGCAGCGTCACTTCGGCCAGGAACTTGGCGACCGCGCCTTCGACCATCTTCTCGACGATGTTGGCGGGCTTGCCCGATTCCGCGGCGCGCGCGGCGGCGATGCTGCGCTCGTGCTCGACGACGTGGTCGGCGATGCCCGAGCGGTCCACCGCCATCGGCTTGGTGGCCGCGATGTGCATCGCGATGTCCTTGCCCAGCGCGGCGTTGCCGCCGCTGACGTCGACCAGCACGCCGATCTTCACGCCATGCACGTACGACGCCAGCGCGCCCTTGGCGGCACGGCGCTCGAAGCGGCGGATACTCATGTTCTCGCCGATCTTCTGCACGAGCGCGACGCGATGCGCCTCGACCGTCACGCCGGACGCGAGCTTGCTGTTGCCCAGCGCGGCGACGTCGGCCGGGTTGTCGCGCGTGATCACCTGCGCGAGTTCGTTGGCGAAGGCCTTGAAGTCGTCGTTGCGCGCGACGAAGTCCGTCTCGCAGTTGACTTCGACGATGGCGCCCGTCTTGGCGTCCGGCGCCACGTACAGGCCGATGACGCCTTCGGCCGCCACGCGGCCGGCCGCCTTGGACGCCTTGGCGCCCGACTTGATGCGCAAAAGGTCTTCCGCCTTGGCCATGTCGCCGTCGGCTTCCGTCAGCGCCTTCTTGCATTCCATCATGCCCAGCCCGGTACGGCTGCGCAGTTCCATCACCTTGCTCGCGGAGATGTCCGCCATTTGATGCACTCCCGACTGTTGAGCCCGACGGACCAACGTTCCGCCCGGACCGGGTAAAAACAAGGGGGCGCGCGGCCCCCTCGTCTCACCGCAAATTTGAATCGATTCGCTGCCGCCCTGTCAGGCCGCCGCGTCTTCCTTGACTTCGACGAACTCGTCGCCGGCCTGGACGATCTCCTGGATCACCTGGCTCTTGCCTTCCAGCACCGCGTCGGCAACGCCGCGCGCGTACAGGCGGATGGCGCGGCTCGAGTCGTCGTTGCCCGGGATCACGTGCGTGATGCCGTCCGGCGAGTGGTTGGTGTCGACGACGGCGACGACCGGGATGCCGAGCTTCCTGGCTTCCGTGACCGCGATCTTGTGGAAGCCGACGTCGATGACGAAGATGGCGTCCGGCAGCGCGTTCATGTCCTTGATGCCGCCCAGCGATTGCGCGAGCTTTTCCTTCTCGCGCGTCAGCGACAGCGCCTCGCGCTTGGACATGCGCTCGAACGTGCCGTCTTCCTGCATCTGCTCGAGGTCCTTCAGGCGCTTGATCGAGCCCTTGACCGTCTTGAAGTTGGTCAGCATTCCGCCGAGCCAGCGATGGTCGACGTAGGGCATGCCCGCGCGCTGGGCTTCCTCGGCGATGATCTCGCGCGCCTGACGCTTGGTGCCGACGAACAGGATCGTCCCCTTGCGCGCCGCCAGCTGGCGCACGTACTTCATCGCCTCGTTGTACTTGTCGAGGGTCTTCTCGAGGTTGACGATATGGATCTTGTTGCGGTGCCCGAAGATGTACTCCGCCATCTTGGGGTTCCAGTACCGCGTCTGGTGGCCGAAGTGGACCCCGGCTTCCAGCATTTGACGCATCGTGACCGACATGGTGCTTCCTTTGTGTCAGGGTTGGTTGACCACCATCGGCAGCGTCGATCCGGTGTCGCGTACGCTTGTGCAGTCCCGGTTGCCTGCGGCGGCCTGTGGCCGCACCTTGGAACCGTGACACGTACGACGGACACCGCGGACACCCTGAACCTGCGCGATGTGCGAATTGACCGGCGTCGGCCCCTCGGGAAAACCCTTGGAGCGCTGCGCCGACCTTGGCTAACTTGCTATTCTAGCACGGAAATGACGTCCAACGCGAGTCTCCCCGGCGCCTTCGCCACCCCGTTGTCGGGGTGGTCGTCGCTGGTCGTCCAGGGGGCCGATGCAGCCGCCTTCCTGCACGCCCAACTGTCGAGCAACGTCAACGCGCTGGAGCCTGGCCACGGCCAGTACTCGAGCTACAACTCGGCCAAGGGGCGCATGCTCGCGACACTGGTCGTCTGGCGTGCCGAAGGCGGGATGTACCGGCTGCTGCTGGCCGCCGACCTGGCCGAGTCCGTCCGCAAGCGGCTCACGATGTTCGTGCTGCGCTCCAAGGTGACGCTGGCCGCGGACCCCGCTCCGCCGCTGGGTCTCTACGGCGACGGTATGGCGGCGGCGCTTGCGGCGGACGGCGTCGGCCCGCCGCACCCGTGGGCCGCCTTCACGTGGCACGGCCATGCGGCGCTGCCGCTGCCCGACGGCCGCATCGTGGCGCTCGCCGCGCCCGATGCCACCGCGTTGCCGCTCGCCGGCGGCTCGCCCGCCGCGTGGGACTGGCTGGGCGTGCGCGCCGGCGTGCCGTGGGTGACGGCCGCCACGTCGGACCAGATCATCGCGCAGAGCGCCAATTGGGAGCTCGTGGGCGGCGTCGACTTCAGGAAGGGCTGCTACCCGGGCCAGGAAATCGTCGCGCGCATGCAGTACCTGGGCAAGCTCAAGGAAAGGCTCGTCGCGTTCCACGCGGACATGCCGCCGCCCGCGCCCGGCGCCGCGCTGCACGCGGGTACCGAGTCCGCGTCCGTGGGGCTCGTCGTCAACGCCGCGCCGTCGCCCGCCGGCGGCAGCGATTTCGTCGCGGTGACGCGGCTTGCAGCGCTCGAAGGCGGCGGCGTCCGCCTCGCCGACGCCCCGGCCACGCCGCTCGAACCGCTCGCGCTGCCCTACGCCGTGCCCGCGCTCGAGAACGTGCGCGTGCGCCTCTGACCCCATGCGCTGCTGCCGGCCCGACGCGGTCCATCACGTGTACGTCTGGTATCGCGTCACGGGCGACGCCGGCTGCGCACGCGCGGCCGTCACCGAGATGATGCTGGACATCGCAGCCGAGACCGGCGTCGTGGGCCAGCTCTGTGCGCGCGCCGACGACCCGACGACGTGGATGGAGGTCTACGCCGACGTCGACGACCGCGCCGAGTTCGACCACGCGCTCGCCCGGGCGTGCGCGGAGCACGGCGTCGAGGCCTACGCCGACGGCGGGCGCCACGCCGAATGCTTCAGCCCGATGGCCACGACGTTCGACATCTGACATGTGCCTCGTCGTCGTCGCCGTCGACGCGCATCCGCGCTACCGGCTCGTCGTGGCCGCCAACCGCGACGAGCATCACGAGCGGCCGACGTCCGCCGCGGCGTGGCAACCGGAAGGCTGGCTCGGCGGCCGCGACCTGAAGGCCGGCGGCACGTGGTTCGGCGTCACGCGCGCCGGCCGTTATGCGTTCGTGACCAACGTGCGGGAGCCTGCGCGCTACGACCCCGCGGCGCCTTCGCGCGGCGCGTTCGAGCCGGCGTTGCTGGCGGATGCGCGGCCCCTTGCGGTGGCGCTCGCGGATCTCGTTGCCTCGCGCCACGGCTACAACGGGTACAACGTCGTGGCGGGCGACCGCGACGTTGCGTGGTGGGCGAGCAATCGCACTCTCGACGGGTCACCCGTGTCCCTCGGACGCGGCATCCACGGCTTGTCCAACGCCGCGCTGGACACACCTTGGCCGAAGGTGCAGCGACTGCGCGTCGCGCTCGCGCGGTGGTGCGCCGACGGCGACGCGAGGCTCGACCCGGTCTTCTCCGCGCTCGCGGATCGCACGTTGGCTGCCGATTCCGAATTGCCGGCGACCGGCGTACCGCTGGACGTCGAGCGCCGAATCTCGGCCGCCTTCATCCAGAGCCCGACCTACGGCACGCGCGCATCGACGGTTTACACGGTCGACCACTCGGGGCATGCGCACTTCGTCGAGCAGGCCTTCGGGCCCGATGGCATCGTCGGTGCGCGCAGCGAGTACCGTTTCGTGCTCGACGCGGCGACTCAGCCGTTGGCGGCCGAGCCTGCCGGCGGCTGAAGGACCAGGCGGCCGGACGCCGCCATCGCGCGCAGGAAACGGTCGCGTCCCCCTTCGATGTGGCGCTCGAGCATCGTCCCTGCGCGCGCGCGGTCGCCGTGCTCCAGCGCTTCGACGATATCGCGATGCTCGCGGTTCGAGACGCGCAGGCCGCCCCCGAACGCGAGCCCGTGCCGGCGATAGAGCCGCAGCTCCTTGCCCATCGCGCGGTCGAGCGCCGCGAGTCGCGCGTTGCCGGTGGCGGCGTACAGCGCCTCGTGGAACTCGAGGTTCAGCGCGACGTAGCGATCGGCGTCGCCCGCTTCCGCCGCGGCGTCGAGCGTGTCGAGCATCGCGCGCAACTCGGCGAGCGCGCGCTGCGTGATGTTGGCCGCCGACTCGCCCGCCAGGCGACCGAGGCTCGCGCGGATGTCGAACAGGTTGACGACTTCCTCGAGCTCGAGCGCGCGCACAAAGGCGCCGTGATGCGGGCGTATGTTGACAAGGCCGGAGCGCTCCAGCAGCCGGCATGCCTCGCGCACCGGCGCGCGGCTGACGCCGAACTGCCCCGCCAGCGCGGATTCGTTCAGGTGCTCGCCGGGAGCGAAAGCGCCGGCGACGATCATCGCCTCGAGCTTGCGCTCGATCTCGTCGACCGATGCGCCAAGCGCTGATGCTTCAGCTACGCCTCGAATCTTTGTCGCCACAACAAGCTCCACAAACCACTTATTGCCGACAATCGTACCGGCGAAGTGCATGTAATGCTAGCATCGTATGGAATTCTCGTGCGAGGCATTCATGAAGGTCACTGCCGTCGAGGCGCTGGTCGTCCATCCGGGCTGGCGCAAGAATCTGGTCTTTGTCCGCGTCGCCACCGATGCCGGTCTCGTCGGCTGGGGCGAGGCCTACAGCCAGTACGACCGCGACCGCCCGATCGCGGCGCAGGTCGAGGAATTGGGCCGCTACCTGGTCGGCGCGCGATCCATTCCGCATCCGGCATTTCCTGCAGATCGCGTTCGACGACTATGCCCAGCGCCGCTCATCGCTCGAGTACTGGTGTGCCGTTTCCGGCATCGAGGCGGCGTGCTGGGACCTGATGGGCAAGGCGACCAACCAGCCCGTCTACAACCTGCTCGGCGGCGCCGTTCGGCAACGCATCCATGTTTACGCGAACGGGTGGAGCTACAAGATGCGCTCGCCCGACGACTTCGCGCGCGGCGCGGCCACCGTCGTGGGCCAGGGGTTCGACGCGATCAAGTTCGACCCGCTGCCGCGCCCGTGGCGCACGTACGTGCCGCGAGAACACATTCGGCATTCGGTGAAGGTGCTGAAAGCAGTCCGCGACGCCGTGGGACCGGACGTCGAGCTGCTGCTCGACATTCATCGCAGGCTTGCGCCGATGCATGCGATCGAGCTCGCCAACGCGCTCGCCGAGTTCGAACCGTACTGGTTCGAGGAGCCTTGCCAGGCCGAGAACGTCGACGCGCTCGCGGAAGTGCGTGCCGCCTCTCCGATACCCGTCGTCAGCGGAGAAGCGCTGTATGGACGCGCCGACTTCCGGCGCCTCTTCATCGAACGCGCCGTCGACATCATCAACCCCGACGTGTCGAACTGCGGCGGCATCCTGGAGATGACCTTCATCGCGGCCGCCGCGGAGGCCGAGATGGTCGCGGTTTCGCCGCACAACTACAACTCGACGACGCTGTCGCTGTCGGCCACCGTGCACGCGGCGGCAACGATGCCCAACTTCACGATCACCGAGTATTTCGTGCCTTACGAGCCGTTTGCCGACGTGGTCGCGCCCAACGCGCTGAAGCCGGTCAACTGCTACCTTCCGCTGCCCGAAGGACCCGGGCTTGGACTGGACATCCAGGAAGCCGCGTTGCGGGCGCGCCCCGGCAAGCCCTATGCGGCGCGCAGCTTCCGCACCTATGAGGACGACGACCATGACGAACAATGACCGCGTGCGCCGCCGCTTGATCGGCGCCGCCGTGCTGCTCGGCGCGACGGCGCTGACGGCGTTTCCCGCGTATGCCGCCTATCCGGACAAGCCGATCAGGTTCATCTGCACGTCGGCGGCCGGCTCGCCGCTCGACGCGATGATGCGCCAGCTGGGCAAGCAGCTGAGCCAGGAGCTCCACCAGTCCGTGATCGTCGAGAACATGGCCGGCGGGTCGGGCGCGGTGGGCATGTCGTACGCACTCAACCAGCCGGCGGACGGCTATACGGTCGTCGCCGCGACGGGCACGACGTCGTTCATGATGGCTCAGGGCAACCTGCCGTTCAAGCCGGACAACTTCGTCATCGTGCGCGGGCTGCAGGCAGAACCGAGCGCGGTAGCGGTCCGCAAGGACAGCCCGTACACGTCGCTCGCGCAACTCGTCGACGCGCTGCGCGAACGCCGGACAAGGTCAACGTCGGCGGCTATGCCAGCGCGGGCTTCCACCAGTTCGTTTTCTACCGCTTCCAGCAGGTGGGCGGCTTCAAGACCGAGTGGATCCCGTTCCAAGGTGGCAACCAGGCCGCGGAAGCGCTGCTTGGCGGCCACATCGACGTGGCGATCATGACGCCGAGCTCGGCCACCGGCCAGATCAAGGCCGGCGACCTGCGGCTGCTGGCGATCAGCACGCCGGCACGCGACCGCTTCTTCCCCGACGTGCCGACGTTCAAGGAACAGGGCTTCGACGTCGTCGAGTCGATCTGGCGCGGCGTGATGGTCAAGGCCGGCACCCATCCCGACGTGATCGCCACGCTCAACGCGGCGTTCGACCGCATCGAGGCCTCCGCCGAGTGGCAGAAGTTCATGCAGGTCAACATGCAGTCGCCGCTGCACAAGTCCACGGCCGACATGCAGGCACAATTCCGCGACGAAGTGACATCGCGGCACGCCTTCCTCAAGTCGATCGGCGTCGCGCAATAGCGCGATCAGGCGCGCAGCCGGAGCCGCATCGTCTGGTGCGGGATGCCCACCTCGTCGTAGGCGTCGCCTTCGCAGACGAAGCCGGCGCGCGAGTAGGAACGGCACCGTAGGCTTGCGAATGCAGTACCAGGCTCCGCGTAGCCCGCCGCTGCGCTTCCGCGATCAATGCATCGAGCAGCGCGGCCCCGACGCCCCGCCCGCGCCATGCGGCGAGCACCGCCATGCGGCCGATCTTGCGCGCGGGCAGCAGGCGCCCCAGCAGTAGGCGCGCCCTGCGCGTCGACGGCGGCGAAGGCGAGCGGGGGCGTGCGTCGTCGGCGTCCCATTCGAGATCGGCCAGGATGGCCTGCTCGTCGATAGTACAACGGTGCCCACGGCGCGCAATGCCGCTTCCCGCCTGCCACGTCACCAGATGGCGAACGGTGAATGTTCCGCTCATCGCGCCGTAGCCGCGCAGCATGGCCTGCCCGCCATGCCGCCAGCGTCGCGCGGCCGCCCACCGGCAACGTCAGCTTGTCGCGGACGTGACCGAACGGCAGGCCCGTGTACAGCGGCACCTCGATGCGTGCCCGCAGGTGCTGGACGACGGTCGCGAGGTCGTAGCCATCGTCGTGGTCGAACAGCCGGTATTCGGTGAACGCACCGAGCACGACCGCGCTGCGGCATCGGGACGAGCAGGTGCAGCTGGTAGAGCATCCGTTCGATCCGGTACGGATGCTCGCCGACGTCCTCGAGGAACAGGATGCCGTCGCGCACGCCGGGCCAATGGCGGTGCCGTGCCGGCGAGCGACGCGACCATCGCGCGTTGCCGCCCACGGACGCGCGCTCGCCATCCGGTCCGTCGGTGGCAAACGCCGCGTGTCGCGGCCCGTATCGAGCACCCGGAAACGGTGCTCGAGCGTGAACGCGGACGGCGTTTCGGCACCGAAGTCATAGCCCGCCATCGGGCCCGCAAGGCTGCCGCGCGCCCGCCTTCGCGAGCAGCGCGAGCTGGAACGCGGTGAAGTCGGAGTGGCCGAGCCACATCGTGGGCGCGGCCGCGAGCGCGGCGAAATCGAGGCGCGGCAGCAGCCGCGTCCAGCCATAGCCGCCGCGCACGGCGACGGCCACGTCGGCACCGCTGCGCGCGGCCCGCATCACGGCGGCGAGCTTGCGTCGTCGTCGCCGGCGAAGCGCTGGTGGCGCTCGAGCGCGGTGTCGTCCAGCGTCACGTGCGCGCCGCGCGCCTCGAGCAGCGCCACGGCACGGTAGACGGCGGCCGGGTCGGTGGCATGGCCCGACGGCGCGTAGACGTAGAAGCTGCGCGCGCTCATGAACGAAGCTCCGCGTTTCGCGCTCCGCAGCCTTCGCGCTTGGGGCGGCCCGGCGCGCTCAATGAACAAAGCTCCGCGCGGCCAGCCTTCGCGCTTGGGGCGGCCCGGCGCGCTCAATGAACAAAGCTCCGCGCTTCGCGCTCCGCAGCC
The DNA here is from genome assembly GCA_044225845.1 of Casimicrobiaceae bacterium. GTDB lineage: Bacteria > Pseudomonadota > Gammaproteobacteria > Burkholderiales > Casimicrobiaceae > VBCG01. The sequence goes on from JBGAIC010000009.1 coordinate 81,197, forward strand.
TTCGCGCTTGGGGCGGCCCGGCGCGCTCATCGCGCGCGCCTCGCCGCGAAGAACGCCGACAGCAATGCACCGCACGCGTCGGCGCGCACGCCGGAGGTGATGGTCGCGTGGTGATTGAGGCGCGGCTCGGCCATCAGGTCGACGACCGATCCGCACGCGCCGGTCTTGGGATCGCGTGCGCCGAAAACCAGGCGCGCGATCCGCGCGTGCTGGATGGCGCCGGCGCACATCGCGCAGGTTCGAGCGTCACTACGAGCGTGCAGCCGGGCAGCCGGTAGTTGCCGCGGGCGCGCGCGGCGTCGCGCAGCGCTGCGATTTCGGCATGGGCGGTCGGGTCCGAACTCGCGACCGGCGCGTTGCCGCCGCGGCCGATGATCGTGCCGGTCTCGTCGACGACGATCGCGCCAGCCGGCACTTCGCCGCGCGCTGCGGCCTCGTGCGCAAGCTGCAGCGCGTCCATCCATGCGTCGTCGGGCGCGGCGTTCACGCACCCGCCCGGGCTCGCGCTGGTAGAACAGCAGGTCGAGCTCCGGTGCGGATCCCGCGATCTGCGTCAGCGCGTGCGCACCTGGCCGCGGTGATGCGTCTGGTGGTTGAACCAGTGCGCCAGTGCCGGCGCGAGCTTCTGCTCGTGCCCTCCGGCGACGACACGCGGCGATAGCGGATGACGCCCGCGAGCGCCGCATCGTCGAGGCCCGCGACGTAGTCGACGATGCGCGCGTCCTCGGCCTCGCGCGCCGCCGCCAACAACGTGAAGTCGTCGCAGACGATCGCGTCCAGTCGATCCGGCGCGTCGCCCGTACCGGTGAAGCGACGCATCCAGATGCGATCGGTGGCGAGCAGGTGGTTGAGCGTGCGATGCACGGAGCCGAAGAATGCGCCGCGGTCGGCGCGATAGTCGGCGTCGGGCAGCGCGCGCGCGGCCGCGTACACGCGGCGGTTCGCCCAGCCGTTGTAGCCGGCGAACATCGCGTAGTGGTCCTTCATCGACACGGGGCGCGCGGGAACGATGCGCGCAAGATTACCGCATCAGCCGGCGGCGCCCCGCAACGGGATCGTGATCCGCGCGCGCAGGCCGCCGCCCGGTGCGTCGTCGAGCGTCAGCGTGCCGCCGTGCGCGCGCGCCATCCGCTCGACGATCGCGAGCCCGAGCCCCGCGCCGGCGCCATCCCCGCGCGCCTCGTCGCCGCGCCGGAACGGCTCGCGCAGCGCGTCGCGCGCCGCCGGCGGGATGCCGGGCCCGCGATCGCGCACCTCGATCCCATGCCGCGTCCGCGGTCTGCCCGGTCTGCAGCGCCACAGGCGGCTTGCCGTGGCGCCATGCATTCTCGACCAGGTTGCCGGCGGCGCGGCGCAAGCCCTGCGCGCGCAGCGACAGCGTCGCCGGCGCGCCGAGCGTGAGCTCCAGCGCCCGGCCCGCGTCGCGCGCGGCGGTGGCGAGCGCCCTGGCGACGTCGTCGAGCGACAGCTGCGTGCGCGCCTCGCCGTCGTCGGCGCGCGCGTAGTCCAGGAACTGGCCGACGACGCCGTCCATCTCGTCGATGCTGCTGGTCATGCCCGTGATCAGCGCGGCGTCGCCGTGCGCCTCGGCCGGCGCGCGCAGGATCTCGACACCGAGCCGCAGCTTGGTCAGCGGCGTGCGCAGGTCGTGCGAGATGCCCGCCAGCATCACGGCGCGCTCGCGGGCGTTATGCGCGAGATCGGCGGCCAGCTGGTTGAAGCCGCGCGACAGTGATGCGATCTCGGTTGGCCCCGTCTCCGGCAGCCGGTCGGGCGTGCCGCCACGCGCCAGCACGCCGGCGGCGGCGACGACGCGCCGCAAAGGCGCGTCGATCTTGCGTTGCACGAGCAGCGCGCCGACCAGCGCCAGCAGCGCGCTGACGACGGTGGCGACGATCCACGCGCCCGTCGCCTCGCGCGCCGGCAGCGAATTGGGCAGCACGATCCAGTAGTCGACGTCGTCCAGGCGCAGGCGAAGCTGGAAGCTGCCGCCGTTGTCGCGGCGCCAGACCGCCTGGATGCCCTCGCCCGCGACGCGCTCCGAAACGTCGCGGACGAACACGCGCTCGATCGGCGCGAGCGGCGCCATCCGCGCAGCCGCTTGCTGGTTGCCTTCGAGCCGCACGGCGCGCGCGTTGAACGCGTCGACGTAGGCCTTGCGCGCATCGGGCGGCAACGCGACGAGACCCGCGCGCATCGCCGCGATGTCGCGCGCCAGCGCCTCCGCAACGCGCGTGACGCGCGGCTTCAGCACCAGCTGACGGACGATCACGAAGCTTGCCAATTGCGCGACGACGATCAGGCCCACCAGCAGCCAGCCGGTGCGCGCGAACAGGCTGCGCGGGACGAGGTTCATCGCAGGCGCTTCGCGCTCACGCCGCAGCGCTGCCTTCCGGCACGAACACGTAGCCGACGCCCCACACCGTCTGCAGGTGACGCGGCGCCGACGGGTCGGCCTCGATCAGCTTGCGCAGGCGCATCACCTGGACGTCGATGCTGCGGTCGGTGGCCACGTGGTCGCGGCCGTACGCGAGCTCGATCAGCCGGTCGCGGCCCAGCGGCCGCTGCGGATTCTGCGCCAGCACACGCAGCAGGTTGAATTCGCCGGTGGTGAGCGGCACGTCCTCCACCGCGCCGTCGACGGTGCGCGTGAGCCGCCGCTCGGCGAGGTGCAGCGTGAACGCACCGAACGTCACGCGGCCCTCGTCCTTGAGCGGCCCCGCGTGCGCGCCGAGCACGTTCTGGCGCCGCACCAGCGCCTGGATGCGCGCCAGCAGCTCGCGCGGATTGAACGGCTTGGGCAGGTAGTCGTCGGCGCCCATCTCGAGGCCGATGATGCGATCGACCGGATCGCCGCGCGCCGTCAGCATGATGATCGGGATCGTCTCGCCCTGCGCGCGCAAGCGCCGACAGGCGGCGAGCCCGTCCTCGCCCGGCATCATCACGTCCAGCACCAGCACGTCGAAGCGCTCGCGCGACAGCAGGCGATCCAGGCCGTCGGCGCCGGGCACCGTGCGCACGCCATAGCCTTGTTCGGTCAGGTAGCGCTCGAGGAGGCCGCGCAGCTCGGCTTCGTCGTCGGCGATCAACACACGGGCTATGGGTTCGGTCATCGTAGGAGTGGCGCGAGCGGCCGGCGGGCGGCCGTCAGCGAATGCTAACGGGACGCGCACCGCGCCCGGGCGCCAATCATGACAAACGGTGACAGGCCGTGGGGAGCGCTCATCGCTTGTCACCGAATGCCCCTCGGCCGTGATCGGCCATTCACACCTCGCGGGCATCTTGGCGCCACGTCCCCGCGGCGTTGCGGGATCGAACCCACCCACAGGAGCTTCACGATGAACGCACACCGACTCACTACCGCGCTGGCACTGGCCATGGCCACGCTCGTCGCCGCCGCGCCCGCCGGCGCGTACACGCGCCACGTCGTCCACGGCAATGCCGAAGGCGGCAAGACGGCCACGACGGTCGCCGGCCACGAGGGCCCCGAAGGCGGCGTCGCCGGTCGCGCGCGCGTCACGCGCAGCGACGGCCAGGGCAACGTCACGACGACGGGCGGCAGCGCGTTCCGCGGTCCCAACGGCGCCAAGGGTGCGCGCGCTGGCACCACGACGGTCAACGCCGACGGCTCCGCGTCGCACACCAGCGGCTTCGCCGCCAGCGGCAGCAAGGGCAGCGTCGCCAGCAAAGGCAGCGCCACGCGCGATGCCGCGGGCGACGTCGACCAGACGCGCACGACGACGGCCACCAGCGCGACGACGGGCAACTCGGTAAAGGCGACGGAGAGCTACAACTCTGAAACCGGCGTCACGCGCAGCGCCACCTGCTACAACGCGAGCGGCGCCACCATCGCGTGCCCGACGCGCAACTGACGGGCGGGACGCGGTGCGCGCCCGTCGCGTATGCTCGGAGGTCCGCAGCCTGATGCCTGCCCCGACGCCGACGCCATGTCCGACACCGACCTCGCCATCGACGCGCGCGCCGCCGACCTGGGCCATGGCCTGCTCGTGCGCCGCCTGCTGCCCTACGCGAAGCGCCGCATGGTCGGCCCGTTCATCTTCCTGGATCACGCGGGACCGGTAACGTTCGCACCCGGCACCGCGCGCCGCGCGGACGTGCGCCCGCATCCGCACATCGGCCTCGCCACCGTCAGCTACCTGCTCGACGGCGCGATCACGCATCGTGACAGCCTGGGCTATACGCAGGTCATCACGCCCGGCGACGTGAACTGGATGACCGCGGGCCGCGGCATCGTCCACTCCGAGCGCTTCGAGGATGCCGCGCTGCTCGCGCGCACGGGCCTCGAGTTGCTGCAGTCGTGGGTCGCGCTGCCGGACGGCGACGAAGAGATCGCGCCCGCGTTCGATCACTACGCCGGTGCCACGCTGCCGACGACGGAAGCGTCCGGCGTCTGGCTGCGCGTCATCGCCGGCCACGCGTACGGGCTCGCGAGCCCGGTGCGCACGCGTTCGCCGCTGTTCTACGTGCACGTGCAGATGGAGACCGGCGCCACGCTCGACGTGCCCGCGTCGCTCGGCGAGCGCGCGATCTACGTGCCGCGCGGCTCGCTGGAAGTCGACGGCGTGACGCTCGAGCCCGGCCGCATGCTGGTGCTGGCCGACGGCCGCGACGCCACGCTGCGCGCCGGCGCGCCGGTCACCGTGATGCTGATGGGCGGCGAGCCGCTGGGCGAGCGGCACATCTGGTGGAACTTCGTGTCGTCGCGGCGCGAGCGGATCGAGCAGGCGAAGGCGGACTGGCAGGCCGGCCGCTTCGGCCTGCCGCCGAACGACCACGACGAGTTCATCCCGCTGCCGGCGGGCGCGTTCGGCTGACGTCGAAGAGGCTCGTCGCCTCGAGGTCCAGCACCTTCGCGCCGTCCTGGTTGTGGAGCTCCCAGCGCCAGCGCAGGATGCCGAGCGTCGGCCGCGAGCGCGAGCGCCGGGTCTCGATGACCGTCGCGGTCCAGCGCAACGCATCGCCCGGGCGCACGGGGTGAGGCCAGCGCAGCTCGTCGAGGCCCGGCGACGCGAACGACTCCGAGTCGTGCAGCACGGTGTCCACGGCGAGGCGCATCGCGATCGCGCACGTGTGCCAGCCGCTGGCGATCAGGCCGCCGAACGGACCTTCGCCGGCGGCGGCCTGGTCGACGTGGAACCACTGCGGATCGAACTCGCGCGCGAAGGCGAGCATCGCCTCGCGCGTCACCACCACGGGACCGGCGGCGAACGTCTGCCCCGCGGCGAATTCGGCGAATTTCACGGCCGCGGCAGCGCGTTCAGTAGGTCTCGAGGTGCAGACGCCCCTCGCGCTTCAGCGACGCGGCCACCGTGTCCCAGTCCAGGCCTGCGCCGGTGGCGATGTCCCGCAACGCGAGCAGCACGCCCTCTTCCATCGCCTTCAGGCCGCAGACGTAGAAGCAGGCATCCGGGTTGGCGAGCAGCGGGGCGAGGTCGGCGGCACGCTCGCGCATCAGGTCCTGCAC
>JBGAIC010000089.1:0-8995 GCA_044225845.1 Casimicrobiaceae bacterium
TGCACGACCTGGCGCTGCCCGATCGCGTCGTAGATCGTCGCGTCGATCAGCGCCGGCGAGATGCCGAAGCTCGACGCGCGGTCGCGGTCGATCGTCAGGTTGATCGCCGCGGCGCTGGTCTGCTGGTCGGACACGAGGTCCGTGATCTGCGGCAGCGTCCGCAGCTTGTCGAGCACCTTGGGCGCCCACTGGCTCAGCTCGCGGATGTCGGCGTCGGTCAGCGTGTACTGGTATTGCGTGCGGGCGAGGCGGCCGCCGACGTTGATGTCCTGCGCCGACTGCATGTACAGGTTGACGCCCTCGAGCCCGGCGAGCTTGCGCCGCAGCCGCGCGATGACGACGTCGGCGCTGGCGCCGCCGCGTTCCTCGCGCGGCGCCAGCGTGATGAAGAAGTTGGTCGTGTTGAGCGTGTTGTTGCCGCCCAGGTTGAAGCCGATCGTCGCCACGGCGGGGTCGGCGCGCACGACGTCGGCGACGGCGACGGCGCGCTTGCTCATCGCCGCGAACGACGAGTCCTGCGCGCCTTCGGCGATGCCGATGATGAAGCCCGTGTCCTGCTGCGGGAAGAAGCCCTTGGGGATGAACACGTACAGCAGCACCGTGGCGGCGACGGTCGCGAGGAAGACGACGAGCGTGATGAAGCGGTGGCGCAGCACGACGCGCAGCCCGCGCGCATAGCCCCGGTTCAACGCGTCGAAGCCGCGCTCGAACAGGTTGAAGAGGCGCCCGTGCGTCGCGGCGCCCGCGTGCGGCTTGAGAAACCGTGCGCACAGCATCGGCGTCAGCGTCAGCGTGATCACGACCGAGATCGCGATCATCACGGTGACGGTGACGGCGAACTCGCGGAACACGCGGCCGATGATGCCGCCCATCAGCAGCAGCGGGATGAACACGGCCACCAGCGACACCGAGATCGACACGACGGTGAAGCCGATCTCGCGCGCGCCGACGATCGCGGCCGCGAGCGGCGGCTCCCCGGCCTCGACGTGCCGGTAGATGTTCTCGAGCATCACGATGGCGTCGTCGACGACGAAGCCGATCGCCACCGTCAGCGCCATCAGCGACAGGTTGTCGAGCGAGAAGCCGAGCACGTACATCGCGCCGGCCGTCGCCATGACAGCGAGCGGGATCGTGACGGCGGGGATCACCGTCGCGCGCACGTTGCGCAGGAACACGAAGATGACGAGCACGACGAGGAAGCCGGTGAGCACCAGCGTGAACTCGACGTCCTTGACCGATGCGCGGATCGTCATCGTGCGGTCGGACACGACGTTGATCTCGATCGCCTGCGGGATCGCCGCGCGCAGCCGCGGCAGCGCTGCCTTGACGCGGTCGACCGTCTCGATGACGTTGGCGCCCGGCTGCTTGAAGATCGGCAGCAGCACCGTGCGCCGGTGCCCCAGCGTGCTGTCCTGCGGCGCGCCAGCGCCGTCGAACGCCCAGGCGGCCACCTTCGCGTTCTCGGGGCCGTCGACCGCGCGGCCGATGTCGCGGATGCGCACCGGTGCGCCGTTGCGCCACGCGACGATCACGTTGTTCCAGTCCTTGGCCGACTGCAGCTGGTCGTTGTCGTAGACGGCGGTCGCCTGCGCCGGCCCGTCGAACGAGCCCTTGGGCGCGTTGACGGTGGAGACCGCGATCTGCGCGCGCACGTCCTCCAGGCTCATGCCCAGCGCCGCGATCTTGCCGGGGTCGATCTGCACGCGCACGGCCGGTTTCTGCTGGCCGCCGATCGACACCTGGCCCACGCCGGCGAGCTGCGAGATCTGCTGCGCGAGGATGTTGTCCGCGTAGTCGGAAACGGTAGTGAGCGGCAGCGTGTCCGACGTGACGCCCAGGATCATGATCGGCCGGTCGGCCGGGTTGGTCTTGCGGTAGGTCGGCGGGCTCGGCAGGTTGGCGGGCAACTGGCCGCTCGCGGCGTTGATCGCGGCCAGCACGTCGGTGGCGGCGTCGTCGATGTGGCGGTTGAGGTCGAACTGCAGCGTGATCTGCGTCGAGCCCAGCACGCTCGACGACGTCATCTGCGTCAGCCCCGAGATCAGCGAGAACTGGCGTTCGAGCGGCGTGGCGACGGTGGCGGCCATCGTGTCGGGGCTCGCGCCCGGCAGGCTGGCCGACACCTGGATCGTCGGGAAGTCGACCTGCGGCAGCGGCGCCACCGGCAGGAAAGGCCACGCGGCGATGCCGACGAGCAGCAGCGCAGCGGCGAGCAGCGACGTGCCGATCGGCCGGCGGATGAACGCTTCGGAAAGGTTCATCGGGCGGCAGGCTTCGCGGCGGCCCGCGGCTCCGCCGTCACGTGCAGCCCGGGACGCAGCTTGTACTGGCCGTCGACGACGACGCGCTGGCCTTCGTCGAGGCCCGCGCTGACGACGGCGACGCCGTCGGCGATCTGTGCGACCTTCACCGGCTTCACGCTCGCCACGCCTTCGGCGTCGACCGCATACACGTAGAGGCCGTCGGGGCCGCGCTGGATCGCGGTCTCCGGCACCGTCAGCGCGTCGGCGCGCGTGCCGAGCGTCAGCACCGCGTTCACGTACTGGCCGGGCCACAGCGCATGCTGCGGGTTGGGGAACTGGGCCTTGAGCTGCACGGTGCCCGTCGACGTGTCGATCTGGTTGTTGATCAGCACGAGCTTGCCGCTGGCGAGCGCGGAGCCGTCCTCGCGGCTCTGCGCGCTGACGGTGAGCGGCGCACGGCCCGCGGCGCGGATCGCGGCGTTGACGCGCGTCACGTCGGACTCGGGCAGCGTGAACACGACGGCGATCGGGTCGATCTGGTTGACGACGACGAGGCCGGTCGCGTCGGTCGCGTGGACGATGTTGCCCGCGTCCTGCAGCCGGATGCCCGCACGGCCGTCGAGCGGCGAGCGGATCGACGTGTAGCCGAGCTGCACCGTCGCGTTGGCGATGGCGGCGTCGTCAGCCTGCACGGCGGCTTGCAGCTGGGCGACGGTCGCCGTCTGCGTGTCCAGCGTCTGCTGCTGGATGGAATCCTGCGCGACGAGCGTCCTGTAGCGCTCGAGGTCCTTGCGCGCGGCCGCGAGCGTCGCCTCGTCGCGTGCCTTTTGCGCTTTCGCGCTGTCGAGCGTGGCCTGGAACGTGCGCGGATCGATCTCGGCCAGCAGCTGCCCTCGCTTCACGTCGTCGCCTTCGGCGAACGCCACCTTGCGCAGCTCGCCGTCGACGCGCGTGCGCACCGTCACCGATTGGGATGCCTGCACGGTGCCCGTGCCGGTGACGCGGACGGGAACGTTGGCGCGCGTCACGGTGCCGAGCGTCACGGGCACGGCGGTGGCGGTGGGTGCGGGCGGTGCGGCCGTCGCGGCGCGCTCGTACACCGTGACGAGCAACGCGGCGGCGAGCGCGAGCGCCGCGGCCCCGCCAAGCGTGGCGCGCCGCGACAGCGGAGGCGAAACCATGGAACTCCCCATCGAAAGCCGGCGCGCAAGGCGCACCGTTGGCCTGTTCGAAACAGCCTGCGCGGCTTGGTTCAACGGGTGTACGACGTAAACGTATCCGCTTCCGTCCGGCGCAACAGTCTGGTTACAACCGCCGGCCGGGCGCCGGGCCGGCGTCGCCGGTTGAATTCCGGCGCGCGGCACCCGATCTGCCGACGTGCAGCCCCCGGAAACGCCCATGCCCCTCGACGAACTGCGAACCCCCGATCCCGCGCGCGACGTCGCCGACGACGCGCGGCTGCTCGACGCCTATTCGGCCACCGTGTCCGCCGCGGTGGCGCGCGTGGTGCCGGCCGTCGCGCACGTGGCGGTGCTCGCGCATCGCGAGCGCGCCCAGGGCGGCAGCGGCTCGGGCTTCTTCATCGCGCCGGACGGCGTGCTCGTGACCAACAGCCACGTCGCCAGCGGCGCGCGCACGCTCGAGGTGACGCTCGCCGACGGCCGCAGCGCGCCCGCGCACATCGTCGGCGACGATCCCGATTCGGACCTCGCGGTGCTGAAGGTGGGCGTCCACGACGCGCCCGCGGTGCGCTTCGGCGATTCCGAGCGGCTGCGTGTCGGCCAGATCGCGGTGGCGATCGGCAGCCCCTATGGCTTCCAGCATTCGGTGACCGCGGGCATCGTCAGCGCGCTCGGCCGCTCGATGCGTGCGAAGACCGGGCGGCTGCTCGACAACGTGCTGCAGACGGACGCGGCGCTCAACCCCGGCAACTCGGGCGGGCCGCTGGTGAACACGGCGGGCGACGTCATCGGCGTCAACACGGCGGTGATCCTGCCGGCGCAGGGCATCTGCTTCGCGATCGCGTCGGCCACGGCCGAGCGCGTGGCGAGCCAGCTGATCCGCACCGGCCGCATCCGCCGCGGCTGGCTCGGCGTGGGCGGCATGACCTACCGGCTGCCGCGGCGCTACGTGCTGTATTTCGGGCTGGGCGATGCGCGCTCCGCGGTGCGCGTCGAATCCGTGGAGACCGGGTCGCCGGCCGCGCAGAGCGGCGTGGAGGGGGGCGACATCATCGTGGCCATCGATGGCCAGCCCGTGGCGAGCGTCGATGCGCTCCAGCAACGGCTGGACGAAGACGCGATCGGCCGACCGCTGGCGCTGCGCCTGATCCGCCGCGATCGCCTGCTGACCATCGACGCAACGCCCGTCGAACGCCCGCCCAGGCGCGCTTGACGGTGCAACGCGGCCGCCGGATGCGCCGCTCGGGAGCGTCCTGCGTTCCAACTTTGTGCGAATTGTGGAAAAATGCACGTAACCAATTGTTTGACGGGGCAATGCGATGCTGGATCGCGACGGGTACCGTCCCAATGTCGCCATCGTCGTCGCCAACGCCCGGAATCAGGTTTTCTGGGGTAAACGGATCCGCGAACACTCGTGGCAATTTCCGCAGGGTGGCATCAACGCCGGGGAAACGCCTGAAAAGGCGATGTTCCGCGAGCTGTTCGAGGAAACCGGGCTTCAACCCCAGCACGTCAGGATTCTGGGCCGGACGCGGGACTGGCTTCGTTACGAAGTGCCGCAGCACTGGGTCAAGCGCGAATGGCGCGGCGCCTACCGGGGGCAGAAGCAGATCTGGTATCTGCTGCGGCTCACCGGGCGCGACAACGACGTGAGCCTGCGCGCCACCGAGCATCCCGAGTTCGATGCGTGGCGCTGGCACGAGTACTGGGTGCCTCTCGACACCGTCATCGACTTCAAGCGCGAGGTCTACCGTCGCGCACTGAACGAGCTCGAGCGCTTCCTGCACGGCCGGCCGCAGACGCGGCGGGACCGGCTGTACGGTTTCGCGCATTCGGAGCGGCCGGATGCGTATGCCGACCCGACGTCCTAATTGGTGTCTGACCCCATTTCCCCACCCCGTTTGGCCGCGCCGCTAATTGGTGTCTGACCCCATTTCGGTGACGACAAGGTTGTCCCGATGGATGAGCTCCGGCTCGTCCACATACCCCAGGATGGCCTCGATCTCGCTCGACGGCCGCCCCACGATCCTGGCTGCATCCGCGCTTCCGTAGTTGACATGTCCGCGCGCGAGCTCGCGACCGTCCGGCCCGACGCAACGCACGGCCTCGCCGCGCTCGAACGAGCCCGCGACGCGCGCGACGCCGATCGGCAGCAGGCTCTTGCCGTCCGCCACCAGCGCGCGCACGGCGCCGGCGTCGAGCGTCAGCGTGCCCGCGAGCTGCACGTGATCCGCGAGCCACTGCTTGCGCGCCGCGAGCGTGGGCGCGTCCGCGACGAGCGCCGTGCCGATCGCTTCGCCGTCGGCGAGCCGCGTCAGCACGTCCTCTTCGCGCCCGCTCGCGATCACCGTCGTCGCGCCTGAACGCGCGGCGCGCTTCGCGGCGAGCACCTTCGTCAGCATCCCGCCGCGCCCGATCGCGCTGCCGGCGCCGCCCGCCATCACTTCGAGCGCCGGATCGCCGGCGCGCGCCGTCGCGATCAGCGTCGCGGACGGATCCTTGCGCGGATCGGCCGAGTAGAGCCCGGACTGGTCGGTGAGCAGCACCAGCACGTCCGCCTCGACGAGGTTCGTGACGAGCGCGCCCAGCGTGTCGTTGTCGCCGAGCTTGATCTCGTCGGTCGTCACCGTGTCGTTCTCGTTGATCACGGGCATCACGCCGAGCTCGAGCAGCGTGCGCAGCGTGCTGCGCGCGTTCAGGTAACGGCGGCGGTCGGCCAGGTCCTCGTGCGTCAGCAGCACCTGCGCCGTGCGCAGCGCATAGTGCGCGAATGCGGCCTCGTAGGCCTGGACCAGGCCCATCTGGCCGACGGCAGCGGCCGCCTGCAATTCGTGGATCGTGTGCGGGCGCGTAGTCCAGCCGAGCCGCTGCATGCCTTCGGCGATTGCGCCCGACGACACGAGCAGCACCTCGCGCCCTTCGCGCCGCAGCGCCGCGATCTGGCCGGCCCAGCGCGCCACCGCGGCGTGATCGAGGCCGCGGCCGTCGTTGGTGACGAGGCTGGAGCCGACCTTGACGACGATGCGCCGCGCCGCGCGCATCGCGTCGCTCACGAGGCGTCCTCGTCCGGCGTGCGGCGCACGCGGCGCGCATGCCGCGCGTCGACCGGCTCCGGCTTGACGACGACCGGTGCCACTTCGACCGGCGGCTCCGCGGCCGCGGGATGCGCATCGAGCCAGTCGCCGATCGCGAACACCAGCGGGCGGCAACCTTCGCCGTCGATCGCCGCGATCGCGAACACCGGGCCCTTCCAGCGCAGCGACTTCACGAACGCCGCGACCGCCTTCGCGCGCTCGTCCTCGGGAATGAGGTCCAGCTTGTTCAGCACGAGCCAGCGCGGCTTGTCGTACAACGCCGCGTCGTAGCGCTTCAACTCGCGGACGATCGCGCGCGCGTCGTGCACCGGGTCCGCTTCCGGATCGAGCGGCGCGAGGTCGACCACGTGCAGCAGCAGCCGCGTGCGCTGCAGGTGGCGCAGGAACTGGTGGCCCAGGCCCGCGCCGTCGGCGGCGCCTTCGATGAGCCCCGGGATGTCGGCGACGACGAAGCTGCGGCCTTCGTCGACGCGCACGACGCCGAGGTTGGGCGCGAGCGTGGTGAACGGATAGTCGGCCACCTTGGGCTTGGCCGACGAGACCGCGCGGATCAGCGTCGACTTGCCCGCGTTGGGCAGGCCCAGCAGGCCGACGTCGGCCAGCACGCGCAGCTCAAGCCGCAGCCGGCGCGATTCGCCGTGCTCGCCCGGCGTCGCCTGCCGCGGCGCGCGGTTGGTGCTCGACTTGAAGTGCAGGTTGCCGAGGCCGCCCGCGCCGCCCTTCGCGAGCAGCGCACGTGCGCCGTCGTGCGCGAGGTCGGCGAGCGGCTCGCCGGTGTCCGCGTCGGCGATCACGGTGCCCACCGGCACGCGCAACGTGACGTCGTCGGCGCCGCGTCCGTACTGGTCCGCGCCGCGCCCGTTCTCGCCGCGCTTGGCGCGATGGATGCGCGCATAGCGATAGTCGATCAGCGTGTTGATGTTGCGGTCCGCCACCGCGAAGATGCTGCCGCCGCGGCCGCCGTCGCCGCCGTCGGGACCGCCGCGCGGGATGTACTTCTCGCGGCGGAACGACGCGACGCCGTTGCCGCCGTTGCCCGCGTGCACTTCGATGACCGCTTCGTCGATGAATTTCATGGCGTGCCCCGCCTGTAGAGCGCGAAGCTCTCGGTGTTGTCGCCGCGCCTTCCGCCCACCCAGCGGCGCGTCCAGCCCGGAAGGTCCTCCGGGGCCTGGCGGTTGTATTGCACGATCAGCGCGGGGCAGTCGCCCGCGCCCGGCGCGTCGTCGCGCAGCGTGGCGATGCCCGCGAAGTAATACAGCAGCGCGCGCTGCGGGTCGCCCAGGTTGCGACCGACGACGCACGCGCCCGGCGGCAATTGCTGGTGCAAGGTCTCGACCACCCACCGATAGCTGCGCCGCGAATCGAGATAGGGCAGCCAGATCGTCGAGTAGAGGCCCCACAGCAGCACGACGCCGGCCGCCCAGTTGAGCAGTGCGCGGCGGTTGGACTTGCGCGCGGGGCGTACGAGCGCGATCCACAGCAGCGTGAGGAAGATCGCGACCAGGATCGCGCCCAGCCGGAACGACGGCCGGAATCCCGCTTCGGTGTCGCGGAACAGCGTCGCCACCTGTGCCGACATGCCGTGCACATAGGCGTCGACCCACAGCACCCACACCAGCGTGGCGAGGAGGCCGAACGTCAGGATGCCGAACCAGTCGAGCGCGCCGGAGAAGCCGCGCTTCAGCGAGTCGATCTCGAGCGACGCCAGGATGGCGAGCGGCACGAGCACCGGCAGCAGGCCGATCAGCGACGGGTCCGAGTGCACGGCGCAGGCCGCGAGGATCACGGCCGCCATCACCAGCGGCACGCGCACCGCGTTGTCGGCGAGGCCGCCGTTGAAGCCGCGCGCGCGGATCCACAGCGTCCACACGACCAGCGGCAAGGCCGGCCACGCGAACCACAAGAGGTTCTTGAATACGTAAGCCGGGTCGAAGTCGTCCGCCGAGCCGAGCCAGGCGAAGTAGCGGTTGGCCGTCTCGACGGCGCGCCACGCGGCGATGCCCTGCGGGTCGCGCATGTACAGCGCGCCGAGCCAGGCTGCGCCGATCAGCGCGCAGACGACGAGCCACAGGACCGTCGTCGCCGCGAACTCGCGCGTGCGCCACGACGGGCCGGTCAGCGGCAGCACGAGGCTGGTCGCGAGCACCCACAGCGGCACCGCGAAGCCGTTGGACAGGAAGCCGATGGCCGCGCCCAGCCCGATCACCACGCCGCCGACGAGCGGCCGGCGCGACGCGAGCCCGAAGCCCAGCAGCGCGACCGCGACACCGAGCGTCGCGCCAAGGTCGCCGGACAGCACGTGCGCGCGATCCCACATGCCCACCGAGCCGACGAGCACCAGCACCGGCATCCAGCGGAACGCGCGCCCCGCGAGCTCGCGGGCGGCGAAGGCCGTAAATGCGAGGACCGCGGCCAGCAGCACGCCGGCGGCGAGCCGCGCCGCATCGTGGGCCTCGAGCGGCGGCGACGCGAG
>JBGAIC010000090.1:0-8994 GCA_044225845.1 Casimicrobiaceae bacterium
GTCATCGGCGTCGCCTACATCCTGGCGTTCAACGTGCCGCCGATCGAGCTGACCGGCACGGCGCTGATCCTGGTGCTGTGCAACGTCTTCCGCAACATGCCGGTGGGCGTGCGCGCGGGCATGGCCGCGATGGCGCAGATCGACCCGTCGCTCGACGAGGCCGCGACGACGCTGCGCGCACGCGGCGGCCGGACGCTGCGCACGGTGCTCGCGCCGCTGCTGAAGCCCGCGATCGTCGCCGCGCTCGCGTACAGCTTCGTCCGCGCGATGACCACCGTGTCGGCGGTGATCTTCCTCGTGTCGGCGCAGTACGAATGGGCGACGACCTACATCATCAACCGCGCGGTCAACGGCGACTACGGCGTGGCGCTCGCGTACTGCTCCGTGCTGATCGTGCTGATGATCGTCGCGGTGGCCGCCATCCAGCGGATCGTCGGCGAGCGGAAGCTGGGGCGGCGCGGGGCGGCCGGCGCGGCGGCCGCGTCGCTTGCCGCGGCAGGCTAGCCGCGATGGCGCGCTGGGTCTTCGTCGCGCTGTGCGTGCTGTCGCTGTACGGCGCGTACGACTGGTGGAGCAACCGCCCGGTGACCACGCCGGCCGGCGTGCTGGCCGCCGACGACCCGCTGCAGGTGAACGTCACGGAGCGCGAAACCCACACGGCCGCGGGCCATACGCTCGTCGTCCGCGCGCATTACGATCTGACGGTGCGCCTGTTGCGCAAGGAGCGTTACCGCGCCGATGCGACGGCCGACATCGCGCCGTGGGACCTCGCCGTAGGCTGGGGACCGATGTCCGATGCCGCGATCGTCGATCAGCTCGACATCTCGCAGATGGGCCGCTTCTTCTACTGGCGGATGCGCGATCCGGTCACGTTTCCGCTGAAGCCGCAGGACCTGGTCGTCCATGCGGGGCAGATCCACGCGATTCCCGCGGATGCCGCGGTCGAAACGAAGCTCGCGCACCTGCGGCCCGGCGCGATCTTCACGCTGCATGGCGATCTCGTCGACGTGCAGATGAACGGCGGCGTATGGGCGACGTCGATGGTCCGCGACGACACCGGCGCCGGCGCGTGCGAGATCATGTGGATACGCGCCATCGAATAGGATCAGGAATTGGTCCGACCCCGAGTCGGACCTAGGGCGGCGTGCACATCGCGGGACCTTCCGGCACCCACCCGTCCGCGATCAGCTCGAGCCCGATCACGGGACTCGTCGTGTACCTGTGGTTCGGTACTCCACCCTGCCCGTTGTTGTAGTAGCGCCAGACGATCATCGTGTCGGCGGGGCACGTCCCGTTCGCCGGCAGGCCCGCCTCGAACACCAGGCCCTCGTAGGTCCACGTGACCGGTTGCTTCAGCAGGATCTGGCACTCGAAGTCGTACAGCGTGTAGAAGTGCGTATCAGGCCCGGTACCGGGCGTGCCGTAGAAGCGGCACGTGGACGTGCCGCGCCCGCTGCCTTCCGCATACGCCTTGAACCGGTAGCCGGTGCGGACCCAGCCCGCGATCGGCGTGCCTGCATCGAGGATGCCGATCTCCAGCGGGCTCGCCGTCATGAAGTAGTGGCCGTTGCCCGCGTTGTAATACTCGATGACGTCCACTTCCGGCGCAAGCGCGGCGTAGGGCGCGACGTAGTCGATGACGAGGCTGTCGCTGCCGCCGCCCGCGACGTTCGTCATCCGTTGCAGTGTCGCCAGCGCCACCGGATCGCGCGCCGTCTGCGCGTTCAGGAAGTTGAGCGACCACGTGAAGATGTCGTTCGTCGACGGCACATCGAAGCCGTGCTCGACGCCCGCGAGCGCGACGAGGATCCGCGTCGTCGTCATCCGCTCCATGCCCTCGACGGTCATCGCGATCGGCGCGACGACATCAGCGGTGCCGGAGATCGACAGCATCGGGATCGGCAGCATCGCGTCGATGCCGTGCTGGTCGCGGCCGAACGCCGGCAAGATCGGCTGGCCGAAGTAAGGCACGTAGCCGACGATTGCCTTGAGGCGCGTGTCGGCGATCACCTGCTGCGACGACAGGCCCAGGCTCGACGTCAGCTGCGCGCCCGCAAGCAACACCAGCGCTTCGCCGCCGAGGCTCGCACCGAAGCCCGCGACGTTCGCGGGATCGACGTGCCCGGCCCACGGCGCCGCCAGCGCGGCGTCGAGCGCCGCGGACAACGTGCGCGGCCGCACCGCCTGCATCGCCGTGTAATCGGAGAAATGCAGCAGCGCGCTCGCGACGTCGGCAAAGTCGTCGATGTCGAGGTCCGCGATCCGCTGGTCCATGTGGAAGGGCGCGACGACGACGTAGCCGTGGCTCGCGAGCAGCGTCATCGCATCGACGTACTCCGGATCGAGCGGGCTGCCTTCGAGCCCGTGCGAGAACAGCAGCACCGGCCACAGCGGCCGCGTTGCATTGAAGAGCGGCGCGTCGCCGCCCTTCTGCATGTGCGGCACCACGGCTCCGTTGGGCAGCGTGTAGCCGGCGCGCGCGTTGGCCGTGGTCGTTGGGTAGCAGATCAGCAGCGGAAACGACAGCGACTTGCCGGCGAAACCGGAATACAACTCGCGGTTGTCCGGCAGCGGAACCACCACCTGCGGGACGGACGCGGGTGCCACCGCCAGGTCGACGACGCTGCGTGCACGGCCGTCGCTCGCCGGCACGCCTTCCCAGTAGAACTGCGGCGTCTCGTCGGCGTGGACGCGCGAGAAATCCTGCTCCATGTCCGTGCAGCCCACGGGGTATGCGCCCGCGCCGATGGGCGGAACTTCGTCCGCGGATGCAGCGTGCGACGCCAGCGCCGCCACAAGCGCAACGATCGCCAGCAACGGCCGCGCCCGGCAGGTGCGGTGGAATGCGATGTCAGCCATGGTGCGCCACTGTGTCACGCCCGCCGCGTGCACGCCGTCGGCGAGTAGGCGTCGCCGCTGTCGGCCTGAGACTGACTCGCCGACAAGCGTCAGAACGCCGCGGCCTCCAGCGCCAGCGTCGCATCGCCGGCCGCCGTGATCTGCACGGCGAGCGCCCCCGTGCGCGGCAGCAAGGCCTGTGCGTAGAAACGCGCCGTGGCGATCTTCGCCTGCATGAACGCCGCGTCGCCTTCGCGCTCGTCGCGAGCTTGCCTGGCCACCAGGCGCCGCGCGGACGCATTCGCCGTAGCCGCCGGTCGCGAGGCCCCACAACTCGAGGTAGGGTACGGAACCGGCGAACGCCGCGCGCGGCGACGCCTGGAAATGCGCGAGCATCCAGCCGAGCGCGGACTCTGTCGCATCCGCCGCGGACGCCAGCGAGGCCCCGAGCGGATGAAGCGTCGCATCGCCCGCACCCGAGAGCGCGGACGCCGTCTTGCGAATCTCGCCCAGCACGGCACGCGCGACGGCACCGCCATCGCGCGCCGTCTTGCGCCCGATCAGGTCGTTGGCCTGGATGCCGGTGGTGCCCTCGTAGATCGTGATGATCCGCGCGTCGCGGTAGTGCTGCGCAGCACCCGTCTCCTCGATGAAGCCCATGCCGCCGTGCACCTGGACGCCGGTGTAGGTGACTTGTTGCGCGGTCTCCGTGCACCAGCCCTTGACGATCGGCACCATGAATTCGGCGAACGCCTGATGCCGCTTGCGCGCCTCCGCGTCCGGATGGTGGTTGGCGTTGTCGAGCGCGGCCGCGGTCACGTAGGCGATCGCGCGCATCGCTTCCACCGACGCGCGCATCGTCATCAGCATCCGGCGGATGTCCGGGTGCTCGATGATCGCGGGGGCGGCCGCGGCCTCGCCGACGGCGCGGCCCTGCACGCGTTCGCGCGCATAAGCCACGGCACGCTGGTAAGCGCGCTCGGAAATCCCCACGCCTTCGAGCCCCACCGAGAAGCGCGCGAGGTTCATCATGACGAACATGTACTCGAGCCCGCGATTCGGCTCGCCGACGATGTAGCCGACCGCGCCGCCGCCGTCGCCGTACGCGAGCACCGCCGTCGGGCTCGCGTGGATGCCCAGCTTGTGCTCCAGCGACACCGTCTTCACGTCGTTGCGCGCGCCGATGGACCCGTCCGCGTTCACGAGGAACTTGGGCACGACGAACAGCGAGATGCCCTTCACGCCGGGCGGCGCATCGGGCAGCCGCGCGAGCACGAGATGCACGATGTTGTCCGTGTAGTCGTGGTCGCCGTAGGTGATGAAGATCTTCTGGCCGAAGATCTTGTACGTGCCGTCGGGTTGCGGCACCGCGCGCGTGCGCACGGCCGCGAGGTCGCTGCCGGCTTGCGGCTCGGTGAGGTTCATCGTGCCGGTCCACTCGCCCGCCACCATCTTCGGCAGGAACGTGGACTTGAGCGCGTCGCTGCCGCAGAGCTCCAGCGCCTCGATGGCGCCCTGCGTCAGCAGCGGGCACAGGTCGAACGCCATGTTCGCCGCGTGCCACATCTCCTCCACCGGCGTCGCGACGAGCTGCGGCAGGCCCTGCCCGCCGTGGTCGGGATGCTTGGTGAGGCCGTTCCAGCCGTTCTGCGCGTACTGCGTGTACGCATCCTTGAAGCCGGCGGGCGTCTTCACCGTGCCGTCCGCCTGCAGTACCGAGCCCTGCTCGTCGCCGGCACGGTTGAGCGGGTCGAGCACGTCGGTGGCGAACTTCGACGCTTCCTCCAGGATGGCCGCCACCGTGTCCGGCGTCGCGTCCTCGAAACCGGGCAGCGCGGCCACCTGCGCCATCCCCGCCAATTCGTTCAACACGAACGTCATGTCCGCCAGCGGCGCGCGGTACGTGCTCATCGAAGCTCCTCCTCGATGACCGGCAGGCTTCAGCCCAGCTCGGCCGTGAACTGCGGGATGATCTCGAACAGGTCGCCGACCAATCCATAGTCGGCGATCTGGAAGATCGGCGCGTCGGCATCCTTGTTGATGGCGACGATCACCTTGCTGTCCTTCATGCCGGCGAGATGCTGGATGGCGCCCGAGATGCCGACGGCGATGTACAGGTCCGGCGCGACGATCTTGCCGGTCTGCCCCACCTGGAAATCGTTGGGCACGTAGCCCGCATCGACGGCGGCGCGCGACGCGCCGAGCGCCGCGTGCAGCTTGTCGGCCAGCGGCTCGAGCAGCTTGAAGTTCTCGGCGCTGCCCAGGCCGCGGCCGCCGCTGATGACGACGCGCGCGCCGGTCAGCTCGGGCCGCTCGGACACGGTCAGCGACTGGTTCGTCACTTGCGCGCCGGCGGGTGCGTCCACGGGCGTAACCGCCGTGATCGCCGCGCCGCCGCCCGTGGACGGCGCCGCGTCGAACGCCGTCGCGCGCACGGTGACCACTTTCACCGCGTCGCTGCTTTTCACCGTCGCGAACGCGTTGCCTGCGTAGATGGGGCGCACGAACGTGTCCGGCGCATCGACCGCGGTGATCTCCGACACCTGGGCCACGTCGAGCCTGGCCGCGACGCGCGGCAGCACGCTTTTGCCGACGCCCGTGGCCGCCGCGACGATGTGCGAATAAGTGCCGCCTTGCGCCACCGCGAGCACCTGGGCCGCGAGCGCCTCGGCCGTGGGCTGCGCGAATTGCGCGGCATCGGCGACCAGCACCGTGGCCACGCCCGGCACCGCGGCGGCCGCCTTGGCAGCGGGGTCGACGCCGCTGCCGGCGACGAGCACATGGACGTCGCCGCCCATCGCCCTGGCGGCGGTGATGGCGTTGAGCGTGGCGCCGCGCAGCACGCCCTTATCGACTTCGGCGAGCACCAGCGACGTCATGCGATCACCTTCGCTTCGTTGCGCAGCTTGGACACCAGTTCCCTGACGTCGGCCACCTTGCCGCCGCCGACGCGCTTCTTCGGTTCCGCGACCTTCAGCGTCGTGAGGCGCGGCGTCACGTCGACAGCGAGGTCGGCGGGCTTCAACGTGTCGAGCGGCTTTTTCTTCGCCTTCATGATGTTGGGCAGCGTGGCGTAGCGCGGCTCATTCAGGCGTAGATCAGTGGTGATGATGGCGGGCAATTTCAGGGCGACGGTTTCGAGACCACCGTCGACTTCGCGGGTCACGGTTGCGGTGTCGCCTGTAACTTCCACTTTGGAGGCAAACGTCGCCTGGCCCCAGCCGAGCAGCGCAGCCAGCATCTGGCCGGTCTGGTTGGCGTCGTCGTCAATCGCCTGCTTGCCAAGTACCACCAGTTTCGGCTGTTCCTTGTCGACCACTGCCTTGAGCAGTTTCGCCACCGCCAGCGGTTGCAGATCAGCGTCCGTCTCGATCAGGATGCCGCGATCAGCGCCGATCGCCATCGCGTTGCGCAGTGTTTCCTGGCATTGCGCCACACCGGCAGACACGGCGATGATTTCGGTCGCCACGCCTTTTTCCTTCAGGCGAACCCGAGTTGCGGGTTTTCGCGCTGCACAATGG
Organism: Casimicrobiaceae bacterium; assembly: GCA_044225845.1. GTDB lineage: Bacteria > Pseudomonadota > Gammaproteobacteria > Burkholderiales > Casimicrobiaceae > VBCG01. The sequence goes on from JBGAIC010000090.1 coordinate 6,360, forward strand.
CGCGCAGAAGTTTCGCAACCGCCAACGGCTGAAGTTCGGCGTCGGTCTCGACCAGGATGCCGCGGTCGGCCCCCATCGCGAGCGCGGTGCGGATGGTCTCGGCGCAGGCGGCGATGCCAAGGCTGACGGCGACGATCTCGGTCGCCGCGCCCTTTTCCTTCAGGCGAATCGCCTCCTCGACGGCGATCTCGTCGAACGGGTTCATCGACATCTTGACGTTGGCGAGGTCGACGCCGGAGCCGTCGGGCTTGACGCGCACCTTGACGTTGAAGTCGACGACGCGCTTGACCGGTACGAGGATTTTCATGGTGTCGGGCATTGCGGGAGAGCCGCCGATTATAAGGCTCCCGCCACCCGGCTCCTGGCCGGCCTCCACCCTCCGGGCCGGGGCACGGAGCTTGCTTTGACCCCGTGGCGGTAGCGTCGATGGCCTGCTGGACGGGCCTCCCGGCGGCCGCCCGCCCGGGGACGAACGTTCGCCGGACGGCGCTGCGAATCGTTATCATGTCCGGCTGGCACGATGATCTACGCCCTCGACCACTGGCTCAAACCCCGGCTCGCCGCGCTGTCCGCACGCGTGACGAAGGCCGGCAGTCGCGCCGAAGTCGAGCAGGGCACGCTGCGGATCGTCATCGCGTTCGTCGTCATGTGCTACCTGACGATCTACGCGCTGCGCGACGGCACCGTGTCGGAGTCCGAAGGCCACGTGCTGATGGTGGCGGCCGGCTTCTTCCTGTTCTCGGTGGGACTCGTCGCGCAGATGCTCGCGCACCCGGCGGTGAGCCACCCGCGCCGCATCCTGGGCATGCTCGCCGACAACGGCGTCACCACGTACTGCCTGCTCAACATGGGCGAAGGCGGCGCCGTGGTCATCGGCGTCTACCTGTTCATCACGTTCGGCAACGGCTTCCGCTACGGGCGCCGCTACCTGCACACGTGCCAGGCGATGGCGATCGCCGGCTTTACGTCCGTGCTCTTCTATTCGGAGTTCTGGTCGCAGCACACGGCGATCGGCAGCGGCTTCCTGATCGGGCTCATCGTGCTGCCGCTGTACGTCGGCGTGCTCGCCGAGCGCGTCGAGAAAGCCAAGAAGCGCGCGGACGAGGCCAACCAGGCCAAGGGCCGCTTCGTCGCCAACGTGAGCCACGAGATGCGCACGCCGCTCAACGGCGTCATCGCGATGGCCGACGTGCTGCGCGAGACCAACCTGTCGGAATCGCAGCGCGAGATCGTCGACACGATGAACACGTCGGCGCAGCTGTTGCTGGCGCAGATCGAGGACGTGCTGGACGTCGAGAAGATCGAGGCGGGCCGCGTGCGCATCGAGGTGCGCCCGTTCGAGTTCGCGCGGCTCCTGTCGTCCACGGTCAAGGTCGTGCTGCCGCAGGCGCGGTACAAGGGCCTCGACGTGCGGACCGAGATCGACCCGGAGGCGGCCGGCTGGTTCGAAGGCGACCCGCACCACCTGCGGCAGGTGCTGCTCAACCTGCTGTCGAACGCGGTCAAGTTCACGGAGCGCGGCGAAGTCAGCGTGCACGCCAGGGCGGTGCGCAGCGACGACGCGCGCCGCACCGTGCGTGTCGAAGTCCGCGATACGGGCATCGGCATCCCGCCCGAGAAGCAGGCGTTGATCTTCGAGCCGTTCGCGCAGGCCGACGATTCGATCACCCGCGTCTACGGCGGCACGGGCCTCGGCACGACGATCGCACGCAACCTCATCCAGCTGATGGGCGGCACCATCGGCCTCGAAAGCGCGGTCGGCGCAGGGTCCGTGTTCTGGTTCGAGGTCCCGATGCCGGTGGCCGCGCCGCAGGGCATGGACCTCACCGAGGACCTCGCCACGACGGTCCGCCACGCGACGACGGCGCAGGCGCTGCAGCAGTCGCTGAACGTGCGCAAGCTGCGCGGCGCGCGCATCCTCGTCGCCGAGGACAACCCGACCAACCAGCGCGTGGCGCAACTCATCCTGCAAAGCGGCGGCCACGTCGTCACGCTCGTGAACAACGGCGAGGAAGCGCTGGACGCGCTGGAGCGCGGCGGCTTCGACATTGCGCTGTTCGACCTGTCGATGCCCGTGATCTCGGGCCTCGAGGCGTTGAAGCTCTACCGCTTCTCGGTGCCGCGGCCCATCCCGGTCCTGGTGCTGTCCGCCAACGTCACGACGGACATCATCGCGGACTGCAACGCCGCCGGCGCCGCCGAGTTCATCGCCAAGCCGCTGCGCGCGTCCTACCTGCTCGAGGCGGTCGACCGCTACCTCGTCGTGCCCGACGACGGCCGCGCAAGCGACGGCATCCCGCCGCCGCGCACGGACGAGCGCCCCGCGCTGACGGTGGTCGACACGCCGCCGATCGACGTGGAAGCGCTGCACGACCTTGCGCGCCTGTCGCCGGACCCGACGTTCATCGACCGCCTGCTCGAAGGCTTCCTGGCGGACGCCACGCGGCTCACGACGCAGATCTCCGACGCGCTGGAGAAGCGCCGCTACGAAGTCCTCCGCGACGCGGCGCACGCGCTGAAGGGCGGCGCGGCGAGCGTCGGCGCCACGTTGCTGACGCAGTTCGCGGCGCGCATCGAGGCGCTGCCGCCGGAAACGCTGCGGCTGCGCGCGGCACCCATCACCGAGGACATGCTC
>JBGAIC010000091.1:0-9480 GCA_044225845.1 Casimicrobiaceae bacterium
GGCGCGGTTATGCGGCTCCGCGAAGAAATGCGCGACGCTTTCGGCGAGCACCGGCCCCACGTCGCGGACTTCCAGCAGCGCGTCGACGCTCGCGGCCATCAGCGCGTCGAGCGCACCGAAATGCGTGGCCAGGTCGCGCGCGCTCGCCTCGCCGACGTGGCGGATGCCCAGGCCGTAGATGAACCGGGCCAGCGTCGTCTCACGGCTCGCGTCAATCGCGGCGCGGACGTTGGCCGCGCTCTTGTCGGCCATCCGCGGCAGTGCCGCCAGCGTCGGCACGTCCAGCGCGTACACGTCGGCCGCCGTATGAACGAAGCCGACGTCGACGAGCGCGTCGACGAGCTTGTCACCGAGGCCCTCGATGTCCAGCGCGCGGCGCGACGCGAAATGCAGCAGCGCCTGCTTGCGCTGCGCCGGGCACACGAGGCCGCCCTCGCAGCGCGCGATGACCTCGTCGGGGAGCCGGACGATCGCGGAACCGCACTCCGGGCATTGCGTCGGCATCTCCCACGGCGCCGTGCCGCGCGGCCGGCGCTCGGGCAGCGAGCGCACGATCTGCGGGATCACGTCGCCGGCACGGCGCACGATCACCGTGTCGCCGACGCGCAGGTCGCGCCGATTGATCTCGTCCTCGTTGTGCAGCGTGACGTTGGTCACCGTCGTGCCGCCGACGAACACCGGCTCGATGCGTGCCACCGGCGTCACGGCGCCGGTGCGGCCCACCTGGACGTCGATCGCGACGAGCGTCGTCGGCATCTCCTCCGGCGGGAACTTGTGCGCGACGGCCCAGCGCGGCTCGCGCGTGCGGAAGCCCAGCTGGCGCTGGCGCTCCAGGCTGTCGACCTTGTAGACGACGCCGTCGATGTCGAAAGGCAGCGCGTGGCGGCGCGCCTCCACGTCTGCGTAGAACGCGGCGAGCCCCTCGCCGCCTGCGACGACGCGCCAGTTCTCGTTGACCGGCAAGCCGAAGCGGCGCAGCGACTGCAGCAGCTCGCCCTGCGTCTTCGGCAGCGCATAGCCGTCCGTCTCGCCGAGCGCGTACGCGTAGAAATGCAGCGGCCGCTCGACCGTGACGGCGGCATCGAGCTGGCGCACCGCGCCCGCCGCAGTGTTGCGCGGGTTCACGAACAGCCGCCCGCCTGCCGCGGCCTGGCGCTCGTTCAACGCGACGAACTCGGCGCGCGTCATATAGATCTCGCCGCGCACTTCGAGCACCGTGGGCGCCTTGCCGCGCAGCCTGGCCGGGATGCCGGGAATCTTGCGCACGTTGGCGGTGACGTCCTCGCCGGTCTCGCCGTCACCGCGCGTCGCCGCCACCGCGAGCACGCCGTCCTCGTAGCGCAGGCTCATCGCCAGGCCGTCGAACTTGAGCTCCGCGCAGTACGCCACCGGCGGCGCATCCGGCTCCAGCTCCAGCTCGCGGCGGATCCGCGCGTCGAATTCCAGAGCGGCGGCAGACGTCGTGTCGGTGGCCGTCTGGATCGACAGCATCGGCACGCGGTGCGCCACCGGCGCGAAGCCCTGCGCGCGGCCGCCGCCGACGCGCTGCGTCGGCGAGTCCGCGGTCTTCAGCGCGGGATGCGCGGCTTCGAGCGCCTGCAGCTCTCGGTACAGCGCGTCGTATTCCGCGTCGGCGAGGTCCGGCGCGTCCTCTTCATAGTAGCGCCGGTTGGCGTCGACGATCCGCGCACGCAGGTCGGCGGCGCGGCGGGTATCGGCGGCAGTGGGCGCGGTCACGGTCGGCGCGTCCGGCAGTCGCGCACTGCGGCGTTCAGGCGGAGAACAGCTTGAGCGCGCGCGGGCTGCCCGGCTCTATGTGGACGCGCGTCAGCGCATCGCCGGCCGCCACAACTTCGGCGCGTGTCCGCGCCAGCGCGTCCTCCGCGAGCGGCCGCCGGTTGTCGTCGACGATCTCACCGCCGAGCGTCTTGGCCAGCCGGCCCGCCGCCAGCTTCATCTGGTCGAAGGCGCGCGCGGGTTCCACGACGCAGGGCACGTCCAGCACGCAGACGAGGCCGCTCACCGAGCTCACGCGCAGCGAATCGTTGCTGAACGGCTCGCCGGACAGGTTCTGCAACGTGTACAGGACGGCGCCCGTGTCCTCGAGCACCCATTCGTAGCGGCCGTTGGGCGCGAGGCGGAAGCCGTTGGCCTCGGCGACGCCGCGCAGCCGCGTGCCGGCGATCGTGCCGCCGTCGGTGCGCTGGATGGTGATGCCGATCTGCATGTCGAGCTCGGCGCACAAGCGGTCGAGCGCCTCCGCGCGCGCGACTTCGTCCGCGACGACGGGCGGCGTGAACGCGGCCGGCAGCGTCGGCGCAAGCTCCGCCGCCATCCGCGCGAACGCTTCCACCTGGTTGCGGCTGGCAGCGCCGCTGCGGTCGGCCAGCAGCATGCAGGCCGCGCAGTCGGTCCACGCGCCGCTGGCCTCCGGCGTGAGCCGTTGCCATGCACCGCTGGAATCGCGGCGGCCGAACCAGCGTACCGGCTTGCCGAGGCGCGCATGCATGCCCGGCGCGTGCGCAGCCGCCGTCACCGGCGCCGCAAGGTTGTACAGGATGACGGACTCGATGTCCGGGTCCGGTTGCGGCGCGGTGTCGCGGCGGACGCCGCGCTGCAACGACGGCGGCGCGGGCGCGCGCTCGCCCGGGGTCGGCGGCGACACGGCGTCGGCACTGCTGTCGCGTGCAGCGCGACTGATGGCGGGCGCATCGAGGTCGGCGAGATCGTCGGCGGACGGGGCCTCGGCGGGCGGCGCGGGGTCGTCGGCGTATTCCGCTTCCGGTTCTGCTACCGCGTCGCGCGCGAAGGACGGCTCGCGTGGCGCGTCGCTTGCGTGGCCAAACGACGGCTCGACGCGGGCGTGGGGCGTGGACGGCGCGAGCGGGGCCGGCGTCCGGGCACGGCGCGCGCGGCGCAGTACCCATGCGTTGTACAGCAGGACACCGACGACGAGCACGACGCCCGCCACGATCAGTCCCAGCTGCAACGATGAAATGCGCATTCGGTGTCGAAAGCCTCGCGGCGGTGCGGCTCAGCGGCCGACGGAATGATCGCCGACTATAGCACGCAGCTTTTCGATAAACGTCATGCGCGCCGGCGTCATGCCGCAGCGGCGGCGACGCCCTCCGCGAGCGTCAGCGCCTCGGCGATGTCGACGGCGACGACGCGCGACACGCCCGGCTCCGGCATCGTGATCCCGACGAGCTGGTTGGCCATCTCCATCGTGATCTTGTTGTGCGAGATGAACAGGAACTGCGTGCTCGCCGACATCCGCTGCACCATGCCGCAGAAGCGCTCGGTGTTGGGGTCGTCGAGCGGCGCGTCCACTTCGTCCAGCAGGCAGAACGGTGCCGGGTTCAACTGGAACAGCGCGAACACCAGCGAGATCGCCGTCAGCGCCTTCTCGCCGCCGGACAACAGGTGGATCGACGCGTTCCGCTTGCCGGGCGGCTGGGCGAAGATCTGCACGCCGGAGTCGAGGATCTCCTCGCCCGTCAGCGTGAGCCGCGCCTCGCCGCCGCCGAACAGCGCCGGGAACAGCTCGGCGAAATTGCGGCTGACGACGTCGAACGTCTGCTGCAGCAATTCGCGCGACTCGCGATCGATCTGGCGGATGGCCGCCTCGAGCGTCGTGAGCGCCTCGGTGAGGTCGGCGGCTTGGGCGTCGAGGTAGTTCTTGCGCTCTTCGGCCTGCCCCAGCTCGTCGAGCGCGGCGAGGTTGACGGCGCCAAGCTCCCCGATCGCGGCCGTGAGGCGCGTGATCTCGGCGGGCAGCGACGCGCGGCCCCAGGCCTTGAGCTGCTCCGGCAACGCGGCGACGTCGGCTTGGGCCTCGGTCAACTGCTCGGTGAATTGCTGCTCGGCGAGTTCCGCGGCCTGCACCTTGAGCTGCAGGTCCTGGATGCGCACGCGTGCCGGTTCCAGCTTCTGCTCCGCGCCGAGCCTGCCTTCGTCACCCGCGCGCAGTTGCGCGGTCAGCGTCTCCAGTGCGTCGCGCGCAGCGGCCAGCGCCTGCTCGGCCTCGCCGCGCAACGACAGCTGGCGCTGCAGCGCTTCCTCGACCGGAGTCCAGTCCACCGATGCGCGCTCCTGGCCCAGCCTGGCGAGCAGCGCCCGTTGTTGCTCGACCTGCGTTGCGAGGCCCGTGGCGCGCCGCTCCAGCTCGGCGATGCGATCGCGCGCGCTGCGCTCGGCAAAGCCCGCTTCCTGCGCCGCGCGCTCCGCGCCGCGCAGCGCCTCGCGGCCGCGCGCCAGCGCGACGTCGGCCTCGTTGCGTGTGTGCCGTGACGCATCGCGCCGCGCGAGTTCGTCGTGGACGCGCGACTGGTGGTCCGCGATCGCGCGCGCCACCTGGTCGTGCGATGCCTGCTCCGAGGCGAGCGCCGCAACAGCGGTGTCGCGCTCGCCGACGAGTTCCGCATGCCGGCGCGCCTTCGCGGCCGCCGCGTTACGCAGCTCGACGAGCTCCAGCTCCAGGTCGTGAACGCGGCGCTGCTGCGACGTGAGCGCCTGGCCCTGGCCGTGGTATTCCTGCTGGCGCGACTTGAGCGACGCCTCGACGCTTTCCAGCGTCACGCGCGCCGCACCGGCGCCGTCCTGCAGCGCGGGCAGCGCGGCCTCGACCTCGGCCAGCTCGCGCGCGCGCGCGATGACGCCGTGCACGTCGCTGTCCGGCGCGAACAGCACGACGCCCGTCGCCGTGACCACGTGGCCCTGCGGCGTGACGAAGGCGTCGCCGGCGGCGAGCGTGCCGCGATCCGCGGGTACGTGGCCGCGACCGAATCGCGGCAACGGACGTGGGCCAGCGCGGCGACGAAGCGGCCGATGCCCTCATCACCGATCCTTACCTTGCGCAGCAGCGCGTCCGCCGCTACGGGTCGGTGCCGCCGCCGCCGTGCGCGAACAGCGCGACTCGGCGCGCGGGCGCGCTGCCTTCGGCGCCGCGCAGCACGGCTTCCAGGTCGGCCACCTCGAGGCTGTTGAGCCGCTCGCGCAGCACCGCCTCGACCGCGTCGTCCCAGCCCTGCTCCACCGTGAGGCCTGCCACAGCTGGCGCGCATTCGCGAGCCCATGCTTCGCCCGCCACGCATCGATGTCCTCGCCGTGGCCGATCTTCTGCTGCAGCGACGCAAGCGCGGTGCGCCGCGCCTCGACGTCGGCCAGCGTGCGATTGGCAGTCGCCGGCGTCGCTCGCGACGCGGTGCTCGCCCTGCAGCGATCGGCCATGTGGCGGCCAGTGCCGCGCGCTTCGCGGCCCGCGAGCTGTCGCGCCTCGTCGCGAGCTGCTCCTCGACGTCCTTCAGCATGTCCGCGGCGGGCGCCGCCAGCGATCTCGATCTCGGCCACCAGCCGGTCGGCGTGCTGGCGATGCTGCGCGATCACGCGCAGGTGCTGGTCGCGCCGCGCTTCGCCCACGCGCACTTCCTGCTCGATGGCCGCGATCGCCTGCGCGATCGTCGCTTGCGCCGCATTGGCTTCGGCCAGCGCCTGCTCCAGCGCGGCGAAACTGAGGCGCCGCGGTCTTCGGCGGCGGCGGTGCGCTCGCGCGCCGTGACCGCCGTTTCCAGCGCCGCTTCCAGTTCGCGCCGCTCGCCGGCGAGGCCGGACTGCTGGCCGTCGAGGCCGGCGATCTGCTCGTTCAGTTGCGCCAGTTGCTCGACGAGCCGCGATTCGCTTTCGCGCGCATAGGCGAGCTGCTGCTCCAGCCGAGTCACTTCCGCATTGGCGCCGAAAAACGCCGCCTGGCGCTCGTGCATCGCGTCGTTGGCCGCGTAATGGCTCGCGCGCATCCGCTCGAGGTTGCTCTCCGCCTCGCGCAGCTCCGCCTGCACGGCTTCCAGCGCCGTGGTGGCGGCGACGACATCCTGCGCATGCCGCTCGCGGGCCCGCACGGCGTCCTGCTGCCTGGAGAACCACGCGAGGTGCTGCGCGGTCTTCAAGCGCGCCTCGAGCTCGCGATATTCGGTGGCGACGCGCGCCTGCTCGGTGAGCCGCGCGAGCTGGTTGCCGAGTTCCTGGCGGATGTCCTCGACGCGCGCCAGGTTCTCGCGCGTGTCGGCAAGCCGGCTCTCGGTTTCCTTGCGCCGCTCCTTGTACTTCGACACGCCGGCCGCTTCCTCGAGGAACACGCGGAGCTCTTCCGGCTTGGCCTCGATGACGCGCGAGATCATCCCCTGCTCGATGATCGCGTAGGCACGGGGCCCGAGGCCGGTGCCCAGGAACAGGTCGTGGATGTCGCGGCGGCGGACCGGGATGTTGTTGATGTAGTAGCTGCTGTCGCCGTCGCGCGTCAGCACGCGCTTGATCGACAGCTCGACGTACTGGCCCCACTGGCCGCCGATGCGGCCCGCGCTGTTGTCGAACACGAGTTCGACGGATGCGCGGCCCACCGGCTTGCGCTCGCCGGCGCCGTTGAAGATGACGTCCTGCATCGACTCGCCGCGCAACGCCGACGCCTTCGATTCGCCGAGCACCCAGCGCACCGCGTCGATGACGTTGGACTTGCCGCAGCCGTTGGGGCCGACGATGCCGACCAACTGGCCCGGCGTGGCAATGGTCGTGGGGTCGACGAACGACTTGAAGCCTGCGAGCTTGACCTGGGTGAGACGCAAGGTTGACGTGCCTCGGGGAGTGACGCGGGACGGCGACGGTGCGGGCCCTCCGGCCCAGGGGCGCGGGACGGGTCGCGTAAACCCGAAATTATAGCGGAGGCGGCAGCCGCCCTTCGGCCACGGCGTGGCAGGCGACGCGGGTGGACGGATCGCCATCCGGCGCCGCCATCAGCTCCGGGCGCTCGCGCCGGCAACGCTCGTTCGCATGCGGGCAGCGCGGGTGGTAGGCGCAACCCGGCGGCGGCGCCAGCGGGTCGGCGACCTCGCCGCTGGCCGCCCGCTCGCGCACCACGCTGCCGCGGCGGCGCGCGGGGTCCGGCACGGCGGCCAGCAGCATCCGCGTGTACGGGTGGCGCGGCGCGCGGAACAGCGCGTCGGTGCCCGCGAGTTCGACCAGGCGCCCCAGGTACATGACGCCGACGCGGTCGGCCACGTGGCGGACCACGGCCAGATTATGCGAGATCACGAGATACGCGAGGCGATGACGCGCCTGCAGGTCGCGCATCAGGTTCAGCACCTGCGCCTGCACGGAGACGTCCAGCGCCGACGTCGGCTCGTCGCAGATGATGAAGCGCGGGCGGCTTGCGAGCGCCCGTGCGATCGAGATCCGCTGGCGCTGGCCGCCGGAGAACTGGTGCGGGAAGCGGCGCGCGGCCGCGGCGTCGAGCCCGACGTCCGCGAGCAGCGCACGCACCGTCGCGCCGCGCGCGCCGGCCGAAAGCGCGGGCTCGTTCATCGCGAGCGGCTCCGCGACGATCGCGTCGACGCGCCAGCGCGGATTGAGGCTCGCGTACGGATCCTGGAAGATCATCTGCATCGAGCGGCGCGCGCGCCGCACGATGGCCTCGCGCGCGGCCCCGGCGCCGGCGAGCGTGACGCCGTCGTAGGCGATGCGGCCGCCGCCCGGCGCGTACAGGCCCGCGATCAGTCGCGCGACCGTGGATTTGCCGCAACCGGATTCGCCGACGAGCCCCAGCGTCTCGCCCTGGCCCACGGTGAACGAAAGGCCGTCGACGGCGCGCAGCGTTCGCCGCGGCACGCGCTCGATGACGCGCGTGAGCCACGGCGGCGATACGTCGAACGCGCGCTCCACGCGATCGAGCTCGAGCAACGCTGGCCCAACGGCCTGCGGCGCGACGCCGCCGGGCGCCGGCTGCAAGTGCGGCGTGCTCATGCCGGCATCGCGTGCCAGCACGCCGCCGCGCCGCGACCCGATCCCGGCGGCGGCCGCTCGCGGACGCAGCGCTCCGTCATGCGCGGGCAGCGCGGATGGAAGGCACAGCCGGACGGCAGCACGTCGGGCGACGGCATCGACCCGTCGATCTGCACCAGGCGGTCGCGACGCTCGGTCAGCGACGGGATGGCGCCCATCAGGCCCGCGGAATAGGGATGCGCCGGATGGTCGAGCACGGCCGCCACCGCACCTTCCTCGACGATGCGGCCCGCGTACATGACGGCGACGCGGTCGGCCGTCTCGGCGATGACGCCCATGTCGTGCGTGACCAGGACGAATGCGGTGCCGCGCGTGTCGGCGAGGCGCCGGAACAGCGCGATGATCTGCGCCTGCACGGACACGTCCAGCGCCGTGGTGGGCTCGTCGGCGATGATCACGCGCGGCTCGCCGGCCAGCGCCAGCGCCAGCACGATGCGCTGGCGCATGCCGCCGGAGAACTGGTGCGGGAACTGGTCGAAGCGCTGGCGCGCGGCAGCGATGCCGACGTCGTCCAGCAACGCGAGCGCCTCGCGGCGCGCGGCGGCGTTGTCGAGCGCGCGGTGCGTGCGCAACGTCTCGACGAGTTGCGCGCCCACCGTGTACAGCGGGTCGAGTGCCGTCAGCGGATCCTGGAAGACCGCGCCGATGACGCGGCCCCGGAGCTTGCGCACCTGCGCGACGTCGGCCAGCGCGAACGAGCGGCCGCCGACGTGCAGCGTGCCCGCCGCAATGCGGCCGGGAGGATCGACGAGGCCGATGAGCGCGGCGCCCGTCAGCGACTTGCCGGCGCCGGACTCGCCGACGAGGCCCAGCACTTCGCCGGGCGCGACCGACAGCGAGACGTCGTGGACCGCAACGCGGATGCCGGCGCGCGTGGCGAACTCGACGCGCAGGCCGGTGACGGCCAGCGCGGCGTCGCCCTCGCGCGCAGGAGATCCGGGGGCGGCGCCGGCCTGCCGTGCAGCGGCGCCGCCGGCGATCACTTCTTGGCGGGCTCGGCCGGGGCGATCGTCGTGGACCGCGCCGGCGCGGCCGCGGGCACCGTGCAACCCGCGATCAGCTCCTCCTGCGCGATGAACGGCGTCCAGGTGAGGCTCAGCGGATTCTCGAACTGCGCGTTGATGTACACGCGCTTGCACGGCGGCACGTCCACCTTCCGCGTCACCAGCGACGTGCCACCCGTCCAGCCCGGCCGCAGCGGCAGCGCGGACATCTGGATGACGTGCACGCCCGGCTCGATCTTGATCGGCTGGCCCGGGCCATTGGGGAACGCCCCGTTGCCGTCGATGTTCTCGATGCCGACCACGGATACGGCATCGTTGGGCGTGGGACGGGTGTAGATCTGGCCCGTCACTTCGCTCCAGGTGGGACCCCACGTGGCGCAGCTCCCCAGCAGCAACATGGTGGGCACGACCAGCAATACATTGCGCTTGCTCATTGTTGTTCTCCGGCGGGCTCCTGCCCGCGTCGACGTAAGGCTCATCGCAATTTGGGGTTCAGCGCGTCGCGCAACCAATCCCCGACCAGGTTGATCGCCAGCACGACGGCCACCAGCGCCGCCGCCGGCACCATGGTAATCCACCACTCGCCGGACAACAAAAAGTCGTTGCCGATGCGGATCAGCGTGCCGAGCGACGGCGACGTCGGCGGCAC
>JBGAIC010000092.1:0-8411 GCA_044225845.1 Casimicrobiaceae bacterium
GACGCGGCGCCGCCCGCGTGAAAAAAGGCCGTCCCGGGATCGGGACGGCCTCGACGAGATTCGCGCTGGCCGGATCGAGTCCGCGGCCATGCGCGTTACGACGGGCGGCCCGGCGCACCCCGCGCCAGGCCCCCCGAAGACTGCCGGCGGCGCGGGTCAGCTGCCCGCGACGGCTTGCAGCGGCAACACCTGCGCGGAAGGCTGCGGCGCCTCCAGCTGCGCCGCATCCGTGCCACGCGCCTGCGAGCGAAGTTGCGCGCGCACCAGGCGATCCATCATGCGCAGGTCGCGATCCTCGAGCCGCAGCGCGGCATCCGCCCAGATCTCGACGACGCGCGACAACTCCTCGCGCGTGACGGGCTCGATCTCGTTGCGCACCTGCTCGATGGCGCGGCGGCCGTTGCCCGCCTTCGCATGCTTGCGGATGTAGCTGTCGACGGCGGCCTCGCCGGTGCCGTCCGGCGTGATCACGTCGACGACGCCCATCTCGTACAGCTCGCGCGCCTCGTACACGTTGCCGCTGGTGATGAGCCGCTCGGCGACGCGACGGCCGACCTTGCGCGCGAGGAAGCTGTACGCGCCCATGCCGGGGAACAGGTTGAACAGGATCTCGGGGAAGCCCATGCGCGAGCCCTCTTCCGCGACGAGCACCGTCGCGGACAGCGCCGCCTCGAAGCCGCCGCCCAGCGCCTCGCCCTGCACCAGCGCGATCGTCGTCATCGGCAGGTCGCAGTTGCGGTACCACGGGTACAGGTCGTCGAGGCACTTCTCGCCGTAATGGATCAGCGCGTCGCGCGCGCCGGCCTGGATGGCTTCGCGGAACAGCGCAAGGTCGCCGCCCAGGTTGAACACGCCCGGCGTCTTCGACGCGAGCACGCCGTAGCGGATGGTGTGGCGCGCGCCCTCATGGACGATCGTGCCCTGGTTGGCGGTGATCGTCGTGATGTACGCCTGCAACTGCGCGAGCAGCGTGGGGTTGAAGCACGGGCGCGGCGACGGGTTCATGTACGCCCAGTACGCACCGTTGGCGGGATCGAAGCGCGTTTCGACTTGCGGCGCGGCGGCTTGGGACAGGAAGTGGACATCGGCGATCGGGTTCATGTGGGCTCCGGGGGTGTCGGGTACGTGGACGGCAGTACAACGCCGTGCGCACATTGTGGCAAACAAAACAGCTTGTCGTCACGGTCCTTGTTGTATGAGCCGCCCGCCGGTCCCGCCTGCAGACCGGGTTGGCTACGGTCCCTATTCCCGAATCGAGGAACCTCGGTCTGTTTGTAGCCTACATTTAGACAGCGAAAAAATTTTCAGCCCAGCGGCGACCACTGTCCGTTGACCAGGCCTTCGGCCGGCCGGAACGCCGCCTTGTACGCCATCTTGGGGCTCTCGCGGATCCAGTACCCCAGATATAGGTAGTCGAGGCCCAGCGCCCGGCAGCGCTCGATCTGCCACAGGACGCTGAACGTGCCGTAGCTCGCCCCCGGTTCGTCGGCGTCGTAGAACGTGTACACGGACGACAAGCCGTCGCGCAGCCGGTCCACCAGGCTGACCATCTTCAGCACGCCGCGGTCGCGGAACTCGAGCACGTCGGTCTCGACGTTGCTGTGGAGCAGGAAATGCTGGTACTGCTCGCGGCTGTCCTGGTCCATGCCACCGCCGGGGTGGCGGACGCGCTGGTAGCGCAGGTACAGCTCGTAGTGCTCGCTGTCGTACGCCAGCTCCCGGCGCGTCACCTGCAGGTGGCCGTGCGCGCGGGCCGTGCGGCGCTGCGTCCGCGACGGCCGGAACGTGGCCACCGGCACGCGCACCGGCACGCAGGCGCGGCACCGGTCGCAATAGGGCCGGTAGGTGAACGCCCCGCTCCGCCGGAAGCCCATGCGGACGAGTTCGCTGTACACGCTGCCGTCGATCAGGTGGCTCGGCGTGGCCACCTGCGAGCGTGCCGCGCGCTCCGGCAGGTAGCTGCACGGATAGGGCGCCGTCGCATAGAACTGCAGCGCGGCCAGCGGAAGGTCGTTGAGCTTGCTCACGGCACCTTTAGTCTCGTGCCGCCCAGTCGTGCTGCGGCGCGGTCGAGTGTATCAACTCGGCGAGCCGTGCCGCAAACGCCGCCCGGGGGATGGGCGCCGCCCCCAGCGACGCCAGGTGTTCGGTCTCCTGCTGGCAGTCGATGAGGGCGATGCCACGACGGACGCACAGCGCGCACAGTTGTGCCAGCGCCACCTTGGACGCGTCGGTCTCGCGCGCGAACATCGACTCGCCGAAGAACATCCGGTCGAGCGCGATTCCGTAGAGGCCGCCGGCCAGCTCGCCGTCGCGCCAGGCCTCCACCGAGTGCGCGTGGCCGGCGCGGTGCAGCGCACCGTAGGCACGGCGCATCGCCGGGATGATCCACGTGCCGCCGGCTCCCGGCCGCGGTGCCGCGCAGCCGGCGACCACGGCGTCGAAGGCCGTGTCGACGCGGATCTCGAACGTGCCGGCCACGATGCGCCGGCGCAGCGACCGCGACGGCGCGAAGCGCGAGGGGTCCAGCACCATCCGCGGGTCGGGGCTCCACCAGAGGATAGGCTGGCCTTCCGAGTACCACGGGAAGATGCCCTGCCGATAGGCGTCGACCAGCCGCGGCACCGACAGGTCGCCGCCGAACGCGAGCAGGCCGTTCGGTTCGACCAGCGCGCGTGCGAGCGGCGGGAACGGCACCGCGCCGTCGACGCACGCGAGCCTCATCGCGAGGCGGCCACGGACGGCGGCAGCACGCCGCGCTCGCGCAACGTGGCCAGCAGCGCGGCGGTGAACGCCGGGATCTCGGTGCCGTCGATGTGCGACGTGTCCGGCAGCGTGATCGCCGCGAATGCGGGCGCGTCTCGGAACTCGATGATCGTCGCCGGCGACACCTTCGCGTAGGCGTCCCAGTAGAGCGCGCGCGGGTAGTTCTTCTCGTCGAGCGCCAGGTGCTCGCCGGCCGACGGCTCGCGAAAGAACACGACGCGGCCACCCCGCGCCTGGATGCGCTCCACCCAGCCCGAGACTTCGCGCAGCGCGTCGTTCCACGCCTGCGGCGACGCCGGTGGATAGTCCTTGTAGTACTGGACCAGGTCGTCGATGCGATGGCGCTTGATGAGCTCGATGTCGCCGCGGCGATAGTCGAGCGCGCCGAGGCGGTCGGGGCGCATGACGACGTAGTCGTTGAACGGCAGGCCCCAGCCCTCCAGCGCGCGCCGCGCGAGGTTGACGAGCGCGAACGGCGAGCGCGCGATCACCAGGCGCTGCTGCAGCGGCGTCACGAGCAGCCGGTTGATCCTGCGCGCGAGCGTCCAGCGCTTGCGATAATGGTCGATCCACGGCTGCTGCATGTCCCAGTGCCGCTTGTCCATGCCGCGCGCGTCGATGCCCATGACGACGAGCCCGCGGAAGTCCGTGTCGTTGGCGAGCCAGCGCAGCGCGGCGAGCGGATATTCGCCGTTGATCGCGAGCATCGCCGTCGTGCGCCCGGTGGATTGCTCGACGCGTTGCGGGTCGACGGCGAACTGGATCCGCGACGCACCGATGAGCGCGATCGCATCGGGCGCCGACAGCGCGCGGTCCGCCTGGATGGACCACAGGTCCTCGTCGTCCTGCACGGACGGCACGTAGCCGCGTGCACGCATCGCGTGCTCGAAGCCTGCCGCCGCGAGCATCAGCGCGACGAGCGCAACGCCAAAGGCCGTGAACCAGCGCACGTCAGAACTGGAAGTAGATGAACGCCGGGCTCAGGCCCGGCGAGAACGCGACGGCCGCGAACGCCGCCGCGAGGCCCGCTGCCAGCCAGGGCCACTTCCTGTCGTCGAGCCATTCCCAGCCGCGCACGTTGGCGGTGGCGATCTGCGCGGCCAGCACGCCGGCGCCGACGACGGCGACGAGCTTGACCTGCGCGAGCGTCACGAGCGAAGTCGGCGCATCGGCGCCGAACATCGCCAGCACCAGCGACCAGCCCTGCGCCAGCGTATGCGCGCGGAAGAACACCGCTTCGACGGCGAACACCGCGAACGTCGCGAGCGCGAGCGCCGCGCGGCCGGCGACGCCGCGCACGCGCGTGAAGTCCCACACGTGGTCGCGGAACAGCCGCTCGGCAACGATGATGAGGCCGTTGACGCCGCCCCAGACCACGAACGTCCACGCGGCGCCGTGCCACAGCCCGATCAGCAGGAACATCACGAGCAGGTTCACGTAACCGCGCACGCGCCCCTTGCGATAGCTGCCGAGCGGCTGGAACACGTAGTCGCGCACCCACGACGACAGCGTGATGTGCCAGCGCGTCCACAGGTCCGCCATGCCGACGGCACCGAACGGGCTTTCGAAGTTCGTCGGGAAGCGGAAGCCGAACAGCAGCGCCGCACCGATCGCGCACAGCGAATAGCCGGCGAAGTCGCAGTAGACCTGCAGCGAAAACGTCGTCGCGCCGAGCCAGGCGTCGAGCGCGCCCGGATCCGCGGACGGCGCGAAGACCTGGTCGGCCACTGGCGCGAACACGAGGTCCGCGAGGCATACCTTCAGCGCGAGCCCCAGCGCGAGCAATGCGAGGCCGCGGCCCTGCGCCGTGTCGGCCCAGCGCTTCGGGACTTCCGTCTGCGGGTTGAAGTCGTAGTAGCGCAGGATCGGACCCGCCACCAGGTGCGGGAAGAACGTCACGTACAGCCCGTAGTCCAGCAGGCTCCGCGATGCCGGCGTGCGGCGGCGATAGACGTCGATCACGTACGACAGGCTCTCGAACGTGTAGAACGAGATGCCCACCGGCAGCAGGATGCCCAGGTCCACGGGCTGGTACTGGATGCCCACCGCCGCGAACAGCGCGATCGCCGTGTCGGTGAAGAACTGCGCGTACTTGAAGAAGCCGAGCGCGGCGAGGTTGACCGTGAGCGACGCGACGAGCAGCACCTTGCGCAGCCGCGGATCGGTGGCGCCCTCGAGCTTGCGGCCCATCAGCCAGTCGAAGCCCGTCGTCGCCACCAGCAGCACGACGAAGAACGGATTCCACGCGGCGTAGAACAGGTAGCTGGCGGCCAGCAGCAGCTGCTTGCGCGTGCGCCACGCCGGCGTCGCCCAGTACGCGACGTAGACGAGCGCCAGGAACGCGGCAAAGGTGAGCGAGTCGAACGTCATCGAGGCGGGCGCGGGAGCGCCGCGATTGTACGGCGTCCCCCGCTCCGCGCGCCCCGGCCTTAGAATGCGGGCCACGCGTCCCGGTAGCTCAGTGGATAGAGCGATCGCCTCCTAAGCGATAGGCCGCCGGTTCAACTCCGGCCCGGGGCGCCATGCATTGGGGGTCAGACACCAATTCCGGCTGAACCACTCCCCGCCCGCCGCTGTCCCAACCCGTCGCTGCCGCCAAGGTAAAATCCGCCGCCCCGTCGCCTGCGGGGTGCTCGCGCCGTTCCGTTGCCGCCCGTGTCCATCACCGCTCCCACCCGTTACCGCGTCCGCTGCCTGGACCCCCACGCCCACGTCTTCGAAGTCGCGTGCACGCTGGCCGCGCCCGCGCCGGAGGGCCAGGGCTTCACGCTGCCCACGTGGGTACCGGGCAGCTACCTGGTCCGCGAGTTCGCCCGCCACTTCATCACGGTGCGGGCCGAGTGCGATGGCGCGCCGGTGCCGATCACGAAGACCGGCAAGGACCGCTGGCTCGCCGCGCCGTGCGCGGGAGCGCTGACGGTCACGGCCGAGATCTACGCGTACGACGTCTCGGTACGCACGGCCTACCTCGATGCGGACCGCGGCTACTTCAACGGCGGCGCGCTGTTCCTGTGCCCCGACGGCCGCGCCGACGCGCCCTGCGTGCTGGAGCTGCCGCCACCTTCGCACGCGGGCAGCGAGCGCTGGCAGGTGGCCACGACGCTGGCGCGCGAAGACGATCCGGCCGGCACCGGTCCTGCCATCGGCGGCTTCGGCCGCTTCCGCGCGACGAACTACGACGAACTGATCGACCACCCGGTGGAGATGGGCACGTTCACGTCCACGACGTTCACCGCGGGCGGTGTCGAGCACACGCTCGCGTTCACCGGCGCCGTCGACACGGACCTGCCGCGGCTCGCCCACGACCTCGCGCGGATCTGCGACGCGCAATGCGCGCTGTTCGGCGGCCGCGCCCCGTTCTCGCGCTACCTGTTCCTCACGTATGCGGCGCCCAGCGGCTACGGCGGCCTGGAGCACCGGAGCTCGACGTCGCTGCTCGCGCGTCTGGATGAGCTGCCGCGCGCGGGCGACGCGTCGCTGGGCGATCCCTACGTGCGCTTCCTGGGCCTGGCGAGCCACGAGTATTTCCACAGCTGGAACGTGAAGCGGATCAAGCCGGCCGCGTTCGTGCCCTACGACCTGTCGCGCGAAGGCTATACGCGACAGTTGTGGGCCTTCGAGGGCATCACGTCCTACTACGACGACCTGATGCTGGTGCGCGCCGGCGTGCTGCCGCCCGCGCGCTATGTCGAACTGCTCGCGCGCAGCGTCACGTCCGTGCTGCGCACGCCGGGCCGTACGCGGCAGAGCGTGGCCGACGCGAGCTTCGACGCGTGGATCAAGTACTACCGCCAGGACGAGAACACGCCCAACAGCGGCGTCAGCTATTACGTGAAGGGCTCGCTCGTGGGCCTCGCGCTGGACCTCACGCTGCGCCGCCACGGCAGCTCGCTCGACGCGCTGATGCAGGCGCTGTGGCAGCGCTACGGCGCGCCCGGCATCGGCGTGCCCGAGGACGCGATCGCCGCGCTGGCATCGGAACTCGCGGGCACGTCGCTGGCGGAGTTCTTCGCGCGCCATGTCGATGGCACGGAGGATCCGCCGCTTGCCGGTTTGCTCGCCGATGTCGGCATCGACTGGGTCGCGCGCGCGCCGCAGGGCAGCACCGACCGCGGCGGCAAGTCCGGTGACGCCGCCAAAACGCAGAAGGCGAGCCTTGGCGCCACGTGGAAGAGCGACCTGCAGCTCGCGCACGTGCTGCGCGACGGCGCGGCGGCGCGCGCGGGGGCGTCGGCGGGCGACGTCGTCGTCGCCGTCGACGGCGTGAAAGCGAGCGGCGAGCGGCTCGAGCAGTTGCAGCGCACGGGCCACGCGGGGCAAGCGGTGGCGTTCACCGTCTTCCGTCGCGAGCGCCTTATGACGCTGACGGTCACGCTGGATGCGGCGAACGAGGACACCGTCGTGCTTGCGCTCGCCGCCGACGCATCGGCGCCCGCGCTTGCCGCGCGGCGCGCGTGGCTCGGCGCGTGACACCCGTGCGCGCTCGCGCCACGGTCGCGCTGCTGGTCGCGCTCGCGGCGTCGCTTGCGACCGCGCAAGGCGCGCCCGAATTGCTGGCACCCCCGCCGCCGCGCATCGACACGTTCGTGTGGTCGCTGCACGGCGAGCTGCTCGACGACCCGTTCCGCTGGCTCGAGGACCTCCGCAATCCGGACGCGCTCGCCTGGCTGGCAGCGCAGGACCGCTATGCGGAAGCGACACTCGACGCGTTGCCGGGCCGCGCCGCATTGCGCGACGAGCTCGCGGCGCTCGCGGCGGCAGACGTCGACATCGCGGCCGCGCAAGCGGCCGGTGGTCGCGTCTTCTACCTCAAGCGCGACGCCCAGCATGCGTCGGGGGCCCTGTTCGTCCGCGACGGGAACGATGGCGCGGAGCGCGCGCTGGTCACGCCGGATGCCCAGCAGGCCATCGTGTTCTACCGCGCATCGCCCAACGGCAAGCGCGTCGCCTGGGGCCTTGCCGCGCGCGGCGACGCGGATCCCGTGCTGCACGTCCAGGACGTCGACAGCGGCCGCGAGCTCGGCCCGCCGCGCGCGCGCGCGGCCACCGGCGAACCGCTCGCGTGGCGCATCGACAGCAACGCGCTGTTCTACGTGCAGCGCAGCGTGCCGGGCGCCACCTCGACGGTGCGCGGCGAAACGCTGGCGATGCGCGAGTTCCTGTTCGACGGGCGCGTCGTCGAGCGCACGCTCGTCGGCGGCGCCCATGCGAGCGCCGACGCCCTGCCCGATTTCGGCTCGCGCAGCAGCCTGCGGATGGCCACCGGCGCGTCGTCGTGGGCGCTGGTGACCTCGCGGCGCGGCCACGCCAACGAACTGGCCGTCTACGCCGCCGCGCTCAACGACCTGCGGACGACTCATCCGCGCTGGCGCCCGATCGCCGATGCGGCCGCCGGCATCGAGGCGGTTGCCGTGCGCGGCGACTACGTCTATGCACTGACGCACGCCGGCGCGCCGCGGGGCCGCATCGTGCGCTGGTCGCTGTCCGACGACGCGCCGTATGCGCTCGACCAGGCCGAGGACGTGCTGCCCGCGGGCGATCAACTGCTCACCGGCCTCGTCGCCGCGCGCGACGCGCTGTACGTGGCCGGCCTCGACGGCGGCACGGCGACGCTGACGCGGCTCGAGTACAACGTGAAGCTGCGC
>JBGAIC010000093.1:0-8381 GCA_044225845.1 Casimicrobiaceae bacterium
GCCGCGCTGCCGCGGATGGCGGACAAGAGCGCGGCCAACGTCCGCGCCGCGATCGACGCGAGCCGCGACACGACGCTGGCGCGCTTCGTCTACGCGCTGGGCATCCGTCACGTGGGCGAGGCGACGGCGCGCGACCTCGCCGCGCATTTCGGCGCGTTGGAGCCGCTGATGGCCGCCAACGCCGAGGCGCTGCTGGAAGTCCGCGACGTGGGCCCCGTGCTCGCCGAGAGCGTCGAGCGCTTCTTCGCCGAGCCGCACAATCGGGACGTCATCGCCGCGTTGCGCCAGGCCGGCGTCCACTGGCCCGAAGGCGCGCCGCGGCGTGCGGCGACCGAGGGACCGCTGGCGGGCCGCACGCTGGTGCTGACCGGCACGCTGCCGCAACTGACGCGTGACGAGGCCAAGGCGCTGATCGAAGCTGCTGGCGGCAAGGTGGCCGGCTCGGTATCGAAGAAAACCGATTACGTCGTCGCCGGCGCGGATGCCGGCAGCAAGCTCGCGAAGGCCGGGGAACTCGGCGTCGCCGTGCTGGACGAAGCAGGCTTGCGCGCGCTGCTGGGCTGACGCGCGCCGCGCCCCCATCTATCCACGATCAACCTCGTACCGACCGCACCGATGAAGAAGATCACCAAAGCCGTATTCCCCGTCGCCGGCCTCGGCAGCCGCTTCCTGCCCGTCACCAAGGCGAGCCCGAAGGAGATGCTGCCCGTTGTCGACAAGCCGCTGATCCAGTACGCCGTCGAGGAGGCGGCCGCGGCCGGCATCACCGACATGATCTTCATCACGGGCCGCAACAAGCGCGCGATCGAAGACCATTTCGACAAGGCCTACGAGCTGGAAACGGAGCTCGCGCTGCGCAACAAGAAGGCGCTGCTGGAGACCGTGCAGGCGGCCACGCCGCCGGGCATCAACTGCATCTACATCCGGCAGACGGAGGCGCTGGGCCTGGGCCATGCCGTGTTGTGCGCGGCGCCCGTCATCGGCGACGAACCGTTCGCCGTGTTGCTGGCCGACGACCTGATCGACGGCCAGGTGCCGGCCATGAAGCAGATGGTCGACGTCGCGATCCGCGAGAACGCGTCGACGATCGCGGTGATGGACGTCACCCCGGAAGAGGCCTTGAGCCTCGGCATCGTCGAGGCGACGCCGGAGGTGGCCAATCCGCGGCTTGGGCGCATCACGCGGATGATCGAGAAGCCGAAGCCGGGCGCGACGACGTCCACGCTCGCCGTCATCGGCCGCTACGTGTTCACGCCGCGGCTGTTCGACCACCTGCGCAACCAGGCCCCTGGTGCGGGTGGCGAGATCCAGCTCACCGACGGCATCGTCAAGCTGATGACCGAGGAGCGCGTGGTCGCCTACGCGTTCGAAGGCCGGCGTTACGACTGCGGCAGCAAGCTCGGCTACCTGGAGGCGGGTGTCGAGCTGGGGATGAAACACCCGGAGACCGGTGCCGCGTTCACCGCCTATCTCGAGCGCCTGCGCGGATGACGCTCAACGAGCTGCGCTACGTCGTCGCGGTGGCGCACGAGCGCAGCTTCGGGCGCGCCGCGGCCAAGTGCTTCGTCAGCCAGCCGGCGCTGTCGGTGGCCATCCAGAAGCTCGAGGACGAGCTCGGCGCGCCGCTGTTCGAGCGCGGCAAGAACGAGGTGACGGTGACGCCGGTGGGCGAGCGCATCGTCGCGCAGGCGCAGCGCGTGCTGGAGGAGGCGACGCGGCTGCGCGACATCGCGAAGGCCGGCGCGGACCCGCTCGTCGGGCCGCTGAGCCTCGGTGTGATCTACACGGTGGCGCCCTACCTGTTGCCGGATCTCGTGCCGGCGCTGCGCGCGCGGGCGCCGGCGATGCCGCTCGACATCGAGGAGAACCTTACCGAGGAACTCGAGATCGCGCTCAAGAACGGACGCATCGACGCGGCGATCATCGCACTGCCGTTCGCGCCGCCGGGCGTGGTGACGGAGTTTCTGTACGAGGAGCCGTTCGAGGTCGTGGTGCCCCAGGACCATCGCTGGGCGAGCCGCAAGGCGATCGATCCGTCGGAGCTCGCCGGCGAGCGCGCCATCCTGCTGAACGCGGGCCATTGCTTCCGCGACCAGGTGCTGGGCGCGTGCCCGGAACTGAGCCACGGCGACGCGCAGGTGGCGCGCACGAGCTCGCTCGAAACGGTTCGCAACATGGTGGCGTCGGGGCTCGGCATCTCGATCCTGCCGCGTGACGCACTGAAGCCGCGCTACCGCGATCCGCTCGTCACGGCGATCCCGTTCTCGAAGCCGGTGCCGACGCGGCGCATCGCGCTTGCACACCGCAAGAGTTTCCCGCGGCCTGCCGCGATCGCGGCGGTGCGCGACGCGGTGGCGGCGTGCCGGCCAGGGTAAAAAAAAAGGGATTACGCTTCGCACGTAATCCCTTGGTTCGATGTGGTGGGCGATACTGGGTTTGAACCAGTGACCCCTGCCGTGTGAAGGCAGTGCTCTACCGCTGAGCTAACCGCCCCGCGAACCCAGACAGGAGCCGAGATTTAACCACATCGGACGAACGAGCGGCAACTTCCTGTTTGCGCTGTTTCGGTGCGAAGACAGCACCAAACAGGTGCTTTCAATGGCACCGTAACGGTGCGTCCCGTCCCTCCCGATAAAGCGATACAATTAAGGCGCTGATCCACAGCGGGTTTTTGGCTTGGCTCGCGGCTTGCTAACATCGCGTCAGTCCGCTATTGCGCTGCAATGAATTCGCTCCCCTACGACGAAATGAGTACCCCCGACGGCCAGGTCCGTCGGCACTACCATCCGTTCAACGACTGGCTCAACGAGGCCTCCCGCGAGCTGATCGCGCAGAAGCGTGAAGAAGCGGACCGCGCGTTCCACCGGCTGGGCATCACGTTCGCCGTGTACGGCGAGGAAGAGGGCACCGAGCGCCTGATCCCGTTCGACCTCGTGCCGCGCATCATCCCGGCCAGCGAATGGGCCGCCCTTGAGCGCGGCCTCACGCAGCGCGTCAAGGCGCTCAACGCGTTCCTGCAGGACGTCTATCACGGCCAGGAAATCCTGGCGGCCGGCAAGGTGCCGCGCGAGCGCATCCTCAACAACACGCAGTACCGGCGCGAGATGCATGGCGTCGACATCCCCGGCGGCATCTACGCGCACATCGCGGGCATCGACGTCGTGCGCGCCGGCGCCGGCGAGTGGTACGTGCTGGAGGACAACCTGCGCGTCCCGTCCGGCGTGTCGTACATGCTCGAAAACCGCAAGATGATGATGCGGCTCTTTCCCGAGATCTTCGCGATGCAGTCCGTGCGCCCGGTGGAGCACTACCCGGGCATGCTGCTCGAGAACCTGCACGGCGTGGCGCCGGCCGGCGAGGACCAGCCGACGGTCGCGGTGCTGACCCCGGGGCCGTACAACTCGGCCTACTTCGAGCACGCGTTCCTGGCGCAGCAGATGGGCGTCGAGCTCGTCGAGGGCCAGGACCTCTTTGTGCGCGACAACACGGTGTACATGCACACGACGAAGGGCCCGCAGCGCGTGCACGTGATCTACCGCCGCGTCGACGACGACTTCCTGGATCCCGCGCATTTCCGCGCCGACTCCACGCTGGGCGTGCGCGGCCTGTTCGACGCCTACCGCGCCGGCCGCGTGACGCTGGCCAATGCCATCGGCACCGGCATCGCGGACGACAAGTCCATCTATCCCTACGTGCCGGACATGATCCGGTTCTACCTGGGCGAGGAGCCCATCCTCAACAACGTGCCGACGTACAAGCTGTACGTCGAGGAGGAGCGCAACTACGCGCTCGCACACCTCGAGGAACTGGTGGTCAAGGAAACGCACGGCGCCGGCGGCTACGGCATGCTGATCGGCCCGCGCTCCACCGCCGAGGAGCGCGAGGAATTCCGCCACCGCATCCTGGCGCACCCGGACCAGTACATCGCGCAGCCGACGCTTGCGCTGTCCACGTGCCCGACGCTGGTGGAGGAGGGCGTGGCGCCGCGCCACATCGACCTGCGTCCCTACGTGCTGTCGGGCAAGACCGTGCAGATCGTGCCCGGGGGCCTTACGCGCGTCGCGCTGCGCAAGGGCTCGCTGGTGGTGAACTCGTCGCAGGGCGGCGGCACCAAGGACACCTGGGTGGTGGCGGACGACTGATGCTTTCCCGGACCGCAAACGAACTCTTCTGGATGGCGCGCCACATCGAGCGCGCCGAGAACACGGCGCGCCTGCTGGACGTGACCTACCGCACGGCGCTGCTGCCCTACCAGGTGCGCGAGCCGGGCCTCACGTGGGCCGACCCGTGGGCAGTGCCGCTGGTCACGTCCGGCCTCGCCACGGCGTTCTACCTCAAGTACGGCGAGATGTCGGCCGAGAACGTGCTGCGCTTCATGATCCTGGACGCGGGCAACCCGTCGTCGATCTTCTGCGCGCTGCGCGCGGCCCGCGAGTCGGCCCGCTCCGTGCGCGGCGCCATCACGTCGGAGATGTACGAGGATCTGAACGCCGCCTGGCTCGACATGCGCGTGCTGGACTACGACGCCATCGAGCAGCAGGGTGCGCAGCAGTTCTTCGAATGGGTGAAGATGCGCTCGCACCTGTTCCGCGGCGTGACGTTCGGCACCATGTTGCGCGACGAGGCCTACCACTTCATCCGGCTGGGCACGCACATCGAGCGCGCGGACAACACGGCGCGCATCCTGGACACCAAGTACCACATCCTGCTGCCGTCGGCCGCGGACGTCGGCGGCGCCGTCGACTACTACCAGTGGGCGTCGCTGCTGCAGTCGCTGTCGGGCCTGGAGGCCTATCGCAAGATCTACAGCGACGCCATCTCGCCGCGCAAGGTGGCGGAGCTGCTGATCCTGCGCGGCGACATGCCGCGCTCGCTGCTGTCCTGCATGTACCTGATCAACGACACGCTGGAGCGCATCTGCGACGAGCGCAGCAAGGAGCTGATGCGGATGGGCGGGGAGCTGCACGCGCGGCTGCGCTTCGGGCGCACCGACGGCATCATCCGGACGGGGCTGCACGAATACCTGATGGACTTCCTCGAGCGCATCTCGGCGCTCGGCGACGAGATCAACCGCCGCTTCCTCGTGCCCACGCTCTAGTGCCCGGCGGCCCCGCGGGCCGCCATCCGCTAAACTCTCGCTCTTTTGTCCGAGTACCGCCAGGCCGTCGCATGACCTATTGCGTTGCCATGTCGCTGGAAGCCGGGATGATCTTCGCGTCCGACTCGCGGACCAACGCCGGCGTCGACCAGATCGCGCGCTTTTCCAAGATGCGCTCGTTCGTCCGCGACGGCGACCGCGTGATCGTCATGCTGTCGTCCGGCAACCTGTCGATCACGCAGAACGCCATCAACGTGCTGGCGCAGCGCAACCGCAGCGAGGCCGAGCCCAACATCATGAACGCGCAGTCGATGTTCGACGTCGCGCGGCTGCTGGGCGATGCGCTGCGCGAGGTCAAGACGCGCGACGGCCCCTACCTTGTCCAGAACAACGTGGATTCGTCGGCCAACTTCATCGTCGGCGGCCAGGTGCGCGGCGAGCCGCCGCGGCTGTTCCACGTCTACGGCGAAGGCAACTTCATCGAGGCGACGGCCGAGACCTGCTATTTCCAGATCGGCGAGAGCAAGTACGGCAAGCCGGTGATCGACCGTGTGGTCAACCGCGGCACCACGCTGACGGACGCCACCAAGTGCGTGCTCGTGTCGTTCGACTCGACGATGCGCTCGAACATCTCCGTCGGCCTGCCCATCGACCTGCTCGTCTACGAGGCGGACTCGCTGCACGTGGGCCTGACGCGGCGCATCGACGAGGTCGACCCGTATTTCCAGATGGTGCACACGCAATGGGGCGAAGGCCTGCGGCGCGTGTTCGCGCAGCTGCCCGATCCCGACTGGACCTGAAGCCCGCCGAACGATGGCCATCCGCGTCGCGCTCACCCACCGTACCCGTTATCGCTTCGATCGCCTGGTCCACCTGTCGCCGCACGAGGTCCGGCTGCGGCCCGCGCCCCATACGCGCACGCCGGTGATCGGCTACTCGCTGCGCGTCACGCCGGCGCAGCATTTCCTCAACTGGCAGCAGGACCCGTACGGCAACTGGATCGCGCGCGTCGTGTTTCCCGAGACGACGCGCGAGCTGGAGGTGCTGGTCGACCTGACGGCGGACCTGACGGTCATCAATCCGTTCGACTTCTTCGTCGAGGAATACGCCGAGCACTTCCCCTTCGAGTACGCGCCGATGCTCAAGAAGGAGCTCGCGCCGTTCCTCGAGACGCTGCCGTTGACGCCGCGCCTCGGCGACTGGATCGAAGCGTTCCGGAAGACGATCCGGCCGGAAGAGGGCACCGTCAACACGCTGGTGCGGCTCAACCACGAGCTGCAGGGACACATCCGCTACCTGGTGCGGATGGAACCCGGCGTGCAGACGCCCGAGGAAACGCTTACGCTCGCGTGTGGGTCGTGCCGCGATTCGGGCTGGCTGCTCGTGCAGATCATGCGGCGGCTGGGCATCGCCGCGCGCTTCGCCTCCGGCTACCTGATCCAGCTCGTCGCCGATGTGAAGGCGCTGGACGGGCCGTCGGGTACCGACAAGGACTTCACCGACCTGCACGCATGGGCGGAGGCGTACATCCCCGGCGCCGGCTGGATCGGCTTCGACCCCACGTCCGGGCTGCTGGCCGGCGAAGGCCACATCCCGCTCGCGTGCACGGCGGAGCCCGGCAGCGCCGCGCCGGTCATCGGTTACACGGATCGCTGCGAGGTCGACTTCAGCGTCGAGATGAAGGTGGAGCGGGTGCACGAGGACCCGCGCGTCACCAAGCCGTACAGCGACGCGCAGTGGGCAGCCATCGATGCGCTCGGCGAACGCGTCGATGTCGATCTCAAGCAGCTCGACGTGCGCCTGACGCAGGGCGGCGAGCCCACGTTCGTGTCGATCGACGACATGGAGGGCGCCGAGTGGAACTACACGGCGATGTCGCCGGCCAAGCGCAAGCTGGCGGAGACGTTGCAGCGCAAGCTTGCCGCGCGCTTCGCGCCCGGCGCGCTGCTGCACATCGGGCAGGGCAAGTGGTACCCGGGCGAGCCGCTGCCGCGTTGGGCGCTGGGCATCTATTGGCGGGTCGACGGCGAGCCACTGTGGCACGACGTGAAGCGGCTTGCGAATTCGAGCGAGGAGGGCACGTCGACGGTCGCGGACCTCGCGGCCTTCGCGCAGGCGCTCACCGCCGCGCTGGGCCTCCCCGCCGAGCGGCTGCTGACGATCTATGAGGACGCGCCCAAGCTGCTGCTCACCGAATCCGCGCTGCCGGAAGAAGTGGATCCGCTGAAGGCGGACCTGAGCAAGCCGGGCGAGCGTGCGCGCCTTGCGCGCCTGCTGCAGGCCGGCCTCGAGAAGCCCGCCGGTTTCGTGCTGCCGCTGAAAACCCGCGCCGACGCGGCGCCGGCGGTGGTCTGGCAGACGAGCCCGTGGCCGCTGCGCCGCGAGCGCCTCTATGCGGTCGGCGGCGATTCGCCGCTGGGCCTGCGCCTGCCGCTCGGCTCGCTGCCCGACGTGCTGCCCGATGAGGGGCCTGTGGACCCGTTCGCCGAGCGCGCCGCGCTGCTCGCGCGCAAGGACGCCGCGGCCAAGGCACGCGCGCACGACGATCACTCGCGCGAGGTGGTCAAGACGGCGCTCGCGTTCGAAGTCCGCGACGGCCACCTGTCGGTGTTCATGCCGCCGTTCGAGCGGCTGGAAAGCTATGTCGCGCTGCTGGCCGTCATCGAGGACCTGGCCGTCGCGCGCAACGTGCCGCTGCTGATCGAAGGCTATGCGCCGCCGCGCGACCCGCGCGTGCGCTCGCTGGCCGTCACGCCGGATCCCGGCGTCATCGAGGTCAACGTGCAGCCGGCGTCCAGCTGGCGCGAGCTGATGGCGACGAGCGAGACGCTGTACGCCGAAGCGCGCGAGACGCGGCTCGCCACCGAGAAATTCATGCTCGACGGCCGCCACACGGGTACCGGCGGCGGCAACCACGTGACGCTCGGTGCCGCCACGCCCGCGGACAGCCCGTTGCTGCGCCGGCCCGACCTGCTGCAGAGTCTCGTCACGTACTGGCAGAACCATCCGGCGCTGTCGTATCTCTTCTCCGGCACGTTCATCGGCCCAACGAGCCAGGCGCCGCGCGTCGACGAAGCGCGCGACGACAAGCTGTATGAACTCGAGATCGCGTTCCAGCAGCTGCAGCGTGCGCAGGAGAGCGGCAAGGAAACGCCGCAGCCCTGGCTCACCGACCGGCTGCTGCGCCACCTGCTGACCGACCTCACCGGCAACACGCACCGCGCCGAGTTCTCGATCGACAAGCTCTATTCGCCGGACGGCCCGACGGGGCGCCTCGGCCTGC
>JBGAIC010000094.1:0-8263 GCA_044225845.1 Casimicrobiaceae bacterium
GATCGCGCCCGCGCTGCCGGGCACCGCCGAGCAGGTGTTGCCGGATGGCGCCACGGCCATCGTCGCCGCCAGTGCGCTCGCCGCCGGCGACCGCATCCGGGTCGCGGCCGGCGCCACGATTCCCGTGGACGGCGTCGTGGTGGACGGCCATGCGCGCGTCTGCGAAGCCGTGCTGACCGGCGAGAGCTGGCCACTGCCGAAAGGACCCGGCGACACGCTGCTCGCCGGCTCGATGAACGGCGCGTCGCCGCTCGTCGTGGAGGTTCGCCGCGCCGGCGAGCACACGTCTTTGTCGGCGCTTGCGCGCCTCGTCGACCGTGCCGCCGCGGCGCGACCGGCCGCCGCCGCGTGGGCGAGCCGCGTCGCCGCCTGGTTCGTCGCGCTGCAATTGGCCATCGCGCTCGGTGCCACGTTGTGGTGGTGGCCGCGGGATGCGGGCACGGCCATCAGCGTCGGCGTCGCCGTGCTGATCGTGTCCTGCCCCTGCGCGCTGTCGCTCGCATGGCCCGCGGCCATCGCCAGCGCCATCGGCGGGCTCGCGCGCCGCGGCACGCTGGTCGTACGCGACCACGCGCTGGAAACGCTGGCGCGCGTGACGACGGTGGTATTCGACAAGACCGGGACGCTGACGCGGGGCGAAATCGCGGTGCTCGACGTCCACGTGGCGCGCGCCGGCTTCACCGGACCGCAGGCGCAGGCGATCGCCGCCGCGTTGGAAGCAGGCATCGATCACCCGCTTGCCGCGGCGCTGCGCAACGCAGCGCTGCACGGCGTCCCCGCCTCCGCGCTCGAAGGCACGCCCGGCTGTGGTGTCGAGGGCGCCGTGGACGGCCGCCGCTACCGGCTGGGCCGGCCCGACTGGGCGCTGGCGATCGGCGGCCGCATGCGCAACGCCACCGACGCGCTGCCGGCTCTCGCCGACGACGCGAGCGTCGTCGCGCTCGTCGATGCCGACGGCCTGTGCGCGACGTTCGTGCTTGCCGACGCGCTGCGGCCGGGCGCGCGCGACGCGATCGCCGCACTGAAGGGCGCGGGCATCGACGTGATGCTGCTGTCCGGCGACCGCGGCGCGGCGGTCGCGCACGTTGCGCGGGAAGTCGGCATCGACGCATGGAAGGCGGGCTGCACGCCCGCCGCCAAGTGCGACGAGATCCGCCGCCGGCAGCAGGGCGGCGCGGTCGTCGCGATGGTCGGCGACGGACTCAACGACGGCGGTGCGCTGGCACAGGCGGACGCGGGCATCGTGTTCGGCCGCGCGGCCGCGGCCACGCAGTGGGCGGCCGACGTGGTGGTGCTCGCGCCGGACCCCGCGGCCATCGCCGCGCTGTTCGGCCGCGCGCACCGCACGCGCCGGGTGATCCGCCAGAACCTCGGCTGGGCGCTCGCCTACAACGTCGTCGCGATCCCGCTCGCGATCGCCGGCGCGCTGACGCCGCTGGTCGCGGCACTGGGGATGTCGCTCTCGTCGCTGCTCGTCGTGGCCAACGCACTGCGCCTGTTGCGCAACGAACCCGCTGGCGCACCGACGGCGGACGCGCCCGTCGCCGCCGCCTGATGCCATGGACATCCTCTACCTGCTGATCCCGCTGTCGCTGGTGCTGGCCGTGCTGATCGGCGCCGCGTTCGCGTGGAGCGTGAAGAGCGGCCAGTTCGACGACCTCGAAGGTCCCGCGCACCGGATTCTCGCGGACGACGACACCGGCCCTTGATCCTGATCAACGTGTGCCGCCGCAGTACGCGGCACGATACCTCCATGACCGCGGCGGCTTGTAGTTTGAATTGGTTGGGGCCGGGTCGTCGCGGTCACCCCACACCAACCCCCACCTTTCCTCCGGACCACGCATGAGCGCTAGCCTCGCAATGCCGGCCGCCGCGGCCACGCCCGCCGCCGCCGCGACGTTCAACTACAAAGTGGTGCGCCAGTTCTCCGTGATGACCGTCGTCTGGGGCATCGTGGGGATGCTGGTCGGCGTGATCATCGCGGCCCAGCTGCTGTGGCCCGACCTCACCTACGGCATTTCGTGGCTGTCGTACGGCCGCCTGCGCCCGTTGCACACGAACGCGGTGATCTTCGCGTTCGGCGGCTCGGCGTTGTTCGCCACGTCGTACTACTGCGTCCAGCGCACGTGCCAGGTGCGGCTCTTCGGCGGGCCGCTCGCGGCGTTCACGTTCTGGGGCTGGACCGCGGTGATCGTGCTGGCCGCGATCACGCTGCCGCTCGGCTACACCACCGGCAAGGAGTACGCGGAACTCGAGTGGCCGATCGACCTGCTGATCGCCGTCGTCTGGGTGTCGTACGCCATCGTGTTCTTCGGCACGATCTTCAAGCGCCGCACGCCGCACATCTACGTCGCCAACTGGTTCTACGGCGCGTTCATCCTGGCGGTCGCGCTGCTGCACATCGTCAACAGCGCCGAAGTGCCCGTCTCGTTCTGGCCGATGAAGTCCTACTCTGCCTACGCGGGCGTGCAGGACGCGATGGTGCAGTGGTGGTACGGCCACAACGCGGTGGGCTTCTTCCTCACCGCCGGCTTCCTGGGGATCATGTACTACTTCGTGCCCAAGCAGGCCGGCCGCCCGATCTACTCGTACCGGCTCTCGGTGGTGCACTTCTGGGCGCTGATCTTCACGTACATGTGGGCAGGCCCGCACCACCTGCACTTCACCGCGCTGCCCGACTGGACGCAGTCGCTGGGCATGATCTTCTCGCTGATCCTGCTCGCGCCTTCGTGGGGCGGCATGATCAACGGGATCATGACGCTGTCGGGTGCCTGGCACAAGCTGCGCACGGACCCGATCCTCAAGTTCCTGATCGTCTCGCTGTCGTTCTACGGCATGTCGACGTTCGAGGGACCGATGATGTCGATCAAGACGGTCAACTCGCTGTCGCACTACACGGACTGGACCATCGGCCACGTGCATTCGGGCGCGCTGGGCTGGGTGGCGTTCATCTCGATCGGCTCGATCTACTACCTGCTGCCCCGCGTGTTCGGCAAGCGCGAGATGTGGTCGACGCGCCTCATCAACCTGCACTTCTGGATCGCAACGATCGGCGTCGTGCTGTACATCGCGTCGATGTGGATCGCCGGCGTCATGCAGGGCCTCATGTGGCGCGCCACCAACGCCGACGGCACGCTCACCTACGCGTTCGCGGAAGGCGTCAAGGCCACGTATCCCTACTACGCCATCCGCCTGCTCGGCGGCGCGATGTTCCTCGCCGGGATGCTGCTCATGGCGTGGAACGCGATCCGCACGGCCGCCGGCGGCCAGTGCGTCGACCCGCCGATTCCCGTGCACGCGCACGGCGACGCCACCCACGCGGCCTGATCGAACGGACCCACCATGCTTACGCAAGAAAAAGTCGAGAAGAACCTCGGTTGGATGATCGTGCTGACGGTGCTCGTCGTCTCGGTCGGCGGCCTGGTCGAGATCGTGCCGCTGTACTTCCAGAAGTCGACGACCACCGCCGTCACCGGCGTCACGCCCTACGCGCCGCTGCAGCTCGCGGGCCGCGACGTCTACCTGCGCGAAGGCTGCTACAACTGCCACTCGCAGATGATCCGGCCGTTCCGCGCCGAGACGGAGCGCTATGGCCACTACTCGGTGGCGGGCGAATTCGTCTACGACCATCCGTTCCAGTGGGGCAGCAAGCGCACGGGTCCCGACCTCGCGCGCGTCGGCGGCCGCTACTCGGACGACTGGCACCGCGTGCATCTCAACAACCCGCGCGACGTCGTGCCGGAATCGAACATGCCCGGCTACCCGTGGCTCGCGCAGACCGCGCTCGACCCGGGCTCGATCCAGCCGAAGATGCGCGCGCTCCGCAGCGTCGGCGTGCCGTACAGCGACGACGACATCGCCAAGGCGCCCGACGCACTCAAGGGCAAGACGGAGCAGGACGCGCTGATCGCCTACCTGCAGAACCTCGGGCTCGCGCTCCGCAACGTGAGGTAACGATGGAACTCTACTCGACGATCGGCAGTGCGCTGACCGTGCTTTCGTTCCTGTTGTTCATCGGCATCGTGGCCTGGGCCTGGAGCGGCCACCGCCGCAACGCCTTCGCACGCGCGGCCATGGAGCCGTTCGCCCTCGATGACGACCTGCCGCCGGCCGCCGGCGCGCGCAAAGGATAGACGTGAGCGATTTCACTTCGGGTTTCTGGGGCTGGTACGTCGCGGTTCTCACGCTGGTCAGCGTGCTGGCGTGCGCGCTGCTGCTGTACCGGATGGGCCGGATGCGCGTCGCCAAGGCGCCACTGGGCGCCGACGGCAAGCCAGATACCACAGGCCACGTGTGGGACGGCGACCTCGCCGAGTACAACAACCCGCTGCCGCGCTGGTGGATGTGGCTGTTCTACATCACGATCGTGTTCGGCCTCGGTTACCTCGCGCTCTACCCGGGCCTGGGCAAGTTCCCCGGCATGCTCGGCTGGACGTCGTCGGGCGCGTACGCGGACGACGTGAAGGCCAGCGAGGCCACCGTCGCGCCGATGTATGCGAAGTACCTGCAGATGGACCTGACGGCCGTGGCCGCCGATCCTGCCGCGCACGCCACCGGCGAACGCCTGTTCCTCACGTATTGCGCGCAATGCCACGGCTCGGACGCGGGCGGCGCCAAGGGTTTCCCCAGCCTGCGCGACAGCGACTGGCTGTACGGCGGCGACCCCGCAACGATCAAGGCGAGCATCACCGACGGCCGCAACGGCATCATGCCCGCGTTCGGGCCTTCGCTCGGCGACGAGAAGATCCGCCAGGTCGTCAACTACGTGCGCACGTTGTCGGGCCTTCCCGCGGACAGCCTGCTCGCGCAACTCGGCCGTCCCGTGTTCATGCAGAACTGTGCGGCCTGCCACGGCGCGGACGGCAAGGGCAACGTCGCCGTCGGCGCGCCCAACCTCACCGACCAGGTGTGGCTCTATGGCAGCACGATTCCCGTGCTGACCGAGACGGTCACCAAGGGTCGCGGCGAAGCGGGCGCCATCACGCGGATGCCGGCACACAAGGCGCTGCTCGACGAAGGCAAGATCCAGCTGCTCGCGGCCTACGTGTGGAGCCTGTCGCACGGCGCGGGCGCGGGTGCGGCCGCGGCGGCGTCGCCGCCCGCCCCCGCCAAGAACTGACGACGTGAACGACGCGGCCCCCACCGTCGACACGCAGGAAGTCGCGCTCTACGAGATCCGGCGGCGCATCCACCCGCGCGCCGTGCACGGCCGGTTCGCGGCCTGGCGCTGGGTGCTGGTCTTCGCCACGCAGGCCGTGTTCTACGGCCTCCCCTGGCTCACGTGGGGCGACCGCCCCGCGGTGCTGTTCGACCTCGGCGCGCGCCGCTTCTTCATCTTCGGCCTGGTGTTCTGGCCGCAGGACGCGATCTACCTCACGGTCCTGCTGATCCTCTCCGCGCTGTCGCTGTTCCTGTTCACGGCGGTGGCGGGCCGGCTGTGGTGCGGCTATGCCTGCCCGCAGACGGTCTACACGGAGATTTTCCTGTGGATCGAGCAGAAGATCGAAGGCGACCGCCTGGCGCGCATCCGGCTGGACGCGGCGCCGCCGTCGCTGAAGAAGTTCGTCACGCGCGCACTGAAGCACGTCGCGTGGCTCGCCGTCGCCGTGTGGACCGGCTACACGTTCGTCGGCTACTTCACGCCGATCCGCGAGCTGGGCGTACGCGCGATCACGTGGCAACTGGGCCCGTGGGAAACGTTCTGGATCCTGTTCTACAGCTTCGCCACCTACGGCAACGCGGGCTTCATGCGCGAGCAGGTCTGCAAGTACATGTGCCCGTACGCGCGCTTCCAGAGCGTGATGTTCGACCGCGACACGCTCGTCATCACGTACGACCCCATCCGCGGCGAGCCGCGCGGCGCGCGCGCGCGCACCGCGGACCGCAAGGCGAAGGTGCTCGGCGACTGCGTCGACTGCGGCATCTGCGTGCAGGCTTGCCCCACCGGCATCGACATCCGCGACGGATTGCAATACGAATGCATCGGCTGCGCCGCGTGCATCGACGGCTGCGACCAGGTGATGGACAAGATGGGCTATCCGCGCGGCCTCATCCGCTACACCACCGAGCGCGCGCTGACCGAGCGCTTGCCCGCGAGCTCGCTGTGGTCCCACCTGGTGCGCCCGCGCACGCTGATCTACGGCACGCTGCTGCTGGCGATCGCCAGCGCCGCGACGTGGTCGCTCGCGACGCGCAACCCGCTGCGCGTCGACGTGATGCGCGACCGCGGCGCGCTGGCGCGCGAGGCCGCGCCGGGCGTCATCGAGAACGTCTACCGCATCCAGATCATGAATACCGACGAGCGGCCGCGCCACTACGCGTTGAGCGTGGAGGGGTTGCCCGGCATCGCGGTGACCGGCGCCGCGGAGCCGATCGCCGTCGACGCCGCAGGCTCGCGCCTCGTCCCGCTGCGCATCGCAGTCCCGCTCGAACCGGCCGGCGCGCCCGCGCCCGCGCCGGGCACGCACAAGGTCGAGCTGATCGTCACCGCCACCGAAGACCCCTCCATCACGCGCCATGAACACACAACGTTTATCGTTCCCCGCTGACGCCTCCACGCAGGACAACGGCCGCCGCTGGCTGTGGCTGCTGTTCGGCGGCCCCGCGATCGTCGTCGTCGCGTCGCTCGCCACCGCGTGGATCGCCGCGCACACGGACGACGGCGTCGTCGACGAGAGCTATTACCAGCACGGGCTGATGATCAACCGCAAGCTCGCCGCGTCGCCGCCACCCGCGATGCCGCGGGGCGCGACGATCACCGCCGACGCGCGCGGTGTCGTCGTCAGCATCGACGACGCGCCCGCGGCGGTGCGCACGCTGACGCTCGTCGTGCTCGAGCCGCATGCCGACGGCACGCGGCGCACGACGCTTGCGCTGGCACCGCAGCCCGACGGCCGCTGGATGTCGCCGACGCCGCTCGCGGACACCGGCCGCAAGGTGCTGACGCTCGTGTCGGACGCATGGCAGTTCCCCGTGACCACCGTCGACGGCGCCGTCGGCACGCAAAGGCTGGGACCCGCCGGCCGCAAGCTGTAAACGCGCCGGAACCACGACATGCGCGCCCCGAAGCGCGCGGCCAGGAGGCAGACCCCGTGAGCGCTGAAGACCACCTCGACCCGGTTGCCGATCGCGACGGCTACCTGCGCCGCGCGATGCGCATCGTGTGGCCCGCATTCCTCGCCGCCGCCGTCGCCGAAGCGGTGTTCTTCACGCTGTTCGACCCGTTCGAGCTGCATTTCTTCGGGCGCCCGCTCGAGTGGTCGCGCGAAGCGATGTACACGCTCGGCTTCCTCGGCTTCTGGCTGCTGGGGATCACGTCGTCGGCGTTGACGGTCTTCCTGGAGCGCTCGGCCGCGGAGGTCAACCGCTGTCCGTATCCCGCCAGCGCGCGGCCGCCGGGCTGTCCCTCCGGCGAGCGCTGCGGCGACTGCTGACGCCGGGCCGCCGTGCGCGGGAGCGTGACGTCAGCAGCGCTGGCCGGCGAGCAGCCGCAGCGCCGGCACGTCGATGAGCTTGATCGAGCGGCCCGCCACCTTGATCAGGCCTTCGGCCTGGAACTTCGACAGCAGCCGGCTCACCGTCTCCAGCTTGAGCCCGAGGTAGCTGCCGATCTCCTCGCGCGTCATCCGCAGCACGAACTCGGTGGCCGAATAGCCGTGCCGGCGGTAGCGCTCGCCGAGGTTCAGCAGGAATACCGCGATCCGCTCCTCCGCGCGCAGGCTGCCGAGCAGCATCATCGCGTGCAGGCCCTCGTTCACCTCCCTGGAAAGGAAGCCGAACAAGTTCTTCTGCAGCAATGGATGCTCGCGGGCCGAACCGGCCACGGCCGCGAACGGGATCACGCAGACTTCCGTATCCTCCAGCGCCACCGCGGTGGACCCGTGGCGCTCGTGCGCGACGCCGTCGAGGCCGACGATGTCGCCCAGCAGGTGGTAACCGGCCACCTGCTCGCGACCATCCGGCATCAGCACCACCGTTTTCGCCGAGCCGTAACGCAGCGCATACAGCGCCGTGAAGGCCTCGCCGTCGCGGTACAGCGTGTCCCCCTTGTGCAGCCGGATCCGCGACGTGACCACGTCGTCGAGCGCGGCCAGCGCCTCCGGGTCCAGGCCCACGGGCAGGCACAGTTCGCGCATGCTGCAGCGGCTGCACTGCGACTTGAGCTGCGCGACGACGCGCGGCATCTCGGCATGCGGCGTCAGGTCGCGCGGCGCGGCCGCTTCGGTGTGGTCGTGGGACAAGGTCGGGAGCCTCGGTCTGTGCC
>JBGAIC010000010.1:0-79616 GCA_044225845.1 Casimicrobiaceae bacterium
AGCTCGGCGTTGCGGCGCTCGGTTTCGGCGAGGAGCCGTTGCGTTTCGGAGAAATTGCGGGCGTTGGCGAGCGCCACCGCCATCGACGACGCGATCGTCGTCAGTACGCTGACGGCCTGGTCGTCGAACGCATCCGTGCGCTCGAAGCTCTCGAGGCCGATCGTCGCGCGCCGGACGCCGTCGATCATCACGGGCACGTGGACGCTCGCGATGGCCCAGTCGGTTCCAGCTACCCTGCCGAAGCCCCAGGCGTCGGCATCCTCCAGATTGCGGGCGACGACCGTTTCGCCGCGTTCCAGCGCTTGCGACACGCGCGACTGGGTCGACAGCGGATCGGGCGGCAGGATCAGGCGCTTGCCGTGCTCGATGACGTAAAGGTGGTGCGTCTTGCCCGCTTCGCGGTCGAGCCAGTCGATGTTGACGTTGGGAGTCTTGAACAGGCGTTGCAGCTGGTCGCCGACGAGGTCGACGATGCCCTGGAAGTCCAGGTTGGCGACCATGCCGCGCTGGATGCTGTTGATCACGGCGAGCTCGGCGTTGCGCCGCTCGGTCTCGCCGAGCGACTGCGCCAGTTCGGCCGTGCGCGCGGCCACCTTCCCCTCCAGCGCCTCCGCGGCGCCGGCGTTGGCGAGCGCGATCGCTGCCTGGCTCGCGAGCGTCGCGAGGAGGTCGCGGTCGCCTTCGTGGAACCGCCCGAACGCGCCGTCGATGTCGGCGTAGACATAGCCCAGCAGATCCTGCTGCGCGATCAGCGGCACGACGATGCGGGAGCGCTGGCGCAGCGGGCCGGCGCGTGCCGGCGTGTGCTCGAACAGCGGCGCGCGCGTCTTGCGGACCCGCTCGAGCAGCGGGCGCGTCCGGGCGAACAGCTCGTTCGTGTTCTCGCCCACGGGCACTTCCGCGCCGGCGAGCGCGAGCACACCCTCGTCCTCCGGTACGACGAGCACCCGCTCGGCGCCGGTCAGCTCGGTGGACTCTTCCAGCAGGAACGCGTGGATCTCCGCTCGCGTGCGCAGTGCGTTGAGGCGGATGCCGGCTTCGACGAGCCGCTCGAGCGGGGCGCGCGGATCGACTTCGCCGGACAGGTGTGGCAACGGCGGCGCGCCGCGGCGGCCACGTTTCCCCGCCCGCTCGGCGACGGCGCGGACGACGGGTCGCAACTCGCGCCGCTTGTTGAAGTAGTTGCGGCGCAGGCCTTCGTCACGCAGCGAGTCGACGGCGTCGACCATCGCCCGATACGCGCGGTCGAACGCGGCGGCGGCCTCGTCGGTGCGCCCGTTCGCGGTCAGCGCGGCCGCATGGTGGGCGTACGTGTACGCCGTATCGGCGGTGAAGCCGTCCATCGTCTTCGCCGCGGTGCCGTCGACGATCGCCACGGCGCGGCGCGACGCTTCCAGCGCGAGCCTCGGCCGCTGCGCCGCGAGGTAGGAGGCAACCAGCGTCGACTGCGCCGCCTCGATGCGCCACGGGTTGCCGCTGTCGGCGGCGAGCGTCAACGCTGCCTTCGCGTGGCGCACCGCCGCCGCGCCGTCGCCGACGATCAGCGCGAGTTCGGCGAGCAGATAGTCGACCTGATCCGACAGCCGCGCCTCGTGCGTCCGCGCGATCTCCGCGCGCAGGCGTTCGATCGCCGCCCGTGCTTCGTCGCTGCGCCGCAGCTGGATCAGTGAATTGGCAACCGAGTTCAGCAGCGCCCCGATCGGCGCGTCGTTGTTGCCGAGCAGCGCCACGCCGCGCTCGGCCGAGCGCAATCCGCGTTGCACCAGACCGAGCGATTGATAGGAATTGGTGATGTTCCCCAACGTGATCGCCACGCGCTCGCGGTAGCCCGCGCGCTCGAACGCAGCCAGCGCTTGCTGCGTAAACCGGAGTTGCGCGCCGAGTTCGTCCGTGCCGTTGCGCAACGCGGTCCAGGCGTTGCCCGCGCCCAGCAGGTCGCCGTTTTCCCGCGCAAGCGCGAGCGCCTGTTGCGCACATTCCCGGCCCCGGCCCGTTTCCCCCAGACCGTTGAACCCGATGGCCCGCGCCCACAGCGCCCGCCCGGCGCCGACACCGTCTCCGAGCGCGTCGAACAGGACGGCCGCTTCGCCGCCCGCCGCGACCGCGACCTTGCTGCGGCCATTGCGGAAGGCCGCCTCGGCTACGCGCAGCGTCGCGAGCGCGACGAGCGCGTCGTCGGCGGACTGCCGCGCGGCGGTCAGCGCCTTGCGAGCCGTGCGCAGGCCGCGCGCCATATCGCCTTGGCGCAGTTCCACCAGCGCGAGGCGGGCCAGCGCCCGCGCGCGGCGAGCGGCGCGAGCCGGCACCGGTCCGCCGCCGTTCGTCGCCTCGAGCATCAGGTCGGCGTCGGTCCGGGCGCTCGCCAGGTCTGCGCGCGCGAGGTAGCTTTCCGCCCGCGCGTCGAGCAGCGCGAGGCGCGTGGCCGTGTCGACGTGCGGGCCGGCCAGCGCCTCGGTGGCGAGCGCGATGGCCGCTTCGTGCTTCCCCGCCCAGGCGGCGGCGAGTACGCGTTCCAGGGGGTCGTGGAGCGCGGCGCTGCCTTTCGCGGCAGTGCGGGTCGGCTTGCGCGATCCGGTCAAGGGCGCTTTGGGTCGTCGGATTGGAGGTTGCGTACGGCGCCGGGCGCGGAAGCCACCGGCTCGCGCCGTGCGCTCATGCACGGCCCGGCAAGTCTAACGCCGAGCGGGGCGCTTGTGCGGGCCGCCTGCCGGCCGGGTCCGTGGCCTTGCCGGAAGCCGGGAACTGAGGCATAATCAAGGGCTTTCCCGCCTCCCGGCCGATGCTTTTTCAAGCGTGCCGGCGGCAGCGGTCCCGCAGGGGCGCCGCATTCCACTATCCAGGATTCAGGAGCGAGCCATGGCTCGAGTGTGTCAAGTAACCGGCAAGGCCCCGATGGTCGGCCACAACGTTTCGCACGCGAACAACAAGACGCGTCGTCGCTTCCTTCCCAACCTGCAACGCCGCCGGTTCTGGGTCGAGAGCGAAAAC
Source organism: Casimicrobiaceae bacterium (assembly GCA_044225845.1). Classification (GTDB taxonomy): domain Bacteria; phylum Pseudomonadota; class Gammaproteobacteria; order Burkholderiales; family Casimicrobiaceae; genus VBCG01. Next base: position 2,989 of record JBGAIC010000010.1, read on the forward strand.
CGCTGGGTGAGCCTGCGCCTTACGACCAACGCGCTGCGCACGATCGACAAGAACGGCATCGATTCCGTCCTGGCCGACCTGCGCGCCAAGGGCGAGCGCATCTGACGCGCTGACGCCACCAGGAGACCCTCATGCGCGAAAAGATCAAGCTCGAGTCGACGGCCGGCACCGGCCATTTCTACACGACCAGCAAGAACAAGAAGACGATGCCCGAGAAGATGGTGATCAAGAAGTTCGATCCCGTCGCCCGCAAGCACGTCGAGTACAAGGAAACGAAGCTCAAGTAAGGCTTGGTTCCGGCCGGTCCGCCGGCATCCGCAAAAAGGCCCGCACGCGCGGGCCTTTTGCATTGCGGCAATCGGCTTCATTACCATCGGCCGCGTTGGGCGCGATCCCCCGCGCCGCGAAGGATGCGTGCCATGCCCCGCAAAGCCCCGTCCGAACTCCGCAGCGCCCGCTGGTTCGCCGAGGACAGCCTGCGCGCCGCCGGCCACCGCTCGCGGATGATGCAGATGGGCTACGACCCGGCCGACTGGACCGACCGGCCCATCATCGCCATCGTCAACACCTGGTCGGACATGAACCAGTGCCACGCGCATTTCAAGGAGCGCGTGCAGGACGTGAAGCGCGGCGTGCTGCAGGCGGGCGGCTTGCCGATGGAGCTGCCCGCTTTGTCGCTGTCCGAGGTGATGGTCAAGCCGACGACGATGCTCTACCGCAACCTGCTGGCGATGGAGACCGAGGAGCTGCTGCGCAGCCACCCGGTCGACGGCGCAGTGCTGATGGGCGGCTGCGACAAGACGACGCCGGCGCTGCTGATGGGCGCGATCAGCGCGGGGCTGCCCTGCATCTACACGCCGGCGGGACCGATGCTGCGCGGCAACTGGAAGGGCCGCAAGCTGGGCTCCGGCAGCGACGTCTGGAAGTACTGGGACGAGCGGCGCGCCGGCAACATCGACGACGATGCGTGGACCGAGATCGAGGGCGGCATCGCGCGCAGCTACGGCACCTGCATGACGATGGGCACGGCGGCGACGATGATGACGATCACCGACGCGCTGGGCATGTCGCTGCCGGGCGCGTCGTCGATTCCCGCCGCGGACTCCGGCCACATCCGGATGATGACCGAGAGCGGGCGGCGCATCGTCGACATGGTGTGGGAGGACCTGACGCCGGCCAAGGTGCTCGACGCGCGCTCGTTCCACAACGCGATCGCCGCGGCGATGGCGATGGGCTGCTCGACTAACGCGATCATCCACGTCATCGCCATGGCGCGGCGCGTCGGCGTGGACATCACGCTCGACGATTTCGACCGCGCGTCGCGCAAGGTGCCGGTGATCGCCAACATCCGGCCCAGCGGCTCGACCTACCTGATGGAGGACTTCTTCTACGCGGGCGGCGCACTGGGCATGTTCGCGCGGATGCAGGAGCACCTCGACGGCAGCGCGATGACGGTCAACGGCCGCACGCTGGGTGCCAATATCGCAGGTGCCGAGGTCTACGACGATGACGTGATCCGCCCGCTCGCCAACCCGATTTACGCGGAAGGCGCGCTGGCCGTGCTGCGCGGCAACCTCGCGCCCGACGGCTGCGTGATCAAGCCTTCGGCCTGCGAGCCGCGGCTGCTGCAGCACACGGGACCGGCACTCGTGTTCGACGACTACGCGTCGATGAAGGCGGCCGTCGATCGCGACGACCTCGACGTCACGGCCGACCACGTGCTGGTCCTGCGCAACGCCGGCCCGCTGGGCGGCCCCGGCATGCCCGAGTGGGGCATGCTGCCGATCCCGAAGAAGCTCGTGAAGGCCGGCGTGCGCGATATGCTGCGTCTGTCCGACGCGCGGATGAGCGGCACCAGCTACGGCGGCTGCATCCTGCACGTCGCGCCCGAGGCGTTCATCGGTGGCCCGCTGGCGCTGGTGCACACGGGCGACCTGATCAGCGTCGACGTGCCGAAGCGCACGATCCACCTGCACGTCGACGATGCGGAGCTCGCGCGCCGCCGCGCCGCGTGGACGCCGCCGCCGCCGCGCTACGAGCGCGGCTACGGCTTCCTGGCCGCGCGCCACATGCTGCAGGCCGACGACGGCTGCGACTTCGATTTCCTCGAGACGAGCTTCGGCGCGCCGGTGCGCGAGCCCGACATCTTCTGACCATGGCCCTCTCCGACACCACCCGCGCGGCGCTCGCGAAAGTCAGCGTCGCGACGCTCACCACCGCGCTGTTCAAGCGCGGCTTCCGCAACCAGTTCATCCAGGGCGTGCGGCCGCTGTCGTCGCGGCCGCGCCCGATGGTGGGCGAGGCGTACACGCTGCGCTACATCCCGGCGCGCGAGGATCTCAACCCGATCACCGTGTTCCGCGACCGCGCGCATCCGCAGCGGAAGGCGGTCGAGGAATGCCCGCCCGGCGCCGTGATGGTCATCGACAGCCGCAAGGACGCGCGCGCCGCGTCGGCGGGCTCGATCCTGGTCACGCGGATGATGGTGCGCGGCTGCGCGGGCATCGTCACCGACGGCGGCTTCCGCGATTCGCCGGAGATCGCCGAGCTCGACATGCCCGCGTATCACGCGCGGCCGGCGGCGCCGACGAACCTGACCGTGCACCAGGCCATCGACATCGACGTGCCGATCGGCTGCGGCGACGCGCCCGTGTTCCCGCGCGACGTGATCGTCGGCGACGGCGAGGGCGTCGTCGTGATTCCCGCGCATCTCGCCGACGAGATCGCGGCCGAGGCGCTGGAGATGACGATGTTCGAGGACTTCGTCACCGAGGAGGTGAAGAAGGGCCGCTCGATCCTGGGGCTCTACCCGCCGACCGACGAGGCCGCGCAGCGCGATTACGCCGCCTGGAAGGCCGCGCGCGGTTAAATGGGGTCAAAAGCAAAAGAAATGGGGTCAGACTCTAATTTAAATTAACCCCATTTAAATTAGAGTCTGACCCCATTTCTTTTGAGAGTCTGACCCCATTTCTTTTACCCCATTTCTTTTCATTTCCGCACGCTGACCGATACTGCGAGGCCGAACGGCCTCAGCACGCCGTCGAGGGTGGCCAGCGTGGGACTTGTCTGGCCGCTTTCCAGGTTGCGCAGCGTGGCCACGGACACCTTGCCGATGCGGGCCATGTCGGCATGCGTGAGGCGGAGGGACGTGCGCACGTGGCGGACCACGTCCGGCACGCTCCATTCCGGGTGTGCGGCGATCGTCTCCAGCAGCGCCTCGCGGGCGGCGAGCTGCTCCTGCGGGGTCTGGGGCTTGTAGCGTCGATCCATCGGTCAACCTGACGTCAAAGTGCGGCAAGCTGGCGCGCCGCGTCGTCGATGACGGGCACGAGGCGTTCGACGAGCGCGGCATCGACGCCTTCGCCGCGTGCACGTTGCGCGAGCGACGCGAGGCGCGGACTCAGCGTGCGCAGCGCATGCGGCAATCCGTCCAGTGCGAGTCCCGTCGCTTCGCGGCATTGCGCGATCACGTCCGCCCAGCGGGGCGCTCCGCCGTCGTTGCGTTCCCATCGCATCCGCCTTGCGATGCCGTCCGGATGCAGCAGCATGGGAGCGAAATCGAAGACGGGCGCCAGCGCGACGCGGCCGTCGCCGGTGCGCTGCAGCGCGGTGTTGCGCGCGTGATTGTCGCGGTTGCCGAGCACGACGTTGGCCACGTCGCGGCAGACGTACTCCACCACCTCGATCGCGGGCCGCGTGCAGGCCGCGGCGAGCCGCGCGACCGCGACGTTGTGCGACGGCGCCGCACCGAATTCGGCGAGGCCCGCCAGGCTCGCGAGGCTCTCCTGCGCGATGCGCGTGACGCCTTCCGGCCCGATGACGCGGTCGAAGCGGGGCACGAACAGCGAACGCTCGCGCAGCGCGAGTTCGCCATGGACCCGCAAGCCCAGGTGTTGCGCGAGCCGCATGTAGGGGGCCTCGTGACGCAGGATGCTCGCGAGCGCCTCGTTGGGTCCGCGCCCGAACTTGACCAGCCAGTGACGCCTGGCTTCGGCGTCGTTCACCGCATGGTCGAGATACAGGAGGCCGTCGCGCGCCTCGGTCAGCAACAGCTTCGGCCATTCACCCTGCACGCCCGACGACCCCGCGACGAAGAGGCCGTGTGCAGCGAGGTATTCGGTGAAGTCGTCACCGCGGCTTGCCACCTCGTCGTACGTGAAACCGTGTCTTGCGTCGTCGGCCGTTCGCTCGATCAGCCATGCGTGCGCCTCCTTCGCGCGCAGGTGTCCGATCGGGTTGGCGGCGCCATGAGTGAGCAACGCCCAATCCGCGCCCGGACCGGTGAGTTCGGGCAGCCCGAGCTGCCTCAGCAGTTCTTCGCGCCCATAGCCCTGCGGCAACAGATCGACCAGGAACGCGGGCCAGCGTGGCGCCGTTACCGTGGCGAGCTGGACGGGGAAACCCCAAGCGAGCGCTGCGGCGTCACGCCGATCCAGGCGGTCGATGGCGTAGTCGAGCGTGTACGCAGCCCGCGTCGGGCACGCGATTCCCAGCGCGACGTCGCCCGTCGTTTCGACGGCGGCAGCATCCTGCCAACCGCCTAGCGCCCACAGTTGCAACGTAATTGCCGACATTGAGCTAATATAATGGTATGAATAAAGCTCTTCAACGACATAGTAATACTAATGAATTAGCATTAATATAGATCAACGAGAATCGACGCACGCAAAAAAGCCCGCCGGAGCGGGCTTCTTCACGTGGCACTGAGGGGCCTGTCAGGCGTAGCGCCGCAGCCGGTGCGAGAACGCGGCGAGCGGGGCGATGCCCGACGCTTCGGCGCGATGGCACCAGTCCTGCAGCCGCGCGAGCAGTTGCTCGGACGATTCCGTCGAGCGTTCCCACAGCGCTGCCAGTTCGGCGCGCATCGCGACGATCTTGGCGAGCGTCGCGCTCTTGGCCACCGCGGCCTCCATGCGAGCCCGTTCGAGCGGCTCGAGCTTGTCCGGGTCGGACAGCAACCAGGTCTTCAGGCGGCCCGGCGTGGGCATGTCGGCAGCGTCATGGGCCGCGCCGCGCAACGCCGCGAGTTCGTGGCTCCACGCGGCCTTCAGCGAGCGCGCGTAGTCGGTGGCGACGTGGTAACGGTGCGTGATGACGGCCTGCAGCGTGGCGAGGTCCGGCGTGCTCTTCGCCTCGGTGCTGCGCAGCTTGGGCGCCACCTTGCGCACCTTGGCGAGGCCCACGTACGACATCGTCTTGATGTAGAGCCAGCCGATGTCGAACTCGTACCAGCGCGACGACAGCTTGGCCGACGACGCGTAGGCGTGGTGGTTGTTGTGCAGCTCCTCGCCGCCGATGATGATGCCCCACGGCACGATGTTGGTCGACGTGTCGGCCGACGCGAAATTGCGATAGCCCCAGTAGTGGCCGGCGCCGTTGATGATGCCGGCGGCGGTGACCGGGATCCACAGCATCTGCACGGCCCAGATCGTGGCGCCCAGCGCGCCGAACAGCACGAGGTCGATGGCCAGCATCAGGCCCACGCCCTGCCACGAGAAGCGCGAGTACAGGTTGCGCTCGACCCAGTCGTCCGGCGTGCCGTGGCCGTACTTGTCCAGCGTCTCGCCGACCTTGGCTTCGGCGCGATAGAGCTCGGCGCCCTCGAGCAGCACCTTCTTGATGCCGCGCGTCATCGGGCTGTGCGGGTCTTCCTCGGTCTCCACCTTGGCGTGGTGCTTGCGGTGGATGGCCACCCACTCCTTCGTGACCATGCCCGTGGTGAGCCACAGCCAGAAGCGGAAGAAGTGCGACACGATCGGGTGCAGGTCCAGCGCGCGGTGCGCCTGGCCCCGGTGCAGGTAGATGGTCACGGCCGCGATGGTGATGTGGGTCATCACCAGCGCCACGACGACATAGCCCCACCAGGGCATCGGCACCAGGCCGTTGCTCAGCAATTGAAGAAACGAATTAAGCATATGATTTTAAATATCTTTTGGACGGAGGTTGACGTCGGGGCCGTCCTTTCTCCCCGCATTTTACCCCGCCCGCGTGGCGGGCGGCGCTTACGGAAGGTCGGGATCGTCGCCGGCCGACACAAGGCGGAACTCGCGGTTCGGGCGGGCCAGCTTGATGCCGTGCGCGGCGAAGGCCTCGACGATGGCCCGGTTGACCGCCGATTTCACGTTGTCCTGGCCGTTCTGCGGGTCGCCGATCCACAGGTTGAGCTCCAGCAGGTAGCCGTGGTCGCCGAACGCCACCAGGAAGACCTGGGGCGCCGACGGGCTCCGCGTGACGCGCGGCTGGCGCGCAGCCGCGTCGGTCATCAGCTCGATGGCCAGGGCCACGTCCGAGTCGTACGTGATGGCCACGGGCATCACGATCTTCGTTTCCGGCGGCGTCGCCGAGTGGTTGAGCACCACCGACGTCACCATCGTCTCGTTGGGCACGATCGCCTCGACGCCGTTGACGGCGCGCAGCACGACGTAGCGCGACGTGAGCCGCGTCACGCGTCCCGTGTTGTCGGCCACCGTCACCCGGTCGCCCATGCGGATGGAACGGTCGAGCAGGATCGTGAAGCCCGCGATGTAGTTCGACGCGAGCTTCTGCAGGCCGAGGCCGATGCCGACGCCCAGCGCGCCGCCGAACACGGTGAGCAGCGTGAGGTCGAAGCCGATGGCGTCGAGCGCGACGAGCACGGCGACCACGAGCAGCACCGCGCGGATCACTTTCACCATCACGACGCGCAGGTTGATGTCGAAGTGCGCCTTCATCACGCGCTGCTCGATGATGGTCGAGATCCACAGCGCGATGCCCAGCGTCAGCACGACGGCGACCAGGCCTTTGAGCAGCGTCAGCAACGAGATGCCCGAGCGGCCGATCGGGATGACGAACTCGTCGAGCGAATCCGCGATCTCCGGCAGCACGCCGGTCAGGTGCAGCACGACCACGCCCCAGATCACGAACGAGATCGACAGCTCGGATGCGCGTACCCACGATGCATGGGGGAACAGCGTGCGCAGCGCGTAGACGACGAGGCGGATGGCCGCGAGCGCCAGGAACATCGGCAGCGCGATGTCGATGAACGGCGTGCGCCCGCTCAGGTGGATCAGCGACCGCGCAAAGAGCAGCAGCAGCACGGTGGTGAGCGGGAACGCAAGGCGCGCGAAGCCGCCGGTGATGTGGCGGTGGTCGGAGCGCGCCACGCGCACGTGCCAGACGCGCTGGTCGGTGAGGTAAGCCGCGCCGATGCACACGGCGATCATCGCGAGCTCCATGAGCCCGCGCGGCGTGCCGAGCGCGGCTTGCACCTGCGACCAGTCGAGCGGCTTCATCCCGCGATTCTAAATGGGGTCAGACCGCTAATTGGGGTCAGACACCATTTCCTGTGGCGCCCGCAAAGTTCGGTGCGGGAGGGTGGAAATGGTGTCTGACCCCAATTAGCGGTCTGACCTTGTTACCGGCCGCGGGCGAGCGCGGCGGCGAAGAAGCCGTCGCAACCTTCCGTTACCGGCGACGTGCGCAGGCAAGGGCCGGTGTCGAGCGCGATGCCGGCGCGCGCGAGCTCGCCGTTCACCGGCACCCCCGAAAACCCGGATGCACGGAGAGGAAAGCGTCGACGATTGCGTCGTTCTCGTCGGGCAGCACGCTGCACGTGGCGTAGACGAGGCGGCCGCCCGGTTTCACGAGCGTAGCCGCGGCGGCGAGGATGGCCGCCTGCTTGGCGGTCAGCTCCGCGAGGTCAGCCTCCGTCTGCCGCCACTTGAGGTCCGGGTTGCGGCGCAGCGTGCCGAGCCCCGTGCACGGCGCGTCGACGAGCACGCGATCGAACTTGCCCGCGAGCCGCTTGACCTTTTCCGCGTCGCGCTCGCTCGCCAGCAACTGCGGATGCACGTTGGACAACCCCGAGCGCGCGAGCCGCGGCTTGAGTTTCGCGAGCCGCTTGTCGACGACGTCGAACGCGTACAGGCGCCCGGTGGAGCGCATCAGCGCGCCGAGCAGCAGCGTCTTGCCGCCGGCGCCGGCGCAGAAATCCGCCACCATCTCGCCGCGCCGCGGGGCCACCGCATAGCCGATCAGCTGGCTGCCTCGTCCTGCACCTCGAGCCGCCCGTCGACCAGCCAGGGATGCTGCGCGAGCGACGGATGGCCGTGGATGCGGATGCCCAGCGGCGACCACGGCGTGCCGTTCTGCATCGTGGCCGTCCTTGCGCAGCGCGGCCAGCGCTTCGTCGCGCGTCGCCTTCATCGGATTGACGCGCAGGTCCAGCGGCGCGGGCTGCTGCCACGCGCGCGCCAGCTGCGCGGCCGTCGGTGCCGTACGCGTCGCCCAAGCGCGTCCACAGCCAGTCCGGCACGTCGGCCGCCACGGCGTCGGGCAGCGCGTCGGCGAGCCGCGATTTGTACGCGGACAGCCACGCGACGTCCGTGGCGCCGAGGCCCGCCGCCACTTCGCGCACGGATGCAGGATGCAGCGCGAGCGCCGTGGCGAGCGCGAGCTTGCGCGGCTCCACCGTGCCGGCTCGCGCTTCCAGCGAGCGCCGGCGCCGCAGCCACGTGAACACGCCTTCGGCGACGAACGCGCGATCCCGTCGGCCCATGTGCGGATTGGCGCGGAAGAACTGGCGCAACAGCACGTCGGCCGGCGCACCGAGATGCCCCAGGGCTCCGATCGCCGCGGCGAGGCTGCCGATCTGTGCAGGATGCATCGTCAGCCGCCCGTGTTGGTGGGGAACGTGGCGCCGGGCGCAAATTCGGTGGGCGGCGGCGCGGTGCCGGCCGCGGCGGGCGCGTTCGCTTCCGCGGCGGTGCCGCCTTCGATGTTCGGCGCCCAGGCGTCGCCCCCGGCGGCGGCCGCGTCGACGCGAATGGCGTCGAGCACGATGTCGACGGTGCCGCGATTGTTGGACAGGCGCATCTTCACCGGCAGCCAGCGCAGCGACGGCGCGAGCCACGCGTACGAGTTGTTCTGGCCGTCCTCGCTGACGCGGTGCCAGCGCTCGGTGGCGATGTCGCCCGCGCCCCAGCGCAGCGTCTCGTCGGCCTCGTGCGTGACGCTGTAGCGGACCACGCGCCGCGTCGTCGCCAGGCTGAAGGACACCGCGCGGTTGCCGGGCGGCGTGAAGTAGTACTGCCACATGATCGACAGCGCGTCGAACATCGGCGTGTCGATCGTCGCGGTCTTGTCGTCGTTGAGCGTCACGATGCCCGTGTCCCAGTCGAACAGCGCTTCCTCGCGCTTGCCCGTGTCGCTGCGCTCGAAGCTGAACTCCACGGGCTGCAGGCCCTCGTGCGTGATCAGGCCGCGGCTCTCCAGGCGGCCTTCGCCGCGCACGAGCAGCGCCGCGAGCCCGCGCGGCTTGCCCACCGTGAAGATCCGGTAGCGATTGTCCTTGTATTCGAAGCGGTAGGTCGCGTCGCCGATCAGGAAGCCCTGGCCACCGAGGTAGAGCTTGTAGACGAGGTCGATCCGCGGCGGCAGCTTCTTGCCCGGCACGATGGCCGTCGCCGCGGCGGCGACGGTCTCGGCCAATGGCGGTGGCGCGGGCGCGGTGGACGGCGCGGGTTCGGTGGATGCGGCGGGCGCAGCGGCCGCGACGTCGCGCGGCGTGTCGGGTCTCGGCGGTACCAGTGGCGACGTCTTGCGCACCCGCGGCTTGGCCGGCGCGTCCGGCTTCGCGTCCGCCGCGGGGGGTTGCGGCAGCGGCGGCGGTGGCAGTTCCGTGATCGTCACCGCGAGCGGCGGCTCGTCCGGCGCGCGGCCGGGAGCGACCGGCCACAGCGTCAGCGCGAAGTGCGCCACCAGCGACAGCGCGAGCGCGGCCGCCAGCAGCCGCCAGTGGCGGCGGGGTGCGGGGTCCGGCGACGTCGATGCGGTGGGCGCGGTCATCGGCTGCAAGGTGGAGGCACTGCGCGCGGCGCGCAATCGTGCGCGTTGTCCGGTTGTTCGACGCGCGACGCCACGGCGACGTTCCCGCTCGCGGTCCTGCCCACGTTCGTGCCCGCGCGCGCGCTCACGTCGCGTAGCCTCGGGCCTCGCCGCGCGCCGCGCACCAGCGCGTGACGACCGCCGGCAGCAGCCGGTGCTCGGCTGCGAGCACGCGGGCGGCGAGCGTCGCCTCGTCGTCGCCCGGCAGCACCGGCACGCGGGCCTGCTCCAGGATCGCGCCGGCATCGACGACGGGCGACACGTAATGCACCGTGCAGCCGTGCTCGGTGGCGTCGTCGGCGAGTGCGCGCCGGTGCGTGTGCAGCCCCGGGTACGCGGGCAGCAGCGAAGGATGGATGTTCAGCATGCGCCCGGCATAGCGCGCGACGAATGCGTCGCCCAGCACGCGCATGAAGCCCGCGAGCACCACGAGGTCCGGCGCGCCCGCGTCGATCGCCGTCGCCAGCGCGGCGTCGAACGCGTCGCGCGTCGCGTAGGCGGTGTGGTCGACGAGCGTCGCCGCGACGGCGTGCTCCGCGGCGACGGCCAGCGCNNNNCCACGACGTGCGTGACGGCCCAGCCGCCGCGCGCGTGGCGTTGCGCGTCGAGCAGCGCTTCGAGGTTGCTGCCGCGGCCCGACGCCAGGACCGTGACGCGCATCAGGGCCACGGGCGGCCTTCGCGCGACGTCAGCGGACGACGGTGGCGGGCGCGCCGGGCGCGCGCGGCACGATGCGGCCGATGCGCATCGCCGTCTCGCCGGCGTGGGCGAGCAGCGCGATGGCCGCGTCGGCATCGCGCTCCGCGACGACGACGACCATGCCGATCCCGCAGTTGAACACGCGGTGCATCTCGGCGTCCGCGATTTTGCCGTGCTGCTGCAGCCAGTCGAACACCGGCGGCCACGTCCACGTAGCCCGCGTGAGGTCGGCGGCGACACCGTCCGGCAGCACGCGCGGCACGTTCTCGGTGATGCCGCCGCCGGTGATGTGCGCCATGCCCTTCACCGGCAGCGCGTTCATCAGCGCCAGCAGCGGCTTCACGTAGATGCGCGTCGGCGCCAGCAGCGCGTCGCCGAGCGTGCCCGCGCCAAGCGGCGCGTCGTAGCCCGCGCCGCTGACGGCGACGATCTTGCGGATCAGCGAGAAGCCGTTCGAATGCGGCCCGCTGGACGCGACGCCCAGCACGACGTCGCCGGGCACGATGGTCGTGCCGTCGATGATCTTCGACTTCTCGACGACGCCGACGGCGAACCCCGCGAGGTCGTATTCGCCGGGCGGGAACGTGCCCGGATGCTCGGCCGTCTCGCCGCCGATCAGCGCGCAACCCGCCTGTTCGCAGCCCGCCGCGATGCCCTTGATCACGTCCGCGGCGACGTCGACGTCGAGCTTCTCGCAGACGAAGTAGTCGAGGAAGAACAGCGGCTCGGCACCTTGCACCAGGATGTCGTTGACGCTCATCGCGACGAGGTCGATGCCGATGGTGTCGTGGCGACCGATCGTCTGCGCGACGTTGAGCTTGGTGCCCACGCCGTCGGTGCCCGCCACGAGCACCGGTTCGCGGTAGCGCTTGCCGATCTCGATCAGCGCGCCGAAGCCGCCGATGCCGGCCAGCACTTCGGGCCGCATCGTCCGCTTGGCGTAGGGCTTGATCCGCTCGACGAGCGCGTCGCCGGCGTCGATGTCGACGCCCGCGTCGCGATAGGAGAGCGGGCCGTGGGAAGGCGTGGGTGCGGGCATCGTTTGGGATTGGCCGCGCGACGAGGTAAAGTGCGGCGCCGGCCCGGATTTTGGCGCGCGAATTCTACCGGAAATGACTGCATCCCGTCCCTCGGACACGTCCGCTCCCGTCCCCCCGACCACCGTCGTCCTGGAGGTGGACACGCTCGTGGTGCCGGAGAAGAAGCCGGTCGCCGCCAGGCACTACCTGTGGATCGCGGGCGCCGCGCTGGTGCTGTTCCTCGCGCTGCGCTGGCTGGGGCCGGTGCTGACGCCCTTCCTCGTCGGGGCCATCCTCGCCTATCTCGGCACGCCGCTCGTCGACGCGCTGGCCAGGCGCAACGTGCCGCGCAGCCTCGGCACGCTGGCCGTCGTGCTGCTGTTCGGCATCGCGATCGCGGGGCTGCTGTTCGTGCTGGTGCCGCTGATCCAGTCCGAGGTGGTGAGCGCGAGCCGCAAGCTGCCGGAGCTCGCCGCGCTGGCGGCCTCGCGGCTGTCCCCGTATGCCGAGCGCTACCTCGGCATGCCGCTCAGCTTCGACATGGCGACGCTGCGCGAGCTTGCCACCAGCAACGCCGACGACGTCCGCGCGCTGACGATGCACGTGCTGTCCGGCGTGCGCACCGGCGGCGCCATCGTGCTGTCGCTGGTCGTCAACGCGGCGCTGATCCCCGTGGTGATGTTCTACCTGCTGCGCGACTGGCACGTGATCTTCGCGCGCTTCTTCGACCTGGTGCCGCGGCGCTGGGCGGGACGCACGCGGCGCATCGTCGTCGCGATCGACGGCGTGCTCGCCGAGTTCCTGCGCGGGCAGTTGATGGTGATGGTGGTGCTGGCCATCTACTACGGCGTCGCGCTCAGCATCGCCGGGCTCGACCACGCGCTGCCCATCGGCATCCTGACCGGCCTGCTCGTGTTCATTCCCTACGTGGGCTTCGGCCTGGGCCTCACGCTCGGCATGCTCGCCGCGCTGCTGCAATGGCACGGGCTGCCCGCGTTCCTGGGCGTGGCCGCGGTCTACGGCATCGGCCAGCTGCTCGAGAACTACGTGCTGGTGCCTTACCTCGTCGGCGACCGCATCGGGCTGCATCCGCTGGCGGTGATCTTCGCGCTGCTCGCGTTCGGCCAGTTGTTCGGCTTCGCGGGCGTGCTGCTGGCGCTGCCCGTGTCGGCGGCGCTGCTCGTGGGCCTGCGCGAGTTGCGCCAGGCCTACGTCGCAAGCCCGCTGTATCGCGTCGACTGACGTCGATGGCCGAGCAGCTGGTATTCGCGCTCGCGGAGCCGGGGCCGCCGACGTTCGCCAACTTCGTCGTCGGCGCCAATGCGGAAGTGGTGGCCGCCGCCGCGGGGGCCGCGCGCGGCCCGGGGGGCGACAGCATCCACCTGTGGGGGCCGCCGGGTGTCGGCAAGACGCACCTGCTGCTGGCCACGCTGGATGCGGCGCGCGCGGCGGGCCGTGCCGCGCATCGCGTCACCGCGCACGCCGCGCCGGATGCGCGCGACGGGGCCGCGATGGCGGGTGTCGTGGCCGTCGACGACGTCGAGCGTGCCGACGCGGCGTTGCAGGGGCACTTGTTCACGCTGTTCAACGCGGTGCGGGCCGCGGGCGGTACGTTCGTGGCCGCCGGGTCGCGGCCGCCGGCGCAGACCGCGGTCCGGGATGACCTGCGGACGCGGCTGGGCTGGGGCGTTGCGCTGGAAGTCCGGGCGCTGCCGGATGCCGCCAAGCCGGCCGCGCTGGCCGAGCATGCGCGCGCGCGCGGCTTCGCGCTGCCCGACGACGTCGCGAACTGGTTGCTGACGCATGCCCCGCGGGACATGTCGGCGCTGGTGGCCACGCTGGAGGCGCTGGATCGCTATTCTCTGGCCCGCGCGCGGCCGGTGACCTTGCCGCTGGTGCGCGAGTGGATGCTGTCAACGCCGTCCGGCAGGACGCCGTTATAGGCGGCGGGTGCGGGTTCCGCACCCCATAACCACTCGAGGAAAACGAATCAACATGAACAAGCTCCTGACGGCCCTGATCGCGGCCGCGTTTGCATCCGCCGCCTTCGCCCAAGGCACCGCACCCGTCGCCCCGGCGACGGCTCCGGCCGCGGCGCCCGCTGCGGCGCCCAAGGCTGCGGCTCCGGCCGCGGCGCCCGCCGCGGCCCCGAAGTCGACGGATGCCGCCAAGGCCGACGCGAAGCCCAAGCATCAATCGATGACCGCGGAAGAGCGCCAGGCGCACCGCGCCAAGAAGAAGGCCGACAAGAAGGCGGCCAAGGAAGCCAAGAAGGCCGCGTCGCAAGGCACGGCGGCCGCGCCCGCGGCGGCCCCCAAGGCGGCGACGCCGGCCCCGGCGGCCAAGCAGTAACGAGCACGGCCGCGGCGGCCGCGAAGGCCGCCCCGGATTGCGCACCCTGACAACTTCCGATATAGTTTCAAGGCTATACGCGCGAGACGACTATCGAAACGCCCGCACGGATCTCCGTGACGGACGGCACCAACCCACCCACTCCACGAGGATCGATTCATGAACAAGCTCATCATTGCCCTGGCAGGCGTCGCGTTCGCGGCCGCTGCCGGCGCGCAAACCCCGGCCGCCGCGCCGACGACGACGAAGGAAAAGCAAGCCATCGTCGACAGCGCCACGACCAACGCCGTGCCGAACGGCCAGACGACGGCGAAGCAGCAAGCCGCCAACACCGCCAAGAGCAAGAAGGACGCGAAGGCCCTGACCGGCAAGAAGGAAAAGGCTGCCACCGTCGACGCGGTGACCAAGGCCGAAGCCCCGAACTCGCAAGGCACCGCGAACGCCGCCAAGAACGTTGCCAACTCCAAGGCCATGGGCGCTGCCGACCCGGCCGCCAAGAAGGTGACGAAGGGCGAAGAGAAGGCGATGCAGAAGGCGTCGACGCCGTAATCGCGCCGCACCTCGCATCATCGGAGAAGGCAGGGCGCAGGCCCTGCCTTTTTCGTTTCGGGAGCCGGGAAATGGGGTCAGACTCCAATATTGGGGAAATAGGGTCAGACTCCAATTTCGGCGCGCGCCAACGTGGGCCGACGATCCGGGAGGACGAAATTGGAGTCTGACCCCATTTCCATGCAACGCGCACGTATCGTCGTCGGACTGTCGGGCGGGGTGGATTCCGCGGTGGCCGCCTGGCTGCTGAAGCAGCAGGGCCACGACGTCGTCGGCGTCTTCATGAAGAACTGGGAAGACGACGATGACGACGAGTACTGCAGTTCGCGCACGGATCTCGTGGATGCGGCAGCGATCGCCGACGTCGTCGGCATCGAGCTCGAGGCCGTCAATTTCGCGGCCGACTACCGCGAGCGCGTGTTCGCGCACTTCCTCACCGAATGCCGCGCGGGCCGCACGCCCAACCCGGACGTGCTGTGCAACAGCGAGATCAAGTTCCGCGCCTTCCTGGACCACGCGCGCACGCTCGGCGCGGATCGCATCGCCACCGGCCATTACGCGCGCTCCCGCGTCGTCGACGGCCGCGTGCAACTGCTGAAGGCGGCCGACGGCGGCAAGGACCAGAGCTATTTCCTGCACCGGCTGACGCAGGCGCAGCTCGCGCCGGTGGTGTTCCCGCTCGGCGACCTGCACAAGCGCGACGTGCGCAAGCTCGCGCGCGAAGTCGGCATCCCCACGTGGGCCAAGAAGGATTCCACCGGCATCTGCTTCATCGGCGAGCGGCCGTTCCGCGATTTCCTCGCGCGCTACCTCCCGCGCGAACCGGGGCCGATCGTCACGCCCGAAGGCCGCGTGCTCGGCGAGCACACGGGCCTCGCGTACTACACGCTGGGCCAGCGCCAGGGCCTCGGCATCGGCGGCGTGCGTGGGACCGACGCGGGCGGCGACGGCGCGTGGTTCGTCGCGGGCAAGGATCTCGCGCGCAACCGGCTCGTCGTCGTGCGCGGCCACGCGCATCCGCTGCTGTATCGGCGCGACGTGCGCGCGCTGGCGCCGCACTGGATTGCCGGCCATGCGCCCGCGCTGCCGGCGCGCTTCGGCGCGAAGACGCGCTACCGGATGCCGGACGCCGGATGCACGGTGGCGTGGGATGCGGCCGACGCCGGGCTCGCTGCGCGCTTCGACGCGCCGCAATGGGCGCCCACGCCGGGCCAATACCTCGTGCTGTACGACGGCGACGCGTGCCTCGGGGGCGCGGTGATCGAAGCGCCGCTCGCCGTGGCCGTGGACGACAGCGGCAGCGCGCCGGCAAAGGCGCATGCGGCGGTTGGGTAGAATGCCGCGCCGGCCGGGAGAGGGCCGGCCGCCGCGCGGACTTTTCGCGCGCGGCGAATCCGAGGAGACAACGATGCGCTCGACCCAGAAGAACCTGATCATCGCGGTGGCGGCTGCACTCGCCGCCACCAGCGCGTTCGCGCAGACCGCGGCCACGGCCCCGGCTCCCGCGAAGGCGCCGCAAGTGCTGGATGCCGCAGGCGCGGCCGACGTGACCACCGTCACGGCCAAGATCGTCGCCGTCGACCAGGCGACGCGCATGGTCACGCTGCGCGGCCCGATGGGTCGCGAGGTGACGCTCCACGCGGGACCGCAAGTGAAGAACCTGGCGCAGGTGAAGGCCGGCGACAACCTGGTCATCCGCTACGCGGAAGCGCTGACGGTGTCGCTCGACAAGAACATCGACGGCCGCAGCAAGACGGTGACGACGACGGGCCCGGTGACGGCACCCGCCGGCTCGATGCCCGCGGCCGCGGAAGCGAAGCAGACGCGGATCGTCGCCAACGTCGACCGCGTGGACGCCGCCACCCAGCACATCCTGGTGCAGGGACCGGAAGGCCGCTACGTGGAAGTGAAGGTCAAGGACCCGGCGATCATGAAGACGATCAAGGCCGGCGACAAGATCGTCCTCACGTACACCGAGGCGGTGCTGCTCGACGTGCAGCCCGCGAAGTAAACCGGGCGTTGTTGCGCGCGAACCCCGGGGCCGCGGATCACGCGGCTTCGAGGTTCTCGTGATGCGCGGTCTCGCCGCGCTTCCAGTAGCTCGCGATCCGCAGCTGCACGTTCGCGAAGCCGCGCTCCGCGGCGAGCACGCGGCGCACGGCCGTCATCGCCTGGTATTCGCCGGCCCCGAACACGTGGCCGACGCCGGGCGGCAAGGCCAGCGTGCGCGCGACGTCGACAAGCGTGCGTGGGCCGCCGGTCGCCGGCGCGTCGCGCACGATCCACTGTACGTCGGCATTCGCGCGTTGCGGCAACGCGATGCGCTCGTCGGCTTCGACTTCGATCACGGCGAGCAAGCGCGTGCCTTCCGGCGCCGTCTCGATCCTCCGGCCGATCGCCGGCAGCGCCGTCGAATCACCCAGCAGCAGGTACCAGTCGAACGCCGGCGACACGACCATCGAGCCGCGAACGCCGACGCCGAGCAGGTCGCCCGGCTGCACGCGTCGCGCCCAGTCGCTGGCCGGGCCCGTGGCGTGCAGCGCGAAATCGATGCCGAGCTCCAGCGCCTGCGCGTCGAAGCGGCGCGGCGTGAAGTCGCGCATCGGCGAGCGCGGCGCATCCGGATCCGCCGCGTCGCCCGGCAGCGCGAAGCGCGGGCGCGCCTCGCCGGGGAGCGGGAAGAAGAGCTTCATGTGGTCGTCGTAACCGTCGCTGCGGAAGCCCGCGAGGCCGGCGCCACTCACCGTGATGCGCCGCATTCGCGGCGCGAGCTCCGTGACGCGCACGACTGCGAGTTCGCGACGCTTCAACCGTGCGCATCGCGCTGGCGCGTAGCGCGCGCGTCCAGCGCGGCGGGCGCGTTACTCATCGCGGCTGCCGTCGTCGCGGATGGCGCGCGCGGCGTCGCGCAGAATCCGCGCGATGCGCTGCGCTTCTTCCGGCGTGGCGTGACCGCGCAGCCGCTCGGCGAACGCGCGGCGCAGTTCGTGGCGCGCGTCGTGGATTTCGGCGAACGCCGCAAAGTAGGCCACGCCGGCCGCGCGGAGCGGCAGTGCCGTCCACCGCATCGTCCTCGACGGCGTCGCGGACGCTATCCATCCGCTCCGCGAGCCACGTGAGCTGCTGCAGCATCGCGTCCGCCTCGGCGCGATGTGCGTCGAGATGGGCGCGGCCGTCCGCGGTGATCGAGTACAGCTTCTTCGTGCCTTCGGCGGCGACTTCGGCCAGGCCCGTTTCCTCGAGGAAGGTAAGCGCCGGATAGACCATGCCGGGACTCGGCGTGTAGAAGCCGCCGGAGCGCTCGCCCAGTTCCTTGATGATCTCGTAGCCGTGGCGCGGCTTGTCGGCCAGCAACGCGAGGATCAGCAGCTGGAGGCTGTCGCCGGACAGCTTGCGCCCGGCGCGGAAGCCGCCGGGGCCGAAGCCTTGCGCGCCGTCGCCGTCGCGGAAGAACGCGCCGAAGCCGCGGTGGCGGCGGCCGGCACCCGGCTGGCAATCGCGGCGAGGCGCGAAGCCATGGTGATGGTGAAAGCGGGAAAAGAAGGGGTGCATGTCGAACTCCGTTGTTAGATATATCGTACGATATATCTAGAAGAGTGCGATTGCAACCCCCTCGCGGAGGCGGACGACGTCAGAACGGTATGTCGTCGTCGAAATCGTCGGCCGGCTTGCCGCGGCCTGCGGCCGGCTTGGATGCCGCGGCCGCGGGACGCGACGCGGCCGCCGGTGCGCCGCCGAAGTCGGTGTCGCCGCCGCCTTCGCCGCGGCCGCCCAGCAACTGCATGCGGTCCGCGACGATCTCGGTGGAGTACTTCTCGACGCCTTCCTTGTCCGTGTACTTGCGCGTCTGCAGCCGGCCCTCAATATAGACGGAGCGGCCCTTTTTCAGGTATTCGCCGGCGATTTCCGCCTGGCGGCCGAACAGCACCACCTGGTGCCATTCGGTCTTTTCCTGTTTCTCGCCGTTCTTGTCCTTCCACTGCTCGGACGTGGCGATGCGCAGGTTGGTGACCGCGTCGCCGCCGGTCGTATAGCGGGTTTCGGGATCGCGGCCGAGGTTGCCGAGCAGGATGACCTTGTTGACGGATGCCATTGGGAGTGTCCTCGAAGAGTCGAACGCCCCGTTTGCACATGCGCCCAGCGCGCCAGGGTGAACGGACGTTCGAAGCGAAGTATAGTAGCAGGTCCACCTGAGCCCTCTAGGCCGTACGGATGAGGCCGCGCCAGGACCCGAAAACCGATTTGCGACCGTCGCCGACGCCTACCGAGCCCCACTGTCCATGGACCTGATCCGCATCCGCGGCGCGCGCACGCACAACCTCAAGAACCTGAACCTGGACCTGCCCCGCCACCGGCTGATCGTGGTGACGGGGCTGTCCGGGTCGGGCAAGAGCTCGCTCGCGTTCGACACGCTGTACGCGGAAGGCCAGCGCCGTTACGTCGAGTCGCTGTCCGCGTACGCGCGGCAGTTCCTGCAGCTGATGGAGAAGCCGGACGTCGACCTGATCGAAGGCCTGTCGCCCGCGATCTCGATCGAACAGAAGGCCACGTCGCACAACCCGCGCTCGACGGTCGGCACGGTCACCGAGATCCACGACTACCTGCGCCTGCTCTATGCGCGCGTCGGCGATCCCTATTGCCCCAACCACCCGGAGCAGAAGCTCTCCGCGATGACCATTTCGCAGATGGTCGACGCGACGCTCGCGCTGCCGGCGGACACCAAGCTGATGATCCTGTCGCCGGTGGTGGTCAACCGCAAGGGCGAGCAGGTGGAGTTGATGATCGAGCTGCGCGCGCAGGGCTTCGTCCGCGTGCGCGTCGACGGCAAGGTGTACGAGATCGACAGCGTGCCCAAGCTCGCCAAGTCGACCAAGCACACTGTGGAAGTCGTCGTCGACCGGCTGAAGGTGTCGCCCGAGTTCAAGCAGCGACTTGCCGAGTCCTACGAGACCGCGCTGCGGCATGGCGACGGCCGCGCGCTGGCCGTCGAGATGGACACGGGCAAGGAGCACCTGTTCTCGGCCAAGTTCGCGTGCCCGATCTGCAACTACTCGCTGGCCGAGCTGGAGCCGCGCCTCTTCTCGTTCAACAATCCGGTCGGCGCCTGTCCGCGTTGCGACGGCCTGGGCTCGATCACGTTCTTCGATCCCAAGCGCGTCGTGGCCTTTCCGCAGCTGTCGCTCGCGTCCGGCGCCATCAAGGGCTGGGACCGGCGCAACCAGTTCTACTTCCAGCTGCTGCAATCGCTCGCAAAGTTCCTCGGCTTCGACTTGGACAAGCCGTTCGCGAAATTGCCGGAGCGCGTGCAGAACGTGATCCTCAACGGCTCGGGCAGCGACAAGATCCCGTTCGTCTACCTCAACGACCGCGGCCGCGCCGTCACGCGCGAGCACGCGTTCGAAGGCATCCTGCCCAACCTCGAGCGGCGCTACCGCGAGACCGACAGCGTGATGGTGCGCGAGGAACTGTCGAAGTATCTGAACAACAAGCCTTGTCCGGAGTGCGGTGGCACGCGGCTGAAGCGCGACGCGCGCCACGTGAAGGTGGGCGAGCGCGCCATCTACGAAGTGTCCGCCTCGCCGCTCAAGGAGACCGCGGCCTTCTTCTCGACGCTGCAACTCGACGGCGCGCGCGCGGCCATCGCCGACAAGATCATCAAGGAAATCTCGGCGCGGCTCACCTTCCTCAACAACGTGGGCCTCGACTACCTGTCGCTGGACCGCTCGGCGGAGACGCTGTCGGGCGGTGAGGCGCAGCGCATCCGGCTCGCGTCGCAGATCGGCTCCGGCCTCACCGGCGTCATGTACGTGCTCGACGAGCCGTCGATCGGCCTGCACCAGCGAGACAACGACCGCTTGCTGGCCACGCTCAAGCACCTGCGCGACCTGGGCAACAGCGTGATCGTCGTCGAGCACGACGAGGATGCGATCCTCGCGGCCGACTACGTCGTCGACATGGGTCCCGGTGCCGGCGAGCACGGCGGGCAGGTCGTCGCGCAGGGCACGCCGGAGGACATCCGCCATGCGCCGCATTCGCTGACGGGCCAGTACCTGGCCGGGCGGCGGCAGATTCCGATTCCGCCGCTGCGCACGAGTCCCAACCCGAAGCACGTGCTCGAGATCACGGGCGCGCGCGGCAACAACCTCAAGTCGGTGACGCTCAAGCTGCCCGTGGGCCTGTTCGTCTGCGTGACGGGCGTGTCCGGTTCCGGCAAGTCGACGCTGATCAACGACACGCTCTATCACGCGGTGGCGCGCCACCTGTACGACAGCGCCGAGGAACCCGCGCCCTACGACGCGATCAACGGCCTCGATCACTACGACAAGGTGATCAACGTCGACCAGAGTCCCATCGGCCGCACGCCGCGCTCGAATCCGGCGACGTACACGGGCCTGTTCACGCCCATCCGCGAGCTGTTCGCGCAGGTGAAGGAAGCGCGCGAGCGCGGCTACGGACCCGGCCGCTTCTCGTTCAACGTGAAGGGCGGCCGCTGCGAGGCCTGCCAGGGCGACGGGCTGATCAAGGTGGAGATGCACTTCCTGCCCGACGTCTACGTGCCCTGCGACGTCTGCCACGGCCAGCGCTACAACCGCGAGACGCTGGAGATCCGGTACAAGGGCAAGAACATCCACGAAGTGCTCGCGATGACGGTGGAGCAGGCGTTCGCGTTCTTCGAACCGGTGCCGGCCGTTGCGCGCAAGCTGCAGACGCTCCTCGACGTGGGCCTCGGCTACATCACGCTGGGCCAGTCGGCCACCACGCTGTCGGGCGGCGAGGCTCAGCGCGTGAAGCTGGCGCTGGAGCTGTCCAAGCGCGACACGGGCCGCACGTTGTACATCCTGGACGAGCCGACCACCGGCCTCCACTTCCACGACATCGAGCTGCTGCTGTCCGTGCTGCACCGGCTGCGCGAGCACGGCAACACCGTCGTCGTCATCGAGCACAACCTCGACGTCATCAAGACGGCCGACTGGGTGGTGGACCTGGGGCCGGAAGGCGGCGCGGGCGGCGGCCGGATCATCGCGGAAGGCACGCCGGAAACCGTCGCCGCCACCGCGGCGAGCTTCACCGGGCGCTACCTCAAGCCCGTGCTCGAGGCCCAGGGTCGCGGCGCGGGCGCCGCCACGCGCACGCGCAAGCGCCAGTCGCAAGGCTCATAATCGCCGCCACGCGCGCCGTCCGAGCGCGCCCACCGGGGGAGATGACGATGCTCGAGCGACGCCGCTTTCTTTCGCTGCTGCCGGCCACGGCGGTCCTTGCCACGCAGGCGGCGCATGCCGCCGATTCCTGCGCCGTCTACACGCGGGATCGCCAGCAGGCGCTGGCGCCGCGCGACGCGCTCGCGCAATTGAAGGACGGCAACGCACGCTTCGTCGCGGGTCGCACGGTCAACTGCAACCTGATGGCGCAGGTGAAGGACACGGCCGGCGGGCAGGCACCGTTCGCCGCCATCGTCGGCTGCATCGACTCGCGCGTGCCGCCGGAGCTGGTCTTCGACCAGCGCATCGGCGACATCTTCTGCGGTCGCATCGCCGGCAACTTCGTCGACGTCGACATGATCGGCAGCCTGGAATTCGCGACGAAGCTGTCGGGGGCGCGCGCCATCGTCGTGCTGGGCCACAGCGAGTGCGGCGCGATCAAGGGCGCCGTCGACGGTGCGAAGCTCGGCAACCTCACCGCCATGTTGCGCAACTTCGACCCGGCGCTCGCCGCCGCGCACGTCGTGCCGGCCGCGGGATTGTCGAAAGACAAGGCGCTGGTGCAGCGCGTGGCCGAAGCCAACGTGCGCAACGCCGTCCAGCAGCTCACCGCCAAGAGCGACGTCCTGAAAGGCCTCGTGGCCAGCGGCGACCTCGTCATCGCGGGCGCGATGCACGACATCGCCACGGGTCGCGTGACGTTCTACGGCTGACTGCGGCGCCCGCGGCTGGCCGCGCTGCGCCGGGGCCGATCGCGCGCTGCCCTACGCCCGCTCGCGCAGCGCCCTTGCGCGCGCGAGCGCGGCGGCGAGGTCCGGCAGCACGTTGGCCTCGCCGAGCGCATGCCCGAATTCGGAACGCCGCACCTGGGCCGCGGGATGCGGGTTCAGCGCGGCCAGCAGCAGCGTGCCGTTGCGCTTGCCCAGGTCCACGCGCAGGCCTTCGAGCGTGTCCAGCACCGTGTTGTCGAGGCTGATCACCTGGTGCATGTCCAGCACGACGATCGGCTCGGGCACCGCCGCCTTGTCGAACAGCGGCTCCAGCTTGGACACGGAGCCGAAGAACAGCGCGCCGAACACGTTGAACGCCGCGATGCCGTTGCCGGTACCCGCGATGCGCTCGACGCGCGTCAGGTCCGCGACGCGATACAGGAAGAACAGGCTGGCCAGCACCAGGCCGATCTCGACGGCGGTGGAGAGGTCGAACGCCACGGTGATCGCGAACGTCGCGAGCAGCACGATGCGGTAGGGCACGGAATAGCGGCGCAACTCGGCGAACGCCTTCCAGTCGCCCATGTTGATCGCCACGACGATCAACACCGCCGACAGCGCGGGCAGCGGCACGTAAGCCGCGAGCGGCGCCGCAACCAGCACGATCACGAGCAGCGTCGCCGCGTGGATCATGCCGGCGACCGGCGTGCGGCCGCCGGTGCGCACGTTGGTGGCGGTGCGCGCGATCGCGCCCGTCGCCGGGATGCCGCCCAAGAGCGGCGCGACGACGTTGGCGACGCCTTGCGCCATCAGCTCCTGGTTGGGATCGTGGCGGTCGCCGATCATCGTGTCGGCGACGCGCGCCGACAGCAGCGACTCGATGGCGCCGAGCAGCGCGATCGTGATCGTGGGCCCGACGAGGTCGCGCAGCGTGCCCAGCGACAGCTCCGGCAGCACGAACGGCGGCAGGCCTTGCGGGATGCCGCCGAAGCGCGTGCCGATGGTCTCCAGCGGCAGGCGCAGCAGCACGCAGGCGATCGACGCGACGATCAGCACGACGATGGGACCCGGCGCGCGCGACAGGATGCCGACGGCGCGTCGATGCGCGTTGCGGATCGCGCGGTCGCGCGCCGCCTCGTGCGACGTGTCGCCCGCTTCCTCGGCCAGCGCCTGGCCTGTCGTCGTGATGTTCCTGGGCCACAGGAACAGCACAACGAGGCAGGCGATGCCGACGGCGAGCGCGGCGACGTTGGCGTCGGTGACGTGCGTCGCGAGCGTCCGCATCCGGTGGAAGAACTCGTCGGGCAGCTTGACCGTAAGCCCCAGGAAATCCTTCACCTGCGACAGCAGGATCAGCAGCGCGATGCCGTTGGTGAAGCCGATGACGATGCTCACCGGGATGAAGCGGATGAGGCCACCCAGCCGGAAGAAGCCCATCGCGAACAGGATGGCGCCCGCGGCCAGCGTGCAGACGACGAGGTTGGCGAGCCCGTAGCGGGCGACGATGCCGTAGACGACGACGATATACGCGCCGGTGGGGCCACCGATCTGCACGCGCGAGCCGCCGAGCGCGGAGATCAGGAAGCCCGCGACGATCGCGGTGTAGACGCCGGCCTGCGGCGTGACGCCGGACGCGATGGCGAACGCCATCGCGAGCGGCAGCGCGACGATGCCGACGGTGAGGCCGGCGCTCAGGTCGGCGAGGAAATCGGCGCGGCCGTAACCTGCCTTCAGGCAGTCGACGAGCTTGGGGCGGAACGCGAGTGAAACCATGGTCTCTCCGGAAGCGAAAGCAGCGATCGGGCGTACGGTTCGATCGCGGCCGGAGGACCGCAGTGGTGACGGCGGGAATCACAGAAGCGGCGCCGCGACATGCCGGCGCGCGCGCGAGGCCGCGGAGCGTGGGGCGCGTTGCGCAGCAGGGCGTGGCGGCGCGTCATCGCAGGCGGGCTACTTCACCTTCATGCCGGGCGCGGCGCCCGCGTCCGGTGCGAGCAGGAAGATGCCGGGGCCCTCGCCGGACGCCGCGAGCACCATCCCTTCGGACAACCCGAACTTCATCTTGCGCGGCGCGAGGTTGGCGACCATCGGCGTGAGCCGGCCGACCAGGTCCTCGGGCTTGTACGCGGACTTGATGCCGGCGAACACCGTCCGCGGCTGCGCCTCGCCGACGTCCAGCGTCAGCTTGATCAGCTTGTCGGCGCCGTCGACGTGCTCGGCGGCGACGATGCGCGCGATGCGCAGGTCGACCTTGGCGAAATCGTCGATCGCGATCGTCGACGGCGTGGCGTTGTCCACGGGCTTGTCCTTGCTGGTGGTCGGGGTGACTGTGGCCGGCGCAGCCTTCGTCGTTGTCGTCGCCTTCGCCGCGGCCGCCGGCGCCGCGGCCGCCGCGGCGACGCCGATCAGCGTGTCGACCTTGGCCGCCTCGACGCGCGTCATCAGGTGCGCGTACGGGTTGATGCGGTCGGCGACGTTCTCGAGGTCGTCCCACAGCAGGTTGGGCGGGATGTTGAAGAGGTCGGCCGCGCGCGTCGACAGCGCCGGCGTGATCGGCGCCAGATAGTAGGCGAGCGCGCGGAACGCATTCAGCGCGTCGGTGCAGACGTCCTGCAGCCGCGCGCGCGATTCCGCGTCGCCGCGCTTGGCGAGCTCCCAAGGCTTCTCGGCGTCGAAGCGCTCGTTGACGCGATCGGCGATGCGCATCACCTCGCGCACGACCTTGCCGAACTCGCGTGCCTCGTAGGCCTCCTCGATCAGCGCGCGCGACGCCCAGGCCACCGTCGTCGAGCCCGCGCGCTCCTTGAAGTGCGCGTGGTCAGGAGAACGCAGCGACAGCTCGCCATCGAAGTGGCGCGTGATGAACGTGGCTGCGCGGCTCGCGATGTTGACGAACTTGCCGACGAGGTCGCTGTTGACGCGCGCGACGAAGTCGTCCGGGTTGAAGTCCAGGTCCTCGACGCGGTCCGACAGCTTGGCCGCGATGTAGTAGCGGAACCACTCGGGGTCGAGGCCCAGGTCCAGGTAGGTGACCGGCGAGATGCCCGTGCCGCGCGACTTGGACATCTTCTCGTTGAGGAAGGTGATGAAGCCGTGCACGTAGACGTTGGTCGGCGCGCGGTAGGGCTTGCCGGCGAACTCGAGCATCGCGGGCCAGAACAGCGTGTGGAAGTACACGATGTCCTTGCCGATGAAGTGATACTGCTCGAGGCTCGTGTCCTGCAGGAAGGTGGCGAGGTCGCCGCCGGTCTTCGCGAGGTGAGCCTTGAGGCTCGCGAGGTAGCCCACCGGTGCGTCGAGCCAGACGTAGAAGTACTTGCCCGGCGCGTCGGGGATCGGAATGCCGAAGTAGGGCGCGTCGCGCGAGATGTCCCAGTCGGCGAGCTCGCCGTCGACGAGCCATTCCTTCACCTTGTTGCGCACCTCCGGCTGCAGCGCCTGGCCCGGCGACGGCTCGGCCGTCCAGCGCTTGAGGTAGTCCGCGACCTCCGCGTCCGACAACCGGAAGAACAGGTGCTCGGACGTGCGCAGCTCGGGCTTGGCGCCGGTGAGCGTCGAGTAAGGGTCGATCAGCTCGGTGGCGTTGTACGTGGAGCTGCAGTTCTCGCAGGCGTCGCCGTACTGGTCCTTCGTGCCGCACACGGGGCACGTACCCTTCACGTAACGGTCCGGCAGGAACATCGACTTCACCGGGTCGTAGAACTGCTCGACCGCGCGCGCGCCGATCAGCCCGCGCGCCTTGAGGCGCGTGTAGATGTCCTGCGACAGCTCGACGTTCTCCGGCGAGTCCGTCGAATGCCAGTGGTCGAACGAGATGCCGAAGCCGTCGAGCACCTTGGGCCGCGTGGCCGCGATGCGCGCGACCAGCGCCTTGGGGCTGATGCCTTCCTTCTCCGCCTGCAGCATGATCGGCGCGCCGTGCGTGTCGTCGGCGCCGACGAAGTGCATCTCGTGCCCGCGCATCCGCTGGAAGCGCACCCAGATGTCGGCCTGGATGTACTCCATCACGTGGCCGATGTGGAACGGGCCGTTCGCGTACGGGAGCGCGGTCGTGACGAAGAATTTGCGGGGGGCTTGCGGCATGGGGTGGGAGTCGCGGGCGGTTGCCCGGGCGGGAAAGCGTTGTTTCGGCAGCAAATTCTAGCAAATGACGCCCCGCGTAGAATGGGCGCCGCCTCTGCAACCTCGCGCGCGCCCTCGCGCCGCTTCATCCCTTACGCCCATGGCCCTCTCCGAAGCCGAAGTCCGCGCGACGCTGTCGCGCGTCGTCGATCCCAACACCGGTGTCGATTTCGTGGCCGGCAAGGCCGTGCGCAAGGTGGTCGTCGACGGCGATGCCGTGACGGTCGACATCGAGTTGGGCTACCCGGCGCGCACGCAGCACCACGCGCTGGCCAAGCTCGTCCGCGACGCCGTCGCGGCGCTGCCCGGCGTCGCGCGCGTGGACGTCAACGTCACGCAGCGCATCGTCTCGCACGCCGTCCAGCGCGGCGTGAAGCTGATCCCGGGCGTGAAGAACATCGTCGCCGTGGCATCGGGCAAGGGCGGCGTCGGCAAGTCGACGACGGCCGTGAACCTCGCGCTGGCGCTCGCCGCGGAAGGCGCGACGGTCGGCATTCTCGACGCCGACATCTACGGGCCGTCGCAGCCGACGATGCTGGGCATCGCCGGGCGCCCGCAATCCGCCGACGGCAAGACGCTGGAGCCGATGGAAGCGCATGGCGTGCAGTCGATGTCGATCGGCTACCTGATCGATGCGGACACGCCGATGGTCTGGCGCGGGCCGATGGTCACGCAGGCGCTCGAGCAGCTGTTGCGCGACACGAACTGGCGCGAGCTCGATTACCTGATCGTCGACATGCCGCCCGGCACCGGCGACATCCAGCTGACGCTGTCGCAGAAGGTGCCGGTCACGGGCGCGCTGATCGTGACGACGCCGCAGGACATCGCGCTGCTCGACGCGCGCAAGGGCCTCAAGATGTTCGAGAAGGTCGGCGTGCCGATCATCGGCATCGTCGAGAACATGAGCGTGCACATCTGTTCCAACTGCGGCCACGTCGAACACATCTTCGGCGAAGGTGGTGCCGCGAGGATGTGCAACGAGTACGGCGTCCCGTTCCTGGGCAGCCTGCCGCTCGACATCCACATCCGCGAGCAGGCGGACGGCGGCAAGCCGTCCGTCGTCGCCGATCCGGACGGCAAGGTGGCCGAGATCTATCGCGCCATCGCGCGGCGCACCGCGATCTTCGTTGCGCAGAAGGCGGCCGATTTCTCGGGACGCTTCCCGACGATCAAGGTGCAGAACACGTGAGCTCGCCGCATGCGCGGCAGGACGCCCGTGCATCGGCCGAACGGATGATTGCAGTGCCCATCGTCAAACGGGGAAACTGATGTCCATCAAGTCCGACAAGTGGATACGCCGCATGGCGGCCGAGCACGGGATGATCGAACCGTTCGAGCCAGGGCAGGTGCGGGTGGCGAACGGCCACAAGATCGTTTCCTACGGCACATCCAGCTACGGCTACGACATCCGCTGCTCCAGCGAATTCAAGATCTTCACGAATATCAATTCGACGATCGTCGATCCCAAGAACTTCGACGAGAAATCGTTCGTCGATTTCACCGGCGACGTATGCATCATCCCGCCGAATTCGTTTGCGCTGGCACGGACAGTCGAGTACTTCCGGATTCCGCGCAACGTGCTTACCGTTTGCCTAGGCAAGTGCGTCACCGGTGACACGCGAGTCGTCGACGCGCAGACTGGCGCGCTGGTCCCGATCGCGCAGATGCGCGCCGGCGGCAGGACGATCGGCCTGGACGGCTGGAAGCCGGTGGCGGCGGGCGTGTCCCACTTCATTCCGCAGGGACGCAAGCCCGTCTTCGAATTGCGCACGCGCGCGGGCCTCAGCATCAAGGCCACGGCCAACCATCCGTTCCGCGAGCTGCATCAATGGACCGCGCTCGAAGACCTGCGGGTGGGAGACCGGATCGCCGTCGCGCGTGAGATCCCGGTGTTCGGCTCGACGCCGTTGCCGGATTGGGAAGCATCGCTGCTGGGCTTGATGATTTCCGAAGGGCAGTGCCGGACGCCCGGTCACAGCCCGACGTTCACCAGCGAAGACCCAGTGCTCGTGGCGCTGCTCGAACGCAGTGTCGCCGCGGGTGCGCTGGGCTGCGTGACCGGCAAGGGGCAGCACGGCTTTCGACTGGTCAATCACGCTGGGCGGGGCGGCATCCCGGAGCCGAATCGCGCAAACCGGTGGTTGTCTGCGTACGGACTCGATGTAACGGCGGAGGGCAAGTTCGTCCCGCAAGCCGTGTTCACGGCCCCGCGACCCGCGGTGCGCCTGTTCCTGCAAGCGTTGTTCTCGGGCGACGGCGGTGTCTACCGTTCCGACAACGGATGCTTTCTCGAGTACTACTCGAAATCAAAGCGCCTCGTCGAAGACGTGCGCCATCTGCTGTTGCGCTTTGGCATCTTCTCGCTCGTGCGCGGCAAGACGACGGCCATCGGGACGCCGGCCTGGAAAATCCAGATCACCGATCGCGAGCAGATACGTCGCTTCGCCCGCGACATCGGATTCTGTCCCGGCTCGATCAAGTCGGAGCGGCTCCTGGGCGACGTGGTGCCCGCGATCGAAGCCTCCAAACCGTCCACGCGGTCCAATTTCGACACGTTGCCCCAGGAATGCTGGACGATGCTGGCGCTCGCGGTCGCGCAGGTTGGCACGTCGTTCCGTAGGATCGACGTGGCGACCAACCCGCGGCAGTCGGTCAATCGCGATGTTGCCCGCCGCGTCGCGGTTTCCACACATTCGTCATCCCTCGAGGCATTGGTCGAGGCTCCCGTGTGGGACGTCGTCGAATCCATCGAGCCGTGTGGCGAGGAAGACGTCTACGACATCTCGGTGCCCGGCATCGAGAACTTCGTCGCCAACGACATGCACGTGCACAATTCGACGTATGCGCGCTGCGGAATAATCGTGAACGTAACGCCCTTCGAACCCGAATGGGAAGGCTTCGTCACGCTCGAGTTCTCGAACACGACGCCGCTGCCGGCCAAGATCTACGCGAACGAAGGCGTCGCGCAGGTGCTGTTCTTCGAGTCGGACGAAGTGTGCGAGACGTCGTACAAGGACCGCGGCGGCAAGTACCAGGGGCAGACGGGCGTCACGTTGCCCAAGGCCTGACGCGGTGGACCGGGCGCGGCGCGGTGCGGTTGCCGCGCCGCTCAGCGCGGCTTCGTGTCGAGGTAATTCGGCGTGTAGTTGACGACGTCCCAGAGCCCGAACAGCGTGACTTTGGTCGTAAGGCCCCATTCCGTGGCCTTGAACAGCGGCCAGGATATCTTCATCGTGTTGCGGAAGAGCGACGCATCCACGTTCAGGGCCGCCCCGAACTGCGAGAATCCGTCGTTGTCGCCCGGTATCCACGTACCGCCGGCGGACAGCGCAAAGGCCAGGTCGATCTTGCCCAGCGGTACGCCGCACGCGTCGAACTGCTTGATCGTCCTGCTCCACGCGTTGCCGGAGAACTGGCCCGTCGGCTTGAATGGCGGCGGATAGAGCATGACGCCGCCTTCCAGCGTGGTGTTGTTGTCGAGCGTGAACGCGACACCGAGTCCAAGCTGGCCGTTGTCGCCCTTGATCGACACGGCCGCCTGCTTGATGCCGCTGCCGGGAACTTCGTCCGTCACGTAACCGAAATTCACCGAGCCGTCGTCGAACTGATTGAGCGCAGCGATCGCGGCCGACGACATCATGCCCATGACTAGCAGAACCTGCGACAGGTTGATCGCAGAGTCGATTTGCTCGGCTGTCGCCTCCGCACCGCAGGCGGCCTTCACGTATTTCGAGAAGCTCTCGAAATCGATCATGTTCTGTATCGCCTGCACGACGGACAGTTCCGCCACTGTCTCGCGCCCCGTGGGGTCGGAAAGGTTGACGGGGTCGTCGTTGGCGTACAGATAGCGGTGGCGGGAAATGGGTATCTCCGCCCGCCCGGAGGCGGGATCACGGGAGAGGAAGCGCGCGGTGGCGGGATCGTAGTGGCGTGCACGCAGCGCGTAGAGGCCGCTGTCGGCGTCCTGCCATTCGCCGCGATAACGGTGGGGATTGTCCGTGCTGCCGGACTCGTCCAGCGTATTGCCCCAGGCGTCGTAGCGATATGAGTCGATCGCGACGCCCGACTTCAGCAACGCGCGCACGTCGCCACGCCCGTCGTGCAGGAAGCTGCTGGAACCTGCTGCGTCGTGGCGCGCAACGATTCGATCCGCGAAGTCATAGCGCGTCGTCAGCCCCCCGCGCGTAGCCTCGAGTACCTGGGACAATCCGGTGGTGCTGGCAGGGTCCACGATCAACTGCGTCGAGGCGTCCTCGCGGCTGATCGCAACTCGCTGGCCATCGACGTCGTAGGCATACTGGGAAGTGGCCCCTCCGGTCGTGACGGTGGCAAGGCGCCCGCCACCATCGTAGCCATAGCTGGCCGGTGTCGCTCCCGTCCGCGCGATCATGCGCCCGCTGCCGTCGTAGCTGTAAGACGCGCCGCCTGCGGTAAGCATCCGGTCGTCGTCGTCATAGGTGAATGCGGTGGCCACGCCGTCGACGGTGGCCGATACGCGGTTGCCGACGGCGTCGTATGCGTACGCTGCCGTGCGCGGCAGCGCCCCCGTGCGCACCTCGCCGACGAGGCGGCCTTGGGCGTCATATTCGAAATGCGTGCTGGACCCGTCCTGCTCGACGATGCGGGTGCGCAAGCCTGCGGCCGAGTAGTCGGTGGCGAACGATGCGATGGTCGAGGCGCCGTGGCGGTAGGCGAGCGCGATTGCCCGTTCCCGCGCGTCGCGCGTGTACTCGGCCACGGTCCCGTCCGGCAGCGTACGCCGGACGATGCCGCCCGCGAGGTCGTAGGCCAGCGCGGCCGCGCCCTCCGCGAACGTCGCTTCGGTCATCCGGTTGAGCGCGTCGTACGCGTAAGTGGATGTGGCGGTCGGCGTGGCCAGCGATACCACGTTGCCGTTGGCGTCCCGTGTGCGACTGATCGAGCGGCCGTCGGGAAGCGTCATCGTCGCAAGACGGCCGCGGAGGTCGTAGCCGTAGGTGGTGGTTCCGCGGGGGTCGGTCGCGGTGGCGCGGGCCCCGTCGCCGGTGTACGTGAACGCGTCGATGCGGCCGTCTGCCTGCACCCGGCGCGCGAGCCGGTTCATCGCGTCGTACGTGTACGTGGTCACCCGCCCGCTGCCATCCGTGGCGCTCGTCCGGTTGCCGACGGCGTCGTACGAGAAGCGCTCGGTCCCGCCTCCGGGATAACGCCGCTCGATGCCGCGGTTGAGCACGTCGTAGCGATAGCGCGTGACGCGGCCTGCCGCGTCGGTCTGCGCCACCAGGTTACCGGCCTCGTCGTACGCATAGGTGGCATTGCCGACGCGCCCGGCGACCGCCACAAGACGTCCAAGCCCGTCGTAGGTGAACGTCGTCGCGAGCCCGTCCTCGTCGGTGATCGCGGTTCTACGCCCGAGTACGTCCCACGTCTCGACGATGGACCCGCCATCGGCGAACGTCGTCCGGGTGCGGCGGCCGTTGGCGTCATAGTCGTAGTGCGTCACGCGGCCCCGCGCGTCGGTGACGGTCAGGGGCAATCCGGACGGCGACAGCGTCCGCGCATTGACCGGGCGCACGGTGGTCCCGCCGATGCCGTCCACGACGGCGGGGAACGTCGTCGTCGACAGACGGCCCGCACCGTCGTACGTGAAGTCGGTGCGGTTGCCGCGCGCGTCGATCGCCGCGCGAACCTGGCCCCCCGGGGACAGGACGACCTCGGTGCTCGATCCATCCGCGTAGGTCGTGCGCGTACGGCGGTTCAGCTCGTCGTACGCGTACTGCGTCGTACGCCCCGCCGCGTCCGTCTCGGCGACCACGTTGCCGTTGGCGTCGTACGCCCTGTCCCGGTGCGTGCCATCGGGGAGGTCGGTCCGCACGAGCCGGCCCAGTGCGTCGTAGCTGTACGTCGTGCGGTGCGCGAGCGCATCGACGCTCGCGGTCATCCGCCCCGCGGCGTCGTACTCGGTACGCCACACGCCACCTGCCGGATCGATCGTCGTCGTCAGGCGCCCGGCTGCGTCGTAGGCGTAACGCGTCACCAGCGGGACCGTGATGCCATCGTCCGTTCGATACAGCGTGACGGTCGCGAGGTTGCCCGCGCTGTCGTAGGACGAGTCCACGCGCCGCAGGAGCGC
Organism: Casimicrobiaceae bacterium; assembly: GCA_044225845.1. GTDB lineage: Bacteria > Pseudomonadota > Gammaproteobacteria > Burkholderiales > Casimicrobiaceae > VBCG01. The sequence continues at coordinate 35,615 of JBGAIC010000010.1, forward strand.
GGCGCCGTTGTCGAGCGTGTCTTCGCGGGTGACGCGGCCGGCGGCGTCGTAGGTCATGACGACCGAGGTACCCGCAGCGTCGGTGATTCGCGCGGGCAGGCCGTCCGGGCGCAGCTGGTTGACGCTGGCGCCGGTGTCCGGCGAGGAGAATCCCAGCAGGTTGCCGGCGGGGTCGTAATCGAAGTGGAAGGCGCGGCCGCCCGCGTCGAGCGCGTCCGCGACGTGCCGCGTCCCCGACGCATACGTCAGGCGGGTCGTGAGACCGAGCCCGCCCGGGTCGGCCACGTGGGTCAGCGGGAGCGACCCGTCGAACGTCGAGGCCTGCGCGAGGCCGTCGGCGTTGACGAACGACGTGCGGTTGCCTGCGCCGTCGTAAGTCGACGACTCGTCGGCGGCCGTGGGGGTGCCGTCGACGGTCACGGTCCGCTGGCGTGCGAGCACGTTCCCGTGCTCGTCGTACGCAACGCGCGTGACGTTGCCACGCCGGTCGGTGATCACGTCGACCTGCGCGTCGTCGTCGTGCCCGATCGTCACGCGGTTGCCGTTGGCGTCGGTGATCGCCACCACGCGGCCCGCGTCGTCGTACTCGTTGCGCGTGAGCGTGCGGCCGGTGGGATCGACCATCGACAGCATGCCGTGACGGCGGTCGTAGGCGTAGGTCGCGTCGGCGCCCGCGGCATCGGTTGCGGTGACCAGGTCGCCGTTCGCATCGTAGCGGTAGGCAACGGTGCGGCCGGCCGGATCGACGATCGCGACGATCCGGTGGTCGGCGTCGCGCGTGTAGGTGACGCGCGTGCCGCTGCTGTGGGTGATGCCGTCGTAGTCGAATGTCAACGTCTGCCCATTGGCATCCTCCACGCGGCGGACGCCGTCGACGGGACTGATGTCGAATGCCGTTCCGTCGCTGGTCGTATACCGGTACCAGGCCGGCGAGTAGGGCTCCAGCGTGTCGTCGTCGACCAGCACGTCCGCCGCGCCGTCGTTCACGATCAGCACGTCGTTGTTGCCGAGTGCCACGAGGCTGCCAGAGGTGCCGGACCGCGGCGCGTAGCCGGTGACGTGCGTCGCATCCAGCGAGCCGATGTTGCTGGTCGGCGACACGATCATGTCGAATTCCTCGACCTTGCCGTCGGCGAGCGTGACGGTGACCTTGTGCGGTGAAGTGGGGGCGAGCGAGACCGTTGGCCCCGACACGTTCCTCACCCAGCCGGTGCCGAGCACGCGGTTGCTGCGGACGCGCAGCGTGTCGAGCGCGAGGTGCCAGCCGAAGCCGAAGTCGCCGCTCCGCTTGTCGCGGCTGTCGTAGACGCGCTCGATGCCGATCGGCAGCGTGCCGAGCGGTACCGTGAGGTCACGGATCGCGATCGAGAACAAGCCGACCTTGCGCTGGCCAGCCACCTGCACGGTCACGCTCGCCTCGGTCACGTTGTCCGCGCGGTCGTACACGCGCAGCCGCAGCGTGTAGAGATCGTTCAGCAGTACGGTCGGGTCGAAGCTCCCGAGCACGCCGTCGACGACGGGCGCAGAGCCTTCCCGCAGCAGGATCCAGTCGTTGGACGTGGCGGGCGCGTACGCGAGCTCGTAGCGCAGGAAGTTGGCGTCGGTCGCGGTGCCGGTGACGTCGACGCGGCCGTAGACGGCGGCATCGTCCGTGGGCGCGGTGATCGCGGCGACCGGTTCCGTACCGTCGGCGATGTGGGACTTCACGTGCAGCGGCGACGAACCGCTCTTGCCCGACAGTGTCGCGGAGACCGTCGTGTCGCCGCTTGCAAGGCCCTTGGCGACGCCGGTCACGTCCACCGATGCCGCGGCGGGTACCGACGACGCCCAGGCGGCGCGCAGCGTCACGTCGGCGCTCGTGCCGTCGGTGAACACGGCCGTCGCCGTGTACGCGACCTTGTCGCCGACGAGCCGCGTCGATTCGCCCGGCTCGACGACGATCGAGGCGATGGGCTTGGCGAGCGGTGGCCCCATCGACACGCCGAGCGTCGCGCTGTCGATGCCGGGCGCCATCAGCGTACCGAACCCGGGATCCTGCGTCATCACCTGACCAGCGGGCACGGTGGTGGACGCGACCGGATCGACCACGAAATCGATCGCGAGCGAGCCCAGCAACGCGCCGGCATCCGCAATCGGTTTGCCGACGACGAATGGCATCTTCGCGGGCGCGGGGCCCTTGGACACGGTGATCGTGACCGTCTGGTGCCGCGTGATCCCCGGTGCGCCGCCGACCGGATTCTGGTCGATGACGATGCCGGCGGGATGCGTGTCGAACACCTCGGTGACGCGCGGGATGAGGTCGACAGCCTTGAGCGCCGTTTCGGCATCGTCCTGGTCGAGCCCGATCACGTTGGGCACCGTGCGGAACGCCGCCGAGATGTCGACGACGAACGACTGCTGCGTGCGCGCGCCGTGATTGTCGACGGCGGCCACGACGAACAGGTAGTCGCAGGGCTCGTCGTAGAAGCCACAGCGCGGCCATGTCATCGTCACGAGGCCCGTCGCAGGGTCGATGTCCGGGCTGGGGTAGGCGGACGGATTGGGCGTCGGCTGCAACAGTTCGTAATGGACGGTGTCGCCCGCGTCCGGGTCATAAGCCGCGATCTGGTAGACCACGTTCGAGTACGCGCATGTGGTTGCGCAGCTGCCCGGGATGAAGTCGTAGGTGATCGCCGTGGGTGGCGTCGACGTGATCACCGGCGGATGGTTGATCGGCGCGATCTCGATCGACACCTTGGCCGGCGCGGACGTACCCCCGCTGTCGCTCGCCGTGTAGGTGAACGTCGCGGTGTCGCGCTCGCGCGCGTCGACGACGGTGCCCAGTTGCCGCTGGTTGCGGAAGCTGCGGTGCACGGCGCCGTCGTAGGCGATGACGCCGTGGTCGTCGATCGCCCACGGGTTGTAGTTGGCCTGGTTGAAGGTCAGCGGGGCGGGGGCCCAGTCCCGGTGTTCGCCGGCGAAGGGGATGATGTTGGTTCCCGGGCAGCCCGCGCAGACTCCCGTGCCCGCGGCCGCACTGTAGATCTCCGCGTGACCATCGCCGTCGGCGTCGACGATCATCGGCACGCCGTTGTTGGCATACAGGCCGTTATGGTGAACGCTCCATTTCACGAGGCCGTCGCGGCCGTCGATGAGCGCGATCCTGAAATTGCCGTTGGCGATCACTTCCTTGCCGCCGTCGAGCTGCAGGTCGTAGACCTGCACGCTGTTGCCCGCGCGCGTGCGGTCGTAGACCGGCTGCGGCCAGTAGCGGATGTTGACCGGGTCGTCGCCCTCCAGCGTGCCGTCGTCGTCGGGCATCACGGTGGCCCACAGCAGCGAACCGTCGCCGCGGTATGCATAGATGATGCCGCGCGCCGAGAACATGATCTCGGGCACGCCGTCGCCATCGACGTCGACGACGGTGGGCATGCTCAGGTCCGACGTTGGCACGATGAACTTGCGCAGCAGCGTACCGTTCGCGTCGTAGATCGCGAACCCCCGCCGGCGCCCCGTGTAATCCGGGTCCCATTCGGTCTGGACGATGACCTCGGCCTTGCCGTCACCGTCGAGGTCCGCGACCATCACGCTGGTCGGCTCGAAGTAGGTGAGCGAACCGGGGATCCGCGGCGCCTGCCATGCGAGCGTCCACTTTCCCGCGACGAGCCTGAACACGTCGCCGCCGCTGACGATCTCGACCTGTCCGTCACCGTCGAGGTCGGCGACGATCGGCGGCAATTGGCGGAACGGGACCCAGTTGGGTGTCTGATACTGATTGTCCGGGTTCGGTGCCGTGAGCACCGCTTCCTTGACGCCGGTCGCGGCGTCGACGATGAACGTTGCCGAGCAGGGCTTGCCAATATCGGCTTCATCGCCGGTGGCGACGGCGCACGATGCGTAGGTCTCGCGCGTGCCATCGCCGTCGCGGTCGTAGGGATATTGGCTGGTACCGATCAGGATGCGCGTCAGCACTTTCACGGCACCGCCCGGCGTCAGGCGCGCGAGCGTCGGTACCGCGCTGGTGGCGAGTCCACCTTCCTGCGTGTTGAGCGCATACCTCAATTCCGGCGGGGCGCCGACCGTCGGCGAGACCGGCAGTTTTGCGTCGAGCCGCTCCGAGACCCATTTCACCTTCGCGTGGCCCGCGATCGCATGCGCGGGGTTGGTGTCGATCGCAATCAGCCGCGTCGATACGCCGGCGGTGTACGTCGCGTCGCAGTTCGTGCCCGCGATCGACGTGATCTCGCCCGAATCGTCGACGTCGCCCATCGCGAAGTCGGTGCCGAACAGGTACATGAGGCAGTGCTCGCCCGGGGAACCCGGCGACGTGTCCCAGCCCGTCCACAACCGCTCGCCCGTCTTGCCGTCGAAGGCGATCGGCGTGCCGAACGACAGCGCGATCACGTCTGCGGCGCCGTCGTGGTTCAGGTCGGCCGTCCAGGCGTAGCCCGTGCTGTCGGACACGACGCCCCCGGGCAGCGCGGTGGTCTTGAGCGAAACCACCGAGGGCGTCACGCTGGGCGCGACGTAGGTGAACGAACCGTCCGCGTTGAACGCGGTCAACGTGCCCTTGTCGGGGTTGGTGATCTTGGCCGCCGTCATCGGCGCGCCGGTCGCGGACGTGTCGTTGCCGAGCACGCCGGGCGCGGGCACGACGAGCGTGCCGCCGACGTCGACGCTGTACGTGTCTTCTTCCGCGACCGGCGCGGCGCTCGCGCGTACGCTGACGGTGAACGTCGCGTCGTCGTGCAGGCCGCCGCTGTCCGTGACGCGCGCCGTCACCGTGTAGTCGCCGGTCGCGACCGTATCGGTGCCCCAGGTGATGGCGGCACCGGTCAGCGTCATGCCAGCCGGCTTCGCCGTCAGCGTGAATGTCAGCGGATCACCATCGGGATCGGACGCGGTGAGCGTGCGCAGGAACGGCGTGCCCGCGTTCAACGACTGGTTGGCCTGGGGCGCGAGCTTGGGCGGATGGTTGGTCGGCGCCACGACCGTCACGTGGAACGTCGTACTCGCGCTTTGCGCAAGCGCGTTGGTGACCGTGGCCGTGAACGTGTTGCTGCCGAGTTGCGCGGACGTCGGCGTCCAGTCGACGACCGGTGGCGGCGCAAGGCTGGCGCCGGAAGGTGCCGTCGGCAGTGCGTACGTGAGTGCACCGGCGGTGCCGTAATCGGCCGCGACGAGCGGGACTTGCAGGTGGTCGCCGACCGCGATCGTGCGATCCGGCACGGCCTGCAACGAAGGCGCGCCGCTCTGCACGGTGATCGTCACCGTCGACGAGCCGCTCAACGCGCCGTCGTTCGCCGTCAGGCGCAGCACGTAGGTGCCGGGTGCGCCGAACGTGGCACTGGTCGTGGCGGCGGCGTCGTTGGCGAAGCTCACCGCCGCGCCCGGTCCGGAGACCAGGCCCCAATGCAGCGTCAATGCGCCCGGCGGTGCGGGCAGGCCGTCATCGGTCGCGGAGCCCGCGAGCAGTGCGGCCGCGGGCTGCACGATCGTCTGGTCCGCACCGGCACTGACGACAGGCGCGGCGTTGCCGCTCGTCGCGGGGTTCACGGTGATCGTCACCTGCGCGCTGGTCGACAGCGCGCTGTCGTCGGCGGTGAGCTGCAGCACGTAGGTGCCCGCCGCGCTGAACGACGCGGTGGTGACGGCTGCGGCGGCGTTCACGAATGTGACGCTGCCGGGACCGGAGACCTTGGTCCACGCGACCGTCAATGCCGCTGGCGGATTCGGCAGGCCGTCGTCGGTGGCGGAGCCGGACAACGTCGCGCTCGCCGGCAGCGTGATCGTCTGTGCGCTGCCGGCGCTGACCACCGGCGGCGTGTTCGCGGGACCGTCGGGACGGATGTCGGCGTCGACACGCAGGTAGAGATTGCGCGAGTCCTGTTGCACGTAGACGGCGAGCAGGTCGGCGTTGAACGGCGCGTCGCCGGTGGTGTCGGTGACCGCGGCAGGCACGCCCGACCAGTCGCCCGCATTGCCGTCGAGCACGACGGTGGCGGCCCACACCACGCCGGCGGCACCGATCGCAACGACTACGAACGCCATCGACAGCAAGTGAGGAGACCGACGGCGCACGAACTCCAGCGTCGCGAGGATGCTGAGCGCGAGCGCGATGGCCAGCACCGGCGACAAGGGGATGGGCGCCGCAGGTGGCGTGGCGGGTGGCTCCGCGGGCGCCGTGATGGCGAACGTGAACGGGCCGGCGACGTCGTTGCCGCTGGCGCCGTCGTAGCCCAGCGCGATCGCGCGCACCGTCGACGGCACGGCGAACGTCGACAGCGGCAGCGACCATTCGACGAGGGCGCTGTGGCCCACGCCGTGCCCGAGACCCACGGGCCACGGCCCACTCGCGACGGTGACGGGCGCGCCGAAGGTCGATCCCGTGCACGTCGCCAGGCTTACGACGTCCACGGTGGCCGTCGACGTGTTCGTCGTGATGTCGACGATCGCAAGCTTCTCGAAGCCAGCCGCCGGGCCCGACGGCGTGGAGACTGTGCAGCCGGTCGCCGCGTCGTTGTCGGTATCGAACGCTATGCTGAGGCGGCTGGTGCCGGCATGCGCGGGCGCTGCAACCGCGATCGCGAGCGCCAACGCAAGGGCGTGCAGCAGGTGGCGGACGAGCGAGTTCGGGCGGACGGCGGGCGAGCGCAGGTTGGCGGGCATGGAGTGTGCGACGGAAGGCGTGCGGCCACGCTACCGGGGCCGGCGGCCGGCGTGAGGTAACAACAGGTAACATCGAGAAGCTGCCGGAAAGTTGTGCACTTCATGAATGCCCGGATGACCCCTTCCGTGCCCATCGCGCTGGTCCGCGAGGAGCTCGCGCGGCTGGCGGACAGCGAGGCGTTGCGGCAGGCCCCGACGCATCGCCGCCTGCTCGGCTACCTGGTGGAGAAGCGGCTGGCGGGCGACGACAGTGCGTTCGCGGAAACCGCCATCGCGCTGGAGGTCTTCCGCCGCGACGCCGCGACGTTCGATCCGCGCACCGACCCGATCGTCCGCGTGACGGCGGGCCGGTTGCGCGAGCGGCTCGAAACCCACTACGCCGCCGCGCGTGGCGCGCGCGTCGCCATTCGCTTGCCCAAGGGACGCTATACGCCGGAGTTCGAAGTGCTGGGGCCCGCGCCGGAGCGGCACGGCGTCGCGGTGCTCGGTACGCGCAACGCCACCGGGGATCCCGCATTCGACGTCATCACGGCAGCCTTCGCCGACCACCTGGCCGATCGCCTCGCGCGCGCCGGGATTCCGCGCGTCATGGCGCGGACGTCCGTGGCCGCGGCGCAGGCGCAGGGTGGCGCGGACGTGGCCCACCGGCTCAACGTCGAATGGCTCGTCGACAGCACGCTGGCCCGCGAAGGTGACGGCGCAGTGCGGCTGACGGTGCGCCTCGTGCACGCCACCGATGGGGCGATCCGGGGTTCCGACACGACGAGCGGCCGTGCGGACGACGCCTACCGGCTCGTCGACCGCATGCTCGACGCAGCCGTGCTGAGGATGCACGAGCTCGTGCCCGGCGCGAGCGCCCAAGGTGCGACCGCGACGCTGCCGCCCGCGGCCCGCGCCGCGCTGGACGCGATCCGGCTGATGCTGCTGCAGCGCACGCTCGCGGGCACCGACGAGGCGCTGCGCCTGGCCGAGGCGCTGACGGCGGCGCATCCTGCAGCGGCCGACGGCTGGGGCAGCCTCGCCGCGGCGCTGTACAGCCGCCTCGCGTTCATGGATCGCGACCACGTCGCACTGGGCGAGCGGATCACGCACGCGGCGGACCGCGCGCTGGCGCTCGACCCGGAGCAACCGGTGGCGCTGCGCACGAAGGCGATCCTGGCCTCGCGGCGCGACTACCAGCCCGACACGGGCGAGGCGCTGTTCGAGCGCGTGCTGCGCACGTCGCCGCATTACACGTCGGCGCGCCTCAACTATGCGGAGCTGCTCGCCGTGCGTGGCCGCGCGCAGGACGCGCGGGCGCAGCTCAAGCTCGCCGAAGTCTACGACCCGTTATCGGTGACGCTGCACCTCGCACGCGCGACGTGCCTGGGCCTGCTCCGCGAATACGAGGAGGCGCGCGACGCGTGGACGCTATGCCGCGCGGGCGGCGAGTCGAGCCTGTGGCTGCTGCAGGGCAGCGCCGAAAACGAAATCGAGCGCGGCGACTTCGCGGCGGCTGATGCACTGTTGCGCGAAGGCGAGGCGCGCTTTCCGCAGCTCGCGTCGACGTGGCTCGCGCGGGCGCAGTGGCATGCGGCGCAGGGTGACGCCGCTGCAGCGCGCGCCAACGAGGCGAGGTGCATCGATGCGCCGCGCGTGGCAACGGCGATGCGTGGCGTGTTGGCGGCGCGCCTGCGCGAGGATGCGCGGGCGCTGGATCTGCTGGAAGGCTCGTACCGCGAGCGCGACCTGTGGCTGCTGACCGCGCTCGTCTCGCCGGCGCTGGATCACCTGGTGGGCGAGCCGCGCTTCGATGCGCTGTGCTCGGCGTGCGGCGTGCGGGCGGCCGGCGCGGCGCGCTAGCGCCGGGCTAGACGCGGCCCTTCCACGGGACCGCCCAGCGCTCGAAGTAGCGCATCAGCAGGTCGAACGCGTATGCGACGACGCCGATGACCACGATGCCCATGATCACGACGTCGGTGCGCAGGAAGTTCGACGCGTTCAGCACCATCTGCCCGAGTCCTTCGGTGGCCGCGACCATTTCGGCGGCGACCAGCGTCGTCCACCCGAAGCCGATCGCGATCCGCATGCCGGTGAAGATCTCGGGCATCGCCGACGGCACGATCACGTGCCAGATCACCTGCCACTTGGACGCGCCCATCGAATACGCGGCGTTGATCTGCTCGATCGACACGCTGCGCACGCCGGCGCGCGCGGCCATCGCCAGCGGCGCGAAGCACGCGAGGAAGATCAGCACGATCTTCGCGGTCTCGTCGATGCCGAACCAGATCACGATCAGCGGCAGGTAGGCGAGCGGCGGCAGCGGGCGGTAGAACTCGATCGGAGGGTCGAGCACGCCCCGCGCGATCCGCGACACCCCCATCGCGATGCCGGCGGGCACGCCGAGCACGCACGCGAGCACGAACGCCGCGAACACGCGCTTCAGGCTCGCCCAGAAGTGCTCCGGCAGCGGCTTGCCACCCTGCACGTCGCCGCGCCAGGCGTCGGCGAATGCATGCAGCACCTTCTCCGGCGTCGGCAGGAACAGGTCCTTGATCCAGCCCAAGTGCGTCGCGAGCCACCACAGCAGCAACAGTGCGACGACGGTGACGACGCTGATCAGCGTCGAGTTGCCCTGGCCCGGAACGCTGTAGCCGGTGACGACGCGCGTCTTCTCCGGCGCCTTCACGCGTGCGTAGGACGGCTTCACGACGCCGCCCTCGACGCCGGCCGTGCTGGCGCCTGTTCGCACCCGGGTCGGGCCGGCGCGCTCACGCGGCCGCTTCCTGCTCGGCGCCCGAGTGGTGGATCATGTTCAGCACCTCTTCGCGCAGCCTGATGAACGCCGGGTCGGACTTGACGGCGCGCGCGTCGTTGCATTCGACGAAGCGCTTGCCGAAGTCGAGCTTGTAGCGGTGCGCGATGCGGCCGGGCGAAGGCGTCATCACGACGAGCTCGGTGGCGAGGAACAGCGCTTCCTCCACGCTGTGCGTGATGAAGAAGAACATCTTCCTCGTCTCCCACCACAGCTTCAGCATCAGTTCCTGCAGCTGCTCGCGCGTCAGTGCGTCGAGCGCGCCGAACGGCTCGTCCATCAGCATCACCTCGGGGTCGCTCGCGAGCGCGCGGGCGAGGCCCACGCGCTGCTGCATGCCCCCCGAGATCTGCCAGATCGGCGCGCCCGCGAACTTCGCGAGCCCGACCTGCGCGAGCTTGTCCAGCGCGACGCGGCGGCGCTCCGCGCGGTCGACGCCGCGCATCCGCAGCCCGAACTCGACGTTGCGCACGACGTTGAGCCACGGCATCAGCGCGTGCTTCTGGAACACGACGCCGCGATCGGCGCCGGGCCCGCGCACGGGCTCGCCGTCGAGCAGGATCTCGCCGGACGAATACGACTGGAAGCCGGCGATGCACGACAGCAGCGTTGTCTTGCCGCAGCCCGACGCGCCCAGCGCGACGACGAAATCGCCGGGGCCCATCGTCAGGTCCACGTTCGACAGCGCATGCACGGTCTGGCCGCCACGCCCTGCGTAATGGACCGAGAGTTGCCGGATGTCGAGCTGGCTCAAGTCGTCATTCCCGATGGTTCAAGCTGGTGCGGCGACGCACGCATCCGGTGCGCTGCGGGTCGTCAAAACGATTGCGGCACGCCGCATGCCTCCGGCGTGCCGCAACCCGGCGTGGGACGCCGCGCGTTACTTCATCGCGTCCTTCGCGAACGTCGGGTCGACGGCGACCGAGTAATCGGGCAGCGTCTTCTCGATCTGTTTCTGCGCCAGCTGGAATTCCGCCGTCGCCGCGAACGTCTTGGCGGCGAGGCTGTTCTTGCCGCCGCCGAGCCATACGTCGACCTGCTCCTTGAGCGTCGGGAATCCGTACAGCGCCATGCTGGCCGGCACGTCCTCCGGCTTGGCGCCCGACCACTTGGCGACCGCCTTCACCTGCGGCGAGTCCGCCGTCCACTTGGCCTTGTTGTCGCGGTAGTTCGCGTCCGCCTGGGCGAGGATCTTCACGAACTTGACCATGAAGTCGTGGTTGGCCTTCGCCCAGTCCTTGTTGACGACATAGCCGTCGAACGTGGCCTTGCCGGTGGCCTTGGCGATCTTGCCCGAGCTCGTCAGCACGACGCCGTCCTTCTTGATCTCGGTGAGCACCGGGTCCCAGATGAACGCGCCCTGGATGTCGCCGCGTTGCCACGCCGCGCGGATTTCCGGCGGCCGCATGTTGAGGATCTGCACGTCGCCCGGCTTGAGGCCTGCCGCCTCGAGCGCGACGACGGTGTCGAAGTGGCTGGTCGAGTTGAACGGCGTGGCGATCTTCTTGCCCTTCAGGTCCGCCATCGTCTTGATCCCGGCGTCCTTCTTGACGACCAGCGCTTCCGCGTCGCCGATGTCGTCGAGGATCCAGAACAGCACGAGCGGCTCGCCGCGCGACACCGCCGCCGCGATGCCGGCGGAGCCCACTTCGCCGACCTGCACGGCGCCGGAGGCCATCGCCTTCAGCACTTCACCGCCACCGCCGAACTGCTTCCAGTTGATCTTGTAGCCGGTGGCCTTCTCGAGCGCCTGCGTGTCCTGCATCACGCGGTACGGGTCGAGCATGTCCTGGTAGGCGATCGTCACTTCCTTCTGCGCGAGGGCCGGCAGCGCGACGAGCGCGGCGACGGCGAAGGCGGCGGCTTTGAGCAACTTCACGGGCTTCATGGCGGGACTCCCCAGGACGATTGGATGGTGAACGAAACGGTCGATGCTAGAGCGTGGCGAGCGTGCCGCGCAAGATTTCCGCGATGCTATCGATATGACTCTTCTCGGCGATCAGCGGCGGCGCGATCAGCGCGGCGTCGCCGGTGGGCTTGAGGTGCAGGCCGTTGTCGAAGAGCTTCTTCTGCAGCGCCTGGCCGCGCGCGCCCGGCGCGGCGCCGGGTGCGAGGTCGATGGTCGCGAACATGCCGTAGCCGCGGATGTCGGTGACGATGGGCAGGTCGCGCAGCGACCAGATCGCGTCCAGGAAGTAGGGCGACAGCGCGCGGCCGCGGGCGAACAGGTCTTCCTTCTCGTAGATGTCCAGCGCGGCGAGGCCGGCGGCGCACGCGGCCGGGTGGCCCGAGTACGTGTAACCGTGGAACAGCTCGATCGCGCCTTCCTGCGCGGCGTCCATGATCGCGTCGTGGATGCGCGTCGACACGGCGACGGCGCCCATCGGCTGCGCGGCATTCGTGATGCCCTTGGCCATCGTCATCAGGTCCGGCGTGACGCCGAAGCTCTGCGCGGCGAACGGCTGGCCGGTGCGGCCGAAACCGGTGATCACCTCGTCGAACACCAGCAGGATGCCGTTGGCGTCGCAGATCTTGCGCAGGCGGTCGAGATAACCCTTCGGGGGCACGAGGCAGCCGGTGGAACCCGCGATCGGCTCGACGAAGCACGCGGCGATGTTCTCGGCGCCGTAGAGGTTGACGAAGCGCTGCAGGTCGTCGGCGAGGTCCGCGCCGTGCTCGCCCTGGCCGCGCACGAAGTAGTTCTCCTTCACGTGCGTGTGGCGCATGTGCGCGACGTGCAGCGTGGGGCCGTACTTGCGGCGGTTGTTCACGATGCCGGACAGCGCGACGCCGCCGAAATTGACGCCGTGATAGGCGCGCTCGCGCGACACGAACATCGTGCGGCCCGGCTGGCCCTTCGCCTGGTGCCAGGCGAGCGCGATCTTCATCGCGGTATCCACCGCTTCCGATCCCGAGTTCACGAAGAAGATGCGCTTGAGATCTCCCGGCGTCAGCGCGGCGACGCGGGACGCGAGCTCGAAGCTCTTGGGATGGCCGCGCGTGAACGGCGGCACGAAGTCCAGTTCGCGCAGTTGCGCGCTGACGGCGTCGGCGATCTCCTTGCGCGCATGGCCCGCGTTGACGCAGAACAGGCCCGACGACGCGTCGATGATCCTGTGGCCCCGGTCGCTGACGTAGTACATGCCTTCCGCGCGGACGACCATCTTGGGGTCGGCCTTGAAATCGCGGTTGGACGTGAACGGCATCCAGTACTCGGCTAGGGAGCCGCTGGCTTGCGTGGCACCGGCGTGCAACGCGGTTTCGGTCTTGCCCATGGTTGTCTCCTGGCGAGGCGCGTGCGCTACGTCGCGCATGCGTCGTGTCGGTTCATCTTACCGCGCTGCCATGCGCGTGCACGCGTCAGCGCTCGAAAAATTGCGTGTGTCGGTTCCGGAAATCGAGAATGCCGCCTTGCGCGTTGCGTCAGGCTGCGGACGCGAGCTTGGGCTTCGCGCGCGGGGCCGTGCGGCGCGGCTTGGCCGGTGCCGCATCCTCGTCGTTGCGGACGTCCGTCTCGAACGACGACGTCAGCGCGGCGGCCGCGCGGCGGAGCGCCGGGGTCAGCGTCAGCACGCGCTCGAGCGGCAGTCGCGCCACCGGCGCGTGCACGGCCACCGACGCCACGACGGCGCCGCCCGTGCTCGCCACGGGAACCGCGACGCAGACGACACCGGCCAGGAACTCCTCGTTGTCCGTCGAATAGCCGTGGCGGCGGATGATCGCCAGCTCGCGCTCCAGCGCGCGGGCATCCGTGATCGTGTTGTCGGTGTAGCGCGTGAGGTCCAGCGCCTCGACGACGCGGCGGCGGCGCGCGGCCGGCATCGACGCCAGCAGCAGCTTGCCGCTGGCCGTGCAGTGGAGCGGCACGCGCGAGCCAGGTTGCAGCGTCATCCGCAGCGGCCAGGCGCTTTCGACGCGGTCCAGGTACACCACTTCGCTGCGGTCGAGCATCGTGAGGTTCACCGTCTCGCCGACTTCGGCAGCCAGGCGCGCCAGGATGGCGTGGCGCGGCGTGCGCACCGTCTCGTTCATCAGCACGTCGAGCGCAAGGCGCGCGAGGCGGGGGCCCGCGACGACGCGGCGGCCGTCCGGTTCGCGCGAGACGAGGCCCGCTTCCTCGAGCATCGTCAGCATCCGGTAGACGGTGGGCTTGGGCAGGCCCGCCGCCTGCGTCAACGCCTGCAGCGACGCGGCGCCGTCGGCACGGGCGACGCGCTCGATCAGCGCCATCGCGCGCAGCAGCGGGGGGTCACGGTCGATCTTGCGGGCCATCGGCGCAAGTTATATCGAAAAGTGGAACACTGCAAGACATTATTCGAGAGTTATGCAAGACTGGCGCCCGGCTGCGGGAAATGGGGTCAGACTCCATTTCAAGCCGCAGACGTGCCTGTCGCGAGCGACCGGTGCGCCAGTCCAATTGGTGTCCCAGTCCAATTGGTGTCTGACCCCATTTCGGGAGGAAAACGATGAACAAGCCCGTGGACATGCCCCAGGCCGTGACCGGCCGGCAGACGATGACGCCGTCGGAAGCGTTCGTGGAAACGCTCGTCGCGCACGGCGTGAAGGACGTGTTCGGCATCGTGGGCTCGGCCTACATGGATGCGCTGGACCTGTTCCCGCTCGCCGGCATCCGCTTCATCTCGGTGGCGCACGAGCAGGGCGGCGGCCACATGGCCGACGGCTACTCGCGCGTCTCCGGCAAGCACGGCGTCTGCATCGCGCAGAACGGCCCCGGCATCACCAACTTCGTCACGTCGACGGCGGCCGCGTTCTGGGCGCATTCGCCGGTGGTGGTCATCACGCCGGAAACGGGCTCGATGACGCTGGGCCTCGGCGGCTTCCAGGAAACGGAACAGCTGCCGATCTTCAGCAAGATCACCAAGTACCAGGCGCACGTGAACAACAAGGCGCGGATGGCGGAGCTCACGTCGCGCTCGTTCGACCGCGCGATGCTGGAGATGGGCCCGACGCAGCTCAACATCCCGCGCGACTACTTCTATGGCGACATCGAGTGCGAGATCCCGCGGCCGATCGCCATCGAGCGCGGCGCGGGCGGCGAGGCGAGCCTCGTGGCGGCAGCGGAGCTGCTCGCGAGCGCCAAGTTCCCGGTGATCCTCGCCGGCGGCGGCATCGTGATGGGCGACGGGCAGCGCGAAGCGATCGCGCTCGCGGAGCGCCTGAACGCGCCGGTCGCCAGCTCCTACCTGCACAACGATTCGTTCCCGGCCAAGCACCCGCTGTGGTGCGGCCCGCTGGGCTACCAGGGCAGCAAGGCCGCGATGAAGCTGATCAGCCAGGCCGACGTCGTGCTCGCGCTCGGCACGCGGCTCGGGCCGTTCGGCACGCTGCCCCAGCATGGCATCGACTACTGGCCGAAGAACGCCAAGATCATCCAGGTGGATGCGGACGCCAGGATGCTGGGCCTCGTGAAGACGATCGCCGTCGGCATCTGTGGCGACGCGCGCGCGGCCGCCGCATCGCTGCTGCAACGCCTCGCAGGCAAACAGCTCGCCGCCGACGGCAATCGCGACGAGCGCATCCGCCGCATCGCCGCCGAGAAGAAGGCCTGGGAAGACGAGCTCACCGGCTGGACGCACGAGAAGGACACGTGGTCGCTGGAAGTCAGCAAGGGCGTCAACGGCATGCACCCGCGTGAGATGCTGCGCGCGCTGGAGAAGGCGATGCCCGCGCACGCGATGGTGTCCACCGACATCGGCAACATCTGCTCGGTGTCCAACTCCTACCTGCGCTTCGACGAGCCGCGCTCGATGTTCGCCGCGATGAGCTTCGGCAACTGCGGCTATGCGTTCCCGACGATCGTCGGCGCCAAGGTGGCCGCACCGGACCGTCCCGCGATTGCCTACGTCGGCGATGGCGCGTGGGGCATGAGCTTCGGCGAGCTGCAGACCTGCGTGCGCGAGAAGATCCCGGTGACGGCCGTCGTGTTCAACAACGGCCAGTGGGGCGCCGAGAAGAAGAACCACGTCGACTTCTACGACAACCGTTTCGTCGGCGTGAACCTCGACGGACAGCCGTCGTGGGCGGCGGTGGCCAAGGCGATGGGCGCGGAAGGCGTGCGCGTCGACAGCGTCTCGCAGGTGGGCGATGCCTTGCGTGCCGCCGCGGCGCGCAGCGAGGGCAGGACGACGGTGCTCGAGATGATGGTCACGCGTGATGTTCCGTCGTGACGCGCTGAGCCTGCCGCGCCCACCTCGCCAAGTACCAGGCTACGGTCGCGCGCGCGGCGGCGGTACGCGCGCGGTCGTGCACCGCAAGTCGGCATCGATGGCCTCGCTGGGCCTCGCGCGTGCCGACTACGCGCGGCTCGCGCGCCTGGACTCGCCGGCGCGGATCCAGGCGTTCCTCAACGCCATACCGGCCAACCACGAGCCGGACGGCGAGACGCTCCAGTCCGTGCAGGCCGTGCTGCGCACGCGGCGCGCGCACTGCATGGAAGGCGCGATGCTCGCCGCTTGCGCGCTATGGATCGGCGGCCGTCCTCCGCTGCTGATGCACCTGGACGCGGCCCCGATCGACTATCCGCACGTCGTCGCGCTGTTCCGCGTCGGCGGCCTGTGGGGCGCGTTGTCGAAACGAATCGCGTCTTCCTGCGCTATCGCGATCCCATCTACCGCAGCTTGCGCGAGCTCGCGATGTCCTACTTCCACGAGTATTGCGACGACCGTGGCCACAAGACGCTGCGCGCGTACTCGCGGGCGTTCGACCTGAGGCGCGTGCCGTCGGCGCGCTGGGTGACCAACGAGGAACCCTGCTGGGACACGCACGAAGCGCTCGTGCGCTCGCGCCACTACGCGTTGCTGCCGGCACGCGCGGCGCAGGCGCTGCTGCGGCGCGACCGCTTCGAGCGGCGCATCTACACGTTCGAGGAGTTCCCGCGGCCGTCGGGCGGCGGACGCCGCTGACGCGAGGGACCGCGCGGTGCGGTTGCGCACCGACGTAGTCGCGCGGTCAGTTCAGCAAGGCAGCCTTGATCGCGGGAAGTGGAGCCTGCGGCCCGGCACCGCCCAGCGCCAGGTACAACCGCGCCGTGTCGTGAAAGCGCTGGCCTTCGGCGCGGACGTAGCCGAGCCGCGCCTGCTGGTAAGAGCGCTGCGCGTCCAGGACCTGCAGCACGCCCACCTGGCCTTCGTTGTAGCTGCGCCGCGTGAGGTCGAGGTTGTCGCGCGCCGCATCCTGCGCGTGCGCCTGGGCGGCGAGCAGGTCGCCGTCGTGGCCCAGCGCGTCGAGCGTGTCGGCCACCTGGCCGAAGGCGGTCAGCACCGTCTGCTCGTAGTGCGCGCGGCTCGCGTCGAGCGCGGCGTTGGCCGCGCGCTGCTCGGCGCGCAGCGTGCCGCCGTCGAAGATCGGGCCGGCGAGCGCCGCGCCCCAGCTCCATGCATTGCTCGCGCGGTCGAAGATGTGCGACAGCTCCGACGCCTGCTGGCCGGCGGTGGCGGTGAGCACGATCTTCGGATAGAGGTTGGACGTGGCGACACCCAGCGCGGCCGTCGACGCATGCAGTTGCGCTTCGGCGGCGAGGATGTCGGGCCGGCGGTGCGCGAGTTCCGACGGCAGCGTCAGCGGCAGGTCCTGCGGCAGCGTGAGCGTCGCGAGCGTGAACGTTGGCACGGTGACGTTGGCCGGCGCTTCGCCGACGAGGATCGCGAGCGCGTTGCGCGCCTCGCTTTCGCGCTGGTGCAGCGTGGGGAGCTGCGTGGCATCGCTCGCGAGCTGGCTCTCGGCGCTGACGACGTCGAGCCGCGAGACGGAGCCTGCCGCGAACGCCTCACGCACGAGCTTCAGGTTCTCGCGATCCTGGTCGAGGATTGCATCCACCGTCGCGATCTCGGCGTGCAGCGTGGCGAGGTTCAGCGCGCCGACGACGACGTTGCCGGCGACCGCAAGGCGTGCGGCCTCGAGCTGCTGCTGGCTCACGTCCGCGAGTGCGTTGCGCTGTTCCACCGAGCGCGCGACGCCACCCGTGTAGTCGAGCGCATAGCTGATGCTGGCGCCCACGGCCCAGTAGCTGAACGGCGCGATACCTGCGAGCGGACCCAGGAACTGCTCGCCGTACTGCTGGCGGCCGGCAGCCGCGTTGCCGCCGACCTGCGGCGCGCGCGTGCCGGCTTGCGCGAGCGCGTGCTCCCGCGCTTCCGTCACCGCGGCTTGCGCTTCCGCCAGCGTCCGGTTGTGCGCGAGCGCACGCTCGACCAGCGCGTCGAGGTCCGGCGAGCCGAACGCCTTCCACCACATCGCGTCGGGCGTGGTGCCGGGGAGGACGCGCTGCGTGCCCGCGCGTCGCGGCCGCGGTGCGCTCCAGCGAAGCGGCGCCGGTCGTGTAGCGGGCAGCGGATGTCGCGTCGGGACGCGTGAAATCGGGCCCGGCCATGCAGCCGCCGAGCGCCGCCGCCAGCGCGACGGCAAGGGCGCGTCGCGCCATCGTCGTAGTCGTCATTCCATCACCATCGCTTCCGGATCCGGCTTCGCCGCCTTCTTCGCCTTCGGTGCGCGCAGCAGCGCGACGAGCGGGACGGCGACGAGCGTCAGGATCATCATCATCTTGAAATCGTTGTTGTAGGCGAGCATCGCTGCCTGGCCGGTGACGCTCGCGTTGGCGGCCGCGAGACCCTGCGTCGTCGCCAGCGACGAGCCCGGAATCGCGGCGAGGCCGTCGTTGTACGGCGTCACCGATTCGGCGAGCCGCGCGTGGAACAACTGCGTGTTGCGCACGAGCATTGTCGTCACGGCCGAGATGCCGATGCTGCTGCCGATGTTGCGCACGAGGCTGAACAGCGCCGTGCCTTCGTTGCGGTAGACCGGCGACAGCGTCGCGAACGTGATGGCGGCGAGCGGCACGTAGACGAAGCCGGTGCCCAGGCCTTGCAGCAGGCCGGTGCACACGACCTGCGCCGAATCCATCTGCAGGTAGAAGTGCGTCATGTGCTGCAGCGACAGCGCCGTCATCAGGAAGCCGGCCGCGATGATCCAGAGCGTGTCGACGCGCCCCATCAGCCGGTTGACGATCACCATCGCGAGCAGCGTGCCGACGCCGCGCGGCGCGGTGACGAGGCCGGTCAGCACCACCGGATAGCCCATCAGTTCCTGCAGCAGCGGCGGCAGCAGCGCGAGCGTCGCGAACAGCACGACGCCGACGATGAAGATGAACACGTTGCCGGTGAGGAAGTTGCGATCCTCGAACAGCGCGGGACTGACGAAGGGGTGCTTGTCCGTGGACAGCATGTGGACGACGAACAGGTAGAAGCCGAGCGCGGAGATCAGCGTCTCCGCCCAGATCTCCGGCGAGTTGAACCAGTCCTGCTGCTGGCCGCATGTCCAGCATCAGCTGCAATGCGCCGATGCCGACGGACAGTGCGAAGAAGCCGAAGAAGTCGAACGGCGTGTCCTTGGTCTTCGTCTCGCGCATGAAGAGCCAGATGCCGGCGAACGACAGGATGCCGATCGGCAGGTTGATGTAGAACACCCAGCGCCAGTTGTAGTTGTCGGTGAGCCAGCCGCCGAGCGCGGGGCCGAGGATCGGGCCGACGGTGACGCCCATCACCCAGATCGACATCGCGCGTGCGTGATGCTCCGGCGCGTTGATGTCCAGCAGCAGGGCCTGCGACATCGGGATCAGCGCCGCGCCGCACAGCCCTGCAGCACCCGCGCCGCGACGATTTCCGGCAGCGACTGCGCAAGGCCGCACAGCGCGGACGCGAGCGTGAAGCCCACGACCGAGAACAGGAACACGCGCTTGCGGCCCACGCGGCCGGCGAGCCAGCCGGCGAGCGGCGTCATGATCGCGGTGGCCACGATGTAGGACGTCAGCACCCACGTCATCTGGTCCTGCGTCGCCGAGAGCGAGCCCTGGATGCGCGGCAGCGCGACGTTGGCGATCGTGTTGTCCAGCGCCTGCATGACCGACGCCAGCATCACGGACAGCGTGATCAGGCCGCGGTTGGGGGCGTCGCCGTGCGCTGCGTCGTGGGTAGCCGCGCTCATCGCTCGTCGTTTCGCGTTCCGCGGGTTTGGGAGCGGACGCTGCGCTCAGCGGATCGGCGCGGCAGTGGCGGTGCCGTCGGCGCCGCGGCCGCTTCGGGCGCGCGCCGTACGCGCCGAACAGGTGGCGCTCGCGGCGCGTGTCCACGGCCACGTCGGCGGACAGCCCCGCATGCAGCGGGAACTGCGGGTCGAGCTGGTCGAGCTCGATGCGCACGGGCAGCCGCTGCACGACCTTCACCCAGTTACCGGTGGCGTTCTCCGCGGGCAGCGCGGAGAACTGCGAGCCGGTGCCCGGCGCCAGGCTCGCGACCTTGCCTTCGAACACGTGGCCCGGGTAGCTGTCGAGCTTCACCGTCGCGCGCTGGCCCACGCGCATGTGCGCGAGCTGGTCTTCCTTGAAGTTGGCGTCGATCCACAGGTCGTCGCCCGAAACCAGCGCGAACAGCGGCTGCGCCGCATTGATGTACGAGCCGGCTTGCAGCGACTCGACGCGCGTGACGATGCCCGTCGACGGTGCCGTCACCACCGTGTAGCCGAGGTTGAGCTTGGCGCGGTCGAGCTCGGCCTGCGCCTTCTGCACCAGCGGATGCCTGTCGGCGGCGATGCCCGCGTTGCCGCCGAGGCTTGCGACGACGGCGGCGATCTGTTGCTCCGCGGCGGCCTGCTGCGAGCGCGCCTCGTCGAGCGCGTGCGTCGCGTTGTCCGCCTGCGTCTGCGACGCGATGCCGGACGCGAGCAGCCGCTGCTGGCGGTCGGCCTCGCGCTGGCGGAAGCCGAGCGTCGATTGCGCCGAGGCGAGGTCCGCCTGCCGCTGCCGGTAGTTGGCCTTCAGCGTTTCCACCTGCAGCCGCGCGGAGGCGAGCTGGGCGTTCGCTTCCTCGACGGCGATGCGGAACGGCGCGTCGTCGATGCGGAACAGCACGTCGCCCTTCTGCACGCGCTGGTTGTCGTGGACCTCGACGTCGACGACGCGGCCCGCGATGTTGGCGCTGATCGCCGTGCGCGCCGACTGCACGTAGGCGTCGTCGGTGGCTTCGTAACGGCCGCCGGCGAGCCAGAACCAGATACAGCCGGCCACGATGACGAGCGGTCCCGCGATCATCAGCGGCAGGCGGAGCCGCTGCTTCAGCGAGCGGGGCGGCACGGAGGCGGGGGCAGCCGTGGAGGTGGTCATCGTGGCGAGTCCGGTTGGGCGGCCAGCGCCTGGCCGTTTTCGTGGAGGCGGGTGAGGAGGGCCATGAACTGCTTGCGATCGCGCAGCGTGACGCCGGCAAACAGCTCGGCGCGCGTCTGGTCGGCCAGGCGCCAGATCTCGGCGACCAGCGGGCGCGCCTTGTCGGTGAGGTGGATGCGACGCGCGCGGCGGTCCGTCGGGTCCGGCCGGCGCTCGACGAGGCCGTCCGCTTCCATCCGGTCCAGGATGCGCACCATCGTCATCGGCTCGAGCTCGGCCAGCTCAGCGAGCCGCGCCTGGCTCACGCCTTCGTTGGCCTCGAGCTTGGCCAGCGTCTTGCACTGCGGCAGCGTCAGCGCCAGCGCCTTGGCGTGCTGCTCGAAGCGCTGCACGTGCAGGCGGCTGACGTCACGCAGCAGAAACCCGAAATTGCGAAGCTGGTCCACGCGTTCGCGTCCCGCGCCGGCGCGGTGGCCGGCGGCTATTGATAACGCCGTAGATAGTAACAGATGATATTAATGCGCGCAACAGGCGCGCAACGGCCGGCGCACGCGGCCACGCCGAGTGGCGGCGGCGCCGGACGGCTGCCCGCGGCGTGCAGGAGGCGGCACCCAAGCGCGCCGGACCGGCGCACAATACGCGCCTTTCGCGCGCGGCCGGCCCCGCCCGGTCGCGCGAGCCTCGAGCCAGGAGCCGCCCGACCCATGAAGTTCCGCTTTCCCATCGTCATCATCGACGAGGACTACCGTTCCGAGAACACGTCCGGCCTCGGCATCCGCGCGCTGGCGCAGGCCATCGAGGCGGAGGGCATGGAAGTGCTCGGCGTCACGAGCTATGGCGACCTGTCGCAGTTCGCGCAGCAGCAGTCGCGCGCGTCCGCGTTCATCCTGTCGATCGACGACGAGGAGTTCACGCCGGGCCCCGAGCTGGACCCGGCGGTGCTCAATTTGCGCAAGTTCATCACGGAGATCCGCTTCAAGAACGCGGAGATCCCGATCTACCTGTACGGCGAGACGCGCACGTCGTCGCACATCCCCAACGACATCCTGCGCGAGCTGCACGGCTTCATCCACATGTTCGAGGACACGCCGGAGTTCGTCGCGCGGCACATCATCCGCGAGGCGAAGAGCTACCTCGACAGCCTCGCGCCGCCGTTCTTCCGCGCGCTCGTGCATTACGCGTCCGACGGCTCGTATTCGTGGCACTGCCTCGGCCATCCCGGCGGCGTTGTACCTGAAGAGTCCTGCCGCGGCCAGATGTTCCACCAGTTCTTCGGCGAGAACATGCTGCGCGCCGACGTCTGCAACGCCGTCGACGAACTCGGCCAGTTGCTCGACCATTCGGGCCCGGTGGCGGCGTCCGAGCGCAACGCCGCGCGGATCTTCAACGCCGACGACATCTTCTTCGTCACCAACGGCACGTCGACGTCGAACAAGATGGTGTGGCACGCGACGGTGGCGCCGGGCGACGTCGTCGTCGTCGACCGCAACTGCCACGTGTCGATCCTGCACGCGATCACGATGACGGGCGCGATTCCCGTGTTCCTGCCGCCCACGCGCAACAACCTGGGCATCATCGGGCCGATCCCGCGCGACGAGTTCCGCTGGGAGAACATCGAGAAGCGCATCGCCGCGCACCCGTTCGCGAAGGACGTGACGACGAAGCCGCGGATCCTGACGATCACGCAGAGCACCTACGACGGCATCGTCTACGCGGTCGACACGATCAGGACCTGCTGTCGACCAAGGTCGACACGCTGCACTTCGACGAGGCCTGGCTGCCGGACGCGGCCTTCCACGATTTCTATCGCGGCATGCATGCCATCGGCCGCGACCGGCCGCGCAGCAAGGAGGCACTGGTGTTCGCGACGCAGTCGACGCACAAGCTGCTGGCGGGACTGTCGCAGGCGTCGCAGATCCTGGTGCAGGACTCGGAGACGCGCCAGCTCGACAAGCACCGCTTCAACGAGGCCTACCTGATGCACACGTCGACGTCGCCGCAGTACGCGATCATCGCGTCCTGCGACGTGGCCGCCGCGATGATGGAGCCGCCCGGCGGCACCGCGCTGGTCGAGGAGTCGATCACGGAGGCGCTCGACCTCGCTGCGCGATGCGCAAGGTGGAGGAGGAGTACGGCGACTCGTGGTGGTTCAAGGTGTGGGGACCGGACACGCTGCCGGCCGAGGGCATCGGCAGCCGCGACGACTGGATGCTGAAGGCCGGCGAGCACTGGCACGGCTTCGGCGCGCTGGCCGACGGCTTCAACATGCTGGACCCGATCAAGGCGACGGTGCTGACGCCGGGGCTGGACGTCGACGGCAACTTCGGCGCGGATGGCATCCCGGCGGCGATCGTCACCAAGTACCTCGCCGAGCACGGCGTGATCGTCGAGAAGACGGGGCTCTACTCGTTCTTCATCATGTTCACGATCGGCATCACGAAGGGCCGCTGGAACACGCTGTTGACCGCGCTGCAGCAGTTCAAGGACGACTACGACAAGAACCAGCCGCTGTGGCGCGTGCTGCCGGAATTCGTGCAGGCCTATCCCCGCTACGAGAAGACCGGCCTGCGCGACCTGTGCGCTGCCATTCACGACATCTACCGGCAGCGCGACCTGGGCCGCGTCACCACGGAGATGTACACGTCGAAGTTGGAGCCCGCGATGCGGCCCGCGGACGCGTTCGCCAAGATGGCGCACCGCGAGATCGAGCGCGTCGAGATCGACGACCTCGAGGGGCGCGTGACGAGCATGCTGCTGACGCCTTACCCACCCGGCATTCCGCTGCTGATCCTCGGTGAGCGCTTCAACCGCCAGATCGTCGACTACCTCGCCTGCGCGCGACTTCAACGAGCGCTTCCCCGGCTTCGAGACCGACATCCACGGCCTCGTCGAGGAGGAGATCGACGGGCGCAAGCGGTATTTCGTGGATTGCGTGGGGCGCTAGCGCCGGGCTGGCAGGCCGCGGCTAGCAATGGGGTCCGACTCCATTTCCGTCCGGCGTCGCGTCAATTCACGCCGCTGCTCCACCGAGTTCGACTCATTTAGCCGTGACCCCATTTAGCCGCGGCCCCATCAGGCTGACCGCCACGGGTGTCGCGTCCTGCGCCTGCCGATCGCCTGCATCGCGTCGTCGTCGGTCTCGAAGCTGCGCGCGAAATCGTCGGTGGTGAAGAAGCCCCCGTCGGCCAGCACCTCGCGCACCTGCGGCCGCAGGTCGCCGACCCACAGCGTGGCGCCGGCGCCGCGCAGCGTCCCCGCTTCCCACGCGAGCAGCTCGGCACCGGCGACGTCGATGAAGTTGTTGCTCAGCGCAAGCAGCAGCACGTTGTGCACGCCGCGCCTGCGTGCCGCCGTTCGAGCTCGTCGCGCACGTGGTCGACGGCGCCGAAGAACAGCGACCCCTCGACGCGGATGATGTCGACGTCGCGCGGCAGCACGGTGCCCGCCGGCGGGACGACGAAGCGCAGGTAGGGCGCCGCCGGATCCGGCACGACGCGCTGCACGCGCGGCCGCGTGGTCCGCGTCAGGTAGACGAACAGCGACGACAGCACGCCGACGAAGATCGCGAACTGAGTTGCAGTGAGCGTCGCGGCCAGCGTCACGAACATGACGCCGGCCTCGGCGCGCTGCGTGCGCGCAACGCGGCGCATCTCGCGCACGTCGATCAGGCCCCACGCGACGAGGAACAGCAGCGCCGCCATCACGGCAAGCGGCAGGTAGTGCGTCAGCGGCGCGAGCGCCAGCACGGCGACGAACAGGAACACCGCCGAGAACGCGGCGGCGAGCGGCGTCTGCGCCCCGGCCTCGACGTTGACCCAGATGCGGTTGAACGAGCCCGACGACGGGAACGAGGACGTGAACGCGCCGGCGACGTTGGATGCGCCCTGGCCGAGCGAACTCCTGGTTGCTGTCGATCCGCTGGCCCGTGCGCTGGCTTCCGCGCCGCGCGCTACCGACACCGCCTGGAAAGCGCGAGCGTCAGTTGGGCCCAGGGCGCCTTGGCTGCGAGTTGCCGCGTCGCCGGGTCGAACGACGGCAGGCTCGGCACCGGCCAGGCGGACTCGATGCCGGTCACCGTCGGCACGCTGCCGAAGCCGCTGCGCGCGAGCGCCCACGCGACGACGCTGCCCACCACGAGGCCGGTGATCATGTAGGGCACGCGCGGCCAGCGCCAGGTCGCCGCGCGGCGACGAGCGTGACGACGCCGACGATCAGCGCGCACACGTTGGTCCGCGGCAGGTCGCGCACGAAGTCGACGAGCATCGGGAAGAAGTTGCCGTTGCCGCCGGCCGTGACGCCGAAGAAGTTGGCGAGCTGGCCCGCGATGATCAGGATGCCCGCGCCGGCGGTGAAGCCGGTGATCACGGTGCCCGCGATGAAGTTGACGAGCACGCCGAGCCGCGCAAGGCCCATCGCCAGTTCGATGATGCCCACCATCAGCGCCAGCGTGAGCACGAGCTTGAGGTAGTCGGAGCTGCCCGGCACGGCCAGCGGCGCGACGATCGAGAACACGGCGAGCGCGATCGTGTTCGTGGGGCCCGAGACCTCGTGCCACGACGAACCCCACAGTGCGGCGACGATCACCGGCACCATCGCGGAGAAGAGGCCGTATTGCGGCGGCAAGCCCGCGAGCGTCGCGTACGCGACGGCCTGGGGCAGCACGACGAGGCCGCCGACGAGGCCCGCGAGCAGGTCGGCCCGGAGCGTTTGCCGCGTGACGCGGTCGCGCCAGCGCAGGAAGGGTAGGAAGCTTTCGCGGAGTTGCAGCAAGACGAAGACCGTGGACGCTCGACGGGGGCCACGCCGCTCTTCAATACGCCGCCGGCCGCGGCCTTGAGGCCGCGCCGTTGTGGGCCGCGGCAGCGTGCCCTGGGATCAGGCCGCGAACGCGCGCGGCGGCGGCGGGGGACGATCGCCGCCGCCGTCGGCTTGAGCAGCAGCGCGTCTTGGCGAGCGACGCGAGGACGCACGACGCCAGACCCTCCGCATCTCCAGCCGCGCGCGGTGTGGCGACGATGGGCACGCGTGCCTTGAGCACCAGGCTGCTCGCCAGCCCGCCGGTCATGCCCGTCAGCGTGGCGTTGACCAGGATCGCGGCCTCCATCGACCACGCGATCAGCACGTCGGCGCGCCCGGCGATGTCCGAGCGCAACACGCCCTGCGCGCCGCCGAACAGCGCGATGTCGGGCGTCATCGGCCCGTCCACGACCGCGCCGGGGAAGAGGCCGTCGGCGGCCATCGCGCGCAGCGCGGCGGCATCGGCCGTCGACGCGAACGCGGGCGTGACCGCGTCGACGGCCGCGAGCAGCGCAACCGCGGGCGCCGCGAGGCCGAGCACCATCGCAAGCCGCACCGTGTTGTGCACGATGTCCTTCTTCGCGGCGAGCGCGGGCGCGACGTTGAGGTGGGCGTCGGCGAGCAGCAGCAGCCGGTCGAAGCCGGGCAGGTCCAGGAACGTCGCGTGCGAAAGGCGGCAATCCGTGCGCAGCCCGGAATCCGCCTGCGCCACCGGCGCGAGCAGGTCGGGGTCCGACAGCGCGCCCTTGACCAGCGCCTCGACCGTGCCTTCGCGGGCCAGCGCGATCGCCCGTTCGGCGGCGGCGCGCGGGACGTCCGGCGTGTCGACGAGCGGCAGCCGCGAGATGTCCAGCGAGAGCCGGGCCGCCGTGTCGCGGATCATGCGTTCCGGACCCACGAGCGTGGGCGCGAGGTAGCCGGCGAACGCGCCCGACAGCGCGAGCTGCAGCGAATCGCCGTCGCACGGATACACGATCGCCGCCGGCAGCGCCGGCAGGAACCGGATCCGCTCGACGAGCTTCTGGGCGTGGAGGCGCTGGGCCATGCGGACGAGGCTCCCAAGGCGGCCGCCCGTTGTCAACGC
Source organism: Casimicrobiaceae bacterium (assembly GCA_044225845.1). Lineage (GTDB taxonomy): Bacteria > Pseudomonadota > Gammaproteobacteria > Burkholderiales > Casimicrobiaceae > VBCG01. The sequence continues at coordinate 62,111 of JBGAIC010000010.1, forward strand.
GAGGCCGACGGAAGGCGCGCGGAACGGCATGACCGCGCGCGGGCCGCGCAACAGGGACGCTACTTGACCGCCCCGAGCGTCAGGCCCTGGATCACGTGCCGCTGCCCCAGGAACATGAGCAGCAGCGCCGGCAGCGTGGCGAGCATCGACGCCGCGGCCATCGGCCCGTGCTGGACCTCGTAGTCGTTGGCGAACTTGGCGACGACGACGGGCACCGTGGCGTGGGCCTGGGACGTCAGGTTGAGCGCCACCGTGAACTCGTTCCAGCTGAAGATGAACGCCAGCACGGACGTCGCGACGAGGCCCGGCACGACGAGCGGCAGCGCGACGTGGCGGAACGCGGCCAGCGAATCGCAGCCGTCGATGCGCGCCGCCTCGTCGATCTCGCGCGGCAGCGCGCGGAAGTACGACAGCATCAGCCACAGGGCCACAGGCAGGTTGAGCGCGACGTGCGTCGCGATCAGCGCGGTGGGCGTGTCGTAGAGGCCCAGCGCGCGAAAACCGACGTACCACGGGCCCACCATCGTGATGATCGGGATGACGTGGAACGCGAGCGTCCACAGCAGCAGGCCGCGCACGACCCAGCGCGACCATGCGAAGCGGTACAGCGAATAGGCGCCGAGCGTCGCCACCGCGACCACGATCGCGGTGCTGACGCCGGCCACCAGCGTGCTCATGCCGAGCGCATGCACGAAGTCGGAGCGCTTGCTCGCGAGCACCTCCACGTAGTTGTCGAGCGTCGGCGTGAACGCGAAGCCGCCCGACAGGATCGCGATCGGCGTCTTGAACGAGTTGGCCAGGATCCACAGGAACGGCCCGATGACGACGACGAGCGCCGCCGCCATCAGCACGAGGCTGGTGACGCGTTCGCGGCGCCCCGTCACGGGAATGACCTTCGCGCTGCGCGCTCCGGTGTGACCGCTTGGGAACGGCCCGGCGCGGTCACGCGGCAGCCTCTTTCGGCGCGCGCACCGCGAGCCTGCGCCCCGCGCCCAGCAGCGACAGCACGAACACGATCGTCAGTACCGACAGCAGGGCGCCATAGCCCAGCTGGTTCTGCTCGAAGAACACGCGGTACAGGTGCAGGCTGAGGATCTCGCTGGACGTGCCGGGGCCGCCTCCGGTCAGCAGGAACACTTCGTCGAAGGCCTTGAACGCGAAGATCGAGCGGAACAGCAGCGCGACGAGGATCGCGGGCATGAGGAGCGGCAGCGTGATGTGGCGCAGCAGCGCGAAGCCGCGCGCGCCGTCGACGCGTGCTGCCTCGAGCGTCTCGCCGGGCAGGCCTTCCACCGCGGCGAACAGCACCAGGAACACGAACGGCACCCAGTGCCAGACGTCGACGATCACCACGGACCACAGCGCCCAGCTCGTCGAGCCGAGCCAGCTTACCGGCGGGACTCCCACGCTGCCCAGCAGCTGGTTGAAGAGCCCGAAGTCGTAGTTGTACATCAGCTTGAACATGTTGCCGATGGCCACCGGTGGCACGAGGATCGGCACGATGACGATCGTGCGCAAGAGGCCCTTGCCGCGCCGCATGCCGCCGACGAGCAGCGCGAGCGCGAGGCCCAGCACCATCTCGACCACGACGGCGACGACGACGAACAGCAGCGTGTTGACGAGCGTCGCCGACAGTGCGGCGTCGCCCGCCAGCGCGGCGACGTTGCGCGCGGGTGTGAACGCCCAGCGCTCGACGCCGTCCGCGAACGTCACCGTCGACACGCTCATCCGCAGCAAGAGCAGCGCCGGGATCGCGGTGAGCAGCGCCAGCACGAGCACCGTCGGCGCGAGGCTCCACGCGCGGAACGTCGCGGAGACGAGGCGCTCGCGGGCGCGCAGCGTCGGCGCGGCAGCCTGCATCGTCAAGCGCTCACTCCGGGAGCGGCGGACCCAATCCCGTCTTGCGCCCGTTCTTCGCGAACAGGTCGCGGATTTCCGCGGCGGCGAGGTTCAGCGCCTTGGCAGACGACAGCTCGCCGATCACCGCCTGGTTGAGCCGCAGGCCCAGGATCTGCTCGACCTGCGCGCCTTCCGCATAACCCAGCTCCTGCACCGCGGACTTCATCGTCTCCGCGTACGCGCGCATCCACCGGTACTGCGGATCCTTGGCGAGATCGGAGGCGAGCACGTCGGTGCGCACCGGGATGCCGCCCGCCTTCGTGTACGCCACCTGCGCGTCGTACGTGAGGAACCAGCGCGCGAACGCGAGCGCGGCCTTCTTCTGCTCGGCGCTCGCGCCTTTGGGCACTGCGTAGTTCCAGTTGCCGATGACGCCGCCGGGCTTGCCGCTCGCCGGATGGGGCAGGGTCACGACGTCGAGCTTGCCGACGACCGCCGACTTCTTCGGGTCCTCGAAATTGGCCCACGCGGCGAGCACGAGCTGGCCCTGCGCAGCCTTGCCGGTGGCCAGCAGCTGGATCACTTCGCCCTGGCCGATGCCGCCGGGATTGGGCGGCCCGCACTTCCTGCCGAGCTCGATGAACTGGTCGAGCGTCGCCTTGTTCGCCGCGCTCGCGAGCGTCACCGTGTAATCGCCGTTCTCCGGATTGGCGACCACCGTGCCGCCGCGCTGGACCATCCACTGCATCCAGTCGTAGCGGATGCCGTTGCCGCGGTCGCCGCGCAGCACGGCCGCGTACGTCGCGGGCGGCTTGCCGAGCTTCGCGCATGCGGCCAGCACGTCCTCCCACGTCTTCGGCACGGCGACGGCGGCGTCCTTCAGCACGTCGTTGCGGTAGTACCACATCTGCACGTTGCCGAGCACCGTGAAGCCCATCAGCTTGCCGCCGTCGGCGGTGCGCCAGCGCTTCTGCGCGTTCCAGTAGCCGGAATCGCCGTAGCGGATCACCTCGGGCGGCAGCGCGAACGACGCGTCGACGTCGGTGAGCGGTGTCACGAAGCCGCCTTCGTACATCTCGATGGTCCATTGCGTGTCGAGCATCACGACGCCGTAGGCGCCGCCGCCGCTGCGTACGTCGTTGCGCGCCTTGTCCAGCACGCCCGCGAACGGGTTGACGTCGAGCTTGACCGTGTTGCCGGTCTGCGCCTCGTAGGCCTCGACGAGCTTCGTGAACGCCGGCAGCCACGGCGTGGCCGGCACGAGCATCGTGAGCGGCGCCTGCTTGCCGACGTCGGCGAACGGCTTGTCGGCGGCAAGGCCCTGCGTCGCCGGTGCGAGGCATGCGAGCGCGACGAGCGCGACCGCGAGCGGATGTTTGCGTGACATGCGTGTCTCCTCCTTGTGGTTCATCCCATCGCTTCGCGCGCGGGCTGGCCGCGCTGCGCATAGATGTCGAGCGTCACTTCCCAGGGCAGGACCCCGATGCGCGCGGCCCAGGCCGACCAGTCGGCCGCGAGCCGCGCGACGAGCTCCGGGTGCGCGGCGGCGCGGTCGTGCAGTTCGGTGCGATCGGCCGCGAGGTCGTACAGCTCCCACGTCGACGGGTAGTCGCGCACCAGCTTCCACGAGCCGCTGCGGAGCGCGGCGTTGCCCGTATGTTCCCAGTACAGCGTGTGCGGCGCCATCGCGCGGCCGCGCAGGGCCGGGAGCAGGCTCGTCCCCTGCGGCGCCGTGACCGGATGCGCGCCGACCCGCGCCGGGTACGCGACGCCGGCCGCCTCGAGCAGCGTCGGCACCAGGTCCGTGAGCTGACCCGGCTCCCGCACGAAGCCGCCTGTGGCGAGCTGCCCGTTGCGCCAGTGCACGACGAGCGGGCACGCGATGCCGCCTTCGTGCACCCAGCGCTTGTAGTAGCGGAACGGCGTGTTGGACAGGTTGGCCCATGCGCGGCCGTAGCTCGCGTACGTGTCCTCGCCGCCCGGCACCACGCCCGGCTCGTTGCCGATGTGCACGGGACGGCCGTCGCGCGTTTCGAGCCGCAGGATGTCGCGGCGCTCGCGGAAGCGCTCGATGGCGACGAGCGGCAGCGCCTCGTCCGACGCGCCGTTGTCGGACAGGAACACGACGATCGTGTCGTCGCGGACGCCGGTGCGCGCGAGTGCGTCGACGATGCGGCCGATCCCGACGTCCATCCGCTCGACCTGCGCCGCATAGGCTTCCATGCGCGTGGCCTGCCAGGCGCGGTCCGGCTCGTCGTTCCACGCCGGTTGCGTCGGGTCGCGCGCGGACAGTTGCGTCTCCGCGTCGACGAGGCCCATCGCCTTCTGGCGCGCGATGCGCGCTTCGCGCAGCGCGTCCCAGCCGGCGTCGTAGGCGCCGCGATACCCGGCGAGATCCTCGGCGCGCGCGTGCAGCGGCCAGTGCGGCGCCGTGTAGGCGACGTACAGGAAGAACGGGTCGTCCGGCGTGGCGGAACAGTCGTCGATGAACGCGACCGCTTCGTCGGTGATCGCGTCCGTGTAGTAGAAGTCCGGCGCCAGCGCCTCGTCCTCGACGTTGGCTTCGCCGCGCGTCAGCGTGCCGGGCTGGAAGAACGAGCCGCAGCCGGTCAGCGTGCCGAAGAAGCGGTCGAACCCGCGGCGGGTGGGCCAGGCGTCGTTGGGCGTCTTCATGTCGGTGGCGAGATGCCACTTGCCGGCGAGCGCGGTCCGGTAACCCGCGGGCTTCAGCATCTCCGCGAGCGTCGCGCAGCGCCGGTTGAGGTTGCCCGGATAGCCGCGCGGCGAGTCGTCGTTGGTGAGGACGCCGATGCCGGTCTGGTGCGGGTGCAGGCCCGTGAGCAGCGACGCGCGCGACGGGCTGCAGCGGGCGCAGCTGTAGAACTGCGTGAAGCGCACGCCGCCGGCGGCGAGCGCGTCGATGTTGGGGGTGCGGATCTCGCCGCCGAAGCAACCGGGGTCCGAGAACCCCATGTCGTCGGCGAGGACCAGCACGATGTTCGGGCGCGGCATCGCGTCCTTCCTCCTCATGCAGTGGCGCGACGCGGCAGGCATCGCTATGGCCGCGGTCGTCGCCGCAAGCTCGTCCGGCGCAAGCGTGCGCCCGTTACCCTATACTGACCAATGAGATTTCGCGCTAATGCGATAACCAACTGGAATGTCAGTCCTCCGCCACGCACACTTGCTGCGGCATTTCATCGTCGTGGCGCGCGAAGGCAGCCTGACGGCGGCCGCGCAGCAGCTCGCGCTCACGCAACCCGCGCTCACCAAGAACATCCAGAAGCTGGAGGAGGCCTTTGGCGTGCGGCTGCTCGAGCGGCTGCCACGCGGCGTGTCGCTGACGCAGTTCGGCAAGGCGCTGCTGCCGCACGCGCAGCGGATCGACGCCGCGTGCCGGCTGGCCGACCTCGAGATGCAGGCGTTCGGCGAAGGCCACCGCGGCGTGCTGCGGCTGGGCACGGGGCTCATGTTCGGCGCGACGCTGGTGCCGGACGCGATCGCGGCCGTGCACGCACGCTATCCCGGCGTCGCGTTCCAGATCGTCTCCGACGCTACCGACGTCAACTACCCGCGGCTGCTCGCCGGCGAGCTGGACATGCTGTTCGGCGTGCTCCCGGTCCACGACGGACTGCCCGATCACCTCGAAGCACGCACGCTCACCGCCGTTGCGCTGCGCGTGATCGCCGGACGCAAGCATCCGCTGAGTCGCGGCGCGGCGGTGAGCGCCGCGGACCTCGCGCGCTATCCGTGGGCCGTGATGCAGCACGATCGCGAGCTCGTCGCCAGCCTCGTCACCGCGTTGCGGCGCGACGGCGCCGGCGAGCTGCAGCTCGTCGTCGAGGCGACGTCGCTGTCGTCGCTCGTGCGCCTCCTCAAGTCCGGCCCTTACCTGAGTTGCGTGGCGGAGGGGATCGGCGCGATGCCGGAACTGGACCTCGCGTTCGTGCCTTACCCGCACCGGATCGTCCGCGGCGACGCCGGTGTCGTGCTGCATCGCTCGCTGGCGCAGTACGCGCCCGCGGCGATGCTGGTCGACGCGGTGGCGGCCGCGGCCGCCGCGGCGCCGCGCTGACGCGCCGCTCCGGTCAGAACGCGCTGCGGATCACGCCGCCATCCGCGCGCACGGCGGCGCCCGTGGTGGCCGACGCGAGCGGGCTCGCGAGATACACGACCATCGCCGCCACTTCCTCCGGCGTGGTGAAGCGCTTCAGCAGCGACGTCGGCCGCGCGGTGCGGAAGAAATCCTTCTCGAACTCGTCCGCCGTCTGGCCGGCCGCCTGCGCCAGCGCGGCGGTGAAGTCGCCGACGCCGCGCGAGCGCGTGGGGCCGGGCAGCACGCTGTTGACGGTGATGCCCGTGCCGGCCGTCGCCTCGGCGAGCCCGCGCGCGACGGCGAGCTGCGCGGTCTTGGTCATGCCGTAGTGGATCATCTCCACCGGTATCTGCACGCCGCTCTCGCTGGAGATGAACAGGATGCGGCCCCAGTTGCGCTGGCGCATGCCGGGCAGCCAGGCGCGGGCGAGCCGCACGCCCGACAGCACGTTGGTCTCGAAGAAGCGCATCCAGTCGGCGTCGGCGATCGCCGCGAACGGCTTCGGCTCGAAGATGCCCAGGTTGTTGACCAGGATGTCGACGTCGGGGAAGCGCTGGACCAGTGCGTCCGCCGCGTCGGCGCGCGCCAGGTCGCCGGCCCAGCCTTCGACGCGGCCGCCCGTGGCGCGCGCGATCGCCGCCACGGCCTCGGCGACGCCGGCCTCGGTGCGGCCGTTGACGATTACGTGCGCGCCTTCGGCCGCAAGCCCGCTTGCAATGGCGCGGCCGATGCCGGCGGTGCTGCCCGACACCAGCGCGCGCTTGCCCTTCAGCTGGAGGTCCATCCTTCCCTTTCGTTCATGTTGTCCATTCGTTCAATCGGCGCATAATGCGTTCCCGCCGCCGGCCGCGCGCGTTCACAGCAGGCGGCTCCACGCACATTCGCGCCGCGATGACGCATCACACGTTTGCGATCGACGAGCTGTTCACGCTCGTACTCGCGCTGCTCGCGATCCTGACGGGCATCGCCCTCAACCGCCGCCTCGGCTGGCTTGCGCGCTCGAACATCCCGCCCGCGGTCAGCGGCGGCCTCGTCTTCGCGCTCGTATCCGCCGCGCTCCATGCGCGGGCTGGCGTCGAAATCACGTTCGGCTCGACGATCCGCGCGGCACTGCTGCTGGTGTTCTTCGCGGGCCTCGGACTGTCCGCGAAGTTCTCGGGCCTGCGCCGCGGCGGTGGTGGCGTTGCCGTGATGTGCGTCGCGATCGCCGTCGTGATCGTCGCACAGAACCTCGCCGGCGTCGCGCTCGCGCGTGCGTTCGGCATCGCGCCCGCGCTGGGCCTCTTCGTCGGCAGCATCTCGTTCATGGGCGGCCATGGCACCGCGGCAGCGTGGGCGCAGACCGGCCCGGGCGCAGCGCTGCCCGGCGCATTCGAAGTGGGCATCGGCGCGGCGACGCTCGCGCTGATCGCGGGCGGTATCGTCGCGGGTCCGGTGGGCACGGCTCTCGTGCGGCGCGCGAAATCCACGCGCCGGGGCGACGAGGGCGCCGCGAGCACCGGGGCCGCCGGTGAGCCGGAGCGCGAGGACGTCGGCGCAGGGCTTGCCGACATCCTGAGCTCGGACCGGTGGCTGCGCGCGCTGCTGGTGCTCACGGGCGCGCTTGCCATCGGCGAGGGCATCCAGTGGCTCGCAGCCGGGACGAACTTCACGATGCCCGCGTTCCTCGCGGCGATGTTCGGCGGCATCGTGCTCACCAACCTCGCCGACCTGCTCCGCCGTCCGCTCGACCACCACATCGCGAACCTCGTCAGCACGATCGCGCTGCGGCTCTTCCTGGCGATGAGCATGCTGAGCCTCAAGCTGTGGATCCTGACGGAGTACGCGGCGCTGCTCGGCGCGGCCGTCGTGGCGCAGGTGTCGATCATCGTCGTCGTCGCGCTCGTGCTGTTCGTCGTGCTGCGCCGCGACCACGACGCGGCGGTGACGGCCGCGGGCTTCGTCGGCTTCGGCATCGGCGCGATGCCGGTGGGCCTGGGCACGATGCAGCGGCTGACGCAGGCGACGTCGCCGTCGCCGCGCGCATTCCTGATCGTCACGCTCGCGGGCAGCCTGTTCCTCGACACGGCCAACGCGGTGGCGATCGACTGGTTCTTCGACCACCTGTGAATCCCGGGAGGGGATGAGCATGCATGCCGCACATCGCCGGCCTTCGCGCAGCGGCGCGGGGGCATCCTGCGCGCTGTTGGTCGCGCTGGCACTGCTGGCGGCCACGGGCCGCGCGGCGACGCCCGCGACGCCGGTGCCGTCCACCGCCCCCACCGCGGCGGCGGTGGCGCAGGCAGGACCCGCGGGCGCGACGCCCGGGCGGGCGAAGCTCGACGTCGCCGTCGGCACGCGGCCGTGGAAGGGCGATCTCGGCGCGATGGAGAAGCGGCGGATCATCCGCGCGCTGGTCCCCCCGAGCAAGACGTTCTACTACGTCGAGCAGGGCCGCCCGCGCGGCATCTCGTATGACGTGTTCAAGGCCTTCGAGGACGACCTCAACAGGCAGCTGAAGACGAAGACGCTGAAGGTCACCGTCGTGTTCCTGCCGGTGGCGCGCGACGAGATCATCCAGCAGCTCAACGACGGCCGCGGCGACGTCGCGTTCGCGGACATGGTCGCGACGCCGGAGCGCGAGAAGGTCGTCGCTTTCTCGACGCCGCTGTTCAGCGGCATCCAGGAAGTCGTCGTCACGGGGCCCGGCACCGAGCCCGTCGCGAGCGCCGAGGCGCTGTCCGGCAAGAAGGTCTACGTGCGCCCGTCGTCGAGCTACCACGAGCATCTCGTCGCGCTGAACGCGCGGCTCGCGGCGGCCGGCAAGCCGCCGGTGACGATCGTCGGCCTGCCGGAAGAGCTGGAGGCCGAGGACGTGCTCGAGATGGTCAACGCGGGGCTGATCCCGATTACCGTCGTCGACCGCTACAAGGCGCTGATGTGGCGCCGCGTGTTCACGTCCATCCGCTTCGACAACGCCGCGATCGTCCACGACGGCGGCGACAACGGCTTCATGCTGCGCAAGGACACACCGGAACTCAAGGCGGCGCTCGACCGCTTCGTCGCCACCCACAAGCAGGGGACGGCGTTCGGCAACACGGTCGTCAACCGCTACGTGCGCGACCCGAAGTTCGTGAAGAACGCGCTGGGCGACGACGAGCAGCGCCGCTTCGGCCAGGTGATCCAGCTGTTCCGCAAGTACGGCGCGCAATACGACATGGACTACCTGCTGATGGTGGCGCAGGGCTTCCAGGAATCGCAGCTGGACCAGGGCGGGAAGAGCCACGTCGGCGCGATCGGCGTCATGCAGATCATGCCGCAGACCGGCAAGGACCTGGGCGTCGGCGACATCCACGTCACCGAGAACAACGTCAACGGCGGGATCAAGTACATGCGCTGGATGATCGACCACTATTACGCCACCGAGCCGATGACGCCGCTCAACAAGGCGCTGTTCGCGTTCGCGTCGTACAACGCCGGGCCCGCGCGCATCGCGAGCCTGCGGCGCGAGGCGGCGAAGCGCGGGCTCGACCCCAATCGCTGGTTCAACAACGTCGAGCTCGTGGCGGCGGACAAGATCGGTCCGGAGACGGTCACCTACGTGTCCAACATCTACAAGTACTACACGGCCTACCAGCTGCTGATGCAGCAGGATGCCGACCTGCGGAAAGCGAAAACGGGCCTGCGGGACGCTGCCGCCGCGGCGCCGCCGGCCGGCAACGGCAGCGCGAGCGCGAAGCACGGACGGCGGCGCACGCGGCGCGTGGCGCGCCTCCCGCAGCGCAGCCCGCGCGCCTCGCGCCGGGGCGGTACACTCGCGCTCGCCCGGCCGCCCATGAGGCGGCGCCCACCGCACGCCATGGCCCGCACGACCCCGCCCGCCCGCAACCCGCGCCAGAACCCGACGACGCTCGCCGTCGTCGACATGGGTTCCAACAGTTTCCGGATGGAAGTCGGCCGCGTCGAGGGCCGCCAGATCTTCCCGCTCGACACCTGGCGCGAGACGTTGCGGATGGGCGGTTCGCTCGACGCGAAAGGCCGCATCAACCCGGCGGCGCAGCGCGCCGCGCTCGCCTGCCTCGCGCGCTTCGGCGAGCGGCTGCGCGGGCTGCATCCGTGCCGTGCGCGCGGTGGCGACCAATACGTTCCGCGTCGCGACCAACGCCTCGGAGTGCTGGCCAAGGCCGAGAAGGCGCTGGGCTTCCGCATCGACGTGATCTCCGGCGTCGAGGAAGCGCGCCTCATCTACATGGGCGTCGCGCACCTGCTGCCCGACCACGAGGAGACGCGCCTCGTCATCGACATCGGCGGCGGCTCGACGGAGTTCATCATCGGCCGCGGGCTCGACGCGCAGAAGCTCGAGTCGCTGCGCCTGGGCTGCGTGTCGTGCTCGCAGCGCTTCTTCGGCAACGGCAAGCTGACCGCCGCCGCGTTCATCACGGCCGAGACCTATGCCGCCGCGGAGATCGAGCCGATCGCGCGCGAGTTCGCCAGCAAGCACTGGAGCGCAGCGTATGCGTCGTCGGGCACGGCGCTCGCGCTCGCGGCCATCCTGGAAGGCAACGGGCTGTCGGCGGGCGGCATCACGCCCGACGGCCTGCGCGAGCTCCGCGCGCGGATGATCCGCGCCGGCCACATCGACCGGCTGGAGCTGGTGGGCCTGAAGGACGACCGGCGTCCCGTGCTTGCCGGCGGCACCGCGATCATGACGGCGGCGCTCGCCGTGCTGGGTGGCAAGCGGATCGACCCGGTCGGCGGCGCGCTGCGCCTGGGCGTGATGGTCGACATGCTGGGCCGCGCCGAAGCGCGCGACGTGCGCGTGACGACGATCGAGCAGTTCATGCAGCGCTACCGCGTCGACGAGGAGCACGCGCGCCGCGTGGCGGAGCTTGCGGAGGCGCTGTATCGGCGCGCGGTCGCGCGGCCGACGGCCGAGTCGCTCGCGCGGCTGCGCTGGGCGGCGCTGCTGCACGAAATCGGCCTCACCGTGGCGCACGAGAGCTTCCACCGCCATGGCGCCTACATCCTGGAGCACGCGGACATGCCGGGCTTTGCCGCGCGCGACCAGAAGGCGCTCGCGCTGCTGGTGCTCGCGTGCCGCGGCAAGCTCGCCAAGGTGGCGCCGCTCGTGGCGGACCCCGACTGGCGCGCGCAGATCCTTGCGCTGCGGCTCGCCGTGCTGTTCCACCACGCGCGTTCGCCGGTGAAGATGCCGCGCCTCGTGTTGCGCGCGCGCCCGCACATCGCCGTACGGCTGCCCGCCGCGTGGCTCAAGCGGCATCCGCTGACGAGCTGGCTGCTGGCGCAGGAGCGCGAGCAGTGGCGGCGCGCCGGCCATGCGTGGAGCGGCGCGTGACGGGCGGCGATCGGCGCGTGCCCGCTACCTGAGCCGCGCCTGAGCGGCACCTGGGCGGTAACGGGCCCCGCGCGCGGCGCCGCTCAGAGGAACTCGGGCCCCACGACGCACTTCAGCAGGATAGCCTCGTCGCCGTCGCGATGGCGGTCGGTGAGCCACCATACGGCGCCCTTGCGCACCGACCACGCGGCGGCCGACCCGATCATCAGCCAAGCGGCCACCGCGCCCAGCGTGGGCTGGTGCCCGACGACCAGCACCGGGTCGCGGCTCTCCGGCCAGTTGGCGGCGACGAGCACGTCGTCGACCGAAGCGCCGGGCCCGATGTCGGGCACCGTCTTGAACGTGCGGCCCAGCGCCTGCGCCGTCTGCTGCGCGCGCGCGGCGGGCGACACCAGGATGCGGCAGCTGCCGGGGAGCTGGCGGTCGAGCCAGCTGCCCACGCGCTCCGCCTGGCGCAGGCCTTTGGACGTCAGCCGGCGGCCGAGGTCCGGCTCGCCGGGTTCCGCGTCACAGTGGCGCCAGAGGATCAGGTCCATCGTCTTCCCGGGTGTCGTCGGGGCGCTGCAGCCGCGCGAGCAGGTACTCCTGCGCGCTGAAGCGCGGCGCGCCGGCGGGCGCGAGCTTGGTCCACTCGCCGCTCGCCGCCAGTTGCCACGCGTCGCAGTTGTCGCGCAGGCAGGCCTTCAGCCCCTCGTCGATCACGCGCCGCTTCAACCCCGCGTCGTCGATGGGGAAGGCGACCTCGATGCGGCTGAAGAAGTTCCGGCCCATCCAGTCCGCGGACGACAGCCACACGTCGCCGTCGTCCGCGCCGCGGCCGTTGCGGAAGTACCAGATGCGATGATGTTCCAGGAAGCGCCCCAGCAGCGAGCGCACGCGGATGCGCTCGGTGAGGCCCGGCACGCCGGGCCGCAGCGCGCACGCCCCGCGCACGACGAGGTCGATCTCGACGCCCGCCTGCGACGCCTCCTGCAGCGCGTCGATGACCCCGTCCTCGAGCAGCGCGTTCATCTTCGCGACGATGCGCGCCGGCCGGCCGGCGCGCGCGTGCGCGGCCTCGCGCCGGATCATCCCCACGACGTCCGCCTGCATCGAGAACGGCGCCAGCAGGAGCCGCGACAGCGGCGGCGTGCGCGCGAGGCTCGTGATGTGGAGGAACACCTCGTTGATGTCGGAGCACATCGCCGCGTCGGCCGTCAGCAGGCCGAAGTCCGTGTACAGACGCGTCGTGCGCGGGTGGTAGTTGCCGGTGCCGAGGTGGGCGTAGGGAACGATGCGCGGGGCGCCGGCGGCGTCGTGCTCGCGGCGGAACATGAGCGCGAGCTTGGCGTGCGTCTTCAGCCCGAACACGCCGTAGACCACCTGCGCGCCCGCGTCCTCCAGCTTCTGCGCCCAGTTGATGTTGGTTTCCTCGTCGAAGCGCGCCATCAGCTCGACGACCACCGTCACTTCCTTGCCCCGCTGCGCGGCGTCGATCAGCGCTTCCATCAGCGCCGAGTTGACGCCGGTGCGGTAGACCGTCTGCTTGATGGCGATCACGTCCGGATCGTCGGCGCCGCGGCGCAGGAACTCGACCACCGGGTCGAACGACTGGTAGGGGTGGTGCAGCAGCACGTCGTGGCGGCGCAGCGCTTCGAACACGTCGGCGCCCGCCGGCAATCGCGACGTGCGGCCGGGGACGAAGGGCTCGTACTTGAGCTCGGGCGCGTCGGCCTCGTCGGCCATCGCCATCAGCCGCACGATGTTGACGGGGCCTGCGCAGCGGTACAGGTCGCCCGCGTCGAGCGCGAACTGCGTCAGCAGGAACTGCGCGAGGTCGTCGGGACAGGAGTCCGCCACCTCGAGCCGCAACGGCAGCCCGAACTGGCGCTGCGGCAACTCGCCCTGCAGCGCCTGGCGCAGGTTGGTCACGTCTTCCTCGTCGAGTGCCAGGTCCGCGTCGCGCGTCAGCCGGAACTGCGAGTAGGCGACGACGTCGCGGCCGGGGAAGAGGTCGTCGAGGTGCGCATGCATGATCGACGACAGCAGCACGTACTGGTCCGGCGCGCCCGCCACTGCCTCGGGGATGCGGATCACGCGCGGCAGCACGCGCGGCGCCTTGACGATCGCGATGGACGACTCGCGGCCGAACGCGTCGCGCCCCGCGAGCTGGACGACGAAGTTGAGGCTCTTGTTGACGATCTGCGGGACCGGGTGCGCGGGGTCCAGCCCGATCGGCGTCAGCAGGGGGCGCACCTGCTGGTGGAAATAGCCGGCTGCCCACGCGCGGATGGCCGGCGTGCGGTCGACGTCGGGCAGGAGCCCGACGCCGTACTCGGCGAGGCGCGGCAGGATCTCGTCGTTCAGCAGCGCGTACTGGTCGTTGATCAACGCGCGCGCCTCGTCGGTCACGTCGCGGTACAGCGCCTGGATGGCGGGCAGCGACATCTTGCCGGTGGCCGCGCGCGTATGCAGCTGCTGCTTCAGGCCGGCGACCCGGATCTCGAAGAACTCGTCGAGGTTGCTGCCGACGATGCACAGGAAGCGCAGGCGCTCGAGCAGCGGCACCCCGGGGTCGCGGGCCAGTGCGAGCACGCGCCGCTGGAACGCGAGCACCGACAGCTCGCGGTTGAGCGGGCGCAGCGACGGGGCGGGGGCCGGGGCCTCGAGGGGCGCCGGGGCGGCGGGCATCGGTTCGAGCATGGCGGGCGCGTGGCGCTGCCCGGGACGCGGGCGGCGCGCCATCGTGGAGTCCGCATGTGACAGGACGATGACGGGTACCGGCCCCTGGCCCGGGGCATGCGCCGATTATTGCAGCGGGCGCCGGCGGCAGTCACGCCGTCGTAACAATGGCGCCCTATCCTCGCGGCCATCCCACCAGGACCCATCCACGAGGACCCATGATGCGCATCAACTCATTCGCTTCCTGGCTCGGCGCCGCGGCGCTGGCCTCGCGGCTGCCGGCGGCCCAGCCGTCGACATCACCGGCGCCGGCGCCACGTTTCCCTACCCGATCTACGCCAAGTGGGCGGAGACCTACAAGAAGGCCACGGCGTCGGCATGAACTACCAGTCGATCGGCTCCGGGGGCGGCATCGCGCAGATCAAGGCGAAGACCGTCGACTTCGGCGCGTCGGACATGCCCCTCAAGCCCGAGGATCTCGCCTCCGCGGGCCTCGTCCAGTTCCCGGCGATCATCGGCGGCATCGTGCCCGTCGTGAACATCGAAGGCATCGCGCCGGGCCAGCTGAAGCTGTCCGGCCCGGTGCTCGCCGACATCTTCCTCGGCAAGATCAAGTCGTGGAACGACAAGGCGATCGTCGCGCTGAACCCGGGCGTCAACCTGCCGGCCGACCCGATCACGGTCGTCCGCCGTTCGGACGGCTCGGGCACGACGTTCAACTTCACCGACTACCTGTCGAAGGTGAGCCCGGAGTGGAAGGACAAGGTCGGCTCGGCGACGGCCGTGCAATGGCCGGAAGGCGTGGGCGGCAAGGGCAACGAAGGCGTCGCCGCCTACGTGCAGCGGATCAAGGGCTCGATCGGCTACGTCGAGTTCGCCTACGCGCTGAAGAACAAGATGGCGCACACGCTGGTGCAGAACAAGGACGGCGCGTTCCCGGCGCCCGCGGACGATTCGTTCAAGGCCGCCGCGGCGTACGCGGACTGGAAGAACGCCCCCGGCTTCTACCAGATCATCACCAACTCGCCGGGCAAGGATTCGTGGCCGATCGCCGCGTCGAGCTTCATCCTGTTGCAGGCGAAGCAGGACAAGCCGCAGAACGCGCAGGAAGTGATGAAGTTCTTCGACTGGGCGTTCAAGCACGGCCAGAAGGATGCGGAGTCGCTCGACTACGTGTCGCTGCCGCCCGAGCTCGTCGCGCAGATCGAGGCGGCGTGGAAGGCCAAGGTCACCGACGCGTCCGGCAAGGCGATCTGGAACTGACGTTCGCGGAGTTAATATGCCCGGCGATGGCGCGACTCTCACGATGGACATGCCCGTAGGTGCTGCCGCCGAGCGCGGCGAGCGCCTGCGCCGCGACGATGCGCCGCCGCCGGTGCGCGGCCGCGGGCAGCTCGGCGATCTCATCTTCGAGAACCTCACGCGGTTCTTCGCGCTGCTGGTGCTGGGCCTCCTCGCGGCCATCCTGGTCGCGCTCGGCATCGCTGCGTGGCCCGCGCTGCACGAGTTCGGCGGCGCGTTCTTCTTCACCAACGTCTGGAACCCGGTCAAGTCGCAGTTCGGCGGCCTGGCCCCGATCTACGGGACGCTGGTGACGTCCGCGATCGCGCTGCTGATCGGCGTGCCGGTGAGCTTCGGGATCGCGATCTTCCTCACCGAGATGTGCCCGGTGGCGCTCAAGCGCCCGCTGGGCACGGCGGTGGAACTGCTCGCCGCGGTGCCGTCGATCATCTACGGCATGTGGGGCCTGTTCGTCTTCGCACCGTGGTTCGGCGACCACGTGCAGCCCGCGCTGACGGGGACGCTCGGCAAGCTGCCGGTCGTCGGTGCGTTGTTCCAGGGCCCGCCGACGGGCATCGGCCTTGCCACCGCCGGCATCATCCTGTCGGTGATGGTGATCCCGTTCATCGCGTCCGTGATGCGCGACGTGTTCGAAGTCGTGCCCGCCGTGCTGAAGGAATCGGCGTACGGCCTCGGCGCCACGACGTGGGAAGTGGTCTGGAACGTCGTGCTGCCCTACACGAAGGTGGGTGTCATCGGCGGCATCATGCTGGGCCTGGGCCGTGCGCTCGGCGAGACGATGGCCGTCACGTTCGTCATCGGCAACGCCTACAAGATCGGCGCCGCGCTGTTCGAGCCGGGCAACTCGATCGCTTCCGCGCTCGCCAACGAGTTCAACGAGGCGTCCGATCCCGTCCACCGCGCGTCGCTGATCTCGCTGGGCCTCGTGCTGTTCGTGCTGACGACGATCGTGCTCGCGTACTCGCGGATGCTGATCGCGCGGCTCGCGCGCGGCGAAGGAGCGCGGACGTGAGCACGCGGATGAGCACGGACATGAGCGCGCTTGCCGCGGCCCCGGCCGCGGACGGCACGCGCAACCCGGTCTACCGGCGCCGGCTGCTGGTGAACCGCTTCAACCTCGTCATGTCGCTCGCCACGATGGCGTTCGGCATGATCTTCCTGCTGTGGATCCTGTGGGTGCTGTTCGCCAACGGCTTCGCCGCGCTGTCGCTGACGCTGTTCACGCAGTCGACGCCGCCGCCGGGCTCCGCGGGCGGCCTCGCCAACGCGATCGTCGGCAGCCTGGCGATCGTCGCGGTGGCGACGCTGATCAGCACGCCGGTCGGCATCCTGGCGGGAATTTATCTCGCCGAGTACGGCCGCGGTGGCTGGCTCGCGCGCTCGACGCGCTTCATGAACGACATCCTGCTGTCGGCGCCGTCGATCGTCATCGGCCTCTTCGTCTACACGGTCTATGTCGCGCGCGTCGAGCACTTCTCCGGCTGGGCAGGCTCGGCCGCGCTGGCGCTGATCGCGATTCCCGTCGTCGTGCGCACCACCGAGAACATGCTGCAGCTCGTGCCCGCCAGCCTGCGCGAGGCGGCCGTGGCGCTCGGCGCGCCGATGTGGAAGGTGATCCTGATGGTGACGCTGCGCGCCGTGCGCGGCGGCGTGATCACCGGCGTGCTGCTCGCGGTGGCGCGCATCTCCGGCGAGACCGCGCCGCTCCTGTTCACCGCGCTCAACAACCAGTTCTGGAGCGCCGACATGAACGGCCCGATGGCGAACCTGCCGGTCGTCATCTTCCAGTTCGCGATGAGCCCGTTCGACGACTGGAAGTCGCTCGCCTGGGCGGGCGCGCTCCTGATCACGCTCGCCGTGCTCGTCCTCAACGTCCTCGCGCGGACCGTGTTCCGCCAGGCCGACATCCGATAGGCCGCCCCATGCCCCATGACGTCGAGCTCGCCCGTCCCGAGGTCGCCTCCCGCAACGTCGCGCCCGCGCCGCCGAAGATGTCGATCCGCCACCTCGACTTCTACTACGGCAGGTTCCAGGCGCTGAAGGACGTCTCGCTCGACGTGGGCGAGAAGCGCGTGACCGCGTTCATCGGCCCGTCGGGCTGCGGCAAGTCCACGCTGCTGCGGGTGCTCAACCGGATGTATTCTCTCTACCCGGGCCAGCGCGCGGACGGCGAGGTGATGTTCAACGGCCGCAACCTGCTCGGCGCCGGGGTGGACCTCAACCTCCTTCGCGCCAAGGTCGGGATGGTGTTCCAGAAGCCGACGCCGTTCCCGATG
>JBGAIC010000011.1:0-73389 GCA_044225845.1 Casimicrobiaceae bacterium
GCCGCGGCACCCACCGCCGCGAGTACGGCGAGCGCGTAGCTCGCCACCCTCGGCGCTCCGGCATCGACCGCTTCGTCCGCGATCAGCACCGCGACGACGACCAGCGTCGTGCACAGCGCTTCGATCAGCAGGACCGACCACCAGACTTCCGCAGGGATGCGCTCGGGGCCCGCCGCCGCCATGTAGCGCGCCCAGCGCAAGGCATTCCACGTCATCGAGAACGCGAGGATCGACACGCCGGCAAGCAGGGCACGGCCGTCGAGGCGGCCCGCCGCGCGCCGCAGTACGGAGCCGATCCGCGGCGTGTCGTGGCGCTCGATCGCGGCCGGAAGCGCAGGGGCCTTCACGCGGGATCGGTGGCAGTGGGCAACGTCAGCGTAGCCACCACGCCGCGCGGCTGGTTGTGGCGCAGTGCCAGCGACGCCGCGGCGCCGAATTCGGCCGCCAGGCGGGCGCGTATGTTGGCGAGCCCCATGCCGCCGCCGGAACCTTGCTCGAAGCCGCCTCCGGAATCGGCGACCTCGAGCCGCACGGTCTGCGCGTCGCGATAGGCCCGCACGCTGATCGCGCCGCCGTCCAGCCGTGGGTTGACGCCATGCTTGATCGCGTTCTCGACGAGCGTCAGCAGCATCATCGGTGGCACTGCCGTCGCCCGCAGCTCGGCCGGGATGTCCAGCGCGAACGACAGCCGCGATCCCATCCGGATCTGGTGGATGCGCAGGTAGGCGTCGACCAGCTCCGCCTCGTGCGCAAGGTCCGTCGACGCATGGCGCATCCGCGGCAGCGCGATCTCGAAGTAGCGCATCAGGTTGTCGAGCATCGTCCGCGCGGCGCGCGCGTCGGTCTGGTACAGGCGCCGCACGTTGGCCAGCGTGTTGAACAGGAAATGAGGCTCGATCTGCGCCTGCATCACCTGCATGCGCGCGGAATCCATCTCGCGCTCGAGCGCCAGCCGGTCGAGTTCCGCCCGGTGCATCGCGGCGACGCTGGCCTGGCGGCGCCGGATGAACTCCGCGATCGCCGCGTAGCAGGCGCCGATGAACGCGTACTCGACCCACGCGCCGGGCAGGGCGGCGAGCCACGCGTCCCAGCCTTGGACGTCCGTGTCGAAACAGCGGATGACGAACGCGCGCAGCGCGAGGCCTGCCAATGTGCCAACGGCCACGGCGACGGCCAGCACGGCCACGCGCCGAAGACCGCGCGCCGGCCCCAGGTTCTGCGCCACGGTGACGGCGGTGACGGCGACGAGGACCACGAGGCTGACGAGCCCGAAGTCGATCACGAGGTCGAGCAGCCACGCGACGAACGCGGCGCGCGTGAACGTGCCGGGAAGGCCCAGGATCGCGCGTGACAGCGCGAAGACGCCGAGGAAGGCGAGCAGCGGCGCGAGCGCGCGCGGCGACAGGCCGTGGCCTGCGCGTCGGAAGGCGTCGAGGGTGCGCGGATGAGCGGCGTAGCGCATTGATCGCTCGCGGACGGATGACGCGCACAGTAGCGCCGCTACCGCGGTCGGGGGAAGCCCCGGTTGACGGAGCTGGCCGGGCCGGGCGTAAAGCCGGCCAAATCCGGCGCGAGCCTCGAGCGCCGCCGCCGCTCACTCGCCGCGATTGCCGCCCGCGTTGAGCTCCGCCCAGTCGAGCTCTTGCACCAGCACTCGGTAGGCATCGTCGCCGATCACCTCGTCGCGGCGCAGCTCGAACGCGCGCTGTTGCGCGGCGGCGATCGCCTGGCGGCGCAGCGGGCCGCCGGGCACGTCGTCGACGGCGCCTTCCGGCGCCGCGGCGTCTTCGCTGCGGCGGACCACCGCGCCGTATTCCTTGCGCAGGAACACGGCGGCGTGCGACTCGTCGTCCCTGATCGAGTCGAGCAGCGCGCGATAGACCTCGCCGCGCGCGTGGCGCACTTCGCGGCCGACGGTGTCGTCGTCGACGAGCCCCACGCGCCGGATCAGCGGCGCGATCGTGAGGCCCTGCAGGACCAGCGTGCCGAGCACGACGGCGAACGCGCACAGCAGGATGAGGTCGCGATACGGAAACGGCGTGCCGTCGTGCAGCGTCTCGGGGATCGCGAACGCGGCGGCCAGCGTCACGATGCCGCGCATGCCGGCCCACGACAGCACGATGCTGTTGCCGATGCGCGGTGCGGGGCGCGAGGCGTCGCCGGCACGTGCGAAGCTCGCCCGCTTCGCGCCGTGGTAGGCCATCACCCAGGCGAAGCGCGCGAGGATGGTCACCGCCAGCACCGCGCCTGCGGTCAGCAGCGCATCGCTGCGATGGCCGTCGGTGGCGAGCCGCTCCCAGATCGGGCGCAACTGCATGCCGATCAGCACGAAGGCGAACGCGTTCAGCACGAACACCACCGCTTCCCACACGGCGAGGACGGGAATGCGCATCCGTGCCGGCATGCGCACGCCGCGGCGCGCCACCGTCATTGCAAACGCCACCATCGTCAGGATGCCCGACAAGCCCAGCGCTTCGGCGCCGATCCACACGCCGAACGTCGTGGCGAACTGCACGATCAGCGAGATGGGCACGTCGCGGATCCAGCCCGTGAGCGGGCGCAGCGCGAACGCGGCGGCGATGCCCGCGACCAGGCTCCCGAACACCGTGAGCAGGAACACCGGCGCGAAGTCGCCGACGCCCAGGTGGCCCGCGAGCATCGCCATGATCGCGAGCCGGTAGACGAGCAGCGCGCTGGCGTCGTTGAGCAGGCTCTCGCCTTCGAGGATCTTCAGCAGCTTGTGCGGCAGGCCCACCTGGCGCATCACGGCGGTGGCCGCCGCGGCGTCCGGCGGCGCGACGATCGCGCCCAGCGCGATGGCCACGGGCCACGGCATGCCGGGCACCAGCCAGCGCGCCGCCAGCGCGACGGCGATCACGGTCGTGGCGACCGCTGCGATCACGAGCCCCGCGACCGGCTTCCAGTTGCGCCGCAGGTCGCGCAGCGACGTGTCGTAGGCGGCGTCCATCAGGATGGGCGCGACGAACAGCGTCAGCGCGAGCCGCGGGTCCAGCGTCCAGCGGGGGCTTGCCGGCACGAAGGCGAGCAAGGCGCCGCCGATGGCCAGGAACGTGGGGTAGGGCGCGCCGACCTTGCGTGCGAGCGCCGCCAGCAGCGCGGCGCCCAGCAGCAGCACGATGATCCATTCAAACGTGTCGATCGCGACGTCCCCTCGCGGATGCGCCGCCGGTAATGTCACATTTCGCCCGGATTTGGACAATACCGCCCTTGGCACGCGGCCGGCGTCGGCCTGGAGTGCAGGCGTTGGTCGCCGACACGATCGCGACGGGGAGACGCCGATGGGACCGCTCGAACTCACGTTCCTGCTTGGATGCGCACCGCTGGATGAACGGGACGTCGCTGGGCGTCGTGGGCGGCGCGATCGTGGGCTTCGTCGTGCTGGAGCTCGGCGTGTACGCGTGGCACCGCTCCGCGCACACGTTCGACGTCATGTGGCGCGGCTTCCACCAGCTGCACCACAGCCCGCGGCGCGTCGACATCCCGGGCGCGCTGGTCTTCCATCCGCTCGAGATCGCCGCGTACGCGCTGATCCCGCTGTTCGTCACCGTCGTCGTGCTCGGCCTCGATCCGCTCGCCGCCGCGATCACCGGCTACCTGTTCGCGTTCTACGGCCTGTTCCAGCACTGGAACATACGCACGCCCCAGTGGCTCGGCTACGTCATCCAGCGGCCCGAGGCGCATTGCGTGCACCACCGCACCGGCCTGCACTACTACAACTTTGCGGACCTGCCGCTGTGGGACATCGGGTTCGGCACGTTCCGCAACCCGCGCCAGTTCATGGGCGCGTGCGGCTTCGAAGGCGATCGCGATCGCCGCATGGGCGCGATGCGCGCGTTCGCGGACGTCAACGACGAACTGTACGGTCCCCGTAGCCGCGGCGCCAAGGCTGCGGCTACTTCGGCGTGAGGTGATACAGCCCGCCCGGGCTCGCGTCTTCCACGATCCACAGCGTGCCGTCGGGCGCCTGCGCGAGGTTGCGCACGCGCACGCCGAGGTCGAAGCGCTGCACGACCTTGGCGCCGCCATTCGCGTCGAACGCGATGCGGTCGATCACCTGGCTGACGAGGCCCGTCACGAAGCCGTTGCCTTTCCACGCGGCGAACGCGGTCCCCGTGTAGAACATCAGGTTGCCCGGCGCGATCACCGGGTCCCAGTAGACGACCGGCTTGGCGAGGTCGGGCCGCGAGTCGGGGCTGGGTATCGGCACGCCGTCGTAATTGACGCCGTAGCTCACGAGCGGCCAGCCGTAGTTCTTGCCGGGCTCGATCAGGTTGAGCTCGTCGCCGCCGCGTGGGCCGTGCTCCGCTTCCCACAGCCTGCCATCGGGCGCGAACGCGAGCCCGTACGGCGTCCGATGGCCCGTGCTCCAGGTTTCGGCGGGCGTCAGGTTGGGCGACGTGAACGTGTACGTGCTGACCGTGCGTGCGTTCCGCGCGGCGACCGTGTCGCGCGGCGGATCGATCAGCGGAATCGACGACGCGCCGACCTGACCCGCCATCGGGTTGCCGGGCGCGGGCTGGCCGTCGAGCGTCAGGCGCAGGATCTTGCCGACCGGCTGGCTCGGGTCCTGCGCCGGCGTCATGCGCTGGCGGTCGCCGACGGCCAGGAACAGGTAGCGGCCGTCCGGCGAAAACGCGATCGGACCGCCGGGTTGCCCGCCCTTGCCGCTGGGCACCTGGCGCCAGAGCACGCGGAAGTCCTGCAGCGTCGCGCGCGTGCCGTCGAGCGCGAGCTTGCCGCGACCCATGACGAACGCGCCACCGTAGTCACCCGGCTCGACGTACGTGAGGTAGATCCGCGAATCGGTGGCGTACTGCGGCGAGAGGAACACGCCGAGCAGCCCGTTCTGGCCCTGGTGGTACACGTCCGGAACGCCCTGGACCTCCGTCTTGGCACCCGCCTGCGTGACGAGCTGCAAGCGGCCGACCTTTTCCGTGACCAGCATCCGGCCGTCCGGCAGGAATGCGATGTGCCACGGCAGGTCGAAGCTCGCGACGCGCGTGATCGTGAACGGGGGTTTCGGGTCGACGGGGAAGTTGCCCGCGTTGGTCTGCGCGAACGCGGAACCCGCGAGCAGAATGGAACAGGCGAGGGCGGCCAGTGTCTTGTGCATCGGCAGATCCCGTCCGCGCGGGCCGGGATTGGTGCGAGGAGTGGCAACTGATGATACGCGCCGCACGCGCCCCGAATTGTCGCGTGCGGCAAGACGCCGCGCGCACTCGCGCGCGCGACGCCGTCGGGCGCGTTCAGCGCACGCCGCCCGACGCCACCAGCTTCTCGCCCGTCATCCAGCGCGAGTCGTTCGACGCGAGGAACACCGCGACGTCGGCGATGTCGTCCGGCTGCCCGAGGCGCCCCAGCGGCGTCTGCACGATCAACTGGCTCGCGAAATCGGAGCCGATGAATCCGGCCGTATGCGTGCCTTCCGTCTCGACCATGCCCGGGTTGATGCTGTTGACGCGGATCTTGCGCGGGCCGAGCTCGTGCGCGAGCACGCCGGTGATCGCGTCCACCGCACCCTTCGTCGCCGTGTAGACGGCGCTGTTGGCCGGGTGGATCTCCGTCACCGCCGAGCCCACGTTGATGATGCTGCCGCCTTCGCCCAGGTGCTTCGCCGCTGCCTGGGTGACGAGCAACAGGCCCAGCACGTTGGTGTCGAAGTGGCGATGGAAGTGCTCCGGGGTCACCGACTCGATCGGCGAGAATTCGTACACGCCGGAATTGTTGACGACGATGTCCAGCCGGCCCCACGCCTTGATGGCCGCGTCGACGATGCTTTGCGCGCCGGCCTGCGTCGACACGTTGCCCTGTGCCGCGACCGCCTTGCCGCCGGCCCCGGTGATCGCGTCGACGACCGCGTCGGCGCCGGTCCTGGACGACGCGTAGTTGACGACGACCGCGGCGCCTTGGGCCGCCAATGCCTTGGCGATGGCCGCGCCGATACCCTTGGATGCGCCGGTGACGACGGCGACCTTGCCTTGGAGCTTGCTCATGGTGAATGCCTTTCGAATGCGAGGAAGAGGGGATAACCGTTACGCCCGGGCGCCCGGGGGGCGCCTGCGCGGCGGCATGGGCACGGCGCCCCCATACGGCGGCGACGTCCCATAGTTCCGGATATACGAACCATTGAACCACGTTTCAAGGGCCCGTATATTCGATTGCATGAGGCCGTTATTCCACCCGACCTTGGAGCAGGTGACTGTCGAGGGCATCCTGCACGCGCTCGCGGACCCGGTGCGCGCGGCGATCTTTGCCGAGATCGCCGGCGCGGCTTGCCCGATGAGTTGTTCCGCGTTCCTGACCATCCGGGATCGCGACATTCCCAAATCCACGCTGTCGCAGCATTTCAAGGCCTTGCGCGACGCCGGCCTCATCCACAGTGAGCGCAACGGTGTCGAGATGCGCAACACGTCGCGGTGTGCCGAACTCGAGACGCGGTTTCCCGGGCTCGTGAGTGCGGTGAGCCAGGCTTATGCGCGTCAGCGGAATCCGGCGCCGCCGCCCAAGGCGAAAGCCCGGCCCAAGCCGGGCCGGGCTGCGCGAGCCACCGCGCGCTGATGAATCAGGCGGCCGGCCAGGCCGCGTGAGGCACGGCCGGCCGCGGCCGGCGCCTACACGCGCGGTTCGCCCTGCGCGTTGACGAGCACCGTCGCACCCGGCGGGCTCGTCGTCTGCACGTGGTGCGTGTAGCCGTTGAACACGTAGGTCACATCCCAGTAATCGAGCGGTGCCGCCGCGACGGTGGTGCACCGCTGCACGTCCTGCGTCGTGACCTGGTTCGTGCCGACGTTGGCGCCGACCACGGCGCCCGTTGCGGCGCCCAACCCGGTGGCGAGGTCCTGGCCGCGGCCACTGCCGATCTGGTGACCCAGCACGCCGCCGATCACGCCGCCGACGATGGCACCGGGCACGTTGACGCCGGGCCCACCGGTTTCGACCACCTGGCGCTCGACCCAGCACCGCTGCTCGGGCGCGCCGACCACCGCGCGCGCGGACGTCACGGGGGCGTTGTACAGCGGCTCGCCGGGGCGGCGGTTGTACTCGTAGCGGGCCGGATAGGGCGCGGGTGGCGGAGGCGGCGGCGGCGCGTAGCTGCCCGGCGCGACGGCCAGACGCTGCGCGTCGTCGGCGCGCCGCTGCGCATCCAGCGCCTGGGCCTGCGCGGCAGCGGCTTGCTGTTGCGTCATGTCGGCGCGGACGCGCGCATCCATAGCGTTGCGCTGCGCTGCAACAGCAGCTTGCTCGCTGCGGACCTTCGCGACGTCCTGCGCCGTCATCGCGCGCTGGTTCGCCTGCACGGCCAGCTCGTGCACGTCGTTGTACGGGGCGCCCTTGGCTTCGAGGTCGTCGGCCTGGTGCAGCGTGGCCGCGGCCTGGTCGAATTCCGCAGGCGCGTACAAGGCCACCTGCGGATTGCGCCGCGCCGCGTCCAGCGACAGGTGCGCCTGGTCCAGCGTGGGATCGTGCTGCGGGTAAGTCGCGCAGCCCGCGGCTGCGATTACTGCGAGGGTCAGTCCATGTGCTGCGGAACGTTTGAACACGATGGCCTCCGGATTCGGGATGGGCGCGCGAAAGGCAATGGCGCGCGGCGTGAAACCGAGGCTAAGTGAGACGTGCGTCCAACGAAGTCGGCCGCTGTCCGATCCGGGCGTCAAGGCGCTGCTGACGGATGCGCGACCACGCAAAATGTCCGAATTGGTTCATCTTGGACTGTACGCATGTGCAAGAATCCGCCCCGTCCCCGTCCAAGGAGGGTTCCATGAAGGTCATCAAGTACACCGGCGTCGCCGCCGCAATCGCCCTGGCGCTCGCGCTCGGCGCGTGCGGCAAAACCGAAGAAGCCAAGGTCGACAAGGCCGCCACCGACGTCAAGAAGGATGCCGCCGCCGACGCCAAGGCGGCGGAAGCCGCGGCCAAGGAGGTCGAGGCGCGCGAGGTCGCGATGGATGCGTACATCTACGCCTACCCGCTCGTGACGATGGAATTGACGCGTCGCTACATGACCAACGTCGAGAAGCCCGACGGCGGCTCCAAGGCGCCGATGGGTCAATTCGCGCGGCTGCGCACCTATCCCGCGGTGGACGACCATTCGGTCACCGCGCCCAACGCGGACACGCTGTACACGCTTTCGTGGATCGACGTCTCGAAAGAGCCGTGGATACTGAGCCTTCCCGACATGAAGGATCGCTACTACCTGTTCCCGATGCTGGACGCCTGGACCAACGTGTTCCAGGTGCCCGGCAAGCGCACCACCGGGACCAAGGCGCAGAAGTATGCGATCACCGGGCCGGGCTGGACGGGCACGCTGCCGGCCGGCGTCACCGAGTACAAGGCGCCGACGAACCTGGTGTGGCTGCTCGGCCGCATCTACTGCACGGGCACGCCGGAAGACTACAAGGCGGTGCACGCGCTGCAGGACCAGATCTCGGTGGTCCCGTTGTCGTCCTGGGGCAAGCCCTACACGCCGCCGGCGGGCACCGTGGACCCGGCGCTGGACATGAAGACCGACGTGCGCGACCAGGTCAACGCGCTCGACGGCGCGGCGTTCTTCAAGCTCGCGGCCCAGCTGATGAAGGCGAATCCGCCGGCGGCCGAGGATGCGCCGATGGTGGCCAAGCTCGCCAAGCTCGGCATCGTGCCCGGCCAGGACTTCGACGCTTCCAAGCTGGAGCCTGCCGTCGCCAAGGGCATTGCCGCCGCGCCCAAGCCCGCGCAGGACAAGATCGCCAACCTCAAGGAAGCGATCGTCGCCGGCACCGCCAAGCTCGAGAACGGCTGGATGTATTTCGCCAAGACGGGCATCTACGGCACCGCCTATCGCGACCGCGCGCTGATCACGTGGTACGG
The DNA here is from genome assembly GCA_044225845.1 of Casimicrobiaceae bacterium. GTDB lineage: Bacteria > Pseudomonadota > Gammaproteobacteria > Burkholderiales > Casimicrobiaceae > VBCG01. The sequence goes on from JBGAIC010000011.1 coordinate 8,869, forward strand.
CCTGGGTGCCAACCGGCCGCAGGACGCCGTCTACCCGACGTCGGAAGGCCCGGACCTGGTCAAGAAGTACAGCGGCGCCAAGAAGTACGTCGCCCACTTCGAGAAGGGCCACCTGCCGCCGGCCAACGGCTTCTGGTCGATCACGATGTACGACAAGAACTACTTCTTCGTGCCGAATCCGATCAACCGCTACACCGTCAGCTCGCGCAACAAGTTCAAGGTGAACGCGGACGGCTCCGTCGACCTGTACTTCCAGCATGAATCGCCGGGCAAGGACAAGGAAGCCAACTGGCTGCCCGCGCCCGCCGACGAGTTCGTGCTGATGATGCGGTTGTACTGGCCGTCCGAGAAGTCGCCGTCGCTGCTCGACGGCACGTGGAAGCCGGCGGAGGTGAAGGAAGTGTCGTAAGCGTCGCCTGGCGCGCCGCGGCAGGGTTGAACGACAAAGGGCCACGTTGCGTGGCCCTTTGTCTTGGCGCGGCGGGACGCGGATTGGCCGCGGAGCCGCTCCGGTCAGCGCGCGATCAGCCCTTCACGAACGCGAGCAGGTCGGGATTGATGACGTCCGCATGGGTCGTCAGCATGCCGTGCGGATAGCCCTTGTAGACCTTGAGCGTGCCGTTCTTCAGCAGCTTGACCGACTTCAGCGCCGCGTCCGCGATGGGCACGATCTGGTCGTCGTCGCCGTGCATGACGAGCGTCGGCACCGTGATCGACTTGAGGTCGTCGGTCTGGTCCGTCTCCGAGAACGCCTTGATGCCCTCGTAGTGGGCCTTGGCGCTGCCCATCATGCCCTGGCGCCACCAGTTCTGGACGACGCCCGGAAAGGTCTTCGCGCCCGGCCGGTTGAAGCCGTAGAACGGCCCTGACGGCACGTCGACGAACATCTGCGCGCGGTTGGCCGCGACGCCCGCGCGCAAGCCGTCGAAGACCTCGAGCGGCAAGCCTTCCGGATTGGCGGGCGTCTTCAGCATCAACGGAGGCACCGCGCTGACGAGCACCGCCTTGGCGGCGCGCCCGCTCGGCTGGCCGTGGCGCGCGACGTAGCGCGCCACCTCGCCGCCGCCGGTGGAGTGGCCGATGTGCACGGCATTCCGCAGGTCCAGCGCTTCGACGACCGCGAACGCGTCCGCTGCGTAGTGATCCATGTCGTGGCCGTCGCTCACCTGCTCGGACCGTCCATGGCCACGCCGGTCGTGCGCCACGACCCGATACCCCTGCTGCAGGAAGAACAGCATCTGCGCGTCCCAGTCGTCGGCGGACAGCGGCCAGCCGTGATGGAACATGATCGGCTGGGCATTCTTCGGGCCCCAGTCCTTGTAGAAGATCGTGACGTGGTCCTTCGTGGTGACGGTCGGCATGGAAAGCTCCTTGCGTGGCGGGTGCGGCGCGAGCCGCGGTTGGGGACGGATCGGGCGATGGCGTTGCGAATGTGGCGAGTGGAAGGCGTCAGACGGCCCAGCACGAGCAGCCGAGTGCACCCCAGAATCCTTTCAGGTCCGTGACAGGCAGACGGCTGCTCCAGGCTTCGGCGTGCCGATGGGCGTGGACGTGGCAAGCTTTTGCGCACCCGCAAGCTGCCGCGGTTCGCTGCAGCGGCGCGCGCGACGTCGCGCGCTCGTCGTCACCCCACGCGGCATAGCCGCCAAAGTGGCGCACCGGCGACCAGTCGGGCATCGCGGGCGGCAGCGCGTTGTCGTCATGCGCTGCGAACACGCCGTCGCCGTAGACCACCTTGCCGCCGACGATCGTCAGCAGTGAGGTCGTGTCGGCGATCTCCGCTTCGGCGCACGCGAAGAAATCGCGATCGGGCACGATCAGGTCGGCGAGCTGGCCGGCTTCGATGCGGCCCTTGACGCCGTCTTCGTTGGAGAACCACGTGACGTTCTCCGTCCACATCCGCAGTGCCGTCTCGCGGTCGAGGCAGTTGCGTCGCGGGTAGATCTGCAGTCCGCCGACCGTGCGGCCCGTGATCAGCCAGGCCAGCGATACCCAGGGGTTGTACGAGGACACGCGCGTGGCGTCGGTGCCCGCCGAGACGCGAACGCCGCTTTCCAGCATGCGCGCGATCGGCGGCGTGGCTTCCGCGGCACCCGCGCCATAGCGCTCGACGAAGTACTCGCCCTGGTAGGCCATCCGGTGCTGGACGGCAATGCCGCCGCCGAGTGCGGCGATGCGGTCGATCGACGCTTCGGAGATCGTCTCGCAGTGATCGAAGAACCAGTGGAGTCCTGCCAGCGGCAGGTCCTGGTCCACGCGCTCGAACACGTCGAGCGCGCGGCTGATCGTCTCGTCGTACGTCGCGTGCATCCGCCACGGCCAGCGATGCTGCGCGAGGATGCGCACGACGGCGTCGAGGTCGCCTTCCATCGCCGGCGGCATGTCGGGACGTGGCTGGCGGAAATCCTCGAAGTCGGCGGCCGAGTACACGAGCATCTCGCCGGCGCCGTTGTGGCGGAAGTAATCGTCGCCTTGCCGGTAGGCCGAGGTGGCGGTCCAGTTCAGGAAGTCGTCCTTCTCCTGCCGGGGCTTCTGTGTGAACAGGCTGTAGGCGAGGCGCACCGTTAGCTGTCCCGCGGCCGCAAGCTCGCGGATGACGGCGTAATCCTCCGGGTAGTTCTGCGCGCCGCCGCCGGCGTCGAGGGCGCCCGTGACGCCCAGCCGATTCAGTTCGCGCATGAAGTGGCGCGTCGAGTTGAGCTGGTAGTCGTGCGGCAGCTTGGGTCCCCTTGCCAGCGTGGCATACAGGATCGCCGCATTGGGCTTGGCCAGCAGCAGGCCGGTGGGATTGCCGGCGCTGTCGCGCACGATCTCACCGCCCGCAGGCGCCGGCGTATCGCGGGCGTAGCCGACCGCGCGCAGCGCCGCGCCGTTCAGCAGCGCGCGGTCGTACAGGTGCAGGACGAAGACCGGCGTGTCCGGCGCGACGGCGTTCAGCTCGTCGATCGTCGGCAGGCGCTTCTCGACGAACTGCTGCGCGGTGAAGCCGCCGACGACGCGCACCCACTGCGGTGCCGGCGTCACCGCGACCTGCCGCTTCAGCATCGCCATTGCGTCGGCCAGGCTCTTGACGCCATCCCAGCGCAGCTCCAGATTGAAGCTCAAGCCGCCGCGGATGATGTGCAGGTGGTTGTCGATGAGGCCCGGCAGCACGCGCCGGCCGCCGAGGTCGATCACCTTGGTGCCGGGGCCGGCCAAGGCCATCACGTCCGCATCGTGGCCCACGCGCACGAAGCGGCCGTCCTTGATGGCGACGGCGCTGGCCGCGGGGTTGGCGCGGTCCAGCGTCGTGACGAGCCCGCGGTGCAGGATCAGGTCGGCGACGATGCGGGGCTCATCCATGGTGAGGCTCTCCGGATCCTGCGAGTCGTTTCACTGCGCCGTGTCGACCAGCACCAGCTCGGTGTCCGCCAGCGCCTTGACGCGCACGACGTCGACATCGCGGATCGCCGCGCCGTCGCGCGCCTCGAGCCGCACGCCGTCGACTTCGACGGTCCCGGTCGCAGGCACGAGGTAGCCCATGCGCGACTTGCCGAGCGCGTACTCTGCGGTTTTCCCGGCCTTCAGCGTGGCGCCCAGCACGCGTGCGTCGGCGCGGATGGGCAGCGCGTCGCCGTCGCCCGGCATGCCGCTGGCCAGCGCGACGAACGCGCCCGAGCGGTCGCCCTTGGGGAACGGCTTCGCGCCCCACGACGGCGGCTCGCCCTGGCTGTCCGGCAGGATCCAGATCTGGAAGATCTGCGTGCGGCCGGGCTCGCGGTTGTACTCCGCGTGCCGGATGCCCGTGCCGGCGCTCATCACCTGCACGTCGCCGGCCTCGGTGCGCCCCTGGTTGCCCAGGTTGTCCTGGTGCGTGATCGCGCCTTCGCGCACGTAGGTGATGATCTCCATGTTCGCGTGGCCGTGCGGCGGGAAGCCCGTGCCCGCGGCGATGGTGTCGTCGTTCCAGACGCGCAGCGCGCCCCAGCCCATCCGCGCGGGATCGTGGTAGTCGGCGAACGAGAAATGATGCCTGGCGTCGAGCCAGCCGTGGTCGGCGGCACCGAGCGAGGCATAGGGTCGGCGTTCGATCATGGGATTCTCCTCGAGGGTTCGGCGTTGCGTTAGCGCTCAATGTAGGCGCCTCCGGCGGCCCGGAGAATAGACACGATGGAACAGGATCCATTCCAGAAACGGCATGCCGCAGCTCCCTGACCTGGAGGCCTGGGCCATCTTCGCCAAGGTGGCGGCAACCGGCTCGTTCGCGAAGGCGGCCGCGGAGCTCGGCGTGTCGCAGCCCACGGTGTCGAAGGCGATCACGCGGCTGGAGCAGCGCACGCGGTCGACGCTGTTCCATCGCACGTCGCGCCAGATGTCGTTGACCGCGGCGGGGCAGGCGTCGCTCGAGCGCGCGCTGCGCATCCTCGCCGAAGGCGAGGCGGTGGAAGCCGAGATTTCCGAGCAGTCGACGCACCTGCGCGGCCAGGTGCGCGTGGCCGCGCCGATGTCCTTCGGCATCTCGCACGTGGCGCCGGCGGTTCCCGCGTTCATGGCGCGGCATCCGGACGTGACGCTCGACCTGCATTTCAGCGACGAGATCGTCGACGTCGTCGACGGCGGCTTCGACGTGGCGTTGCGGATCTCGACGCTGCCGGATTCGAGCCTGGTGGCGCGGCGGCTGTGCACGGTGCGGCTGCTGCTCGTCGGTGCGCCGGCCTGGTTCGAACGTTACGGCCGGCCGGAGCACCCGCGCGATCTCGCGCAGCACCGGGCGTTGCGCTACGTCCATGCGCGGCTCGGCGAGGCGTGGCATTTCACGCACGCGCAGCACGGCGAGTTCTCGCAGGTGGTGCCGACGGCCTTGCGCGTCGACAATGCCGAGGGCCTGGTCCCGGCGCTGCGTGCCGGCCTGGGGCTGGCCGTGCAGCCCGAATTCCTGGCATGGGACGACCTGCAGTCGGGACGCTTGCGGACCGCGCTGGACGGATGGCACGTGCCGTCGATCGCGCTGCACATCGTGACGCCGCCGGGACGGCTGCGGCCCGCGCGCGTGGATGCGCTGATCGAGTTCCTGGCGCAGCAATTCAGCCGCGAGCCGTGGGCGGCGGAGCGGGGCTGAGACCAGCGATTCGGTCGGGCGCCTGCCATGTCTTGAATTGACAAGACCATCCCCGGTGCCCGACGGAAGATTGCTGCCGGGCGCCGTGCCGGCCGCTCGCTGCCGACGAACATGGGCGGCGATGCAGGGCGTGCGAGCCCGGCACCCGCATACAACCAGAACGGAGAGCCCCGACATGAAGCCCATTCGCGCCGTGAAATTCGGAGGTCATTGCATCGCAGCGGTCGCGGCGGCCCTGCTCGCGAGCGCGTGCGCGCCGGACAGCGTGAACAACCGGGAGGCCACCGGGTTCAACGCTTACCTGAGCTCGCTGAAGACGTGCAAGCCGCTGGAGATCGGGTCGACGGACCTGTCCGTGCTCATCGACTACAACATGTCGATGATGAATCCCAACTACCAGTACTTCGTCGACCAGACGTCGTTCCTGTACTACAACCGCATCGGGCGCGACGAGTATCGGAACAACCTGACGGCGAACCTCGGCGCGGGTTGGCAGAACGAGGCGAGCTTCAACTGCATCTTCGACAAGCTGCCGGCCAAGCGGCCGAACGCCCCGTGACCAACAGGCCGCTCGCGCTGACGTAAGCGGCGTAACGCGGGGTCAGCGCGGGGCAGCGGGCACGGGCGGGTGCCCGAGCTGCTCGAGCACGTTGAGGATCGCCTCCGGGTGCACCATGATCGGCCCGCGGAAGGGCTTGTCGATCGCCACGATCACCAGCAGGCCGGAAAAGATCAGGAATGCGAGCGCGCCGGTCATCAGCCTCTGCGCGGGCAGGTTCTCGGTGCCGAAGAAATACGTGAAGCCGACGGTGATGATCGCGCCGGCGACCAGCACTGCCCACAGGAGCGGCGGTACGATGCCGATCGACTTCACGATGCGCGCCCGGCGCGCCTCCGTCAGCACGTTCAGCTCCTGCAGCGTGTCGTGCATCAGCATGGCGGCGCGCACGTCCGTCCCGTTGCCCGCCAGGACCGCCGCGTAGAGCTCGTCGAGCGCACGCGTCGTCTGCGGGCTGGCAGTGCCGTTTTCCATGGCAGGCCAGTCGTCGTTGACCGCCGATTCGAGGTAGGCGTTCAGCTTCTGCACGACCACGGCGCGCGTCGCCGGCTCCATGCCGCCCGCCAGCCGGTAGAGCGTCGCCGCCGCGCCGGCTTCCTTCGCGACCTGGTCTTCCGCGCTGCTGAAGCTCTCCCACACGACGATCACCGCGAAGGCGAGCAGGACCGCGTACAGCACGCCGACCGCGGCGAACTTGAAGCTCGCCACCTCGTTGTTCGTCTGCAGCCGCTCGACGCCGAAGCGCGAGCGGACCACCGACGTGCCCCACATCGACAGCGCCGTGGGCACGATCAGCACGAGCAGGATCGACAACCACAGGGGCATCGAGCTGAGATCCATGATCTGGGTTCAACCGGGACGGCGGCTCGATTTGGCCGCGGCGCTATGGTGCCGCAACTTGCATACCCGCTCAAGGCGTATCAATGGGCACGCAGGTGCTCGCACTGTCGCTTGCGCCGATGGCAGATGGGTTGCTGATGCGCGCGCGGCAGCCTCAGGCCGACGCCCGGCGCAGGCCGTGCATCACGTCCCGGAGCGCGGGGTATAGCGCGACGTATTGCGCGTAGCTGCCCGCGTAGCGGGATACGGCGCGTGCGTCGGGACGCGCACGCAGTGCCGTGTGTACCCAGATCGAAAACAGCGTTGCTTCATCGGCCATGCCGACGGCCAGCGCGGCCAGCATCGCCGCGCCCAAGGACGCTTCGACGTCGCCGGGGATCGTCAGCACCGGGCGCCGCGTCACGTCGGCGATGATCTGCATCCACAGGTCGCTGCGGCTGGCGCCGCCGACGACGGTGATCGGTTCGTCCAGCGGCTGGCCCGCGCGCCCCGCGCAGGCGATGTTGTGTTCCAGCGCATACGTCACGCCTTCGAGCACCGCCCGGTACAGGTGGGCGCGCGAGTGATGGAGGTCGAGCCCGACGAAGGCGCCGCTGGCGTTGGCATCCCAGACCGGGCTGCGCTCGCCCATCAGGTAGGGGAGAAACACGATGCCGTCAGAGCCGGGCGCGACGGACGCGGCCCGTTCCTCGAGCAAATGGTGCGGGTCGATGCCGCGCTCGCGGCCTTCCGCCACTTCGGCCGCGCAGAAGTTCTCGCGGAACCACGTCACGGAGGCGCCTGCGGTGATCGCGCCGCCGAACACGTACAGGTCGCGCAGGCCATTGAGGACGTGGGGCATGGCGATGAGGCCATCGCGCGCATCGACGTTGGGGCGTATCGTGCCCCAGCACATGCTGGTGCCGATCATCGCGACGTGATTGCCCGGGCGGCGCGCCCCGGCGGCCAGCGTGGCGACCGCCGCGTCGACACCGCCTGCCACGACGGGCGTTCCGATGGGCAGTCCCAGGCGCCGCGCACTCGCGCTGGTGAGCGGGGCGACGATGGCGCTCGATTCGACGAGCCGCGGCGGCATCATCGAGCGCGGTATGCCGAGCGCATCCAGCATCGTGTGCGACCACGTGCGCGCGCGGATGTCGTAGACGCCACCGATGTTGCCGGCGGCGCTGTGGTCGACGGCCAGCTCGCCCGTCAGCTGCGCGATGATCCAGGCATTCGGCGGCACGAGATGCCGCGTCTGCGCCCACACGTCCGGCCGCTTCTCGCGCAGCCACAGCATCTTGGTGTAGCCGTAGTAACTGTCGACGCCGTTGCCGGTGACGGTGTACAGCGTATCGAGGTCGACGTGCTCGCGCACCCACGCCACTTCGTCCTGCGCGCGACGATCCATCCAGATGAGGCAGGGATGCAGCGGCGTGCCGGCCGCGTCGACGGGGATGCCGGAGCCGCCATACAGCGAGCTGATGCAGAGCGCCTGCACGGTGGCTGCGGCGGCGGGGTGGAGGTCCGTCACTTCGCGGATACACGCAGCCACGGCGTCGAGCCACACCTGCGGCCACTGCTCCGCCCACAGCGGTTGCGGCTGGTCCACCTGATACGCATGGGACGCCTGCGCGACGAGCCGGCCGCGTTCGTCCATCAGGACCGCCTTGGTGCTTTGCGTGCCGACGTCGACGCCGATGACGTGCCGCATCATCCATGGCTCCCGTCGGCGGTGACGCCGAGGCATTCCAGCGTCTCCGCCAGCTTGTGCGCGTACTCGACGCTGGCGCGATTGCGTTCGGATGCCGTCACCGGGATGATGCGCACGACTGTGGCCGGACGCTGGCTCATCACGACGATCACGTCGCCGAGCGCGATCGCCTCCGGCACGTCATGCGTGACGAACATCACGGTGGGCCGATGCCGGCGCAACAGAGCCTGCAGTTCCTGCTGCAGCTTGAGGCGCGTGAACGCGTCGACGGCGGCGAACGGCTCGTCGAGCAGCAGGAGGCGAGGGCGCAACGCGAGCGCGCGCGCGATGCCCACGCGCTGCGCCATGCCGCCGGAAAGCTGGTTCGGATAGGCGTCCTTGAAGTCGTGCAGCCCGACGAGATCGAGGAACTCGTCGGCCGTGGCGTTGGCGGTGGCGCGCGTCGCGCCGCGCGTGCGCAAGCCCACCGCGATGTTCTGGCGCGCGGTCATCCACGGGAACAGCCCCGGCTGCTGGAAGGCCATGCCGATGTGCTGGTTCGCCCCGACGCTGACCGGCTGGCCGTCCCAGCGGACCGTGCCGCGCGTCGGCCGCATCAGGCCCGCGGCCAGGCTCAACAGCGTGCTCTTGCCGCAACCCGACGGCCCGACGACGCAGGCCACGGTGCCCGCGGGAATCGCGAACGACACATCGTCGAGGACCGGCGTAGCGCGTCCGGCCGCCGCGTACGCGTGGCTGATGCCGGCGAAGGCGAGTGCGCCGCCGCGGAGGTCGGTGTCGCTCATCGATAATCCAGTCGGGTGCGCGCGATCCAGCCCACCAGCGCGCTGACGGCGGCGCCGATGAGGCCGATGACGAGCATGCCGGCCATCACCGCGGGCGTGGTCAGCGACGAGGCAGCGTTGGTGATCATCAGGCCCAGGCCCTTGCTCGCGCCGATGTACTCGGCCGCAACCACCGCGATCCAGCCGACGGCGGCCGCGGCGCGCGCGGCGCTCGCGATCGTCGGCGCGGCCGCGCGGAGGTGCACGGTCCATGCGAGTTGCCACGGGCCCATGCCCATCACGCGGCCCACGCGCGTCAGCACCGGGTCGACCCGCACGATCGCGCGCGCCGTCGACACGACCATGACGAAGAAGACCGCATAGGCGACGAGCGCGATCTTGCCGACGACGCTGGTGCCGAACCACAGGATGGTGAGCGGGATCCACGCGAAGGGCACGACGAAGCGCAGCGACTCGACGACGGGCGTGGCGGCCGCGCGGAACGCGCGCCATTCACCCATCAGCAGGCCCACGGCGACGCCGGCCACGACACCGATGCCGTATCCTGCGGCGAACTCCTGGAGGCTCACGCCGACGTCGCGCCAGAACGCGGCCGTCGTCACGAGCGTGCCCAGCGTCGTCAGCACCGTCCACGGCGGCGGCAGCACCACCGGCGGCATCGCGTAAACGGTCACTGTGAGCTGCCACAGCGCGAGCACGATGGCGACGCCCAGCAGCGCAAGGCCAACGGTACGCAGCCGGCCCGCCTTCATCGCGCGTCCTCCGTGCGCGGCACCCACGGCGTGAGCTTGCGTTCCGCGAGCGTGAACAGCGCGTTCATCGTGTAGCCGGCGATGCCGAAGCAGGCCATCGCCGCCATTACCGCCGGCACGTTGTAGCTCTGCTGCACGGCGATCAGGTGCGAGCCCATTCCCGAGTCGGCGGCTACGAGCTCCGCCACGATCACCGTGCCCCAGCCGGCCATCAGCGCGACGCGCGACCCGATCAGCACTTCGGTGAGCGTGCCGGGCACGACCACCTGGAAGAACCGCGATGCGCCGCGCATACCCAACATCGTCGCGGTGCGGTCGATTTCCGGTGGAATGCGGCGCGCGCCGTCGACGGCATAGACGATGACGACCAGGAACACCGCGAGCGCGACGAGGAACACCTTGCCCGACAGGCCGAAGCCGAACCACACGACGGACAACGGCACCCATGCGATGCTGGACACAGGACGGATCGCCTCGACGATCGGCAGGAAAATCTCGCCGAGCGCCTTGACGCGGCCGAGCACCAGTCCAATCAACGTGGCGAGTACCGTGCCGAGCAGCCAGCCCAGCGCGAACACGCGCAGGCTGGCCAGCAGGTCCTGCACGAGATCGCCGCGCGCGTACGCGACGATCTCGCTCATCACGCGCCACGGCGGCGGCAGCCGGTTGATCGCGCCGCCGCCGGTGGCGAGCCAGCGCGACAGCAGCGTCCACGCCAACAGCGCGACGATCACGCCGCCGACGCCGAGCAGCCAGCCCGGCGCGTGGCGCGACGATGCCGCGGACGCGCGAGGTTCCGCCGAGGTGCGGGTCACGACCACGGAAGGCTCAGCGCTTCTGCAGCACTTCCGTCGCCAGCTGCGTGTTGTTGAACTTGCGCGCGTACGTCGGCAGGTCCACGCCGGCGGGCGCGAAGCCCAACTCCTGCGCCACCGCCTGCGTGGCCGCGATGCCTTCGACGTCGGGCACGTAGGTCGGCGCGACCCCGATCAGCTTGTTCTCGAACGAGTAGCGCACCGCGGCTTCGTCCACCTTGGCGAAATCGGCCATCTGCTTGTACGCATCGTCCGGCTTGGCCTTGATGTAGTCGGTGGCGGCGAACTGCGCGCGCAGCACGTCCTTCACCGCTTCCGGATTCGCCTTGAGGAATGCGTTGCTGACGACGAAGCCGTCGCCGGGCGCGGGGCGACCAATCGCATCCGAGCCGGTGAACAGCACGCGGCCGATCTTCTTCAGCACCATGTCGGCGACGTAGGGCACGTAGCCCGCGACCACTTCGGCGCCGCCCGAATCCAGCACGCCCACCATGCCTGGGCCCGTGCCCGCGACGAAGTACTCGTTGTTCATCGGGTCCACGCCGGCCTTCTTCAGCATGATCTGGAAGAAGAGCGTCGACGCGGTCTTCGGGCCGGACACGACGACCTTCTTGCCCTGGATGTCCTTGGCGCTCTTGATCGAGCTCTTCTCGGCGACGACCGTCACGTTGGCGTTGATGAACGACTGGCCGATGAACTGAGCCGCATCCGGCGATTGCGAGAAGATCACGACGGCCGCGATGCTGTTGCCCCACGCGATGTCCAGCTTGCCGGCGGCGATGGCGCTTGCCGCGCCCGGCAGGCCCGTGTTGAGCGCCACCCAGTTGACCGTGTAGCCCTTGTCCTCGAGCAGGTGCTGCGCGCGCATGATCGGCACCGGCGAGACCACCGGGAAGTAGCCGATGTTGATCGTGATGCCCTTGCCCGGCGGATCCGCTGCCAGTGCCGTCCCGGTGACGCTCGCCGCCAGCAACGCGGCGGAGACGGTGGTGAGTAACGTACGGCGTGTGCGTTGCATGGTGGCTCCTCCTCGGTTGAACGACGGTCCGCGGCTCGCGCTCAAGGCGCGGGCTTCATCAGGACCTTGATGGAATCGAGCGAATCGGCGAGCTTGATCGCCGCGTCCCAGTCTTCGAGTGCGTAGTCGTGCGTGACGATGCCGTTGGACGTGACCAGGCCGCGCGCGAGCAGGTCGATGGCGATCGGATAGCAGTAGGGGCCCAGGTGCGCGCCGCGCACGTCCAGCTCCTTGCGGTCGCCGATGATCGACCAGTCGACCGCCGTGTCCTTGCCGAACACGGAGAACTCGACGAAGCGACCCAGCTTGCGGATGAGGTCGAGACCCTGCGTGACGCCGGGCGGAGCGCCGGTGGCTTCGATGTACACGTCGCAGCCGTAGCCGTCCGTGAGCCCCGCGATGATGCCCTTGGCGTCGTCCGTGGTGGGGTTGATGACGATGTCGGCCCCGTAGCGCTTCGCGAGCGCCAGCCGCTCCGGCACCAGGTCGATCACGACCAGCTTCTTCGGTGTCTTGAGGTGCGCAACCTGGACCATCATCAGTCCGATCGGACCTGCGCCGGCGATGACGACGACGTCCGCGAGCTGGATGTCGCCGCGCTGCACGGCATGGATCGCGCAGGCCAGCGGCTCGATGATCGCCGCATCCTCGAGCTTCAGCGTCTGCGGGATTTTGTGCACGCGCGCCGTCGGCGGGATGCGCATGTACTGCGCCATGCCACCGTCGGCCACTTCGCGCTGGAAGCCGAAGATGTTGTGCACCTCGCACATCCAGTACTGGCCTGCGCGGCAGTAGCGGCACTGGTCGCAAGGCACGATCTGCTCGGCGATCACGCGGTCGCCCAGCTTCACGCCGAAGTGCTCGGCTGCGCCTTCGCCCAACGCGTCCACATACCCGAAGAATTCGTGGCCCGGCACTACGGGTGCCTTGACCCACGGCGCCGCGCCGTTGGCGCCCCAGAACATCTTGGCGCCGGACCAGCACTTGCAGTCGCTGGCGCAGATGCCGCAGGCCGCGATGCGCAGCGTCATTTCGCGGGCACGTGGCACCGGGCGGGCGATCTGCTCGACGCGATAGTCGTTGGGGCCGTGGCACACGATGGCGGTCATGTGGGACGCGGTGCTTGTGCTCATGGCGTGCTTTCGTTCGATGACGTGGTGTGGCGCACGGTCAGGACGGCGACTTCACGAGCCACAGGTCCCAATCGGTGCTCTGCGTGTGATCGGCGGCAAAGGCCGGCCTGGCGGGCGCCACTTCGGCACGGTTCACCTGGCCGCAGCCCGTGACGCCCTTGTCGCGCCCATCGCGTGCGGGGTCCACGTACTGCTGGAACCACGCGTCGAGCCGCTTGCGCATCGATGCCACCAGGCTCGCCTGCGCGGGATCGTCGATGCGGTTCACGCGTTCTCCGGGATCACGTACCAGGTCGAACAGCTCGTGCGGCCCGTCGGGAAAGCGATGCACGTATTTCCATTCCTTCGTGCGCAACATGCGTACCGGGCCGTATTCGTCGTACACGACCACCTGCGCGTCGCCTGCGGTGTGCTTGCCCTGCAGGACGGCGTCGAAGCTGCGGCCCGGTTGCGCGCGCGTCGCGCCGTGGTCGAGGTGCAGGTAGTCCACCAGCGTAGGGAAGATGTCGTAACCGGAGAGCAGGCTGTCGTCGACGACGCCCGCGGGGATGCGCCCCGGCTGCGCCATGATGCAGGGCACTTTGATCGACGTGTCGTACATGTTCTGCGGGAACGTGCCGTTGCCCTTGCCCCAGATGCCGTGGTGGCCGCAGTTCATGCCGTTGTCGCTGACGAACACGACCAGCGTGCTCTGCGTCAGGCCCGCGCGATCGAGGGTGTCCAGCACGCGGCCGATGGCGGCGTCCATCGCGCTTACCGCCGCGAAGTAGCCGATCAGGCTTTCCCGCCGCTCGGCCTTGCCGCGTTCCACTTGCGCGTTGCCCCCAATGAACCACGGATGCGGCGGTTCCTCCGGGCAGCTCTCGAACTTGCAATCCGCATACAGGTCCGTGAACGCCTGCGGGTGGCTGTCGATCCACGGGTAGTGGGGTGCCGTGAAGTGCAGGTTGAGCGAGAAGGGCGCGTCGTTGCCGGCCTCGCCTTCGATGAACGTGCTCGCCGTGTCCGCCAGCACGTCCGTGATGTAGCCGTCCGCGACGAAGGGCTGCGTCTCGTCGACCATCGGCGCCGCGTAGTAGGGGCCCATGCCGAACTGGTGCGCATACCATTTGACGAAGGCCGGGCGCGGCACGTCGCTGGCACCCAGGTGCCATTTGCCGACCAGCGCGCAGCGATAGCCGGCCGCCGCCATCAGGTCCTGGACCAGCGTCTGGCCCGCAAGATAGTCGATGCGGGTGTCGCCCATGCTGCCGACACGGATCCAGTCGTGCACGCCATGCCGCGATGGGATGTCGCCCGTGAACATCGACGCGCGTGCCGGCGAACACACCGGCGACACGCAGAAGAAGTTGGAGAAGCGCACGCCGCGCGCCGCCAGCCGGTCCAGCACCGGCGTCTTCATCTCCGGATTCCCGGCACAGCCGAGGGCCCACGGTCCCTGGTCGTCGCTGACGATGAACAGCACGTTGGGGCGTGCGGGGTCCTTGCTGGCCATTGCGGCTCCTCCGGTTGCGTCGATCGCAGTTCGGCGCGCGCCGCCCGCGATTTTCATTGTTTTGCACAATCGATTGTGCAAGAATCGTTGCGATTGTGCCACTTGCCATTGCCGCGCGCAACCGTGTGCGGCAATGGCGCGACGCGACAGCCCATGCCCAAACGCGTATCGACGATCTACGACCTGGCCGAACTGGCGGGCGTGTCCGCGTCGACGGTCAGTGCCGCGCTCGGCGGCAAGGGCAAGCAGCGGCGGATCGCGGAAGCGACGGTCCTGCACGTGCAACAACTGGCTGAAGCGCACAAGTTCACGCTGAATCGCCAGGCCAGCGGGTTGCGCCGCAGCCGCTCGGGTCTCATCGGCATGATCGTCCCGATGCACGACAACCGCTTCTTCAGCGAGATGTCGCGCGCGTTCGAGCGGCTGGCGCGCGAACGGCATTGGTACCCGATCGTCGTCAGCACGCTGCGCGATCCCGCGCTCGAACTGGAGACGGTCAACACACTGCTCTCGTACCGGATCGAGCAGTTGATCGTGACCGGCGCCACCGATCCCGACTCCGTCAGCCGCGCATGCCGCGCCCACGGTGTCGCCCATGTCAACGTCGACTTGCCGGGCACCGCGGCCACGTCGGTGGTCAGCGACAACTACTGGGGTGCGCAGCAACTGACGCGCGCGCTGATCCGGCAATCGAGGCCGCTGAGGCGGCGTGCCCGCAACGCGCCGTACTTTCTCGGCGGCCTGGCCTCCGACTACGCAACCCAGCGGCGCGCGCTCGGCTTCGCCGATACCGTTACCGCCGAGCTGGGGGACCTTCGCGCGGAGCAGGTCAATGCGTGCGGCTACGACGGCGACCTGGCCGAAGCGGCCGTGCGTGCGCTCTACGAGCGGCTCGAGGGCCTGCCGCGCGCGCTGCTCGTCAACTCGACGATCGCGCTCGAGGGCGTCGTGCGTTTCCTGAAGACGCTGCCCGCTGCCGAGATGGACGCGTGTACCGTTGGCTGCTACGACTGGGATCCGTTTGCCGCGGCGCTGAGCTTTCCCGTGCTGATGGTCCGGCAGGACGTCGACGGGCTGTTGGGGCGCGCGTTCGAGGTGGTGGACAGCGGGCGCCACGCCGACCGCGAACTCATCGAGATCAAGCCTGAGCTGATGTTCGCGGCATAGAGCGAGCCGCTGCGTGACGGAAGCAGTCGCGCAGCATGATTCGGTTGGCCGCAACGTTCGTCGCAAGATTCCGTATGATGGTCGACGCGTTTTCGGCGGAGCGAAATCGGTGGCGACTTGGCGCACCGTTTAGCCATGGCACTCAAGTCCACGATATTCAAAGCCGACCTGTCCGTCGCCGACATCGGCCGCGGCTACTACCGCGACCATGCGGTCACGATCGCGAGGCATCCTTCCGAGACGGACGAGCGGATGATGGTCCGCTTGCTGGCGTTCGCGCTGCACGCGGACGATGCCCTGGCGTTCGGCCGCGGCTTGAGCGCCGAGGACGAGCCGGACCTGTGGCGACGCGACCTGACAGGCGTCATCGAGGCGTGGATCGAGGTAGGGCTGCCGGACGAACGGGAAGTGCGCAAGGCTTGCGGTCGCGCGCGTGAGGTCGACGTGCTGGCGTATGGCGGACGTGCCGTCGACCTGTGGTGGCGGAACGCGCGCGACAAGCTGGAACGCCAGGAGCGGCTGACGGTGACCGAAGTGCCGCTCGAAGCGAGCCAGGCGCTGGCGCAACTGGCCAACCGCTCCATGCGGTTGCAGTTCACGATCGAGGACGGGCACGTCCTGGTGGCGGACGGCGCGACGTCCGTCGCGTTGGAGCTGCAGGTTCTCAAGGCAGCGCCGGCCGGCCGCTGAGTGGCGGCGGGGACGCCTGGCCATGAGCCTCGTCGAGGCAATCCCTCAGCATTCGTCCGATGCGGCGGACATGCGGATCCTTGAGCAGGGAGTCGTGATCGCAATCGATCCAGTGGACCACGGGCTCGGCGCCCGTCCATTCGCGCCAGCCCATGTCCGGCCGGTCGAGCCGGAAATAACCGAGATCCACGACGCGATCGCGCGATGCGGTGTCGCGGAACAAGTGCGTGACGATGCGCTGATCCGTCGGCGGGCAGTAGCGGAATCCGACATCCGCGAGCGCCTGCGCCAGCGGCGTGCGGCGGACCGAGGTCTCCGGCTGCTCACCCTGCGCGCCGAGCATCCACGCCAGGCGGCGGAACGCGTTGACGACGCGCGCAGGCGAGGGCGGTGCATGGCGCAGCCGTCGCAATGCCGTGGCCGGTCCCCAGCGCAGCACGCGCAGCAGGCGGACGGCTGCGCTGCGCGGGTGCACCGGTGGAAGGCTGCCGATCAGCCCCACGAAGGGTGATGGCGTGCCGGCCGCCGCGAGTTGTCGCGCGGCCTCGAATGCCACCTTGCCGGACCACGAATAACCGATCATCGCGGGCGCGTCGTGCACGCCGGCGCGGCGCAGCGCCGCCAAGCCTTCGCGCGCGGCGGCCTCGATGGTGTCCGGCCGCGCGCCGCCAGTCGCGACTGCGGGGGAGAGGATGCCGAGAAGGCGGCGCCCTTGCCAGTCGCTCGCGAGCCGCGCATAAACCTCCACGTCGCCGCTCAAGCCGTACCAGCAGACCAGCGGCGGCGTGCTGCCCGGACACAGTTCGGCGACGACGACGCGTGGCACGTCGCTCACGAGCCTGCGCAAGCCGTCCAGCGTGGGCGTGGCAAGAAAATGTCCGACGGGAACGCGCACGCCGACTTGCGCCTCTACGGCGAGCAGCAGGTCCATAACGCCCAGCGAATCGCCGCCGTGCTCCCAGAAGCTGCCGCGTGTGACGTCGCCGCGCGATCTTGCCAGCACGCGATGCCAGATGGCCGCGATGGGATCGGCTTCCGTCCGCCTGGCTTGCGCGTTCGACGAGGCCACCGCGCGCAAGGCCGCGCGATCAACCTTGCCCGCCGCGGTGCGCGGGAGCGCTTCGTGCAACACGCATTCGCGCGGGGCGACGGCCGGTGGCAACTGCTCCGCGAGCCGGGCGAGAAGGCTCGTTGCCAACGTCGGGTCGGCGTCCCACTTCGCCGCTGGCACCACGTGGACGACGAGTCCCACGGCCCGCTCGTCCACGAGCACAGGCAGGCACACCGCTTCGCGCACCCGCGCGTCCGCCACGAGCAGCGCGACGATTTCCCCCGGCTCGACGCGCACGCCCAGCAACTGCACCTGGTCGTCGATGCGTCCGTGAAACTCGAAGTCGCCGTTCGTGCCGATGCGTACGCGATCGCCGGTGCGGTAGCGGCGGCGGCCGGGCGCATGTGGGTCGGCTTCGAATCGTTCCGACGTCAGTTCGGGGCGGCCGCGGTACCCGCGTGCTACCTGCGCACCGCCGAGCACCAACTCTCCCGACGTCCCCGGTGCCACGTCGGTGCCGTTGCGGTCGACGACGCGCACAGTGACGCCGCGCAGCGGCTGGCCGATCGGCGGCCGGCCGGTGCCAGCTGCCACCTCCGCCCACAGGCTGTCGACGGTGTTCTCCGTGGGCCCATAACTGTTCAGCAGGCGGAACGGCAGGCCCGCGGGCGGCCGATGATGCAGTGCCTCGCCGCCGGTCAACAGCGCGCGCATTGCAGTCGCGCGCGGCCACTCCAGCGCAATCAAGCGTTCGCCCGCCGCGGTGGGCACGAACGCGCACGTGCAACCTGAGTCCACGAGCCAGTCGCGCAACGCGTGAGGATCACGCAGCAGCCCCGCGGGCGGCACGTTGACGGCGCCACCCACCGCCAGGATCGGCCAGATATCCGCGACCGATGCATCGAACGTGGGGTGCGCAAGCATGGACATCCGGTCCGCTGCCGACAGCGGCAATGCGTGGCGATAATGGTCGATCAGGTTTGCGAGCGCGGAGTGCGGAATCTCGACCGCCTTCGGGCGACCCGTGGAGCCGGACGTGAAGATGCGGTAAGCGCAGGCATTGCCGTCGATTGCTGGAGGCTTCGAGGCGGCGATCTCGTTCGCGATGAGGTCCAGCAATACGACGCGCGTCGCGGCGGGGACCGAAGCGGCGTGCTCGCGCGTCGTGACGACGTGCGTGACGCCCGCTTCAGCCACTTCGACGGCACGACGCTCCACGGGTGTGGAGAGGCCGAGCGGGACGTAGCAGGCTCCCGCCGTCATGGCGCCGAGCGCCGCGACGATGAAATCCGTGCCTGCCGGCAGCAGGATGCCGACCCCGTCCTCCGCGCGGACACCCGTTTCGCGCAATGCGTCAGCGAGTGCGCCGGCGCGACGGGCCAGCGTGCCGTGCGTGGTGATCTGGTGGCCTTCTACGATCGCGGTCGCCGCCGGTGCTTCCTGCGCGCGCGCTGCGAGCAATGTGACCACATCAAGGGCCGCAAGGCCAGCGGGAGCGATTGGAGCCGGCGATGTCGATGCACGAGGCGTCGGTGCGCGAGGCGGATCTTCCATCGCGGCGACCGGGAGCCCGCCGTTGCGCCACGTCACTCGCACCGCAGCGTCCGCACACGCGACAGTCACGGCTTGCGGCTCGCGCGACAGCACGGTGCCCGGTTCGCCATGGGCCTCGACGCGCGTCGCGGCGTGGACCTCGAACGCGGGACGGCCCGCGACGGAAGCGGTGGCCCGCCCGAAGTCGTTGGGCACGTGACCCCAGTCGCATGCGCGCACGAGTTGCACGATGCGCGCAGCGGGCCAGGCCCAATCGACGTGGCCTCCGTTGGGCGCGACGTCGCGACGGCCGTAATAGCTGCGGCGCCCAACGTCCTGCGCCCGCCCGTCCAGCGTCCGCTGCTCGATCCGGTCGAACAGTTCATCGATGCTGGCCAGGGCCTCGCGCGTGCAGCGCGCGTTGAGCGTCGCCGTGGTTTCGTCCTCCGTCAGCGGGAAGCGGCGCTGCACGAGGACGGGACCGGTGTCGATCCCGGGTTCCATCCGGTGCCACGTGATGCCATGGGAGGTCTCGCCATTGGCGATGGCCCACGCCGTGGCGCGCAGGCCCGCATACGCCGGCAACGGACCGTTGTGGTAATTGATGGCCGCGAGACGTGGACGGGCCAACGTCGCAGCATCGAGTATGTGGAGGTTGTTGACGCTCAGCAGGACATCGCAGCTGACCTGCGCGAGGAAGGTCGCCGGACTTGCATCCAGCGCGGCGACGGGAATCGCGGCCCGCTCGAGCACCGCGCGCTCGTCCCGCGCTGTCGCGAGAACGCCCACGACGCGATGACCGCGCTCCGCCGCACGTTCGCGCACCCCCGCGAACACGAGGCCTTCACCGATCAGGGCGACGTCCATGCGGCCGCATGTTGCCATCGGTCCTGAAGGCGGCGCAACGCCGGCGTGGCACATCAGTTGCTTTTCCAGTGAGTGACCGTACTGGAATAGACAACCGTGCAACTTTCGACTCGCAAATCTCATCGTGCCCGAAGACTGATCGCAGCGGGCGTGCTGCTCGCGCTGGTCCTCGGCGGATGCATCGGGCAATCCACTACGCCCAATCCGCCGTTGGACGAGTCGTCGCCGCCGGCCTACCTGCCGGTGACCATCCAGAACAATTCCGGGCAGACGCTGTACGTCAAGTTCACCGGCAACTCGATGGCCGTGAGCCCGAACACTGGGCAGATCGCGTCCGGCAGCTCGGCCTCGTTCAACGTGACCACCGTCAGCGCCGGCCGCATCTACCTGTCGTATGGCACGGCGCTCCATAGCGATGCGCCCGATGGCGCCAATCCGAGCGACCCCGACTACTACACGCGCTTCGACAAGGTGGAGCTCAGCTACACGCAGGGCGCCGGCGGCAACGCCAACCTCACCGCCGTCGATTTCTATGCGATCCCGCTGGTGCTCGAGACGTCCATCCAGTCGACGACGATCGACCACCTCACCTTCGCGAACGGTAAGTCGGGCAACGATCTGCAGACTGCGCTTACCGCAGCCGTCGCCTCGGGCCAGACCGCGCCCGTAATCAATACGACGGCTGGCACGTTCGCGCGCTTGCTGTCGCCGGTGAAGGCGCCGGCCGCGTATGCGAGCTTCGACGCGTTCCTCGCCACGCTCACAAGCCCCACGACGTTTACGATCGCCGGCACTTTTTTCGGAACGCCGTCGGAGAGCTACGACTACACGGGATCGATGGCCAGCGACACGATCACGCTGACCAATGCTGCGCAGGCGCACACGATCACGATCAAGCGCTCGACGCTCGACTACAGCGCGACCGACTTGATCAACCACAACGGCGTGTACACGTGCGACGCACCGTTCATGGTGGACGGCGTGGCGCACGACGTCGCCGACAACGATATCTACGCGGCCGTCTATCGCGACCTGGTGGCGGGCCTCAACCTGGGCTTCGTCCGCGCAGGCGGGGCGAACACCAGCAGCGCGTGGTGGACCGAGCCGGCCTTTCCCACGCAGAACGCACCGGCGACCGCGTATTACAACGCGTACGCCAAGGCCGTCGCCGAGGTTTATCCGGGCGCCTACGGCTTTCCGTTCTCCGACCGCTATCGCCAGGTGCTGGCGAGCCTGGGCGGCATGGTCGACGGCATGACGATCACGGTGCTCGGCGACAGCGCGGCGCCCGCGCCGTACACGCCGCAGGGCACCGTCAATCCGCAGAGCGGATCCGGCCCGACATTCAACCTGTCGCTGACCACCGCCGACAATAACTTCAACACGACGACTTTCACGTTCGACACGCAGACCTATCACGGCGGGACCAACACCACGTTCCCGACGACCCCGACGCCGTTCAGCGCGCCGAACAATTCGGCGGTCATCGGGAGCATTCCGACGCAAGACGGGCTCAATATCTATACGCTCGTCGTGCGCGGAAGGACGTACAGCGTCCTGGCGAAGGTGAAGAGCGGCGCGATCGAGTGGGGGTCGATCGCCGGCGGGGGCAATGCGAACTTCAGCGGCGGCGTGCTGTATGTGGGCGGATTGGACTAGCGCGGCAAGCGGCCGCGCTCCGGGCGGCTGACGGTACCAAAGCCTGCGGACAGGATTACCGGCCCGTGCGAGCTAGCGATGATCCGCGGACTCGGGCAGCAACAGCACGATCAGCACGAGCATCCCGCAGGTGAGGAATTCGACCGCCTTGGCTTGGCCATTCCAGATCTGCGACTGCCACATGCCGAACCATTCGCCGCCGACGGTCACGAAGCCGACGTAGTAGAGCAGGAACAGCAACGTCAGTCCGCACGCCGCTGCGGTCTTCGCGCCGTTGAACGCGGCGACGTCGCGACGCGCGCGGTAGAGCTGCCAAGCGCCGACGACGCACAGGAGGCCGACCGCAAGTTCCGTCGCGATGATCGCCCAGTAGCCTGCCGCCTCCAGCGTCGTGTTCGTCACCGCGCGGTATTTGAGGGGGTTGTCCGGAAAGACCGTGTCCATCGACAGCACGTGCCGCACGAATTGCCAGTTGGAACCGTAATCGAGGAGGTTGTCGAGGCCGACGAGGAGGGCCCACAGGCCGACGGCCAGCACCAGCAGCGATTTGAGGAAGCGGATGATCATGGGGCGTCAATGCTTGCATGAGCCCGGTCGCGGAAGCAAGCGCCGACGCGGCATTGCAAGCGTCGGGTGGCGCGCGATGCGCCAACGCGCACGCCACTGTCGGGGCGGCGTGCGCGTTGGGCGTGGATCAGCGCCCGTTGCGGTTGGCGGAAATGGCGGCGGCCTTCATCTCTTCGGAGGCCTGATACAGCAGCTGCTTCGCATTGGACGCATGGCCGCCCAGGTCGTACTCGTTGGCCTGCTGCGCGGCAGTCATCGCCTCGTACGCCTGGAGCGTGTACTGCTGCGCGCGTGCGATGTTCCCGTGGCGCGCGGGATCGACGTTGAGCGGAGGCTGGCCGTAGCCGGGCGGCGGGCCCGACTGCGCGCAAGCGACGACGGCGACGAGGGCGACGGAAGCAGCGGCGCCGGTGAGGAAGGAGCGAACGTCCATGAATCTATCCTTTCGTTGGGGGGTGGATGGTGCGAGGGTTTGCAACTGATTCAGGTGCGGGTTGCGAACATGGCGGCCAGCTCGACCAGGCTTGGCGCCATGGCGTCGAAGTACGCCTCGGGCTCGACGTCGGCATGGCCTTGCGGCCCGAATTCGCGGGGCCGCGGAATGAACGCGACCTTGAAACCGAACTGCTTGGCGGCCGCCAGGTCGTACTTGTGGCAGGCGACCATGAGGATCTGGTCCGCACGCACGCCCAGCGATTTCTGGGCGAGCGCATAGACTTTGGGATCCGGCTTCGAGGAGTTGACCAACTCCGCCGTCAGGATGCAATCGAACGGCAGGTCATGCATCTTGGCGATGTTGATCAATGACGCCATCGAGCCATTTGAAAGCGTCGACAACTTGAACGCCTTGCGCAGGCTGGCAAGACCCGGCCGCGTATCCGCCCATGGTTCGAGCGTAGACCACGCGGCGCTCAGTTGGTCGCGGTCCCCGCTCGACAGGACTTGGCCCCAGGCCGTGTCGGCCAGCAACCGGTCGAGCGTGCTGCGATAGATCGCGTCGGTGGACTTCCAAGGCGACGCCCCGGACATGATGCCGTCCAGTTCGTCGCGATAGAGCTTTCGCCACTGGGTCAACACGGCGGTCCAGTCGACGTGGATTCCGCGAGTTGCCACGTAGCGATTGCCCGCGTCGGCGATGGTCGTGTAGAAGTCGAGCAACGAGCCTTGCATGTCGAACGCCACGGCCTTGATCGTTGCAGGATCAAGGTGGCAGAAGCGCGCGGTGGGCGCCGGTGCCTGCGCGTCGTCTGGAGCCTGGTTCATCGTCGAATCCGGTTGCGTGAAGGCGGCATGCGGTTCAGGCGTTCGGGGGGAGCAGGCCACCGACGTCGCTCGGATAGCCCGCGGCCTTGAACGCGCTCGCCTTGGCCGCGAAGTACTGCTTGACCCATGCGAAGCGCGCGCTGCTGCGGGACAAGCCCACCGCGCCGGCGATGCTCGCGATGCTGATCGGCTTGCCGCCCGCGGCCCAATCCCCTTCGGTGATCTCGCTGATCACCACCTGGCAGCTGCCGCCGGCCTCGGGTACGGACATGTCCTGTCCCGTGACCGCCATCAGCGCGGCATTCACGCCGGCCTGCACGTCGGTCTTGTGCTGCGCGTTCATGTAGCCCTCGGGGATGCGCACGTCGACGAGAAAGCATCCCGGCGGGCGCACGTAGGTGGCGTCGGTATGCCCGCCCGCCCACCAGTCGCCGCGTGCGATCGGGTTGTAGAGGACCCATGCGAACGCGTGGCCGCCTTCGGTACCGGCGCCGCCTTCCATCTGGATCATCAGCGCGGTCAGGCGCGTCGACAGGTCCTGCTTCTGGGCATCGCTCAACGTGCCGGCGACGTAATGGACAGTCATGATGGGCATTGCAATGCTCCGTAACGAGGCGCGCGTGCGGCGGGACTGGGGGCCACATCCACACGCGCTTTGATCACATGATGGTTTCGACGAACAGCATGTCGGTCTTGCCGGCGCCCGAGCTGCAGCGGATGGCATCGACGCCCCAGGCAGCGGCGGAATCGCGCCGCCCGAGCGTGGCCTCGCCACCCAGCGCCGTGTGCCACCGCGCCTCGCCTTCGATGACGAAGCCGTAGACGCCGTGCCGCGGCGAGATCGGCGTGTACACCTGCTCCGTGGGCCCATCGCACACCCAGCGCGACACGCGCACGTCCTGCGGGATGGGCAGCGCACCGGCGTCGGCGTCGTCACCGACCAGCGTCACCAGCTTGTTGCGACCGGCCTGCGCGTCGAAATGCTTGCGGTGGTAGCTGGGCGGCAAGTACAGCCGGTCCGGCAGGAACCACAGGTAGATCGCGTTCATGTCCTCGCTGCGCAGGTTGAGTTCGCTGTGCTTGCCGCCCGAGCCCGCGGAGAACACGTAGTAGTCGCCCGCGCGCAGCTGGTCGACGAAGCCCACCGTGTTGACGTGCGTCAGCTCGCCTTGCAGCACCACCGCGCAGATGACGAAGTCGTGGTGCGGGTGCATGTTGTAGCCGCAGCCCGTGCCGCTGAACACTTCGTCGCCGAACACACGCATCGTGCCGAAGCCCGCGCGCCCGTCCTGGTAGTCGTTGAAGTTGAAGCTGGAGTGGCGCGTCAGGCGGGCGTCGGGATGGCCGGCAATGTAGGACGCCGTTTTCGCGCCTTCCGAGTCGTAGCGCCCAAAGCCACGCTCGTCGGCGCGCAGGACGAAAGAACCTTGCATGATGTCTCCGGGAATCAGAAGCCGGCGCGCGCGAACGCGTTGGCAGGATTGGGCTGGTGGTCGGCGTAGGGGATCTCGACCATCTCGAAGCGGTGCTTGGGAGTGCCGCAGTCGAGGCAGACCCAGTCGTTCGGAATGTCGGCCCAGCGGGTGCCGGCCGGGATGCCCTCTTCGGGCAGTCCGAGTTGCTCGTCGTACAGAAAGCCGCAACCCAGGCACAGGTAGCGCTTGAAAGGCTCGTTGGACACAGTCGTCTTCCTTGAGTGGGGCGCTCCCGTGTTACCGGCGGCGGCCGGTGTAAGTAGCGCGTGACGCATTATAGTCGTGTGTGACGCGCTACTGCAAGCTTTTTCGTGTACAGTGGCGGTGTTGACGCCTGATGACAATGGAGCTGCCCATGACCCAATTGACTGCGGAACCCGTGGCGAACCTGCGCGAGCAGATCCTTGCCCGCGTCCGCGACGACATCATCGCGGGCCGCAGCAAGCCCGGCACCGTGCTATCGGCGCCCTCGCTGTCCGCCGAACTCGGCGTATCGACCACCCCCGTGCGTGAGGCGCTGCTCGACCTGGCGCGCGACGGCTTCATCACGCCGATGCGCAATCGCGGCTTCCGTGTGGAGCGCATGACGGAGGCGGCGATGGATAACCTCTTCGACATGCGCGTGCTGCTGGAGCGGCACGCACTGGTGGCGGTGGCCGGCGCGCGGCTCAAGAACACGGCCGAGCTCACGCGCCTGGCCGACGCGGTGGGTGATGCCGTAGAGGCGAACGACGTGCCGCGCTACCTGGATACGGATCGCGCCTTCCATCGCGCGCTGGTGGAGCGCGCGAACAATCCGCTGCTCACGCGGATGGTGATGAACCTGCGCAACGACATGCGCCTCTACGGCATCGACTCCGCCGAAGGCCGCAAGCGGCAGAAGCTATCCGTCAAGGAGCACTACCAGATGATCGCGATGGGCGTCGCCGGCGACGTCGAGGGCATCGCCAGGCTCATCGAGCAGCACATCGTGTCGTGGAAGCCGCTGTTCCGCGCGGCGATCGAGAGTTGAGGGCGCCGGGACGCGCCCGGGCTTCGATGCCGTCACCGGATGGCTGTCGCAATCTCCGCGATCGCCGCATGTGCATCCGGCACGAGCCCGCCCATCTGCAGGAAGCCGTGGATCATTCCGGGATAACACGAGTAGACCGTCGGCACGTTGGCGGCCTGCAGTCGTTGGGCGTACGCGGCCGCTTCGTCGCGCAGCGTGTCGTATTCGGCGGCGATGATCAGCGTCGGGGGCAGACCCGAGAGATCGGGTGCATACAGCGGAGACAGCCTTGGGTCCTCGGCATCGAACGCCTTGCCCGCGTACGTACGGTAGTACCAGTCCAGGTCGTCGCGCGGCACCAGGCATTCCGTCGGCTTCATTGCGATCGACGGGAAGGTGAGCCCGAAGTCGAGCACAGGCTGCAGCAGTACTTGATGGCGGATCTGCAAGCGAGGATCCCGCTTTGCATGAAGCGCGGTGACCGCCGCAAGGTTGCCGCCCGCGCTCTCGCCGCAGATCACGACTGGACCCGGCTTGGCGTGGAGTTCCGCCGCATGCGTGCACGCCCACAGCGTTGCCGCCACCGCGTCGTCGATGGCGGCGGGGAAGGGATGCTCGGGCGCCAGGCGATAGTCGATTGACAAAACGAGGTGCCGCGCAAGATGCGCAAGGTTGCGGCAAAACGTATCGCTTTCGTCGAGCCCGCCTTTGACGTAACCGCCGCCGTGCAGATATACCAGGGCCGGATATTCGACGTCGTCTTCGAGCGCGTAGAGTCGCGCGGGAATCGTCGCATTGCCCGAGGGAATCCGAAGATCCTCGACGCGATTCACGGGCAGGGCGGGGCCGGTCATCGCCGGTGTCCACAGCGAGTGAAACGCGCGGCGGACATCCGTTATCGGCAGTTCCCACTGCGGCGCTTTGGTGTTGGCCAGCTTGGTGTCGATCAGGTGTTGCAGGGCAGGGTTAAGAGGCATGCTGCTGGGTCCGGTCGGTGGGGAGGGCGGCCGTTAGCTTGGGTGATTGCGTTCCAGTTCGCAACTGGGCGCATGAGGCGCTTGCCGACGTCGGATTCAGGTTCCAAACTGGCGCCATTCCATCGAGGAGGAGGCAACATGCTGCTTCGACTTGCTCTTGGCGCCGTCGCTGCGCTGACGCTGGCGGGCTGCCAGAGTTCAATGGCCGATCAGAAGCCCGGCCCGTCGATCGGCGTGGGCAATCCCTACCCGGTCTCCAAGTACACCTGCGGGGAGACGCGCCTGGACGTTCGCTTGATGGGCGAGAAAGCGTCGGTGTCCGTCAACGGCGCGAGCGCAGTCGATCTCCCGGTGATGGATCAGTCGGGCACGACCTTCTCGAACGGACGGCAGACGCTGTACATCAAGCAAGGGGCGCTTTCCTGGGCCGTAGGGCGGGCCACGCCCGTCGCCTGCACTGGCGGGTGATCCGCCTGTCGTCGGTAGATCTTGGAAACGACTACGGCGACTGAAGGACATTAGCTGCGACTGGCAGCTGCGGTCGCGGCGCCGGTGGTCAGCGCGGCAACGCCTTGACCGCCGCGAGCATGTGCTTGACGTGGTCGTCGGGATCCGGCGACGAATACACTGCGGCGACGTGCCCGCTGCGGTCGATCACGTAGGACGTGCGGGCGGAGTAGCGCGGCGCCATGGCCAACACCGAATCGTAGGCCTTCGCAACCTTGGCGCCATCGTCGGCGGCGACGGCGAACTTGCCGCCGCAGTGCTCGGTCTCTTTGGAGAAGTCCGCGAGCTCGCTCGTATTGCCCGCGGTGACACCGACCACCGTCGCGTTCATCGCCGCGAACGTGTCGATCGCTTCCGAGAAGAGGTGGGCCTCGACGTTGCAGCCCGTGGTGTGCGCGGCCGGGAAGAAATACACGACCACCGGCCCCTTCTTCAACGCCTGCTGGAGGTCGAACGTGAACGGCTTGCCCGCGAGATAGGCGGGCAGCGCGAACTCCGGTGCGCTGGCGCCGACCTTGAGATCCGCGACGGCGATGGAGGGCAACGTAGAGAGCGCCGCTGCGGCGGCCAACGCAAGGGTGAGAGCTGCGTCTTTCATGTCGATGAAGCCTCGGACGTCGCGCGCGGATCGAGACGGGAAGTATAGGTGCTCGCTGTCCGCGTTGCACGACGGGTGGCGACTGTGCGGTATTCGTGCAGCTGGGCAGCGTCGACCGTCCGCAAGGCATCATTGGTGAGGAGGGCGGTCGCTAGCGTGGGGTCACGCAGCGCCGACCCGCTCACCCCACGGCTTGATCTTGGCGAGCGTGCTTGCGAGCATCACTTTAGCGAGCCTTGTATCGTG
Organism: Casimicrobiaceae bacterium; assembly: GCA_044225845.1. Classification (GTDB taxonomy): domain Bacteria; phylum Pseudomonadota; class Gammaproteobacteria; order Burkholderiales; family Casimicrobiaceae; genus VBCG01. The sequence continues at coordinate 36,648 of JBGAIC010000011.1, forward strand.
GTCCGCTTGCAGGCGCAGCCACCAGCCGTCCGATTGCCCGAAGAAGCGGCACAGCCTAAGGTCCGTGTCGGCCGTGACCGCACGCTTGCCCGCGATGATGTCCCCTATACGTTGCGCGGGAACATCAATCTCCTTGGCCAGCCGGTAGTTGCTCATGCCGAGAGGCTTGAGGAATTCTTCGGCGAGCATTTCGCCGGGGGATACCGGCTTGAGCTTTCTGCTCATCCCAATTCTCCGTCAATGATAGTCGACGATCTCGACGTCTTCCGCGGCGTCGCCAGTCCACCGGAAGCAGATGCGGAACTGGTCGTTCACGCGGATGCTCCATTGGCCCTCTCGGTTTCCACGTAGCCGCTCGAGTCGATTCGCGGGCGGGGCACGGAGATCTTCGAAGCTCCGGGCAATGTGGATCTGCTGCAGCTTCCGCAGCGCCGGTCGCTCGATGTTCTTGAAGCGGGCAACCGGCTGAAGCTCGAACAAGGCTTCGGTGTCGGCGCACTTGAAGGATCTGATCGACACGGCGATAGTAACGTAGCGCGTTATTAACGGCAAGCGTTATTATCGGTTGCTTGATGCTTGCAAGGCTCAGGAGACTCCGAGCCTGGGCGGCTATCGCCCATATGTTGTTCGGACTGTCGAGTTGCAGGCAATCAGCCATTCGGCTGTGGCGGGGTGTCAGCGGAGCGAGGCTGATCTTGTCGAGCGCGAGATTGCTCGCTTTTGCCTTCAACGTTCCATACGCGGCGCTATCGAGTCCAACTCGCGCACCACCTCCGCCGGCAGCCTGAGCTGCCCCGCGGCAAGATTCTCGCGCAAATGCACGCGCGACGACGTCCCCGGAATCAGCAGGATATTGGGCGAGCGTTGCAGCAACCACGCTAGCGCCACCTGCATCGGCGTCGCGCCAAGCCGCGTCGCCACGGCATTGAGCGTCGACGACTGCAGCGGCGTGAAGCCGCCCAGCGGAAAGAACGGAACGTAAGGGATACCGTCGCGCGCCAGCGCATCCACCAGCGCGTCATCCTCGCGATGGGCGATGTTGTACTGGTTCTGCACGCAGACGATCGGGCAGATGCGCTGTCCTTGCGCCACCTGCGTCGCCGTCACGTTGCTCAGGCCGATGTGGCGGATCAGCCCCTGTTGCTGCAGCCGCGCGAGCGTGGTGATCGGCTCCTCCAGCGAGCCTTCCGCCGGCCCATGCACGTCGAACATGCTGCGCAGGTTGACCACGTCGAGCACGTCGAGGCCCAGGTTGCGCAGGTTGTCGTGGACGGCCTGCGTGAGCTCCGCGGGCGACATCGCGGGCAGCCAGGAACCGTCCGGCCCGCGACGCGCGCTCACCTTGGTGACGATCGTGAGCGCGGCCGGGTAGGGGTGCAGCGCCTCACGAATGATCTGGTTGGTGACGTGCGGGCCGTAGAAGTCGCTGGTGTCGATGTGATTGACGCCAGCGTCCACGGCGTCGCGCAGCACCGCGATGGCGGCCTGGCGATCCTTGGGCGGCCCGAACACATGCGGTCCCGCCAGCTGCATCGCGCCATAGCCGATTCGGTTGACCGTGCGGCCGGCGAGTCGATAGGTCCCTGCGGTGGCGGCGGCATTCATCGTGCGTCTCCTCGATTGGATGCGTCGAAGATACGGATGCCGCGCCTGCTTGGGAATAGGTACAATCAGCACAGGCTGTACGCGAATGCGCACAATAGGGATGCCCATGAAGCCGGATCTCGCCGACGTGAATGCCTTTGTCGCCGTCGCGCGAGCGGGCGGCTTCCGCGACGGCGCGCGTGCCAGCGGCACCAGCGCGTCGGCGTTGAGCGAAGCGGTGCGACGGCTGGAGGCCGCGCTGGGCACCCGGCTCCTCAACCGGACCACGCGCAGCGTTGCGCTCACGGAAGCGGGCGCGCGTCTGCTGGCGCGCTTAAGTCCCGCGCTGGCGGAAGTCGACGATGCGTTGCAGGTGGTGAACAGCCAGCGCGACCGCATCGCAGGCACGCTGCGACTCAACGTGCCCGTCAGCGTCGCGCGCCTGGTTCTGCCCAGCATCGTCCCCGCGTTCCTGGCCGCGTACCCCGACATCCGCTTGGAGGTGATCGTCGACGAGAACTTTGTCGACGTGCTCGCGGCGGGATGCGACGCCGGGATTCGCTATGACGAGCGGTTGGAGCAGGACATGATCGCCGTGCCCATCGGGCCGCGGGTGCAGCGGTTTGCGTGCGCGGCGTCGCCGGCTTATCTAGCGAAGCATGGGACGCCGCGGCATCCGCGGGATCTGTTGAAGCATGCTTGTTTGCGCGGGCGGTTTCCTAGCGGATCTATGGCCGCGTGGGAGTTTGAGCAGAAAGGCGAGCGGCTAAAGGTCGATCCGAATGGGCCTTTGCTCGTGCTGTTGGGCGGTGGGACTGATCTGCTCGTCGATGCGGCCCTTAACGGTTCCGGTGTCGTGTATCTATTCGAGCAGTGGTTGAGGCCACATTTGCGAAGTGGATCGCTTCGGTCAATTTTAGAGACGTGGTGGCTCGAGTTCAGCGGCCCCTATCTGTACTACCCAGGCAGGCCGCTGCTGCCGGCGCCTTTGCGAGCGTTGGTCGACTTCGTTCGATCTGCGAACGAAAAAGAGACGCCTGACTTTCAATTCTCGGCTCTCACTTGACTGTCAGTCGTGCGCTCGAAAGCAGCTGCTTGCAAAATGCACTAGTTGCCGTGTAGGTTGCGCTCGGATTGGGGCCGGTGCTGCCTAGGTCGACGCACCGGATAGAACGCTTCTGACCGGGCGAGCCCAGCGACGATTCTCAACGCTGAATTGCCGATGGCCGGGGTCGCGCCAACGCGTGCACTCATCTCGCGCTTGGCCCAGGCGCGGCAACGACTCTCGCTGTCGGATACGCAGTCTGTATAGCATCGTATCGATGACCAGAAGAAGATCAGTTGTCGGCGCGATATATATCGGAAGCTCGGAGGCGTGAAGGTTCTACCGCCAATGCGGAGGGCGCATGAGTGTAATAGCCGAAGTGGTCACTGCGATAGCGATAAAGACTCTTGAGAAGGGGGTCGAATGGCTGCATAAGAACGGCCTACCGATACCCACGTCTTTTTATGTTCGCGCGCTGGCAGCTGGCTTTCGCGACATGCCGTTCATATACAAGGACTTGCCACTCGACGTGTTGCAAGATTTTGTGGAAACGGATCTTGCACCGGCAAAGACTCGTGGACTTGGAAGCGAGGTCCAGCGTGCATATCGAACCAAAGAGATATTCCGACCGCTTCGGGACTATAGGCACATTGTCCTTAGCGGCGACGCTGGCATGGGCAAGACCACGCTATTTAGGCTCGCCGTCCAATCAATTGCAAAGAACCGCGATGCAAAGTCGCATGTAGCACTAGAGAACAATCTAGTACCGTTCTTCGTGCCACTGAAGGCTATCGACAACAACTCAACGTCACCAATACTGAGATATCTATTCACCAATGTGTCATATCTGAAGGGCCCGCGAGGACCGAGCAGACTTTTGTCATTGGCACGCAGGGGGCGAGTGATGTTGCTGTTCGATGCATATGATGAAATGCCATATGTAGGCGGCACTAGATATATTCAGGACGAACTTGCGTTTCTGCTCGACCCCTCTGCAGATGATCCACGCAGTCAGTTCACTAACCGAGAGTTCCGCGAGATTTATCTCGCGCTGAGGACTTGTCGGATGTGGATTTCCTCACGTCGCGAGTTTCTAAAGGCGTTTCCACTTGCTAGCACCAGCAAGGCAAAGGAGATCGTCAATCTAGGATTTACGCACCAAAGAATTCAATTGGTCAAGAAGATATTCGACCGCTATCGAGAGCGAGGCGGGGCGTTCTTCGCTGACCGCCTAGACGAAGAAGATTTCATGCAGCAATTATCGATTCGAAGCAACTCGGTTGTTGAACAGCTGTCGCGAACCCCGCTATTCCTTACAGTGCTTTGCTATACGTATGCGGCATATGTTCGAGAAGAACGCGACACAGGCGAGATGTGGCGTCTAGGGCAGTATGAGCTCATCGAGATCTGTCTGGGCCTTCTGTTGGTAGACATCGATGAGATGAAGACTCGAGGTTACTCCGCCTTGAAGCGCAAGACGCTACTGAATCGGCGCGCGGCCTTTACCGAGGAAAAGCTGCAGCTCTTGCGCTACTTGGCAGCGAAAACATACTTGGACCGGCCTACAGTAATCTACCGAGGCTGGCTGGTTGAAGAAGCCAAGATGTATTTTTCTCAGTCCATCGGGCCCAATGCGGCCACGATTTTGAGAGGGCTAGACAATGATGATCCGACGACAAATATCGTTGATCAATTAATTCTTTCCGATGTTTTTCTACGCTTTGCGGATACAGAAAAGGGTGCCGCATACGAGTTTCCGCATGCGCGCTTTAGGGAGGCGCTCGCAACGGACTACTTTTCAGAACCAGAAAATATCGGAAGCTTTTTCGCGCGCCAGAGCGAGTCCCAGTTTGCTGAACTGACTTCAGTATTTGTGGATCGCTTTGGAGCCCGGTCAACGACGCTGGAGGCGCTGAAGAGCAAGATCTGCGGAGAGGCGTCTTCGATCCATGATGCCCCATTGCTCCAGCGATGCTTGGAGCAATTGAAATCAGCGCGTGAGGTGAAGGATCATGTGCTGGGATTGGTGTTGACCCTAGCGAGGGATGACGAGCGATCCGAAAGCGTAGTGCTGCCGGCAGACGTTCTACAAGTAGATCTTGCGGCAGATGCGGTGGAGCGGGGAAGAATAAGAAGGGTCTTAGAAGACTCGATCGCCCGACGCGTTTCTTGGCTGCTCGCGCTCTCCTTTCCTCTGTATGCAAGCCTATCGCGCGACGACGCGTGCGCGCGCTGTTGAGGCCGCGATGGAGCGTTGCACCAGTTTAGATGACTTCGGATGGCAGCTGTTCGCGCACCAATTGTCAATTAGCCCGCGCGATGCGATCGCGTTTGCGCTTGGTGTAGGGTGGCCTCGCCATCGCGTTGAGGTTCCTGATGACGCTGCAACCGTGACGTTCTCGAAGATGGTATTTCATTGGAGAAGCATCGGTTCCCGCAACGAGGCCTTCTCGTTGTTGGAGAATCACTTTGGCGCAGATTTGAGTGCCGAACAATGGATCCACAGGCTTAAGCAGGTATTTCCAGTTCAAGGCCACAGCGCCGCATCTGCCAATCCTCCTGCAGGCTGGACCGACACATACTCGCCCGTTCACCGGATCTGGACGTAATGCGGATCGGAGGAGGCCCATCGAAATGGAAGGGTAGGATGACGGTTCGCCGCTGCAGAGCTGGACCTATCCCCGCACAAGGGTCACTCGTTTGATGTGACGTGAGCGCAATTGCACCCCATGAGAAAGTCATCGTTGGCCATGGAAGAGCTGATGTCTCCAACTGGTCAGGCAAAAAGCCGGACTTCCTACAAGCTACAGAGTATTTTCGGCCTTAGTTGCGAAGGGTGCGCCCTTGAGCGATTTCGGGCTGTACACAACCCGGGCACAGATATTTCGGTTCGCGAATCGTTATAGGGTAGCAAGGGCGTTTGCCGGCGTATCGCTAAACGGGTATTCGGATCCTTCGAACAGGGCTTATGGAGCTCTTTTTCGTTTGCTTCTTACCTGCTCGATGCTAGAGCAATACCAAGTGATCACGAAGCTCAGTTGGGAAGATATCGATGGATTAGTCGGACCATCGGATCGCGGCAGATGCCTGGATTTGGTGCGAGAGTCAGACAAGGACGGCAAGTTCTTCGATGCGGTATGCGCGCGAACCAGGAATCCGGCGCTTAGAAATCGTGTGCGCGAATGCATCAGCGGCAATAGCGCTTCACTTGTGTCGCTGATTCAGAGCGTACGCCACGCATTTGCGCACGGCGACTTAGCGCCTGGCGCCGGGGGTGCAGCTCCTGGCGTCGCCCAGAAGCTGTCAAAATCGGCGTGTTCGCTCTTTCTGCGCGCAGTCGATAGGGACTTCTCAATCCGCGTAGAGCGTCTTCAAGATTAAGCGTTATGAGGCGATATTGGTGTTGCGTAGCGGCCCCGTCAATTGACTGGTAGGGGCCTCTTGATTGTTTTGGTCGCTACGTAGCGCTTTCGACGTTTGGGTCGGCCAAACGATAAGTTGTCACTGATTGTCGCCGCAAGCGGTCGAAGAATACTTTTTTGGAGACGTTCAGCGATACGGTTTGGCCGAGGTGATATTTTTTGACCACTGGAAAGAGTTCGCGGGAATAGAGTACTCGCAAACGTGCTCCGTCGTGAGACCGAACTTCAAGGCTCCCAGTATCCGAGAGTTTCGAAATCTCACCATCCAACGTGTCCTGTGATGTTGTCGGTTCTCCTAGATTTCTAATACGCGAACGGAAAGCCTTAATTTCCGTCGGAGAACTGCGCCAGCTATGCAGTGTAGAGTTTGGTGCTTCCCACTTAATCTCCACGGCGAGATCATTGTTCGCAGCCTCTCCAATTGCGCTCGCAATGTGCCTTGTAGACTTGGCGCCGATCGAGTCGGCAGCTTGGAAAAAGGTGTCTGCGTCGTCGTTAAGCACTCCAAATACTCCTATGAGTGCCGACTCCAGTAACGAAGCTCCAGTTAGATCTGGTGCAGTATTGCCGGAGATGAATAGTCGCGTGGAACCAGCGCCGATTCCCACTAGGCGGAGATCAAGATGATTGATCAGGCTTTGTGGAATCGATCGAGAGGGTTCGCGTCCGGTTGCTAAGCAGTGCGCGGCGGACGCTAACGCACTGTTTAAGGGGCCCGTTAAACGCGCAAGGATGCTGAGTGGAACCGACCCATTTTTCGCGCTTGCACCTACGAGGCGGACCTCCAGGAGCTCGCGGGCTCTTGCATGCTTCTCGCGATGAAGTTGGGCGCGCAGATCGTTGAGCTGCGCGCGCTTGGCGTCCGCGAAGAAGAGGGCAGATTGATCTAACGGGTCAATCTGCAATAGAGCCTCCTCGTGCCGAAGAAAGCCCTCAACCGCGGATATCTGCCCCTCGAGATCGTCAAGTTCCGGCATGGGTGAGGTCTATCACAGCTATTCCTCTAGGACCAAAGCCGTGCCGCGCCTGACCAAGCTGCCCCATCCAGTATTCGCGTCTAGTTGTGTCGTTCGCCGGTTCCACGTATACGTCACAGCCATATCGAACACGCATTAGCGGGCGGTCTATCAGCTCACGCAATATCGCAAGTGACCGATGAGGTATGCCGCAAATCGCTGTGCGCGGGAGAAAGAAAACAGCATCAAGATCATCCGGAGACTCTTTAGCTGTTGCGAACGAGCCCGCGAGCCATATTTCGCCCGTCAGCCCAATTGATGATTGGCGGTTATACAACAACGTAAAGCCATTTAGGAGTTCGAGACGGCGGTCTGGATTGGGGAATGGGGCGACGAACGTTGCTCGCAGACTGCCGAGGGTAAAGCGGTGCAGCCCCGGATCGAGAAGGGCTGGATAAGGCGGTTGCGCGTATACAGCAGTACGCGCCGCCGACGGGGCCAAAGATGCAGTCTTTGGGTTCAACGGTTCGATATCGCCTATCTTAATCCCAGCTCAACGCCCCACCAGTCTGATACTCAATCACCCGCGTCTCGAAGAAGTTCTTCTCCTTCTTGAGATCGATCATCTCGGCCATCCACGGGAACGGGTTGTCGGCCTTGTCAAATAGCGGGTCGAGGCCGATCTGCTGGCAGCGGCGGTTGGCGATGAAGCGCAGGTACTCCTTGAACATCGGCGCGTTGAGGCCCAGCACGCCGCGCGGCATCGTGTCCTCGGCGTACTTGTATTCGAGCTCGACGCCCTGGCGCATCAGTTCGGCGATCTCGGCCTTGAACTCGTTGGTCCACAGGTGCGGGTTCTCGAGCTTGATGGTGTTGACCAGGTCGATGCCGAAATTGCAGTGCATGCTCTCGTCGCGCAGGATGTACTGGTACTGCTCCGACGCGCCGGTCATCTTGTTCTGCCGGCCCATCGCCAGGATCTGCGTGAAGCCCACGTAGAAGAAGAGACCTTCCATGATGCAGCTGAAGACGATCAGGCTCTTCAAGAGCTGCTGGTCGGTTTCGGGCGTGCCGGTCTTGAACGCGGGATCGGTGAGCGTGTTGATGAACGGGATCAGGAAGTCGTCCTTGTCGCGGATGCTCTTGATCTCGTGGTACGCGTTGAAGATCTCCGCCTCGTCCAGCCCCAGGCTTTCGGTGATGTACTGGTAGGCGTGCGTGTGGATGGCTTCCTCGAACGCCTGGCGTAAGAGGTACTGGCGGCATTCGGGCGCCGTGATGTGGCGGTACGTGCCCAGCACGATGTTGTTGGCGGCCAGCGAATCGGCCGTCACAAAGAAGCCCAGGTTGCGCTTGATGATCAGCCGCTCGTCATCGGTGAGCCCCGCGGGGTTCTTCCACAGCTCGATGTCGCGCTGCATGTTGATCTCTTGCGGCATCCAGTGGTTGGCGCAGCCGGCGAGATACTTGTCCCAGGCCCACTTGTACTTGAACGGCACCAGCTGGTTGACGTCGGCGGCGCCGTTGATGACGCGCTTGTCCTCCAGGCGGACGCGGCCGGTGCTCGTCGTGGCGTGCTTGTCCACGTCGATGTCGTGCACGGGCTCGCGCGAGAGGATGCCGCCGGCGACTTGCGCGCGGATGGTCTCGGGCGTGGCGGCGGGCACCTTGCGGGGCGTGGCGGCCGGGATCTCGTCTTCAAAACTCAGCATGTGTGTCTCCGCTGGCGGTCTTCTTATATGGGGGCGGCGATGTCCATTTCCTCGCGCCCGCGTTCAATTCGTTGGCTGCAAAACCCTCTCCCGGAGCCACGGCGGGACGGGAGAGGGAAGGGCCGCTTCGCCCCGCGCCGTCTTGCCAGCGGCACGGGGAGCGGCCGGATCATTCACTGCGTCTAGTGCACTGCCCTCAGCTTGTCGTACAGGAACTCGGGGGTGAAGTCCTGTCCGTCGAGCCACGCGATCGAAGCAAGGCCGTAGTCCAGGTAAAACTCCGAAAATCGCGAGCGGTCGCGCAGCGGTTCCATCGATTCGCCGACCAGATCGTCGGCGAGGTCGACGACGCCTTTGCGCCCGTCGTTGAACTCAAGCCATACCTTGTAGTCGCCGAGATACTTCGCCTCGATGACATGCCGTGGTGCAAATTCATACCGGGCCAAGACAGACTCCTTTCGCGAAGGTGAACCAGGGTCGCGGCCGTCCGGAAGGACGACGGTGCGCGGCACGGCCGGCCGCGCACCCCGGTGCAGCGAAAAGGGTCGGCCCATCTTCGATGGGCCTTCCCGTCGGTACGACTGCCCTGTGCGCTACGTTCACCCTCTACGACTTCCTGTCTGGGTCCACGCTCCAGGTTCAATCTCGCTCGTTCCTGCGGGTCCGCGATCGTTGTTCCGCGCGGGACTTCCTGCAGGGACGGCGTACCGCCAAAAACCTTGGCTCCTCGTTGGCCTTGCACTGGCACTGCTTGTTCGGGCGTTTGCCTCCGGATTCGTGTCGCTGTCTGTTCGAACGTTAGAGTTCGGCGCACGCGCCGAGACTCAGAAACGAAGACCTATTGGCAAGCCTCGCAAGTCGGATCGTCGATCGCGCAGAACTTCGGCTCGTCGGCTGCAGCCTGCGCCGCGGCCGGAGCCTTGGCTGTCAGCGTGGGGATGGCCGGGCCGCCAGCCGACACCGCATTCAGTTCACCGCCGCGGCCCGTCGACTTCTCGGCCGACGTCTTGGCCAGCGTGCGCAGGTAGTACGTCGTCTTGAGCCCACGCGTCCACGCGAGCTTGTACGTCTCGTCCAGCTTCTTGCCCGACGCGCCGGCCATGTAGATGTTCAGCGACTGCGCCTGGTCGATCCACTTCTGCCGGCGCGCGCCTGCTTCGACGATCCACGTGGCGTCCACTTCGAACGCCGTAGCGTAGAGGCGGCGCAGTTCCGCCGGCACGCGGTCGATCTTGGCCAGCGAGCCGTCGAAGTACTTCAAGTCCGCGACCATCACGTCGTCCCACAGGTCGAGTTCCTTCAGGTCGCGCACCAGCTGCTCGTTGACCACCGTGAACTCGCCGGACAGGTTCGACTTGACGTAGATGTTCTGGTACTCGGGCTCCACCGACGCGGCCACGCCGACGATGTTGCTGATCGTCGCGGTGGGCGCGATGGCGACGCAGTTGCTGTTGCGCATCCCGTGTTCCTTGATGCGCGCACGCAGCGCGTCCCAGTCCAGCGTCGACGATTCGTCGATGTCGACATAGCCGCCGCGCTCGTCGCGCAAGAGCTTCAGCGAATCCTGCGGCAGGATGCCGCGGTCCCACAGGCTGCCCGTGTAGCTCGAGTAGTGGCCGCGCTCGGCGGCGAGCTCGGTGGACGCCCAGTACGCGTGGTAGCAGACCGCTTCCATCGACGTGTCGGCGAAGGCCAGTGCGTCCTGCGAGCCGTAGGCGACGCGCATCTGGTGCAGGCAATCCTGGAACGCCATGATGCCCAAGCCCACCGGGCGGTGCTTCAGGTTGGAGTTGCGCGCCTTCTTGACCGCGTAGTAGTTGATGTCGATCACGTTGTCGAGCATCCGCATCGCGGTCGTGATCGTGCGCTTGAGCTTGGCTTGATCCAGGCCCCAACCCTTGTCGGTCTGGACCATGTGCGCGAGCAGGTTCACCGAGCCCAGGTTGCACACGGCGATCTCGGTGTCGCTGGTGTTGAGCGTGATCTCGGTGCACAGGTTGGACGAGTGCACGGTGCCGACGTGCTGCTGCGGCGAGCGCACGTTGCACGCATCCTTGAACGTGATCCACGGATGGCCCGTCTCGAACAGCATCGACAGCATCTTGCGCCAGAGCTGGACGGCCGGGATCTTCTTGAACAGCTTGAGATCCCCGCGCGCGGCGCGCTCTTCATAGCCCGTGTAGGCCTTTTCGAAGGCGCTGCCCCACTTGTCGTGCAGGTCGGGCACGTCGGACGGCGAGAACAGCGTCCAGTCGCCGCCTTCCATCACGCGCTTCATGAACAGGTCCGGGATCCAGTTGGCCGTGTTCATATCGTGCGTGCGACGGCGGTCGTCGCCCGTGTTCTTGCGTAGCTCCAGGAATTCCTCGATGTCCAGGTGCCAGGTTTCCAGGTAAGCGCACACCGCGCCCTTGCGCTTGCCGCCGTTGTGGGCGAGGCCACCGGACGTCATGTACGACTCGTCGGCGTCGACCTTCAGGTCCACGACCAGCGGCTTGTGCACGATGGGCTTCACCGACTTCACGCGCGAGAAGATCGTGTGGCCGTGCGTGATCCAGTTGCGCTTGCCGATCGGTTCGGCGCCCACGAGATCGGCCACTTCGGCGACTGCGGGAATGCGCAGGTCCCACGCCTTGGTCGTACCGCTGAACGTGGCCTTGGAGCCATCGCTGCGCAGGCCTTCGTGCGCGTTGGTGCGCTCGCGGTACTGGCCCGCGACGGGCACACCCATCCTCAGCATCTGGTAGCGCAGGCCTTCGGCCAGCGGCTTGGACGTCGACGTGAAGTAAATTTCCTTACCGCGCGACACGCCACCGTCGGTTTCGAGCAGCCCGCGCACCAGCGCACGCGTCTGCGGCCGGGGCAGGTGGGCGAGGCGCGGCGCGATGTGTTTGCGATGCTCGCCGTCGTAGAGGTCGCCATACGTGAACGGCAGCGTCGGCGCGCCGGCGCCGGCGATGCGGCCGGTGGTGGCGTCACGCACGACACCGACACCCGAGGCCCAGTGGATCTGGACGTACGTCGTGCCGCGGCCGGTTTCCCACGTATGGACGCCGCGCGCCGCGAGGTACTCGCGCACGAAGTCGAGATGCGTGTCGTTCTGCGGATTGCCCGACACGCCCCATTGCATGCCGTCCTTCGACAGGTGACCGTCGCCCAGCAGGATGCCGTACAGACGTGCCTCGTCCTCGCCGATGCCGTCCACCGCAACGGTTTCCTGCGGAATGGTCATGCCGACGTAATCGCCGCGCTTCAGCTCACCCGCGTCGACCCACTCGGCGCGCACCTTGCCCTTCGCTAGCCACTCGAGCGTGCGCGCGTTGGCCTGTTCCATCGGCACGCGGCGGATGGCCCAGAACGGATGGCCGTCGGTAACTTCCAGCGGCGCGAGCGAATGCTTGACGTCGACGGCGACCATCGCGTCGTGCTGCTCGTACACCATCTTCTCGAGCACTTCGCGGTACTGGCCGCTGTGGCCCAGCACCAGGTCGCCGGCCTTCACCGAGCGGATCGGCAGCATGCCGCGCGCCGTGTACACGGTGGTGTCGGGCGCGAAGCACTGGTTCACAGCTACCGCCGTGTCGTTGACCACCTTCAGGAACGGCACGACACCTTGCGACTTGCCGTTGGTGCCCTTGATGTGCGAGCCCATCGCACGGACGTTGGTCCAGTCGTTGCCCAGGCCGCCGGCGAACTTGGACAGCAGCGCGTTTTCCTTGATGCCTTCGTAGATGCCGTCGAGGTCGTCGGCGATCGTCGTCAGGTAGCACGACGACAGCTGCGAGCGATGCGTGCCGGAGTTGAACAGCGTGGGCGTCGACGACATGAAGTCGAACGTCGACAGCACGTTGTAGAACTCGATGGCGCGGGCTTCGCGATCGACTTCGTTGAGCGCCAGGCCCATCGCGACGCGCATGAAGAAGCACTGCGGCAGCTCGAAGCGGCGGCCGCCGACGTACTGGTCGACCAGGAAGTAGCGGTCGTACAGCGTCTGCAGGCCCAGGTAGCCGAACTGCAGGTCGCGCGAGGCGTTCAGCGCCTCGCCCAGCCGCGCCATGTCGTATTGGCCCAGTGCTTCGTTGAGGAGGCCGATCTTGATGCCGTGCTTGATGAAGCGCGGGAAGTACTCGGCGTACTTCGTCTCCATGTCGGCCTGCGTCGCTTCCTCGCCCAGCGCCTCGAAGCGCAGCGCGTCGAGCAGCAGGCGCGACGTGACGTACGAGTAGGCGGGATCCTTCTCGATCAGCGTGCGCGCGGCCAGCACCACGCCCTTGCGCACTTCTTCCATCGGCACGCCGTCGTACAGGTCCTTGAGCGTGCTCTTGAGGATGAGTTCCGGGTCCGCATCGGACAGGCCTGCGCACGACGCCTTCACGAGGTTGGTCAGCCGCGCGAGATCCAGCGGCTTGCGCATGCCGTTGTCGGTGACGTTGATCGAGCCTTCGTGCGCCGGCGCGGCCTTTTCCTTGGCGGCGGCGCGTTCCTGCGCGCGACGCTCGCGGTACAGCACGTAGGCGCGCGCGGCTTCGTGTTCGCCGCCGCGCATCAGCGCCAGCTCCACCTGGTCCTGGATCTCCTCGATGTGGATGGCGCCGCCTTCCGGCTTGCGCTTCATCAGCGCGGCGACGACGGCGTCGGTCAGCGTGGACACCTGCTCGCGGATGCGCGCGCTGGCCGCGCCTTGCCCGCCGTTGACGGCGAGGAAGGCCTTGGTCATCGCGACGGCGATCTTGGCCGGCTCGAAGCCGACCACGGCGCCATTGCGCCGGATGATCTTGTACTGGGCGAAGCGGGGGTCCGCGCCGCCGGCCACCGCACTGCCGGGCTCACCCACGACGAGGTCCCTCGGCGGTACCGAGGCGGACGGGGTGACGGCTTGCGGGGCTGTTTGCATGGGTGAATCTCCGTTGATCTTGTTGTGGGGTTCCGGGCGGGCGGCGCAGCGAAAGTAAAGCTCCCTGGCTGCTGCTGCGCTCCCCCGTGGCAGTGGAAATCGGGTCGATTTCGCCTGCGGTAATCCCCGGCGTCATGACGATGGGTTCAAACGCCGGGAAGAACCTCGCTGTAAGACGAAATCTACTATATCTAGTGGTCAAAGCAAGCACCTGAACAAAGGATAGTGGCTGCGGCCGCTTCGCGCAAGGGGATTTATCCACTGGGGAGGTATTGCGATTGCGCTGTCGAATCAATGGCTTGCATGGGCATGGCCAAACCGTTCAAAAAAATTACCCACAGCGTCCACCGAACCATCCACCGGTCGGCCAAAGTGTCCGACGTTGCAGCCATACGACATTGATTTGACAGGATGCAGTGCAGCAAAACGCCGCGATTTGCGGCGATTGCGGGGCGTAGGATCGTGCCAGCGCGAAATTGGTGCAGAAGGCGCCGCCGACCCCGTTGCAGGAGGGGTTTTTGCTGCGCTGCGGGGTCCGACCCTATCTGATCGGCAGGGCGACCAGGGCGTCTCCGGCGACGGCCACGATGCGGTCGCCGGGCTCGGGCGCCATCACGTGGAGGCCAGTCAGCCGACCGAACGCGGGGAGGATCGCGCGGCGCCGACCGAGGACGAATGCGGGCAGGCGGACCGACGGCTCGCCGCGCGCGCCGAGCCACACGCCGGGGTGGACGTGCCCGCACAGCGCATAGCCCGTCGGCGGCTGCGCGGGCTGGTGGCAGGCGAGGAAGGGCGCCATGGCGTGCGGATGGTCGACGGTCGCGATGTTCCAGTGCGCGGGCGGGTCGCCGGCGTGGTCGTCGTGGTTGCCGCGGATCAGGCGCACGTCGACGTCGTCGTGGCGCGCGCGCCATGCGGCGACGGCGCGGTCCAGCGCGTCGACGCGGCCGTCGCGCGCGTGGAGCAGGTCGCCCAGGATCACGAGCGTCGTCGCGCCGGTGGCGTCGAGCACGGCGGTGAGTCGCTCGAGGTCGGTGTCGTGCGCGCCGCCGGGCAGCGGGATGCCGGCCGCGCGGAACGTCGCGTCCTTGCCCAGATGCACGTCCGCGACGAACACGGTGCGCATCCGCGGCCAGTGCAGCGCGCGCAGCGCGAGCAGTTCGACGGCCTCGTCGGCGAGCGTGAGGGACAGGCGCGGCGCGGGCATCGCGCCATTATCCCGTGCGGCATTTGCGAGCGCGTGCCACGGCGCGAACCAACCAGCGCGCGTATTGCTGCACGGGCGAGTGCGGCGCACACTCCCCCGGTTTCGCTTGCCGCGCGTGCCATGCCTCGCTTCTCCGCCAACCTGTCGTTCCTGTTCACCGAGGTGCCGTTCCTCGAGCGCTTCGCGGAGGCGAAGCAGGCGGGATTCCACGCGGTGGAGTTCGGGTTTGCGTACGACTACGCCATCCGCGACATCGTCGCCCGCGGCGGACTCGCAGCAGCTCGACGTCGTGCTGATCAACGCGCCGCCGGCGATTGGCGCGCGGGCGAGCGCGGGCTCGCATGCCTCGACGGTCGCGAGCACGAATTCGCGGCGGGCGTCGTCACGGGGCTGCGCTATGCGTCGGCGCTGCATTGCCCGCGTTTGCACGTGATGGCGGGCGTGCTGCCCGTCGATGCGACGGACGACCAGCGCGCGCACGCACGGCGCCTCTACGTGCGCAACCTGCGTGCCGCGTGCGAGGAGGCGCACGCCTACGGCATCACGATCCTGATCGAGCCGATCAACTCGCGCGACATGCCGGGCTACCTGCTGAACACGCAGGCCGAGGCGCACGCGATCCGCGCCATGGGAGCGCCCAACCTCAAGGTGCAGATGGACCTCTATCACGCGCAGGTCGTCGAAGGCGACCTCGCGACGAAGTTGAAGCGCTTGTTGCCGCAGATCGGGCACATCCAGATCGCCGGCGTGCCCGAGCGCGGCGAGCCGGACGTCGGCGAGGTCAACTACCCGTATCTGTTCCGGCTGCTCGACGACTTGCGCTACGCGGGCTACGTCGGCTGCGAGTACCGGCCCGCGCGCGGCACGGCCGAGGGGCTGGCGTGGATGTATCGGCTGCTGGATCGCGCGCCTGACGTCTAAATGGGGTCCGACTCGGCGTCTAAATGGTCAGACTCCATTTCCCGCGCGATGCAAAAGGAAAGTCTGAGGTCGTAGCCCGGAAATGGAGTCTGACCCCATAGACGCCGAGTCGGACCCCATTTAGACGCGCCAGGAAATAGAGTCTGACCCCATTTGATGGCTTGACCCCATTTGATGGCTAGCCGGGTTGCGCGGCGGTGAACTCGGGATCGGCGCGCCACACGCGGTAGCGCACTTCCGCGTCCTCGGGGACGTAGACGACGATCGGCAGCTTGCTGTTGTAGCGGACGAAGTAGGGCTCGCCGCCGAGCGACACGAAGCGCTTCACCTTCGGTTCGTTGGGATCGACGGCCATCAGCGTGCCGGCCATGGGCCCGATCGAGGAGACGACGAAGCGGTCGAAGCCCCAGCCCTTGATCGCTTCCTTCTGGATGCGGCCGCCGAAGAAGTGGCGGTTGCGCTTGTCGACTTCCACCGTGCGGCCCACCTGCAGCTCGACCTTGAACGCGAACTCGTCGGGCTTGGCGGGCACGTTGATGACGAAGCGCTTCATCCCCGGATCGGCGGGCGGGAAGGCTTGCATGTTGTCGACGGCGTGGGCGGGCGCGACCGCGAGCGCGGCAGCGAAAAAGGCGGGAGCGAGCGTGCGTGCGAGCATGGTGTTCGTGTGCGGGTGAGCGTCCATCAAGGATACGCGCGTCGGGCGCGCGTCGCGTCCGTCAAAGGTTTACGCTCATCCCGCCCGGCATGGCGGCCCGTCACGTAGCTGGCCGCGTCCGACGCCTTGCAGCGAGCCCCGCGAACTCGCGCGGCTGGCCCCAGCGCTTCATCGGCGTGCGCATCTCCACCCATGCGACGAAGGCCGCGTCGTCCAGCAGCGCGCGATTCATCTCGGTGGCGAAGTAGCCGGGCGCGATCGCGTTGACGCGGATGTGCTTGGTCGCGAGCTCGACGGCCATCGCCTGCGTCAGCTGGCCGACGCCGCCCTTCGATGCTGTGTACGCGACGACGTTCGGTCGCGCGTGATGCGTCATCAGCGACGCGATGTTGACGATGCTGCCGTGGCCGCGCGCGCTCATCCGCGGCGCCACCGCCTGCGCGACGTTGAACGTGCCCGTGAGGTTGGTGGCGATCACCGCGTCCCAATCCCCGGGCTTGAACTCCATGAACGGCGCGCGGCGGTTGATGCCGGCGCTGTTGACCAGGATGTCGACGCCGCCGTATTGCGCGTCGAGCGCGGCCACTGCGCGCGTGACGGCGTCGCGGTTCGCGACGTCGAACACGCTGGCCTCCGCCGCCGTCGTTTGCGAGCAAGCGACGCGCGTGGCTTCCAGCGCGTCTCGATCGCTCCGTTGACGACCAGCGTCGCGCCCGCGTCGGCGAGGCCGCGCGCGATCGCCGCGCCCAGCCCGCGCGCCGCGCCGGTGACCAGCGCCACGCGGCCGCTCAGATCGAAACTGGGGTCAGACACCATTTCCGGATTTCCTTCGAGGATCGGTGGGCGAATTCTGCGCGGAATTGGTGTCTGACCCCATTTCCGCGGCTGACCCCAATTCCGCGGCCGCGGCTTCCAGCTCCGCGACCATCCGCGCGATGCGGGTCTCGAGTTTCTCGGACGTCAGCGCCTCGCGGAAGATCTCGACCATCAGCGGGAACGCGAACGGCGTGGGCCGCGCGGGCGTCGTGAGCCGTGCGGCGCTGCCGCGCAGCCGCTTCAGCGCGGCCAGCAGGCGCGGCGCCTCGAGATGGCGCTCGAGCACCTCGCGCACGGCCTGCGCCAGCAACAGGTTTTCCGGATCGTATTCGGCGAACACGTCGTAGATGAGGCCCGACGAGGCCTGCAGCTGCCGATTGGAGCGTCCCTGTCCGGGAAAGCCCTGTTCGATCAGCCCCGCGACGCGCGCGATCTCGCGGAACTGCCGCCGCCCGAGTTCCGCCGCGTTGAGTCCCGCGAGCAGGTCGCGCTCGACATGCTCTTCCGCCATCAGCACGCCGAGGTCACCGAGCGAGAACTCGATGGGCGTCGGCGACAGCAAACCGAAGCCGTAGTCGTTCATCGTGATCGTGAACGTGCCGGGCCGCAGCTGCCCCAGCCGATAGGCGAACAGCGTGGCCAAGCCCAGGTTGGCGAGCCGCCCTTCCATCGGATAGAAGAAGAGATGGTGGCCGTCGCGCGTGGTGATGCGCTCGATCAGCCATTCGCGCATCGTCGGCAGTGCGGACCACGCGCGTTGCAGCTCGAGCAGCGGGCGCACGAGGTCCAGTTCCGGCGACGTACTCGCCGCCGGCCGCGTCGCCGATCAGCTTGCGCGTGCGCTCGGCCAGCAGCGTGGACAGCGGCATCTTGGACCCGGCCCAGCGCGTGACCAGCCGCGACTTCTTCGACGCGGGCTTCACCCACGCGGTCATCTCGCGCATCCGGATGAGCTCGAGCGTGCGGCCCGCGAACACGAACGCATCACCCGGCCGCAGGTGCGCGACGAACGACTCCTCGACGTGCCCCAGCCGCGCGCCGTTGCGGAACTGCACGTTGACGCTCGCGTCGGAGACGATCGTGCCGATCGCGCGCCGATGCCGCTGCGCAATGCGACGGTCGTGCACGCGCGCGACGCCGTCGTCGTCGATGACCACGCGCCGGTATTCGGGATAGGCGTTGAGGCTGGCGCCGCCGTGCACGACGAAATCCAGCGCCCATTGCCACTGGAAATCCGTCAGGCCGCGAAACGCGTGCGTGTCGTGCAATTCGGCGAGCAACTCGCCCGGCACGAAGCCGCCGCCCAGCGCGCAGGTGACGAGATGCTGGACGAGCACGTCCAGCGAGCCCTCCGTCGGCACGCGCGGCTCGATGCGCCGCTCGGCCGCCGCCTCGCGCGCGGCCGCCGCCTCGACGAGCTCCAGCGCATTCGTCGGCAGCACGGTGACCTTCGAGATCTCGCCGGGCCGGTGGCCGCTGCGGCCCGCGCGCTGCAGCAGCCGTGCGACGCCTTTGGGCGAGCCGATCTGCAGCACCTGGTCGACGGGCGCGAAGTCGACGCCCAAATCCAGGCTGGACGTGCAGACGACGGCGCGCAGCTTGCGGTCGCGGATCGCGTTCTCCACCCACTCGCGCACGTCGCGCTCCAGCGAGCCGTGATGCAGCGCGATGAGGCCGGCCCAATCGGGCCGCGCCTCCATCAGCGCCTGGTACCAGATCTCCGCGGCCGAGCGCACGTTGGTGAACACGAGCGTCGTCTTCGCGCGCTCGATCGCGTCGATCACCTGCGGCAGCAGGCGCGTGCCGATGTGGCCGGCCCAGGGAAAGCGGTCGATCGTCGCCGGGTGCGCGGTGTCGATGACGATCGTCTTGGTGTCGATGCCCTTCACGATGGCCGCATTGCCGGCGTGCGAAGGGCCGACGAGGCATTCGGCCGCCTGCTCGAGGTTGGCGAGCGTGGCGGACAGGCCCCATGTGCGCAGCGTCGGCCGCAGCGCACGCAGGCGCGCCAGCGCCAGCTCCACCTGCACGCCGCGCTTCGACGCCATGAGCTCGTGCCACTCGTCGACGACGACGGCCTCGAGATGGGCGAAGCGCTCGCGCCAGTCGGCGCGCGACAGCAGCAGCGACAGGCTCTCCGGCGTCGTCACGAGCACCGTGGGCAGGCGCCGGTCCTGGCGCGCGCGCAACGCGGCGGGCGTGTCGCCGGTGCGCAGGCTCACGGTCCAGTACGGCTGGAGGGCGCCGGCCGCGCGCGTCAGCGCCAGCGTCGAATCGGCGGCCAGCGCGCGCAGCGGCGTGATCCACAAGAGCGTGAGCGGCGGCGGCGCATCGGGCGCACCCCGCGGGCCATAGGCGAGCGGGCCCATCGCCGCCGCGTACGTCTTGCCCATGCCGGTGGGCGCGTGGATCAGCCCGGAGCGTCCCGCCGCATACGCCGACCACACCGCGCGCTGGAACGGGAAGGGCGCGAAGCCGAGGCCCCCGAAGTAGCGCTCGATGGCCGCCAGCGGGTCGACCGCGCGCGCATCGGGCGCGGGCCTGTCGGCCTTTGGCTCATTGGCCGCGTGTGCGCGAGCCGCCTGCGCAGCGGGGGGCGGGGGAGCAGGTGGCGGCGAACGGGGCGCGTCGCCGCGCGATTCATCGGGCATCGGCGCATTGTACGGCGGATCGAACGATCGTTCCGTACGCCCGTCGCAGGCGCACCGGGCGCCGACGCCGGCCGGGCCGCGGGCGGCAACCGCAGTCAGGCGCGGCCGGCTGCCGAACCCGCGGTCAGTACACGTGCGCGGCGAGGATCTCCGGCGCGACGCTCAGCATGCCCAGCAGCACGCACAACCAGAAGACCAGCACGCCGTCCAGGCTGGACGTTGCGCGCGCGTCGTCGTCGCGCGCGGCGCCGATGTGTTCCCAGTGCGTGCTTTGAAACGAGGTCGAAGTGTTCATGGCCAGCTCCACGTCTTGTACGGGTCCGGTGAATGCTAGGACGCGTATGCACAGTCTCTGCGCAGGAGCCGTGGAGCTCACGCGAATTTTCCGGGGAGGCGGCGCCGAGCAATCGGCCGCCGCGGGCGTTGCGCCCGGCGCAGGGCGGGCACTTCGACCCGACCGCGTCAGACGTACTGCAGCAGCCAGGCGATCGCTTCGTCCTGGTCGGCGAAATGCCGCATCGGGTAGGGTACCTGGTGCTGGATGACGTGCAGCTCCGTCATCCAGCCGGTCATCGCCCAGCCGCCGACCAGCGCGACGGCGCTGGTCGTGTCCGTCACCGCGGCCTCGGTGCTCACGCCGGCGCCTTCGACGGGCATCGGGAAATGCGCGCCGAGCAGCAGCAGGATCGGGTGCCGTCCCGGCGCGATGGCCATCCGCTGCTCGTGCAGCGCGAGCAGCGACGCCGTGTCGAGATCCGGGTCGCGGCCGAACTCGATGACGACGATACCGTCGTCGCGCAAATGGACTTGAGGCATGGCGGGCAAAGCGCGGAAAGCGCCCGGCCATTGTGCCGCATCCGCGATGCAAGCGGCGCGCTGCCCCGAAAGGCAGCGCGCCTGCACCGGATCAGGCTGCGCCCCGCGATCGGCGACCCTCAGGCCGCGACTTTTTCCGCGCGGGCGGTAGCGGGCGCCACCGCGTCCGGCGAGCGGAAGCGCTGCAACAGCGCCGCTTCCTTCTGCTTCGCCTGCTCGACGAAGCGATCCTTCACGTGGCCATAGCCGCGGATGTGCTCGGGAATGCCGGCGATTTCCACGGCGAGCGGCAGGTTGGCCGGCGTCAGCGCCGGCAGCAGCTCGTCGAGCCGCGCTTCGTAGTCGGCCAGCAGTCGGCGCTCCATCTTCCGTTCGTCGCTGCGACCGAAGACGTCGAGCGCCGTGCCGCGCAAGCCGCGCATCTTCGCCAGGATGCGGAAGCCCGTCATCATCCACGGGCCATACGTCGTCTTCTTCGCGGCGCCGGTCTTCGGGTCGACCTTGTTCGTCGTGGGCGGCGCCAGGTGGAACTTGAGCGTGAAGTCGCCTTCGAACTGCGCGTTCAGCCGGTCGAGGAAGTCCGTCTCGGTGTAGAGGCGGGCCACTTCGTACTCGTCCTTGATCGCGCGCAGCTTGAAGTCGTAGCGCGCGACGGCCTCGGCCAGCGCGGTGCTGCCGGGCACCACCGCGTTCTCGGTGGCACGCACCGCGGCCACGCGCTTCGCATAGGCGTCCGCATACGCCGCGTTCTGGTAGGCCGTCAGGTACTTGACGCGCCGCGCGATGACCTCGTCGAGCGATTCCGACAGCACGTGCGTGTCGGCCTTGGCCACCGGCGGCAGCGCGGCGTCGACGACGCGCTGGCGATCGACGACGGCCAGGCGGCCCCAGCGGAACGCTTCCTTGTTCGACTCGATGGCCGCGCCGTTGAGCTCGATGGCGCGCATGATCGCCTGCTCGCTGACGGGGATGAGCCCGCGCTGGAACGCATAGCCGACCATGAACAGGTTGGTGGCGATCGAGTCGCCCATCAGCGCGGTGGCGAGCTTGGTGGCGTCGAGGAATTCCGCGTCGTGGTCGCCCACCGCGTCGCGGATTTCCTGTTCCATCGAGCCGCGCGGGAAGGCCATGTCGGGCTTCGCCGCGAAGTCGGCCGGCATCACCAGCGCCGTGTTGACCAGCGCCTTGGTGACACCCTTCTGCATCTTGGCGAGCTGCTCGTCGCCGATGCCGGTGACGATGTCGCAGGCCAGCACCAGCTTGGCTTCACCCGCGGCGATGCGCGTGGCATGGAGGTCGCCGGGCTTGTCGCCGATGCGCACGTGCGACACGACGGAGCCGTTCTTCTGCGCGAGGCCCGTCATGTCGAGCACCGACACGCCCTTGCCTTCGAGGTGGGCGGCCATGCCGAGCAGCGCGCCGATCGTGACGACACCCGTGCCGCCGATGCCGGTGACGACGATGCCGTAAGGCGACGCGGTGGACGGCAGCACGGGCGCGGGCATCGCCGGGAACTCGCCGGACTTCACCTTCGCGGGCTTGCGCAGCTTGCCGCCGTGCACGGTGACGAACGACGGGCAGAACCCGTTGACGCAGGAGTAATCCTTGTTGCACGACGACTGGTCGATCTGGCGCTTGCGGCCGAACTCCGTCTCCACCGGCGTCACCGACACGCAGTTGGACTTGACGCCGCAGTCGCCGCAGCCTTCGCAGACGTGCTCGTTGATGAACACGCGCTTCTGCGGGTCTTCCATCTTGCCGCGCTTGCGGCGGCGGCGCTTCTCGGCGGCGCACGTCTGGTCGTACAGCAGGATCGTGCAGCCCTCCGTCTCGCGCAGCTCGCGCTGCACGGCGTCCAGCTCGTCGCGATGGTGGATCTCGATGTCGCTCGCGAAATAGCCGCTCGGATACTTCTCCGGGTTGTCGCTGACGACGACGACCTTCTTGACGCCTTCGGCCGCCACCTGCTTGGCGATGTCCGACGGCGACAGCGGGCCGTCGACCGGCTGGCCGCCAGTCATCGCCACCGCGTCGTTGTAGAGGATCTTGTAGGTGATGTTGACCTTGGCCGCCACCGCCGCGCGGATGGCGAGCAGGCCCGAGTGGTAGTACGTGCCGTCGCCCAGGTTGGCGAAGATGTGCTTCGTCTCGGTGAACGGGGCCTGCCCGATCCAGGGCACGCCTTCGCCGCCCATGTGCGTGAACGTGGACGTCTTGCGGTCCATCCAGATCGTCATCACGTGGCAGCCGATGCCCGCCATCGCGCGCGAGCCTTCGGGCACGTTCGTCGACGTATTGTGCGGGCAGCCGGAGCAGAACCACGGCGTGCGGTGGATGTCGATCTTCGGATGCGCGAGCGCCGCTTCCTTCTGGTTGATCCAGTCGACGCGCGCGCGCAGCTTCTCCATCGTCCGCGGATGCAGGTCCAGCCGCTGGATGCGCTGCGCGATCACGCGCGCGATCATCGCGGGCGTCAGTTCCGACGTCGCCGGCAGCAGCCAGTCGCCGTGCGGGCGCACCCATTCGCCCTTTTCGTCGAACTTGCCGACGACGCGCGGGCGCACGTCGTCGCGCCAGTTGTAGAGCTGTTCCTTCAACTGGTACTCGACGAGCTGGCGCTTCTCCTCGACGACGAGGATTTCCTCGAGCCCTTCGGCGAACTGGCGGATGCCTTCCGGCTCCAGCGGCCAGGGCATCGCCACCTTGTAGAGGCGGATGCCCATGTCGGCGCAGTCCTTCTCCGTGATGCCCAGGTCGTCCAGCGCCTGGCGCACGTCGAGGTAGCTCTTGCCGCTGGTGATGATGCCGAGGCGCGGCGTGGGGCTGTCGATGACGATGCGGTTGAGGTGGTTCACGCGCGCGTAGTGCAGCGCCGCGTAGATCTTGTAGTCCTGCATCCGCGCTTCGGTGGCCAGGAACGCGTCGGGCCAGCGGATGGAGACGCCGTCGCGCGGCAACGGAAAGTCCGTCGGCACGACGATGTTCACGCGCGAGGGGTCGACGTACACCGACGACGAACTCTCCACGGTGTCGGACACGCACTTGAAGCCCACCCAGCAGCCCGAATAGCGCGACATCGCCCAGCCATGCAGGCCGAGGTCCAGGATTTCCTGCACCGACGACGGGTACAGCACCGGGATCATCGCGGCGCTGAACTGGTGATCCGACTGGTGCGGCAACGTGGACGACTTGGCCGCGTGGTCGTCGCCGGCCAGCACCAGCACGCCGCCGTGCTTGGACGTGCCGGCGAAGTTGGCGTGCTTGAACACGTCGCCGCAGCGGTCGACGCCCGGGCCCTTGCCGTACCACATCGAGAACACGCCATCGACGGTGGCGCCCGGGTACAGGTTCACCTGCTGCGAGCCCCAGATGGCCGTGGCCGCGAGGTCCTCGTTGAGGCCCGGCTGGAACTTGACGTGCGCGCGCTCCAGGAACTTGGACGCGCTCCACAGCGCCTGGTCCAGGCCGCCGAGCGGCGAGCCGCGATAGCCGGACACGAAACCCGCGGTGTTGAGGCCCGCGGCGGCGTCGCGCTGGCGCTGCAGCATCAGCAGGCGCACGAGCGCCTGCGTGCCGGTCAGGTAGACGCGGCCCGATTCGAGCGCGTACTTGTCGTCGAGGGAGACGTCGCGCAGGACCGCGGGCGCGAGGGCGGACGCAACTGAGGAGGTGGGTGCAACAGCAGCCATGGATGGAACTCCAGGTAACTTGTGGTTATCTCGTGCCGCGAAGCCTTAGGGTAAGTCTTCGCATCGGGCGCTCGCAACCGCGGCTTGTGGCTGCGGTGGAGATCGGCGCGCATGATACGCCTGGATGGGGGCCGGGTCCAATGGTTTCAACGGCTTGGGCTGTGGTTTCTCGACGGGTGCTCAAGGCCGGGCGCCGCGCACGAAAAGTGAACGCACGGCGAACAACCGCGAGACGAAAAATCGCGTTACAGTCGGGGCGTCTGTCGACCACACGGAGGATTGCCATGACCGATGCCGAACTCAGCACCGACGACCGTGAATGGCTCCAGATGATCGCGCAGCGTGCGGTGGGCCCCGTGCCCATCGACGATGCGCTGATGGTCAAGTTCGTGCGCCTGGGGCTGGTGGCCGACAGCGGCAACCATCCCTTCCTCACGGAGCAGGGCCGCGCGCAACTGCCGCGCACGCACTGAGCCGCGCGCGGCGGCGCGCCGGGCGCGCGGCGCGATTGCGATACCGCGACGCTCGTGCTACTTCATCGGCGGCGGCGCGGGATCCAGCGCCTTGCATTCCGTGCCCGGCAGCACCTTGACGAAGCGCTCGACGATCAGCGTGGGACGCGCCGGGCCTTCCATGTTCACGCGCATCTCGACGTGGCCGTCCACGGCCACCAGCACGGATGCCTTCGGTGCGCTGGCGGCCTTGAGATAGGCCGCTTCCAGCGCTGCGTTGTCGCCCTCGTGCGCGACGACCAGCCGCTCGCCGGACAGGCAGTCCTCGAACATCCCGGTGTCGGCGAAATGGACGAAGGCGCCGCGCAGGCGGCGGCTCGGCGGCGCGGCGGCAGCCGTGGGCGGCGGCGGCGCGGCGCTGCGCACGCGCACGAGCATCAACTGCAGCGGCGTGCTTGCCGGGGGCACGGGAACCGGGTAGACGGTATCCGTCGTGAACAGCAGCGCGTCGCCGTCGAGTATCCGCGCGCGGACGGCGTAGCGGCCCGTGGGGGCCAGCGCGGCGGGGTCGTAGTCGATTGCGAACGCGATGGGCACGCTCAGCGGGCCCGCGACGGTGGCGCGGCCCAGCACGCGCGACGGCGCATCGGCGCGCGATACGTCCTCGAGCGTCGCCTCGAAGCGCGCAGCCGGCGGCAGCGCCATCCGCTCGCGATTCGTGGCGGAGCCGGTGAGCGTCGCGGCGGGCGCCGCCGACGCGAGCACCGTGGATGACAACAGGACGACGCAGGCGAGACGCAGGAACATGCAACTGCCCCGGAGGGTTCGAGACGGGCATGATGCCATCGGCGCCGCGCTCGCCGGGCGCCAATGCCTCACAGCCGGCGCCGATGCGCGCGGTGCACCGCACTGCGCGGCAGTGCGCGGTCAGTCGTGCTGCGACAGCCGCTCGGGCCGGTTGGCGTAGCTGTCCGGCGCCTGCGGCCCGGGCTCGATCGTGACGTGGTGCACGCGCTGCGTGTAGCGGCACGCGCCGGTGCCGCCGTAGTCGGTGACGTGCAGCCGGCGGTCGCAGCCGACGTCCAGGCCTTCGCCGGCGCTGAGGCCCAGGATGATCGTGGGTGACAGGTCGAGCGTCGCGATCTCGCGGCCCGCCAGATGCAGCGTGCCGGTCGCCTTGCGCGCGCCGGTCGCCGAACAGGCGAGCACGAATTCGTTGCGGCCCGGCACCACGGGCAAGTCGCGCGCGTCGACGTTGCGGCCGGGCGCGCCGTGATAGTGGAAGTGCACGCCGCCGTCGCGCGCATGCAGCGCAAAGCCGAAGATCGGGTCGCCCACCGCGAAGATCACGCCGCTGGCATCCGGCTCCCAGTCGAACGCGCAACTCAGGCGGAAGCTGCGGTCCGCGATCAGCGGCGCGACGACGGCCACCGGTGCGGTACCGATGCCGGGATGAAACGTGCGCGGCTCGGCTAGCGTCGCCTCCAGGTAGGGCGGCACGGTGAGCGAACGCCGTACGCCGCGGTTGTCGAGCGGATAGGCGTAGTTGGCGTACGCCTCGCGGTCGAACGCCGTGACGAGGCTTGCGAGGCGCTCCGGCTGCTCGCGCGCGAGATCGCGCGTTTCCGTCGGATCCGTGGCGAGGTCGAACAGCATCCAGTTGTCGAGGTCGATCGCCTTGCCCTGCGGCTGCAGCGAGACGATCTTCCATGTGCCCGCGACGTAGCCGCGATTGCCGAAGAGCTCGTAGTGCTGCGCCTCGCGCCCCGACGGCGCGCCGCGGTCGAGCATGTCCCTGAACGAGCGGCCGTCCTGCGGCCGCGTGCGATAGCCGCGGTACTCGGTGGGCGCCGCGATGCCGACGAGGTCCAGGATCGTGGGCGCGAGATCAGTCACGTGGACCCAGTCGTGCTCGATGCGGCCGCCTTGCTTCCAGCGCGCGGGCCACTGCATCACCAGCGGCACGCGGATGCCGCCGTTCATCGTCGTCGTCTTGTACATCCGGAACGGCGCGACGGAGACGTCGGTCCAGCCGAGCGGATACGTGGGCCACGACGCCGCGCCGCCCAGTTCGCCGGCGTCGAACAGCTGGCGCACCCACTGCGGATCTTCGTGCTGCGTGAGTCGCTTGGAGAGATTGTTGGCGGCGCCGTCGGGACCGCCGATGCCGTTGGCGCCGTTGTCGGACGTGATCAGCACCAGCGTGTTGTCGAGGCGGCCCAGCGCCTCAAGCGTGTCGAGCAACCGGCCCACGTTCTGGTCGATGTTGTCGACGATGGCAGCGTAGAGCTCCATGTAGCGCGCCATCAGGTCGCGACGGGCGGGATCGACGTCGTCCCAGTCGGGCACGCCGGGGCTGTGCGGCGCGAGTTCCGGCGCGCGGTCGAACAGGCCTTGCTCCACCTGGCGGCGCACGCGCGCCGCGCGCACCGCATCCCAGCCCGCGTCGTAGACACCGCGATAGCGCGCGAGGTCCTCCGCCTTGGCATGCAGCGGCGCATGCGGCGCGTTGTGCGCGACGTACAGGAAGTAGGGCTTGGCGGGCGATGCGCTGGCGTGCTCCTTCACCATCGCAATGGCCTTGTCCGTCCAGTCGTCGGTGCAGTAGTAGCCGTCGGGGTAAGCGTCGTGGTCCAGCAGCGTGTTGTCCTCGACGAGCTGCGACGGCGCGAAGTAGTGCGTCTCGCCGCCCAGGAAGCCGTAGAAGCGATCGAAGCCGCGCGCCAGCGGCCACGAGCCGCGATCGGACGACGACGTCGTCGCGTGGTCGGCCGTGTTGTGCCACTTGCCGACCATGTACGTCGAGTAGCCGTTGGCCTGCAGGATCTCGGCGAGCGTCGGCGTGTCGCGCGTCATCTCGCCGGAACGATAGCCCGGGAAGCCCGGATCGTTGAACGTGAGCCAGCCGCAACCGACACTGTGCGGGTTCTTGCCGGTGAGGAAGGCCGCGCGCGCCGGCGTGCACATCGGCACCGTCGTGTAGTCGACGAAGCGGATGCCGCGTCGCGCGATGCGGTCGATCGCGGCGGTGCGGATCTCCGCGCCAAAGCAGCCGAAGTCCGAGAAGCCCAGGTCGTCGAGCAGGAACACGACGACGTCCGGCGCGCCGGCGGGCGCCGCGGTGCGCGGCGCCCACCACGGCGTGGAATCGTTCAGCGTGCGGCCGATGTGGCCCTTCCAGCCGGCAGCCGGGTCGTCGGTGTGCATGTCGGGAGCGGGAACGTGTCGGGCCGCCACGCGCGACCCGGCGTCGGGTCAATCCATCAGCGACGTGTTGACCGCCTTGGACAGGTCCGGCCGCGCTTTCAGCACGCCGGCGGCGAACCAGTAGTCGCCCTGGTCCTGCACGGCCTTCCTGAACGCGGCGCTGTCGGTCAGCTTCTTCGACTCGTCGTAGGAGTAGAACTTGATCGCGTCGGTCGACTTGATCGCGGCGTCGAGTTCCTGCGCGCCCGCACCGGCGCTCTTCATGTACTGCTGGATCTCGTCGATCGTCTGCTTGCGCGTCGCCGGGTTCTGCAGCGTCGATACGGCCGTGCCCTGGTAGGCCTTGATAAAGGCCTTGATCGCCTCCGGGTGCTTCTGGATGGCCGCGCGCGTGGCGACGAGCACGTCGGGGTTGATCACCGGGTCGCCCTTGCCGCCGCCCAGGTCCTGGCCCGTCGCGATGACGTGCGCGCCGGGCAGCGCCTTGGGGATCAGCACCATGCCATTCGCCGAGGGAATCACGGCGTCGAGCCGTCCCGCGATGAACGCGGCCTGCGCCTGGCCGATGGGCATCGGCTTGAAGTCGATGTCCTTGAAGTCCATGCCGTGCGCCTTGAGGATCTGCGCGAGCAGGTAGTACTGGCCGCCGTTGGGTGGCGTCGACACCGACTTGCCCTTCAAGTCCTTGACCGAGTCGATGCCGGCGCGCGCCATCAGCGGCAGCGCGAGCACGGGATCGTCGGGCACGGCGATGATCTGCACATCGAAGCTGCTCTGGCTCAACGCGAGCACGGCGGTGGCGAGGTTCAGCAGCGCGATGTCGGGCTCGCCGCCGGCCATCGCCTGGATGATCGCGGGGCCGCCGCCTTCGGCGAAGCTGATCGGCTTGACCTTGACGCCGGCCTTCTCGAACCAGCCCTTGTTGCTGGCGACGACGGCGAGCGCGCCGGTGGGCGCGCGCAGCACGCCGAACGACAGCGTCTCGGGCGCGGCGGTCGCGAGCGAAGGCAGCAGCGCGAGCAGCGCCAGCGCGGCGGCGGCCGTGGCGCGGCGCCAGGGATTCGTGCGACGGGGAGATGGGCGTGACGACATGGGGCCTCCTGGGCTTGTGTGCGCGCTGTGCGCGTCGGGGTTGGTGGTCAGCGTGGTGCCGCGGCCGGCGCCAGATCTTCGAGCAGCCTGCGCAGCCGGCGGCGGGTTTCCTCGAAGCCGGCCGTCGTGCGCGAGCGCTCGTCGCGCGGGCGCGGCAGCGGCACCGGGATGCGCTCGGCGATGCGGCCGGGGCGCGCCGCCATCACGACGATCTCGTCGGCGAGGAACACGGCCTCGTCGACGTCGTGCGTGACGAACAGCACGGTCTTGCGCGAGCGGTCCCACAGGTCGAGCAATTCCACCTGCATCCGCTCCTTCGTCTGCGCGTCGAGCGCGCCGAACGGCTCGTCCATCAGCAGCACGTCGGGGTCGTTGGCATAGACGCGCGCGAGGTCCACGCGCTTGCGCATGCCGCCGGAAAGTTCCTTCGGGAACGCGTCGATGAAATCGGCGAGGCCCACGGTCCGCGCCCAGGTTTCGGCGGTGCGCTTGCGCTCGGCCGCGGGAATGCCCCGGCATTGCAGGCCGAACTCGATGTTGCGCCTGACCGTCAGCCAGGGGAACACGGCATCGCCCTGGAACACGAAGCCGCGCGAGTGGTGCGGCCCGCGCACCGGCGCGCCGTCGTGCATCACGACGCCGCTCGACGGCGGGACAAGGCCCGCGATTATCCGCAGCAGCGTCGACTTGCCGCAGCCCGAGCCGCCGATGATCGCGACGAACGTGCCCGCGGTGACGTCGAGGTTGATGTCCTGGAGCGCGGTGAACGGCGGGCTGCCGTCGAGGCGCTGGAACGTCCGCCAGACGCCGTCGACCTGCAGCGCGGTCGCGCGCTGATCGCGCATAGCTTCGGTGGAACTGGTCATGACTGCCGCACCTCGCTCCAGCGCGTGAGCCAGGCCTGCGCGCGCACGGCGATCGCGTCGAGCAGCGTGGCGACGACGCCGATGACGACGATGCCCATCAGCACGACGTCGATCTGCAGGTTCTGTCCCGCGTTGGAGATGAGGAAGCCCAGCCCGTTGGACGAGGCGATCAGCTCGGCCGCGACGAGCGCAAGGAAGCCGGCTGCGAGCCCATTGCGCATGCCGGACACGATGTAGGGAATCGCGTTGGGGAAGCCGACGCGCCAGAACGTCGTCATCCGCGACGCTCCGAGCGCCTCGGCTGCTTCGACGTAGATCTTCGGCACTTCCTGCATCCCCTGGCGCGTGTTGACGACCGTGGGCTTGAACACGGCGAGCACGATGATCAGGATGCGCGCCGGCTCGTCGATGCCCACCCACACGATGATCAGCGGGATGTAGGCCAGCGCGGGAATGGGGCGGATGGCCTCGATGATCGGGTTCAGCACATAACCCGCATAACGGAACCAGCCGGCCGTGCAGCCCATCAGCACCGCCAGCAGAACGCCCAGCGCGAAGCCGATGACGACGCGGTACAGCGACCAGCCGATGTTGACGAACAGCGAGCGGTCGACGATCGCTGCCCACAGCGCCTCGACGACCTTGGGCGGCGGCGGCGTCAGCGTCTTGTTGGCCTGCGGCTGCAGCGTGTAGATCCAGTAGGCGCCGACGATGACGGCGATCGTCAGGAAGCCGAGGCCGTACTTCGCGAGCCAGCGGTTGCGGCGCGCGCGTCGGGCGTCGACGACGTCGGTGGAGGGCGGGCTCAAGTCGGATGGCTCCGGGAGGGGGACGGCGGGATGGCGAGTGCCGCGATGGGCTGCAGCGCGAATGCGGCCGCATCGTCGGCGCCGTGGTTCGAACGCGCAAGCTGGCCGGTGCCGATCACCGGCTTCGACGCGCCATCCTGCAGCGGATCGACGTGGCGCGCGAACCAGGCGTCGAGCCGCGCGCGCAGCACGGCCACCGTCGGTGCAGACGTCGGGTCGTCGATGCGGTTGCGGCGCTCGTCCGGGTCGTTGGCGAGATCGTAGAGCTCGTGCGGGCCCGCCGGATGGCGATGCACGTACTTCCATTCGCGCGTGCGCAGCATCCGCGTCGGGCCGTATTCGTCGTAGACGACCACGCCGCCGTCCGGCGGCACCTGCCCGTCGCTCAGCAGCGCCGCAAAGCTGCGTCCGGGCATCCGCGGTGAACGGTCCGGCGGCAGGCCGGCGTAATCGAGCAGCGTCGGGTAGAGGTCGTAGCCGGACAGCATCGCGTCGCTGACGGCCGGCGCGATGCGGCCGGGCTGCGCAAAGAGGCAGGGCACCTTCACCGACGTGTCGTACATGTTCTGCGGGCGCGTGCCGTTGCCCTTGCCCCAGATGCCGTGATGGCCGCAGTTCATGCCGTTGTCGCTCATGAAGATCACCAGCGTGCTGCGCGCGAGGTCGTGCGCGGCGAGCGCCGCGAGCACCTGGCCGATGCCGGCGTCCATCGCCGTCACGGCGGCGTAATAGCCGATCAGGTTGGCGCGCCGGCCCGCGTGGCCCGCATCGGTGGCCGGGTTGCCGCTCGCCGAGTTGGGGTGTGGCGGCTCGTCGGGACACGAGTTGAACGGGCAATCGCGGTACAGGTCTGTGTATTCCGGCGGATGCGAATCGATCCACGGGTAGTGCGGCGCCGTGTAGTTGAGGCTCAGCCAGAACGGCTCGTCGCGCGCCGCTTCGGCGTCGAGGAAGCCGAGTGCCGCGTCGGTCAGCACGTCGGTGAGGTAACCGGGCGCATCGACGAGCCGCGACTCGTCGCACATCGGCGCGTCGTAGTAGCGGCTCATGCCGGACTGGTGCGCGAACCAGCGCACGTAGCCGGGACGCGGTGCATCGCTCGCGCCCAGGTGCCACTTGCCGATCAGCGCGCAGCGCCAGCCCGCGGCGGCGAAATGGTCGGTGAGTAGCGGCTGGCCCTCGAGGTAGTCGATGCGCGTGGCCCCCACGTTGCCGTCGCGGATCCAGTCGTGCACGCCATGCTGCGACGGGATGCGGCCCGTCATCAGCGACGCTCGTGCGGGCGAGCAGACGGGCGACGTGCAGAAGAAGTCCGTGAAGCGGATGCCGGACGCCGCGAGCGCGTCGAGGTGGGGCGTGCGGATCTCGTCGTTGCCCGCGTAGCCGAGCGACCACGCGCCCTGGTCGTCGGACAGGATGAACAGGATGTTGGGACGGTGGGGGTCGCGGCTCGCCATGGTCGCGGCTCAGGTCATGATGATGCCGCCGTCGACGTTGAACGCCGAGCCGGTGGTGAAGTCGCAGTCGTCGGACGCGATGAACAGCGCCATTTTCGCCACCTGCTCCACGGTGCCCAACCGGCCCAGCGGCGAGCGGCCGTTGACGCGCGTCATGATCTTGTCGAGGCCCACGCCTTCGATCGCCGCGCCCTCGCGCCAGCCCTGTTCGCCGAGCGGCGTGGCGATGGGCCCGGGGCAGATGGCGTTGACCAGCACGTTGTGCTTCGCCACCTCGATGGCCAGCGAGCGCGTGAAACCGATGACGCCGAATTTCGACGCGCTGTACGCGCTGGCGGTCGGCTCGCCCACCTTGCCCGCGATCGACGCGATGTTGACGATGCGCCCCGCGTTCTTCGCGACCATGTCGGGCAGCACCGCCTTGCTCGCCAGGAACGTGCCGGTGAGGTTGACCGCGAGCACCTGGTCCCACAGCGCGCGCGGCATGTCCTGGACCCAGGCCTTGCGCATGATGCCGGCGCTGTTGACCAGGATGTCGACTGGGCCGAACGCGGCATGCGCGGCAGCGACCATCGCAACGACGCTCGCTTCGTCGACGACGTCGACGCGCGTGCCGACGGCCCCGTAGCCCACCGCGGTCGCCTGCTTGCCCGCGGCGGCGCCGTCGAGATCGGCGAACACGACGCGCGCGCCTTCGGCCGCGAACAGCGCGCCGGTGGCGGCGCCGATACCCGACGCGCCGCCGGTAACGACGGCGACGCGTCCTTCCAGGCGACCCGCCATCAGGCGACCTCGTGCAGCTTCGGGTAGTCGACGTTCAGCAGCCAGCGCGCGGGCTCGTCCTCGTCGATCGGCACGAAGCGGCGCGCGTTGCCGCCGAAATGGTTGTCCGTCTTGGGCACGGAGATCGTCGAGATCTCGCCGCCGACGAGCACGCCATCCGTTTCCTTGGCCCAGAAGCGGTGGAACAGGCCCGGCACGATCGTCAGGCTGCCGCCGCGCGGGATCTCGAAGATCTGGCCCGCATGGAACGCCTTGCGCACGCCATCGCAATACACGACGCCGTCCGATTCCTCGTCCATCGACTGGTCGGGCCGCGAGTTGTAGAGCTGGATCATCAGCGTGCCGCCGTGGTAGCTGATGATGTCTTCCTTCTTGTTGTAGTGGAAGTGGAACGGCAGCCGCTGGCCGGGGTTGAGGCAGTAGATCTTCTCGCCGTAAGGCGTGCCTTCGTCCGGGAACTCGCGCGTGCCGTTGCGCACGTCGAACATCGTGATGCCGATGTTCTTGAAATCACCCTGGCCGAAGTCGGTGCACGCCCAACCCAGCGCGTTGCGCGTGATGCGGCTCATCTCGGGTCCGGCGGTCTTCCAGCGCTCGGCGGGCCAGTAGCCCCATTCGGGCAGGCGGACGTCGTGGCGGTCGAACGCGGCCATCGCGTTGTCGATCGCCGCATTGATCTCGGATCGTTTCACGGGGTGACTCCTGTGGAGGTCGGGACAGAGGATGGCGCACCGGAGAGGCGCGTGGCAAGGCGGGGCAGGGAACGGACGGCGTTGCCGCCGAAGATCGCGTCGCGTTCGGCGGTGGCAAGGCCGCGCCGGGCGATGAAGGCTTCGACCGTGTCGGCCCATTCGACGTAGGTCGCGAAGCGCAGCAGCATTGGCCAGTCGCTGGCGAACAGCAAGCGCTGCGGGCCGAAGATGTCGAGTGCGTCGTCGAGGCGAGACAACACGTCCGGCGCGCGCCAGCCGTCGCCGAACAGGAACGGCAGGCCGGAGCATTGCAGGTAGCTGTCGGGGCGCTGCGCAAACCGTTGCAGCGCGGCACGCCACGTCGCGCGATCCGTCGCCGGCGTCGGCATGCCCAGGTGGTTGAACGCGATCGGGCCGGGCGGCAACGTGTCGAGCACGGCGGGCAGCACGGCGTAATGGCGCGGCTCGGCGAGGAGTGTGACGCCAAAGCCCGCGTCGAGCGCCCGCGCCAGGTTGCGGACGACGTTGGGCCGTGTCACGAAGCGGTCGTCGGCCACGCGGCGCAACTGCGCGCGCAAGCCGGCGATCGACGGCTGAGCGAGGAGCGGCGCGAAATCGGCCTCCGCTATGTCCAGGTCTGTCCAGCCGGTGATCGCCGGAAAGCGCGTGTCGTCGCCAAACTGTTCGACGAGCCACGCCGTTTCGGCCGCCTGCGGGCAGGTCTGCACGAGGACGGCCGCGTGGATGCCGGCCGCCGCAAGCGCGGGCGCGACGTCGCCGGGCATGAAGTCGCGCCGGTAGAACGCGTGGTCGGCCACTGGCCGGTTGTCGAAGCCACAGGCGGGTTGCCAGAAGTGCAGGTGAGCGTCGATGCGCATGGGGGTCGTGATCAGCGGGCACGCGCGGGGCGCATCCGGAGCGTGCATTCGCTAGTCGATCTTCGCGCCGGAGACCTTGACGGCAGTGGCCCACTGGCCGCGCTCGCGCGCGAGGAAGCGGTCGAACGCGCCGGCGTCGAGGTAGTTGACTTCGGCACCTTGCGCGGCCAGCGCATCCCTGACGTCGGGCGCCGCGAGGACCGCGCCGATGTCGGCCGACAGTCGCGCGACCACGGCGCGCGGCGTCGCCGCCGGCGCGACGACGCCGAACCACGCTACGACGTCGAAGTCGGCGATGCCGAGCGACTCCGCCACGGTGGGCACGTCGCGCAGTCCCGGCGTCCGCTGCGCGGTGCTGGCGACGATGTACTTGAGCTTGCCGGCCTTGACGTGCTGAGAGACTTCGATCGGACTCGCGAACATCAGCGTGATGTTGCCGGCGAGCAGATCGACGACCGCCGGGCCCGCTCCCTTGTACGGCACGTGCGTGATGTCGGTGCCCGTGCGCAGCTTGAAGAGCTCCGTGGCGAGGTGCGGGACGCTGCCGTTGCCGGGCGAACCGTAGGTAAGGACGCCGGGCTTCGCCTTCGCGAGCGCGATCACCTCCTGCGCCGTATTCGCCGGCAGCGTCACGGCAGCCGTCAATACGAGCGGCGACGTGGCGATCAGCGCGACGCCGGTGAAATCCTTGCCGATGTCGTAAGGCAGGTTGGGATACATCAGCGCCGAGATCACGAACGGCGCGGGCGCGAGCAGCAGCGTGTAGCCGTCAGCGGGCGCCTTGGCCACCTCGATGGCACCGATCGTCGTGCCGGCACCCGGCTTGTTCTCGATGATCACGGGCTGTCCCAGCCGCTGGCCCAGGCGCTGGCCGACGAGGCGGGCGAGCGCATCCGACGAGCCGCCCGGCGCGAACGGCACGATCAGCCGGATCGGGTGGGTCGGCCAGGCTGCGTCGGCTGCCTGGGCGGAAGGCGCCGCGACGGCCGATGCCATCGCGAGCAGCACGGCAATGATCCTGACAAGTGTGCGCATGGGGTCAGCCTTTCACGTCCATCGGCTCGAGGGCGCGCAGCGCCGCGAGTTCCGCCGCCAACCCGGCGGGCAAAGGCGTGTCGACGGCTGCGAGGTTCTGCGCGAGCTCGTCGGGCGTGCGCGGCCCCAGCAACACGGTGCGGATCGCGGAGTTCGCCAGCACGAACTGCAGCGCTGCGGTGGCGAGCGGCACGCCTTGACGCGCGCAAGCCGCTGCCAGGCGTTGCGTCCGCTCGAGCATGGCCATGTCCGCGGGGCGGTACGCGAATGTCGCTCCCGCGCGCGGGCCGGTGGCCAGGATGCCGGAGTTGTAGATGCCGCCCGCGACCACCGCAATGCCGCGCGCAGCGGCTGCGCCGATCAGCGCCGCGCCGCTGTCGTCGAGCAGCGTGTAGCAGCCGGCGAGCAGGAACGCGTCGAAAGCGCGTGCGCCGAGCAGTCGCTGCACCGGCGCGACGAGGTTCGACCCGATGCCGATGCCGCGCACCAGGCCTTCACCGCGCAGCGCCTGCAGCTCGTCGTATGCCTCGAGCGCCGCATCGAGATGGTTCTCGGCATCGTGCAGGTGGACGACGTCGAGGTGGTCGACGCCGAGCCGCTCGAGACTGCGCAGCACCGACGTCCGCGTCGCGGCACGCGAGTAGTCCCAGCGATCCGCGCTGCGGGGCACGGACGAGCCGGGTGGCGTCGCGGCTTGCGCATAGGGCCGCGTGACGCCGGTCTTCGTGCACAGCACGTAGCTCGCGCGCGGCTTGCCGCGCAGCATGCGGCCGAGGCGCTCCTCCGCCAAGCCGCCGCCATACAGCGGCGCGACGTCGTAGAAGCGCACGCCGCGCTCCCACGCGAGTTCCAGCGTCGCGGCGGCCGTCGCATCGGTGACGCCCGGTGCTGGCGTGCCGAGCGCCGCGCAGCCGACGCCGATTCGAGGCCACGCGTGCGCGTTCACCGCGAAGCCTCCGGCCCGCCGACGTGCGTAGCGGTCCGCACGCTCATGCCGGATCCAGCCGGTTCAGCTCCGGCGTCAGCGGCCAGCGGAACGTGTCGCGCGGATGCACGTGACGCGCCCATGCGTCGATGATGTCCTTGTCGCGCCGGCGTTC
>JBGAIC010000095.1:0-7753 GCA_044225845.1 Casimicrobiaceae bacterium
GGACGCTCCGCCGTGGCGGCCGCGAGCGCGGCGAGCACGCGGGGGCTGGGCCCGCGCGGATTCTCGTTCGACGCGAGCTTGACGATGTGCGCGGCATCGAGCCCCAGCTCGCGCGCGAGCTCCTCCACCGGCTTGCCGGGGACGTAGGGCGCGATGCTGCGGATGTATTCGGGGGCGAGTGCGGCGGCGGTGGCGGTCATGGTGCGGGATAGGAACCGAGGATCTTGACGAAAGGCGCGAGGCCTTCGAGCTCCGCGAGTGCGCGGACCACGGCCGGGTCGCTGGCGTGGCCCTCGACGTCGACGAAGAACACGTACTCCCAGATCACGTGGCGCGCGGGACGCGATTCGACGCGGCACATCGAGACGCCGTTGCCGGCGAACGGTGCGAGCAGCGACACGAGCGCGCCCGGGCGGTTGGGACAGCCCATGACGATCGACGTCTGGTCGCGGCCCGAGGGCCCGACGTCCTGCGCGCCCAGCGCCCAGAAGCGCGTCGTGTTGTTGGGATCGTCCTCGATGGCGCGCGCGAGCGTCGGCAGTGCGTAGATCGCGCCGGCGTTCTCGCCGGCGATTGCGGCCGTGCCCGGCTCCGCCGCGGCAAGGCGCGCGGCTTCCGCGTTGCTCGCCACCGGCACGCGCGGCACCTGCGGCAGGTGCGCCGCGAGCCATTGCGCGCATTGCGCCAGCGACTGCGCGTGCGAATAGACGCGCGTCACGTCGGCGAGCGTCGCCGCCTTCGACAGCAGGTTCTGGTGCACGGGCAGCCGCGTCTCGCCGCAGATCTTCAGCGACGTCGTGGCGATGAGGTCCAGCGTGCGGCCCACCGTGCCTTCGGTGGAGTTCTCCACCGGGACGATCGCGTAGTCCGCCTGGCCGCTCTCGGCGGCGCGGAACGCCTCGTCGATCGTCGCGCAGGGCAACGCGTCGACGAACTCGCCGAAGTGGCGATGCACGGCCGCGTGGCTGAACGTGCCGGCAGGGCCCAGGTAGGCGATCGTCAGCCGGCGCTCGAGCGCAAGGCACGCGGACATGATCTGGCGGAACACGCCCTGCACCGACGCGGCAGGCAGCGGTCCGGGATTGGCGGCGGCGACGCGCGCGAGCACCTGGGCCTCGCGCTCCGGCCGATAGGCCGCGACGCCGCCCTTCAGCTCGCCGATCGCCTTGGCGTGGCCCGCGCGCGCCGACAGCCGCGCGAGGATCTCGTCGTCGAGGGCGTCGATGGCGGCGCGATGCGCCGCGAGGTCGTCGTCTTGGGCCATGGCAAGAGTGGCGCGCGGCGTGCGCCGCGTCAGCCGTGCATCCGTTCGAATTCGCGCATCCAGGCGATCAGCGCCTCGACGCCGGCGCGCGGCATCGCATTGTAGATCGACGCGCGCAGGCCGCCGACCGCGCGATGGCCCTTCAACTGCGCAAGCCCGCGCGCCTTGGCGCCTTCGAGGAACAGGAAGTCGAGGTCCGGCGTCGGGGCGAAGAACGGTACGTTCATCCGCGAGCGGTCCGCCTTCTCAACCGGGTTGCGCCAGAAGCCGCTGCGATCGATTTCGCCGTACAGGAGCGCGGCCTTCTCGATGTTGGCGCGCTCGATGGCCGCCACGCCGCCCTGCGCCTGCAGCCACTCGAACACGAGCCCCGCGACGTAGATCGCGAACGTCGGCGGTGTGTTGATCATCGAGTTGTTGGCCGCCTGCACCGCGTAGTTGAACGGGCTCGGGCACTCGGCGCGCGCGCGGCCCAGCAGGTCCTGGTGCACGATCACGAGCGTCAGGCCGGCAGGCCCGATGTTCTTCTGCGCGCCGGCGTAGACGACGCCGTACGCGGAGACGTCCAGCGGCCGCGACAGGATGTGCGACGACGCGTCGGCGACGATGGGCCGGTCCACCGGCTGCGGCGTCCACGGATACTCGACGCCGCCGATCGTCTCGTTGGTGCAGACGTGCACGTAGGCGCCGTCCGGCGAAAGCTTCCACTCGGACTGCGCCGGCACGCGATTGAAGCCGGTGGCCTCCGCGGACGCGGCGACGTGCACGTCGCAGTAGCGGCGCGCCTCCTCGATCGAGCGCGACGACCAGTGCCCGGTGTTCACGTAGTCGGCGCGGCGCTTCGCGCCCAGCAGGTTCAACGGGACGATCGCGTTCTCGCCGATGCCGCCGCCCTGCAGGAACAGCACCTTGTACTGCGGCGGAATGGCGAGCAGCGCGCGGAAATCGGCTTCCACCTTCGCCTGGATGGCCATGAAGTCGGCGCCGCGATGGCTCATCTCCATCACGGACATGCCGCTGCCGCGCCAGTCCAGCAATTCCGCCTGCACGCGTTGCAGCACGGGCTCCGGAATCGCCGCCGGGCCCGCGCTGAAATTCCAGACGCGATGGACGCCGCCGGCGAGCGGCGGTGCGAGCGGGCTGTCGGTCATGACGCTCTCGCGCACGCCATCACGCCTCGTCGTCGTCCTCGCGCTCGGCCACGCGCTCGACGCCGGCGAGCTTCTCGTCGTCGGCCAGGTTGATCAGCGTGACGCCCTGCGTCGAGCGGCTCATCTCGCGTATCGACTTCACCTTGGTACGGATCAGCACGCCGCCGGTCGAGATCAGCATCACCTCGTCGTCCTTCTGCACGAGCGCGGCGCCCACCACCTTGCCGTTGCGCGCCGACTGCTGGATGGCGATCATGCCCTTGGTGCCGCGGCCGTGGCGCGTGTGCTCGATGATCGGCGTGCGCTTGCCGTAGCCGTTCTCGGTGACCGTCAGCACCGACTGCTCCTCGTCGACCGCGACGAGCAGCGCGATGACCTTCTGGCCCTTCTCCAGCATCATGCCGCGCACGCCGTGCGCGTTGCGGCCCATCGGGCGCACGTCGTTCTCGTCGAAGCGCACCGCCTTGCCGCCGGAGCTGAACAACATCACGTCGTGCTGGCCGTCGGTGAGCGCAACGCCGATGAGGCGGTCGCCGTCGGCCAGGTCCACCGCGATGATCCCCGACGGGCGCGGCCGCGAGAAATCGGCGAGCGGCGTCTTCTTGACCGTGCCCATCGCCGTGGCCATGAACACGTAGCGGCCCTCCGCGAATTCCTTGACCGGCAGGATGGCCGTGATCTTCTCGTTCTCCGCGAGCGGCACGAGGTTGACGATCGGCTTGCCGCGCGACGCGCGCGAGCCCTGCGGCACGTTGTAGACCTTGAGCCAGTACACGCGGCCGCGGTTGCTGAAGCACAGGATGTTGTCGTGCGTGTTCGCCATGAACATCCGCTCGACGAAATCGTCTTCCTTGGTCGCCGTGGCCTGCTTGCCGCGGCCGCCACGCTTCTGCGCGCGGTATTCGTCCACCGGCTGCGACTTCATGTAGCCGCCGTGCGACATCGTCACCACCATGTCCTGCGGCGCGATCAGGTCCTCGAGCGACAGGTCCGTGCCTTGCGCCACGATCTCCGACCGGCGCGGGTCGCCGAACTGGTCGCGGATGGCCACGAGCTCGTCGTGGATGATCTGCGTGACGCGCTCCGGCTTGGCCAGGATGTCGATGAGGTCCAGGATGAGGTCTATCGTTTCGCGGTATTCGCCGGTGATCTTGTCCTGCTCCAGGCCGGTGAGGCGCTGCAGCCGCATTTCCAGGATCGCCTGCGCCTGCACGTCGGACAACCGATAGCCTCCGTTGGCCGCCTGCCAGCCGAAGTGCTCGGGCAGGCTCTCGGGCCGCGCGGCATCCGTCACCGCGCGCTTCAGCATCTCCTCGACGACCGGCGAGCGCCACGTACGCGCCATCAGCGCTTCCTTGGCTTCCGGCGGCGTCGGCGACGCCTTGATCAGCGCGATGATCTCGTCGACGTTGGACAGCGCCACGGCCAGGCCTTCCAGCACGTGGCCGCGGTCGCGGGCCTTGTTGAGGTCGTAGCGCGTGCGGCGCACGACCACCTCGCGCCGGTGCACGAGGAAGAACGTCAGGAACTGCTTGAGGTTGAGGAGACGCGGCTGGCCGTCGACCAGCGCCACCATGTTCATGCCGAAGCTGTCCTGCAGCTGCGTCAGCTTGAACAGGTTGTTCTGGACGATCTCCGGGACCTCGCCGCGCTTCAGCTCGATGACCACGCGCATGCCCGATTTGTCGGACTCGTCGCGCAGGTCGGAGATGCCCTCGAGCTTCTTGTCGCGCACCAGTTCGCCGATGCGGCTCAGCAGGTTCGCCTTGTTCACCTGGTAGGGAATCTCGTCGACGATGATCGCCTGGCGGTCGCCCTTGCCGATGTCCTCGATGTGCGTCCGCGCGCGGATGACGACGCGGCCGCGACCGGTCCGGTAGCCTTCGCGGACCCCTTCCAGGCCGTAGATGATCCCGGCCGTCGGGAAGTCCGGCGCCGGGATGATGTCCATCAGCTCGTCGATCTCGATCTCCGGGCGCTTGAGCACCGCCAGGCAGCCGTTGATCGTCTCGGCGAGGTTATGCGGCGGGATGTTCGTCGCCATGCCGACGGCGATGCCCGACGCGCCGTTGACCAGCAGGTTGGGCAGCCGCGACGGCAGCACCGACGGTTCCTGCTCCTTGCCGTCGTAGTTCGGGATGAAGTCGACGGTTTCCTTGTCGATGTCCGCCGTCAGCTCGTTGGCGATCCGCTGCAGCCGGCACTCGGTGTAGCGCATGGCCGCGGCGTTGTCGCCGTCCACCGAGCCGAAGTTGCCCTGGCCGTCGATCAGCAGGTAGCGGAGCGAGAAGTCCTGCGCCATCCGCACCAGCGAGTCGTAGATGGCCATGTCGCCGTGCGGGTGGTATTTACCCATCACGTCGCCGACGACGCGGGCGCACTTCACGTAGGGCCGGTTGTAGACGATGTTGGACTCCTGCATCGCATACAGCACCCGGCGGTGCACCGGTTTGAGGCCGTCGCGGACGTCGGGGAGCGCGCGCCCCACGATCACGCTCATCGCGTAATCGAGGTAGCTGTGGCGCATCTCGGCTTCGAGGCTGACCGGAACGGTCTCCTTGGCAAACGGCTCGTCGGGCGGTGGGGTCATCGGTTTCGAGGATGGGGAACAGCGCGGGAAAACGCCAAAAGTGACAATCTGGGGACAGGAAGCCGGCCGCCGACCGCCACCCTGCCGGGCGTGGTGCAACGACCGCAAAAACCCCAATTAGGCAACCTGTCCAAGGACCGCGATCGAACCGGAGGTCCTTGAATATGCGGCATTTTAGCACGGCGTTGTATCGCCGCGACAGTCATGCGCGCGATCACGTTTTCCGACGTCCCGTCTTTTGCGTTGGGCAGAACGCGCGTGCTATAGTCGTTGTGAACGCAAAGTATTCTGTTCGCACAAGACTTTCCTAAAAACCTACACCAAAGGGGTGAAACAATGACTCGTCGTCTCGTCACCGGTGTTGTTGCAGGCGCTATCGCCGCCGCCTTCGCCGGCAGCGTTGCCGCGCAAACCAAGGGATACGTGCCCGGCGTCGCCGGCGCCAACACCACCATGAGCGGCTACGTCCTGTCGGCGACCGGTACGCCTGACAACAACGTCGTGCGCAGCGGCGTGTACAACAGCACGGCCGGCCTCTCGGGCAACCTGTGCTACCGCACGGGTT
This sequence comes from Casimicrobiaceae bacterium, assembly GCA_044225845.1. GTDB lineage: Bacteria > Pseudomonadota > Gammaproteobacteria > Burkholderiales > Casimicrobiaceae > VBCG01. The sequence continues at coordinate 5,571 of JBGAIC010000095.1, forward strand.
ACTGGACCCCGAGCATGGCCATCATCCAGTGCGACCCCGACCTGGTGCCGAAGCCGGCGCCGGCCGTCGCGCCGCCGCCCCCGCCGCCTGCTCCCGCCCCGGCTCCGGCCCCGGCGCCCGCGCCGGCCCCCGGCGTCCAGAAGATGACGCTGGCCTCGAAGGCGCTGTTCGACTTCGACAAGGCGGTCCTCCGTCCGGACGGCAAGGCTGCCATCGACAGCGAGATCATCGCCAAGCTGCCCAACGTGCAGAAGCTGGACCTCGTGCTCGTGACCGGTCACACCGACCGTATCGGTACGCAGGCCTACAACCAGAAGCTGTCGGAACGCCGTGCCGACGCGGTCCGCGACTACCTGGTCAGCAAGGGCATGCCGCGCGACAAGATCGAAACGCTGGGCATGGGCAAGACCCAGCCGCTGCCGGGCGTGGTCTGCGAGCAGAAGAACTTCAAGGAGCTCATCGCCTGCCTGCAGCCGAACCGTCGCGTGGAAGTCGAAGTCAAGGGCGACGCCATCGTTCGCAAGTAAGCGACAGCGACACCCGCAGCACGAAAAAGCCCCGCTTCGGCGGGGCTTTTTTTTGTGAAGGAAATGGGGTCAGACTCCATTTCCCCGCCGCGCCGACGCGGCGCGAAGAAGAAATGGGGTCAGACTCCAAATTCCTCGCTGCGCCGACGAACCTCCACTGTACTGAGCTGGAAATTGGAGTCTGACCCCATTTCTTCTTCCCCCGTCGACCTGCGCATCGATGCGGCGTGGATCCTCCCCGTCGAGCCGGCGACGGTGCTCGCCGAGCATTCGCTGATCGTCGATGGCGGCCGCATCGTGGCGGTCGTTCCCTGGGACGACGCCGAGGCGCGCTTCGTCGCGCGGACCCACGTGCAGCGACCCACGCACGTGCTGATCCCCGGCCTCGTCAACGCCCACGCGCATTCGGCGATGGCGCTGATGCGCGGCATCGCCGACGACGTGCCGCTCGACACGTGGCTGACGCAGCACATCTGGCCGCGCGAGGCAGCCGTGCTCGGCCCGGATTTCGTCCGCGACGGCACGCTGCTCGCCGCCGCCGAGATGCTGGCCGGCGGCATCACGACGTGCAACGACATGTACTTCTACCCGGATGCGGCCGCGGAAGCCTACCTGCAGTCCGGCATGCGCGCGATGCTCGGCGTGCCGGTGCTGGACTTCCCGACGCGCTATGCGCAGGACGCCGCCGGCTACCTGGCCGCGGGCCTCGCCGCGCGCGATCGCTTCCGCCGCGAATCCCGCCTGACGTTCTCGCTGGCGCCGCATGCGCCGTATACCGTCGGCGACGACGCGTGGCGCTCCGTGATCACGCTCGCGCGCGAGCTGGACCTGATCGTCCAGACGCACCTGCTCGAGACGCGCAAGGAACGCGACGAGGCCTTCGCGCGCGAAGGCCGCTCGCCGCTCGCGCGGCTGGACGCGCTGGGCGCCACCGGTCACAACTTCGTCGCGGTACACGCGGTGCATTGCGATGCCGACGACATACGGACGCTCGCCGCACGGCGCTGCCACGTCGTCCACTGTCCCGCGTCCAACGCCAAGCTCGCGAGCGGCATCGCGCCGGTGGCGGACTATCTTGCCCACGGCATCAACGTCGCGCTCGGCACCGACGGCGCGGCCTCCAACAACCGGCTCGACCTGCTTGGCGAAATGCGCCTGGCCGCGCTGCTGGCCAAGGTGTCGACAGGCGACGCCGCGGCGCTGCCGGCCGCGACGGCCCTGCATTGCGCGACGCTCGGCGGCGCGCGTGCACTGGGGCTCGATGCCACGATCGGTTCGCTCGCGCCCGGCAAGTCGGCGGACGCCGTCGCTATCGACTTCTCCGGCCTCGCAACGTCGCCCTGCTACGATCCGGTGTCGCATCTCGTCCACGCGGCGGGCCGCGAGGACGTCACCGACGTGTGGGTCGACGGCCAAGCAGTCGTCGTCGACCGGGTGCTGCAGCGGATCGACGTCGCGGCGCTGAAGGCCTCCACCGCACGCTGGCACGCCGAGCTGGCCCGCACGCCGCGCTGAATCACGCCCCATGCAAACGCACGCCACGCACAACGCCCACGGCGCCAACGCCGATCCCGCGGAACTCGCCAAGTTCGGCGCGCTCGCGCACAAATGGTGGGACCCCGACGGCGAGTTCAAGCCGCTGCACGCGATCAACCC